>JAWKUR010000005.1:0-171009 GCA_041398445.1 Hyphomonas sp. | reverse complement strand
TTCCAGCGCTGTGTTGCGCGGGGCGGTCAGCCGGGCAGAGGCCCGGGCGGCGGTTTCGGACGTCAGGGCGGATTGAGGTGAGGCGACAATGAAGAAGGGTCTTGCAGTTTTTGGCTGGATCTTTTTCGGCCTGATCATGGGCGTCGGCCTGATGCGGTTTCTGTCGACACAGGACGACCTGACAGAGCTTGCTGCGGAGACGGCGCGGCCCGAGCGCACGGCCGATGGCCGGATCGCGCTCTATTATACAGCTGACGACCGGGCCCATATCAGCGGCGAAATGCTGGACTTCCTTCAGGGCCTGCAGACAATCAGTGCAGCCATAGCGGATGAAGATCGCGAGACGATCCATGATGCAGCAGCGGCCCTGCGCCTGGGCAATGGTCAGGGGATGGCCGTGCAAATGAAAAGTCCGGAAGGATTTCGCGTGCTTGGCCGATCCCTGCGCGACGATTTCAGCGCAATCGCCGATATGTCCGGCACGGCGGATCTGGCGGATATCCAGCTTGCCGTCAGCAGCGCAATGTCAAAATGCGTTGCCTGTCACGGCAGTTTCAAGGCGGTTGAAGTGAAGGAAGATACGGCGGCGGCTGCGAATTAGCAGCCGATACCCTGTACTTCGCGGTTCCGTTCCAGGCGTTCCAGAAGAACAGGCCCATTGGAGACCATGTCGGCCAAGGTGACCTTGTCGAGTTCGGCAAAGAATGCCCGCAGCCCGGCGCGAAAGACTGTGCTGATCTTGCAAACGCCGATCAGCGGGCAGGTGTTCGTGGAGGGATTGAAGCACTCGACGACCTCAAGGTCGCCCTCCGTCTGACGAACGACTTCGCCGATGATGATACGTTCCGGTGGGCGCCCAAGCCGGACGCCGCCTGTGCGGCCGCGAACGTTTTCAAGATAGCCGAGTTGGCCGAGCTGGCGTGCAGCTTTCAGGAGGTGGGCTTTTGAAATGCCATGGGCATCCGCAATGTCCTGAATACGCACCAGCCTGTTCGGGTGCAGCGCGCAGTACATCAGCGTCCGGAGAGCATAATTCGTGTAAGCCGTCAGTCGCACGTTGCCTGATTCCTCCAGACCGTTCTGCTTCCCCCGAAGCTGTTGTTGATGACAATTAAAAGTGTCAAAATTATTGACACTAATTCTCTGTATATATGCGTGGGCTGTCAATCCGTAACTCCACGAGGGGGGTGCAGATTGTGTGCGCTGTCATGTTAGGATTTGTATTTCCGTATTGTTTTTAATATTTTGGCGCTTCTCAAAATGCCTGCATTGAGGTTATCCTATAAAAAAGATCTATGGCAGGCATCGGAATAATAAGTTTGAAAAGTGTTATACAAAGTAACACATTAACTCCAGATCGCGGCCCGGAGAAATGCCTGGCCAAACAAGAACCCGGAACATTCAACCTAAATGAAGGACCTGATTACATGTCATTACGTATTGGAGACACTGCCCCCGATTTCACCGTTGCCACTCAGAAGGGAGAGATTTCCCTGCATGATTGGGCTGGCGATAGCTGGGTCTTCTTCTTCTCGCACCCGGCCGACTTCACGCCGGTTTGCACCACGGAGATGGGGCGGACTGCTCAGCTGGCGGACAAGTTTGCGGCCCGTAACGTGAAGCCGCTCGGCCTGTCGACCGACACGGTGGAAGAGCACGTCAAATGGATCCATGACGTCAACGAGACCCAGCACACAACGCTCGAATTCCCGATCGTTGCCGACAAGGATCTCAAGATCGCCCAGATGTACGACATGATCCACCCGGAGCAGAGCAATACACAGGCTGTGCGTTCGGTCTTCATTATCGACCCGAACAAGAAGATCCGCCTGACGATGACCTATCCGATGAGCGTTGGCCGGAACTTCGATGAGATCCTGCGTGTGATCGACGCCCTCCAGACGGGCGATGCCAACAAGGTGGCAACGCCGGCAGACTGGGTACCGGGCAAGAAGGTGATCATTCCGCCGTCGATCAAGGACGAAGAGGCCAAGACGCTCTTCCCGCAAGGGTGGGAAACGCTCCGCCCGTATCTCCGCCTGACGGAAGTGAAATCCTGATCTGATCGCTGCCCTTTCGCCCCCCCTGGGAGGGCAGCCGGGATCGCGCAGGCGCCAGCCGCCTGCGCGATTTCCTTTTACCGGGTGGTCTCAGGCTTCGCCGAATAGGTCGCCCGTCGCTTCATCGCGGGCATTGGCGATGTCTTCACCGATATAGAAGCAAGGATGCTTGAGCCGGGAGAGGCCGATGCCTCGCTCGAAATGCACCCAGCCGCCATTCGGCATGCGAAGGCTGAGGATCGGTGCATCACACACAGGGCAGGCCGAGTGGAAAGAGGTGCCTTTGGCGTCTCCGCCCTTGTCCTCTACGGGGACCCAGCTTGGGGCAACCTGAACACTGTCACCGGATGCCAGGCGCCGGACATGCGCGCGCCGCCGAACCCATTTGATGGCCATTTCAGCCTCCTCGCGATGGTGATGTCCCAAGGATGCGCGCGATTCGGTTAAGGTCGGTTAAGACAGCCTTTCCGGTGAATGCGAAATTTCCATTATCTGTAATAAATACAGCGATTTACGAAATTTTTCGGTCGCTGCCAATTTGGCAAGAATGTTGCGACGGTCTGAGGCATACAGCGTCCGGAAATGGGTTCCGGTACGTATTGGGACAGGAAAGCGCAGCAGATCCATGGGCAGTCAGGGCGACATTCTCATTGTGGTGCATGGACCAGGCCGCGGCCGCGATGTGCCCACCGGTGCCGTGTTCATGGAGCGCCTCCGCGAGACGGACCCGAGCCTTGCCAAGCGTATCCGTGTTCACCAGACCGGATCGGACATGCCGGACCTTACCGGCGTCGGCCTTGTCATGTTCTGGCTGGGCGATCCGCTGAAAGAAAAATACCCGGACTGCTTCACCGATGCGATGGCGATCGCCCAGGCAGCCCGCGCCGCGAACATTTCCATCATCAACAGCCCGGAAGCGCTAAGCAACACTGCCAAGACCCGCCAGTCAGCGATCTGGCACCAACAGGATGTGCCGTCGGCCCGTGCCCGGGTGGTCAACAAGCCAGCCAGTCTGATTCAGGTCTGCAAGGAGCTGGGCGGCACCTGCATCATCCGCTCGGACGTGGAACACGCCCAGCGCGATGTCGTGATCGTGCGGAATGAGAAAGAGGCCCGGCTCGCAGCGCGCAGCTGTGCCTTTCCTGCCGCTGTGATTCAGCTTTACGATATCCGGGCAGAGTACCGCGCCGCGGGTGCGAAACGTTCCAGCCTATACAGCCGGTACCACCACAAGGCCCGCGCCTTTGTGTTCGGCGATGCGGTCATGCCCAGCCATCTGTTCTTTTCGCCGGATATCGTTGTCGGCCTGTCGAACAGCCTGTTTACGCGTGAGGCGCGGTCGCGCCGCCGCAAGGGCCATGCGCTTGGCTATCACCGCAAGCTGTTCAACGACATGATCCGCGAAGACAAGGCTTACTTCGAGACAGACCCGCTCTATGCGAAAACACTGGTGCAGGGCGTCCGCGCCCTGGGGCTGGACTTTGCGGCGGTGGATTACAGCATCCGCCCGGATGGCAGCGTGATCCTGTGGGAAGCCAATCCCTACTTCTACCTGCCGCGCGGCGAGCAAAGCGTGCTCAGCGAAGAGCGTAATGCCGTGGAGCGGGTGAACCGGACGCTGGACTGGATGGCCAGCCGCCTGCAGGCCGCCATGCCGACGCGCAAAACGCACGCGGCCTGAGTGTCTCGTTGAAGCTGTCACATAAGATTGACGGCATAGACAAGAAACCGTTCACGAACAGACATATGGAGGGCCCGAAGATACGGGGGCGTTTCGTATGTCTGGCGATCCTCAGCTCGTTTACTCTCTTGAGATCAAGGTCCTGGACCTTGAGGCCAAGGTTGCGTCGCTTGAAAAGACGCTCGACCGGCTCGCACGGGAAGTCAGTGCGTCGGACCCGGCGAACGTGCCCGCCGATGTGCTGGAACAGATCGACAAGGGCGAAAACCCGGTCCGTGCCGTGCGCCAGTACCGTCTCATGACCCAGAAGGAATTGGGCGAGCGTAGCGGCATCCGCGCCAACCATATTTCGGCGATCGAGCGTGGCATGCCCTATGGGCTGAAAACCGCCAAGCGCCTGTCGGACGCGCTGGACGTGCCGGTCGGCCTGCTGACCTGACCTGTCTTTCCCTTGCGCAATACCCATGCGGCAGGTCTTGCCAAGGCCGCCGGGCCTGTCCCATTCAATCAATTGATAAAGAAAAGGGAGAGGCCGAATGCCAGGAACAAGCGTGCTGTCCGATATCCGAATAGCCGATATGACCACGGTGATCTTCGGGCCGTACTGCACCCAGACCCTGGCGGACATGGGCGCCGAAGTGGTGAAGGTCGAGCCTGCCACCGGCGACGATTTCCGCAATGTCGGAAAGCCTGCGAACAACAAGAACATGGGCCCGTGTCACATGACGATCAACCGCGGCAAACGCTCGGTTGTGTGGGACATGAAATCCGATATCGGCAAGGAAGCCATCCGCCGTCTGATCGAACGCAGCGATGTGTTCATCCACAATATCCGGCCCGATGCCGTGGCGCGGCTGGGCCTGACCTTTGAGGAGGTCAAGGCGATCAGGCCGGATATTGTCTATGTCCATTGCCTCGGCTTCGGTTCCGAAGGTCCTTATGCCGGGCGGCCGGCTTATGATGACCTGATCCAGGGCCTGTCTGCGGCGACGAGCCTGCTGCCGAAGGTGGATGGCAATCCGCGGCCGCGCTTCATCCCGACGGCTTTCGCGGACAAGGTCTCTGGCCTGCATGCTGTCTATGCGACGCTTGCGGCGCTGCGCCAGCGCGACCGGACTGGCGAAGCGGTGCATGTGGAAGTGCCGATGTTCGAATGCATCACGCACTTCCTGCTTGAGGAGCATTTCTACGAGGCCGTGTTCGATCCGCCTGTCGGTCCGTTCTGTTACCAGCGCCAGGTCGACCCTTGCCGCCAGCCCTTGCAGACAAAGGATGGCTGGATCGTCATTGCACCCTATGTGGATGCGCGCTGGGTGAAGCTGTTCGAGGAGGTGCTATCCGCGCCGGAGGAACTGAAGGACGAGCGCCTCGCAGACCGGCGTGGCCGCTACTACAACATGGATTACATGATGGAGCGGGTTCAGCACTACTTCCTCTCTCAGACGACGGAACACTGGCTTAATGTGCTGGCGGAAGCGGATATTCCCGCCGGTCCGGCGAATGATTTCCCGGATCTGCAGAAAGACCCTCACCTCAAGGCTGTGAATTTCTTCCAGCATCGCGAACACCCGACGGAAGGCGGCTATTGGGAAACCCAGCCGCCGGTGCAGTTCGTCGGCCAGCCGCGGCGCGAAATCACCCCGGCGCCTTCGATTGGCGAGCATACGGATGAGGTGCTGGCGGAACTCGGCCTGAAGGACGATTGAGGCCGCCGCGCGTCATAATACCTGTAAGTTGAAATTGACTCGTCCCGGCTGGCGCCGCAGGATTGCGCCTGTCCTGTGGGGGGACGAGGAGACAATCCTATGACCGAGCTGGAAAAGTACGGTTCCCTTGTCCTGAGGGAGCCGGGGATGGGAGACCTTGATCGCCATTTTGAAATCTACGGCGATCTGCGCGCAAACAAGCACAATCCGGCCGGGCCGCTGGCGAGTCCGAAGGACAGCCGCAGGATGCTGCAGGCCTGGAAGGATCACTGGTGGAAATACGGTTTCGGCAATTGGGCGGTGTCGACCGGGGATGAGCCGGAAGATGTGATCGGTTTCGGCGGCCTGTCCCATCGCATCATCAATGGCAAGGAACGGATCAATCTGGGCTTCCGGTTCGCACCGGAGGCGTGGGGCAAGGGCTATGCGACGCAGCTGGGCGAGGCGGCGCTTCATGTGGCCTTCGACCAGCTTGGCCTTGAGGCCGTGCATGCCTTTGTCCGGCCGGGCAATCTGCCTTCCATCCGGGTGCTAGAGCGCCTGAACATGCACCAGACCGAGACGATGGAAGATGTGCCGGATGCGGCGCCCAGCCTGGTCTTCGAGATCACGGCGGACGAGGCGAAAGCGCGCTTGCGCGCCTAGGCCGCGCCGATCCCCCGGGCCAGCGCCTCCCACGCATCGCGGGCATATTGCTTTGTCACGCGCGCATTCGGCACCCACATGAAGCCATGCGGCGCGCCGGGATAGACGTGCAGCTCCACCGGCACACCGGCGGCCATCAGGCGGCGGGCATAGTCGAGGTCTTCTTCCGTGAAGAGGTCCATTGCGCCGGTTGAGATGAAAGTCGGCGGCAGGCCCGAAAGATCATCAGCGCGCGCGGCGGCGGCATAGGGCGAGACATCGTGCCCGCCGGGCGCCTGGCCCAGCAGCGCGGCCCAGCCGAAGCGGTTCTTGTCGCGGTCCCAGACATACTCGCCGAACATGGGCGAAAGGTCTGCGCGGATCGTGGTGCGGTCGTCCAGCATCGGGAAGATCAGGTACTGGAAGCAGAAGCTGAACTCCTTCCGGTCACGGACGAGGAGGGCCAGCGCTGCGGCCAGCCCGCCGCCCGCGCTTTCGCCCGCCACGGCGATCTTCGATGTGTCCACACCCAGCTGACCGGCGTTTTTGTAGAGCCAGGCGAGTGCGGCGTAGGCATCTTCCACATTGCCCGGATACGCCGTTTCCGGCGCAAGGCGATAGGCCGGGGCGACGACAACGGCGTCCATGCCTTTGGCCCAGGCGCAGCATTGCGGGGCCATGCTGTCCGGGCTGCCCAGCACATAGCCGCCGCCATGCAGGTGCAGGATCGCGGGCCGGTCCTTGCGGTCAGATGGCGTGCGGTAGATCTTCATCCGCACATCCGGCGCGCCATCGCGGCCCGGGGCGTATTCCTGCACGATGGAAACTTCCGGCGGCAGCGGCGGCATCTGCTCCATCGCCATCTTTTCGCGCGCCGCGCGGATGGCGGGCAGCGCCTCTGCCGTGAAGGTCAGCGGCGGCATGGACAGGAAGAAATCCTTCAGGTCCGGCTCAAGCAGGTATTCGGATGACATCATGCGCCTCCATCGACCCGGATGATCGACCCGGTTGTAAAGCTGGAATGGTCGGAGGCGAGATAAAGCGCGGCGGTGACGATCTCCTCCGGGCGGCCAGGGCGGCCGAGGGCGTTGTCGGAGGTTTCGCGCGCTTCCTCGGTCCAGGCCTTGGAAATGTCCGTCAGGAAGGGACCGGCGGCGATGCAGTTCACGCGCACTTCCGGGCCGTATTCCCGGGCGAAGCTGGTGGTCATGGCGTTCAGCGCGGCCTTGGCCCCGGCATAGGAAACGACGCGCGGCATCGGCACCAGCGAGGCGATGGACGAGATGTTGATGATGGAGCCGCCACCATCCTTCTTCATCCGGTCGCCGATGACGGCGGCGAGGCGGTATGGGCCTTTGAAGTTCAGGTTCACGACACTGTCGAACAGGTTTTCCGGAACTTCATGGCTGCGCACCATCGGGCCCATGCCGGCATTGTTGACCAGGATGTCGACGCGGCCGAATTCCTCATAGGCAATGTCGATCAGGCGGTCGATGTCGTCCCACTTGCCGCAATGAGCGGCGACGGCGAGGGCGCGGCGGCCCATGGCGCGGACTTCTTCGGCGACTTCCTCACAGGCTTCGATCTTGCGGCTGGCGATGATCACATCGGCGCCGCGTGTCGCGAAGGCCTTCACCATCTGGTAGCCGAGCCCGCGGCTGCCGCCGGTGACGAGGACGACCTTACCTTCAAAACTGAAAAGCGGATCTGCCATGGGTTCCTCCTATTATGTTTTGCGCCAGTCTAGCCGGGACAGGCGCGCACACCAGTCGTTCCCCATGGTCAGCCTGAAGTGACGGCCGCTAGAGGAAGGCTTTCAGGTCCGCGACGAACTCGTCCAGCTTGTCATGGTGCAGCCAGTGGCCGGCATCCTTGTAGAGCTTCACGGTCGCATTCCGGAAATGCTTCACGCGGCCATCCTCCGCCGGGTTCGAGGCCCAGCTTTTCTCGCCATAGGCCAGAAAGGTCGGGCAGGTGATGTTGTTCCAGAGCTTTTCCAGGTCTTCCTGTGGCATGTCGTAGGGCGTCATGACGCGGAAATAATTGTCGAATTTCCAGGAGTAAGTGCCATCCTCATTCTGGCTGATGCCGTGAATGGTCAGGTGTCGGGCCTGCGCATCGGAAAGGTAGGCATTCTCTTCCTTCATGCGCTGATAGGCATCTTCCAGCGAGGGGTATTTGCGCGGCACCCGGCCAGCGGCGGCGCGCTTGCCGTCGATCCAGTCGCGCATGCGCTGTTCGGGCGCCTCGGCAAAGCGTTCAGCCAGCACTTTCGGTGATGGGCCCAGCCCTTCGATCGCGACCAGCTTGTTGACCATCTCCGGATAAATCCCGGCATAGCGCAGCGAAATATTGCCGCCATAGGAATGGGCGACGATGTGGACCGGGCCGACATTCAGCTGGTGGATCAGCTGGGCCAGGTCATAGACATTGGCGCGGGGGCTGTATTCGCCATCAGACGACCAGGCGCTGTCGCCATGGCCGCGCAGATCCGGCGCAATGATGTGCCAGTCATCGCGCAGTTCCTGGGCCACCCAGTCCCAGTTGCGGCAATGGTCGCGCCCGCCATGCAGCAGGATCAGCGTGGGGGCGTCTTCATTGCCCCAGTCGACATAATGGAGCCGCAGGCGCTGCGACATGAACGAGTGTGAAGTGGGTCCTGTAATCATGCCCGGACTGTCGGGCGGAGCGCGGGCCTTGTCCAGAGGTTGCGCCGGGGCAGCCCCCAGCACATGCGGCGCCCGTGAAGGCGCTTGGTGGGGGGAGGCTGGTTTTCGGGGGGCAGGTTCGGGGTTACGAGTCCGGCAGGGGGAGGCGCAAGCCCCTTCTCCTGGGGGAGAAGGGGTTGGGGATGAGGGGGAACGAAGTTTCGGCAAGTGCAGTGCACGCGGCAGCTCTGTTACCCCTCACCCCAACCCCTCTCCCGAGGGAGAGGGGACTCATGCGGAGATATTCAGGCGCAAACGCGCGCCCGTCGCATGCAGCGGCGAGGCGATCGTTTGCGGGTTTTGGGAATGTTCGTTCCTTCTTCTGTCCCGGCACCCAGTCGATGGACGTGAGGAACACGCGTCCGTTGGGCGAGACGCTCCAATGATACTGCACGCCTCTCCCATAGGCGGCCCGCACTGCTGCGCGAAGCAGCAGCACCTGGACCCAGATGAGGGGCCAGATCATGGCGAGATGCGGCGGAAAGCCTTGGGGTGGATGCAGGAGCGACATGTGCCGCACTATACATCCGGGCACGGAGGTGTCGGATGGATTTGTTTCTGGGGTAATGATTGCGGCAGGATGGGGCGCGTCAGGGGGTGGATAAGCCCCCTCCGTCAGCCGGCTTCGCCGCCTGCCACCTCCCCCGCTTCGCAGGGGAGGATTGCTTGCCGCACGTACCGGACTCATCCTCCACCGCTTGCGGGGGAGGTGGCCGCGAAGCGGTCGGAGGGGGCGCGTGCTGAGCGGTTCCAAGCATGATCACCGCATGACCACAGACGGCTACGCCATGACCATGCATGACCAGTCATGACTATACCGGACTATAACCGACCAGGCCGGACTTGCGCGGGCAGTTTACTCCGCGGCGGGGGCGAGGAGGGCGAGGGCCTGTTCCATGACGGCGTCGCTGGCGGTGCAGAGGATCTGGCCGCCGAGGCTGGCCGGGGCGCCGGTCCAGTCCGTCACATGCCCGCCCGCGCCGAGCACGACCGGGATGAGGGCGGCGACGTCCCAGGGCTGCAGGCCAGTCTCTGCCACAAGGTGCACCGTGCCCCCGGCCAGGCGGGCATAGGCATAGGCGTCGAGGCCATAGCGGGCGAGGCGGGTGCCTTCGCGCAGGCTGGCCCATGCCGCCTGTTCCGCATCGGTCAGGATGAAAGGGTCGGTCGTGCTGATCACCGCTTCGCCGAGCGAGGGGATCTCCGACACTTTGAGGGGCGTGCGGCCGGACGGCGTCTGCAGAACGGTGGTGCCGGGCCAGCCGATATAGCGCTCGCCCAGCACCGGCTGGTCGATCACGCCGATCACCGGGAAGCCGAGCGGGTCGACAAGGGAAATCAGCGTCGTCCAGACCGGCAGGCCGGCGACGAAGGCGCGTGTGCCGTCCACCGGGTCCAGCACCCAGCGCCAGCCGGAGGCGGAAGACGTCTCGCCATATTCTTCCCCGGTAATGCCCTGATGCGGGCGTTCGGCCGTGAGAATTTCGCGCATCGCCCGTTCGGCGGCGCGGTCGGCTTCGGTGACGGGATCATAGCTGCCGCTGGCGGCGGCCTTGTTGTCGACGCTGCTCAACGCACGAAAATGCGGCCGGATCGCTGACCAGGCCGCATCGGCAAGGCGATTCGCCAAAGCGAGATCGTCGTCGAGATTGAAATCGGGGATCATGCGGCCAGCTAGGCCTCAAGCGGCCCGGCTGGTCAAGCATGGAAAAGTTAAGCCTTCTCAGGCGGCGCCGTGGCCAGCCGTGTCGCCTTCCAGGGCCTTGGCGAGTTCCAGCAGGCGGCGGCGCGGACGCTCGTCGAGCCGGTAATAGGCGCGCACCAGTTCCAGCGTTTCCTTCTGGCTGAGAATGTCGCTTTCGAGGCGTTCGGCATCATTGGCGGCATCCGGGGCCCCGGCGGCAGGCATGCCGTCGAAGAAGTACTGGACCGACACGTTCATCGCCTTGGCCAGCTCATAGAGGCGGGAGGCGGTGATGCGGTTGGCGCCGCACTCATATTTCTGGATCTGCTGGAACCGCACGCCCACCTGGGTCGCGAGGTCCTGCTGGGTCATGCCCAACAGACGGCGGCGGCGGCGCAGGCGCTTGCCTACATGCAGGTCTGTTTCATCAGCCATGTGTATTACTCCGGGCATTCTCAGCTTGGGACAGGTGCCGTCCCGTTTCAGGTTTCACGCCAAACTGTTACGCAAACGGCGTGCCGCGAGGCAAAGCTGCCTAAAAGCGAGGCAGTTTTATGAAATTTCATACCTGCGTCAGCCTGTCCCTTGCTCGATTGTGCATCGCAGCATAAATCTGGTCCTGCACTCCGGTGCAGACGCCTCTGGCGTTTCCTCCCTTTGACTTCACGGCCGCGCTTCCTAGCGCGGCCCTTTTTTTTGGCGCAAAGGTCGAGTTACTGTTTTTATTGGACTTTTCCCTTATTTTGCCCCCGTTCGGACCGGGTCTTAGGGCCCTTTGGCCTGTTCCCGCCGTCCTCTGTGCCAATCCGGCGTGTGCATGACCCATGTGACTCTCCTGACAGGGGAGGGACTTCCGGCGGCCTGCAGGGCAGCCATACCGGTGTGCATGGGCGTTTTTCGCAAAAACAGGCGCGGGTGAAAAATTACACCTTGGGAAGGATCAGCGCCGTATCCAGCAAATTGGAGATCACGACCTCCATGGCGCCGGCAATGTCCTCAAACCGGTCAAGCCGCTCGACGGCCTGCTCGTCCATGTAGAGGCCGCGATTGATCTCGATCTGCAGGGCATGGATGCCGCGCTTCGGGCGGCCATAGCGCCGGGTCGTGTAGCCCCCGGCATAGGGCGTGTTGCGGGCGACGCTGAAGCCCAGCTCGCGGAAAGTCCGCTCGGCGCGGGAGATGAGGCGCGGGTCGCAGGCGGCGCCGAACCGGTCGCCGAGGACAATGTCGGCCAGCGCCCGGCGGCCCGGCTGGACCGAGGGCATGGAGTGACAGTCGATCAGGACGGCATGGCCATGTGTTTCGCGCAGGGCGGCCAGCTCGTCGCCGAGGCAGGCATGATAGGCGTCATGGATCTGGGCAAGGCGCGCCTCGCCCTCCGCCGGGGTCAGGCGGCGTTGGTAAATTTCCACCCCGCGCGACGCCACACGCGGCAGGCAGCCGAGCCCGGCATCGACGCGGGGCGTGGGCATGCCGCAGGTGCGCGGGGGCGGGCCGTCGAACATGGACGGGTCCAGCTCGCGGGGGTCGCGGTTGAGGTCTGCGACCGAGCGGCCGTAGCGCGCCGCCAGCAGAATGGCCCCGGCGGCCGGGGCGGCGGCGAACAATTCCTCGACAAAGGCATCCTCGGTGCGGCGCAGGTCCATCACTGGCACGCGCAGCGCCGCCAGCATGCTGTCCGGGTATAAAGAGCCGGAATGGGGCGAGGCGAAAAGGAAGGGTGCGGGCGGCCCGGCTGGCCGTGTCAGCGTATAGGGCGCCTCATACACGTCCGCGCCGGCAGGGCCGGGCGCAGGGGAAAGAGGGGCAAGGGTCGGGTCCGGGCGCATCGGATCTATCGTTTGCCTGTTCGCCACAAGGTCAAGCCCTGAGCAGCTTCCGGGCAAAAAAGACAGCACCGGATATCGTATCTTCACCGCTGATTTACCCGAAACACTGTTTATGCTTAGGCTTAATGGACGGATGAAGGGGGCCCCAGGTGACCAAGATCCTGCTGGCTGAAGATGATGATTCCATGCGCGCCTTCCTGGCCGCGGCGCTGCGCCGTGCCAGCCATGAGGTGCAGGACTATGCCGATGGCGAGACGGCGCTGGCCGCGCTGGAGCGCGAAGTCTTCGACTTGCTGCTGACCGACATCGTGATGCCGGGCCTCGACGGGATCGAGCTGGCCCGCCGCGGGGCGGAGCTGGACCCGGCCATGAAGATCGTTTTCATCACGGGCTTTGCCGCCGTGGCGCTGTCGTCCGGCTCGCCGACACCGGCCGGTGCGAAGGTGCTTTCGAAGCCGTTCCACCTGCGTGAAATCGTCGAGGAAGTCGACAAGGTGATGGCCGCCTGAGGCCACTTTTCCGGGCGCTGCAGCATCCGCCGCTGAAGACGCTTGACGCAGGCGCGCCGATTGTCCATTACCCACGCTTCCTGACGGGGCCGCACTGCCCCCAACGGGCGGTTAGCTCAGTGGTAGAGCACTACGTTGACATCGTAGGGGTCACAAGTTCGAACCTTGTACCGCCCACCATTGTTTTCAAGGACTTAGCCTCTTCATTCGCCTTACGGCGCGCTTCAATTTGAGCATGTTGTGAGCATGTGATGGGCAGCTCGTCAGGCGAAATCATTATATCTTTCAAGTACTTATCCAGAATCTGCGTGGAATCGGCCAGATAATTGGGGTCAAAGGGCGCGTAGATCTCTGTTGTGGAGAGGCCGGGCTGCTTGTGGCCGAGCTGGGCAGAGACCTGCCAGCTGTCGATTCCGGAGGCTCTGAGATGGCGTGCCATCGTGTGCCGCAGGGAGTAGGGGACAACCTCATCATCGAAGGCGAGGGCCTTGCGGAGCTTGCGCCAGGCATACTTCACATCCTTGCGGGGCTTGCCCTTGCTCATGATGATCCAGGGGCCGTCTCCGATATGATCACGTAGCGTCGGCGCGAGCTTCACCGTCGGCCGGTACTTCTTGGTCTGGCGCCGACCCTTGGGGTTGAGCTGGACCAGGTCATATTCAAGATCGATCTGATCGGTGGTCAATTCGAGGATCGCATCAGGCCGGGCGGCTGTTCCGACAAGCCAGAGAATGAAGCGTTTCAGATAGTCATAGTCCGTGGTGTGATAAAGGGCGCGGACTTCATCGAGCGAGAGCGGGCGACCCTTCGGCGGAACATCGCCAACCGGTGTCGTCGGCACATAAGGGGCGTGCGTGATCAGGCCCTTCTTCCAGGCGCGGTTCAGAGCCGCGCGACCGGACGACATGATGCGATTGACGTAGTTTGCGCTGAGCCCCTGTTTCAGAAGGCTGGTCATGAAGCGATCGAGGGCGGCCGGCTTGGTCGCGTCATCGACGCTCTGTTCCCCAAAATGATCGAGCCATTTGGTCAGCTCGATGCGGGCCGCCTCATGGCTCGGCAAGTCCATCGCGTGTTCTTCATAATAGACGCGGATGACGGTCGCGAGGGCGACCGTATCGAGCGGCGCATTGTCGGGGAGGTGGTTGCGCGCGAACCAGTCCTTCAGTCGTCTTTTCGCTTCCGCAAGGTCTGACGTGCCAAGCGAAGCGCGTCGGATCCGTCCGGTGCTGGCGTCCCACCAGACCCGGTAGAAGTTGGGGGAGCCTTTGCGCGTGCCGAGCCAGTATTCTCCGAGTTTGTAGATGGGGTCGGATCCGTCTGCCATTCCATGCTCCCGATCAGGAAGTCGACGATGTTGACGCCGAGGTAAAAAATATTCCGCGGCCCGATGCGAACATATTCGATCCGGCCTTCGAGGCGAATCCGCTTCAGGGTTTGCGGATGGATCTTCAGAAATCCGGCCGCGTCGGTCTCGCCATACTGACCATATAACTCAAAACCGCCCGCAGCCGCGATTCCCGCCTTCAGCTTTTCCAGCTCGTATTCATTTGCGGGCTTGGGTGCCATGGAAAATGTACTTTTGTGCTTTCGAGATATTTAAATCGCGATCACTCACTCGTAACCAACTATTCCAAACTTCAGGCCACCGCGGCTATCAAGAGCCCATCGATTAAACATTGAATATATAGCGTATAGTCTTGCCTGACTTATGCCGCAGGCTCGCATTTGGTCGTTCTCATTGGCAAACAAAACCCACACGGCTTCATCATTGCCCGCTTCAGAGGCTATGCGTTGGAAAGCGGCTTCCAGACATTCTATGTGACGAAGTACTTCAGGCTCGGATTTTTTATCTTGGTGCAGCCTTTCTCTAAGCGGATCCAATACGGCGTATTCAAGACTGCCGAATGGTGTGTCTAAATCAATAGGTTGCCCGTAAAAGTTGACGGCATTTTCTATAGTCTTTTCAGTTGAAAAACTTGGGCTCGCAGAACTATTTGTGATCGTGTCAATCAACTCAGCTTTTGTCTCAGCAATCTGTCGTCCCCGATCTGCATCAACGCGCTGGGCATTAGCAGCAACTTCCGCTGCTTTTGCTGCCTGAACAGCGGCTTCGGAACGCGCTTCTGCCGCCTTCAAATAGTTGGATGAGATTCTGAATATCGATGGCCCCACCAACGTTGCGACAAGCGCGAAAAGGATGGATACTCCGCCGATAGCTAGTTTTCTTGTACTCATATTGAAGTCCCCACTATGGTCATTTAGACCGTAACCAGTATCTCTCAGCGTTCAACGTTTAGGTGAACTTTGTTATCTCACCTATTGTTCAGTCTCTGTCATATCAGCATAATCATCTCATGCCTCAAAGAACTCCTGTTCCTCCCATGCTGCTCGAACGCCGGACTGGCCGTGAAGCGGACGAGTTTGCGGAAGATGTGCTGGGAGAAGACGAGCGCATGGCGCGATGTGCCAGTGCGCTCGATCACCTCAACACGGTTGCGATCTTCCAGCGCATGAATCGCGGGCGCCCGGAAGGCGTCGGCGCCGACAATGAGTTGCGCCGCGCGGCCGTGATCTTCGACCAGTCCGCGACCTACTACGCGGCAGGTCTCACACGCGAACGGCTTGACCAGGCTGTCGAAAGAGATGCGCTGACCCGGACCGATGCGGACCGGATTGCGCGGCGGTTACCGGATGAAGATGGGGAAGGGGCTACGCGGAGAGCGCCAGAGAGAGATGGCCATTAGTCAAGTGCGCAGAAAGCTGAAAGACTCAGAGCCCAAGGCCGGAAGTGTAGGTAGATTGTCTTAGGGGTAACTGAATTCGAATTTGCAAGGACCAAACTGTAGTTGGATTCAGCGGAAAAGAACTGAGCGCTTTCAAACCCTCTGACCAAGACAGGCAAAATTTGTGTTCATCTGCTATTCAGGCGTATGGTTCTGATTATATCGGGTTTCAGAGAGGGGGGCATGATAGTGGACCGGATCCAATTTCTTTCTAGAGTTCAACTGGGCGCCCTCTTCTTTTTAGGGGCAGGGCCCGTTCTCGCATCGCTTGCCCTTTTTTTGTCCAGGCCCTGGCCGTTAGAGTTGGCGAGGCTTTTCGCTCTTATCTTGGTGGTCGGCTTCTTTCTCGTCACAAGAGAGAGATTTAAGGTGCTCCGGATTCCGAAGTGGTTGGCCTTGTCACCTGTTATTTTGTTTGGGTGTTACATCATTTCCAAAGTGATACTCCTTAAGGCGTCAGGAGGCCTTACAATGGATAATCCTGAGGCGGAGAGAATTTCTAGCGACATTGCCCACTTACATGGCGATCTTGATCTGTATGCAATTGGAGGAATGTTTGCGTTCGTAGCTCTGAATTGCCTGGTTGGCCTTTTCTGGCCAGAACCTGAGGCCGATAAGTAGTTGGTTTGCAGGCGCCCGGAAGGGGGTGGCGCTGACAGTGAATTGCGCCGTGCGGCCGTGTCTTCGACCAGTCCGCGACCTACTACGCGGCCGGTCTTACACGAGAACGGCTTGACCAGGCTGTCGAAAGAGGCGCGCTGACCCGGACCGGATCGCAAATCGGTTGTCAGATGATGATGGTGAAGGCGAGAATCGCGAACCTCCTGAGAGGAATCGAAAGTAATATAGGCTGGCCCTCAGACCTCTATGTCGGATGCGATCATGCGGAATCAAGATAGATGACGGTTACGCTTAAATTACCCGGTATGTTATCCGTAACTTGTTCATTCCAGTCGTCCTCAAATGCGTACCTAACCTCAACGCGTTAATTAATAGACTTCCAGCTCTTGAGCATTGCGTGTTCAATCGCTAGCGTTGAAGTATTATTCACGGAATTAGGGGACCGGCCATGGGTGAAATAGTTGCCTTCATTCTAATAATCGTTATTGCAGGAATTGTTGCCATTATACCGCTCTCAATAGTAGCTAATATAGCTGCAACTATGGATTCCGTAACCGAAGCGGATAGGCCATTTGTCTATGGTTCCACTTTGATTGCTATTCCCTTGATGGGAATTGCGTTGGCTCTTATCGGTGTCGGCAACGCTTTGCGCGATATTGTGGGCAAGCTTGGGGAAAAGAAGTCGTAGCGCTACGACTATCAGTGTTGAGATTAATTGCCATTCAACGTTTCCATGCTGGCCGATAATCGCAATACCAAATTTTCGGTCTCGTGACGTTCAGATAACCGTTCTAGCAAAGTGAGAACTTGCAGGACTATATGCCGCTATCCGGTGATGCCGGCCCTTCCTTGTCAGCTCGCGACGCCGACTTAAAATCTTCGCCTGCATCACGGCTTGATTTGGCTTCTGTCGCAGCTTTGGCTTTGGCCCATTCAGCCGGGGACTGCCCCTTGGCGAGATCGAAATCGCCGCGGCTCGTCCGATCAGATGTTCGCGTGAGCGCTTCGGCTTCAGACTTGCGGGCATCCTCTTCGCTCCGCCGCGCCGTGAAAGGCTCACCCTTTGCGGCTTCATAGGCCTGCCGGAGGTCACGGGAGGCATCGACGCGGGCGGCAAAATCACGCCAGGCGTCGATCCGGGCGTCATCCCGCCTGTGCCAGGCCTCACGATGATCGGCGCGCTCCGTCGTTTGCTGTTGTCTGAGGCGCTCCCGGTCCGTCTCGAACCGCATATAATTCTCGGCAATGGCGGATTTGCGGACATCTTCCAGATCCCGCTTGGCGTCTCGAACGTCGCGGTTCAGCTGGCCCCGGAGCGCTTTGTCCTCGCGTCTGTGCGCGCGGCCAAGTTCGGCAAGGCGGGCGCCGGAAGAGCCCATGACGGCAAAGCTGCTCTTCAGCCGGTCAGCGGCGCTGCGGCCTTCTTCTCCGAAGATGGACTTGACCGCGCGGGCCGTGTTTCGGACCGAACCGAGCAGGCGTTGCTCTTCTGCCGAGAAATGATCCCTTTCTTCCGACTGACGCTTCCACTGCGCCTCAAATTTCGGCGTATAGCCGGCATGGATCTGGCGTTCCGTTGAGGCCTTCGCGTCATCGGCGTCGTCATTGATCATGCGCTTGCGGAAACTGTGGTCGCGCTTCAGCGACGCCCATTGGGTTTCATGACGTCGTCTGAGGGCAATCCCTTCCTTATGAATGGTGCGGTCGGCGGCCGCCTGATCCGTGCGGACCTTGTCTGCAAGCTCCGGCGCGGCCTTCACGGCTTCGGCTACGGCTTGCTCGTCGCGATACTGTCTCGGCGTTGCCCGTTCATAAGAAGGATGCTTCAGGCCTGCCTCGCGCAGCTGGGCCCGTCGTTCCCGCTCCGGACAGACGATCATCTCGCGGTCTTTCTCGAATCCGCGTGCCCAGCGAGAGAGGGAGCGTTTGGCATTGCTATCGACAGGCACAATCCGGCCGGTTTCCGGATGCACGCGATTGACCATTACATGGACATGCGGCTGGTCGGTATCATTGTGGCAGATGATCAGCGCCTGCAGATCGTCTCCGTCCAGCTCTTTCAGGCTGGCGCGGGTACTTTCCATCATGTCCTGCCGCGTGACCGTGAGGGCTTCATCCTCGCCGCGCCAGGATAGGGAATAGTGGAAGACATGATTGACGCTGCGCTTGGCGGCGCGGAACGGAACGTCCGGATCTGCATTGGCCTCATGATAGGCGCGCTGGATATTCTGGGCATCCTTGGCCGTGGCGGCCATCATGCGCCAGGCCAGTTCGGGATCGTCGGTGGCGAGATTCTGTGTCTCGGCCCAGGCCACGCGCTCGTCGGTCGAGGCATGATCGGCATCATGCAGCAGGTACAGCGCCGTGCCCTTGAAGGATTTGCCGACCCCGCCGCTCTTGTATTTCTCGGGGACACGCGGGGCTACCATTTCGCCGCCTTCCTGAGCGCCGTTTCCGCCTGCTCTACAAGTGTCTGCAGTCGCTCCGTCAGCGCTTTGAGCGCAGTGGTCTGCCCCACAGGGGTGGTCCACCGGTTTTGTTAGTCCGGCGGTTTCCACGTAGCGGCGTTCATGCCGCTACATCCACACAGTAAGGCGGTATGAACGCCGCGGGCAAGATGGTTTGTGGCGCAGGCGGCCGGTAGCCCAGAGAAGAGTGTGGGCGCGCGGTGTTGTAGTGGCGTCGCCAAGTTTCGATCAGGACTTTCGCCTCGCGCAAATCAAAGAAGATTTCCCTCGCCAACAACTCGTCGCGAAGCTTGGAGTTGAAGCTCTCGCAATATCCGTTTTCCCATGGGCTTCCCGGTTCGATATAGAGCGTCTTCACGCCGATGCGCTGGAGCCACTCGCGCAGGGCGATGGCGATGAACTCGGGGCCGTAGCACATTGGGAACCGACGTTCCGGAGGTCATGACCGCCTGCTTGTTTCATACATTCAGGCGGGCGGTCATGACCGGGCTCTCAGGTCTCTTACAGTGGTTTTGCCGACCACAACTGAAGAGGAGACCGGCCATGACCAAGACACATCATAAGACAGAGCAAGCTGTTCTGGTAGCGATTGATATCGCAAAGCATCGCAACGAAGTTCTGATCGCAGTGCCTGGCCGACAACGCCGCAGACGCCTCACGGTTCGCAATGTCAGGGAAGATATCGACCGATTTGTCGAGACACTCGCCGCCTTTGAGATGCCAGTGCAGGTCGGATTTGAACCGACCGGAGACTATCATCGACCGCTGGCTTGGCGACTCCACCAGGCAGGATTCGAACTGCGGCTGATTTCCTCACTATCGCTCGCCCGGACGCGCGAGGCGATGCACAACTCCTGGGACAAGAATGACCCGAAGGATGCACAGGTGATGTTGCATATGATGCAGACCGGACTGACCCAGATCTGGCACGATCCTCTCGTTCATGGCGTGAACGACATTCAGGAACTGTCCAAGACCCATGCGGTGATATCGCAAACCAAGACTGAGTTCTGGCATCGTCTGAGAACGCATTACCTGCCGCTCTATTTTCCAGAGATCGAGCGATTCATGGGCAACTCCCGCAGCGACTGGTTCCTTGCTTTTCTCGAACAGTTTCCAACACCAGGATCGATCACCTGCATGCCTGAACAAGCCTTTATCGAGGCCGCATGGGATGTTGTCGGGCGCAAGGTCGCCAAGGCCCGGCTGCTGGCAGACATGTACGCCACAGCTGCAGATTCCATTGGGCTTCCGGTCGACCCAACAATGCCCGCCATCAGCATGTTCCGCCTCGTCCTCAACCAAGGCAGGGAACTGATTGCCAAGCGTGATCAGATCGAACAGCAGGCCAGCGACCTGCTCGGAACACATCCGGATTTCGTGCGACTGAGGACCATCCCAGGCATTGGGCCTATCAATGCGCTCACCATCCTGGCCGAGGCCGGGGACCTGCGCCGCTTCGGACATCATCGGCAGTTTCTCAAGTATTGCGGGTTCAATCTCTCGACCCAACAGTCCGGCGTGTTCCGAGGACAGACCAAGCTCTCCAAGTTTGGAAACGCCAGGCTGAGACGGACATTCTGGATGGCGGGACAGGTCGCCATTCGGCAGCGCGAGAACGGCTTCCGCGACAAGTATGAGAGATACATTGCCAGAGATCACAGCGATCCGCACCTGAAGCGCAAGGCACTCACCGCCGTAGCCGCAAAGATCGCACGCACCGCACATTCGGTCATCAAGACCGAGACCGATTACCGCCCCTTCTTCGAAGGACGCGGTCCCAGGCGGAAGGACCCCGCTCTGCAAGTGCCGTTGAGGCATGCATCGTCATGACCTCGTAGATAATGTTTGGGTCTTCTGCCTGGGTATTCGGATCTCGTCTTGAGGACGGTGAGGGCCGCAATCCAGCGTACCCTGTGTTTGCTATGGAAGAACTGATTCCTTGACGACAGAAGACGCCTGGGTGAATTTGAAAAAGAGCGTGCAGTTGATTCACTGTCGCGCATCACTGACCTGTTGGCTCAATTCCGGCTTTCGTTCCTTTCATAGGACGTTGTCGGAACGGATATGCTCCGGCGGGCCATGATGCACGAACAGCTCGCCCAGCGTGTCGAGGACATCGCGGGAGTTCAGCTTGCGTTCGACGCGGATCGCCAGGCATTCCCGGGTGAACTCATCTATGACGCACAGCATGCGGAACACCTTGCCGTCATGGGTGCGATCCTGGACGAAATCGTAAGACCAGACATGGCCCTTGTGTGCTGGTCGGAGCCTCACGCACGAACCGTCATTCAGCCATAACCGGCCGCGTTTTGGTTGTTTCATCGGCACTTTCAGCCCTTCACGCCGCCAGATGCGATACACCCGCTTCTCGTTCACATGCCAGCCATCCCCTCTCAGCAGGGCCGTGATCCGGCGATAACCATATCGGCCGAACCGTTCAGCCAGGGCGATGATGGCCGCTGTCAGCACATCCTCGTCCTGGCGTGGCACACGCGGCTTGCGCTGGGTGGAACGGTGCTGGCCGATCACGCGGCAAGCCCGGCGCTCGGTTGCGCCGAGTGTCTCCACCACATGATCGACCGCTTCGCGTTTGCGTGAAGGGCTCAGAACTTTCCCTTGATGACTTCCTGAAGGATCTGGTTGTCCAGCGTGAGATCGGAGATCGCCTTGCGAAGGCGCGCATTCTCCTTCTCGATCTCCTTCATCCGTTTGGCCTGGCCAACCTGCAGGCCGCCATACTCCTTGCGCCACCGGTAGTAGGTCTGTTCGGTCACCCCGATCGCTCGCACGGCCTGACCCGTCGTCTCGCCGCGCGCGAGGCGAACCTCCACCTCCCGCAGCTTCGCTATGATCTCTTCAGGCGTTGATCTCTTGCCCATGTCTCAGCTCCATATCTGAAGCCGGAACTAACTCAAATAATGGACCACTTTCCGGGAGGCAGACCAGGATAGCCTGATCGGCCTTGAGGGTGTGAAGGGCGAAATCCGGAAGCTGGTCGCTTTTGCCGATCTGGCTAAACGACGCAAAGAGCAGGGGCTGAAGGCGACCGCCACATCGCTGCATATTGTCTTCACCGGCAATCCCGGCACAGGCAAGACCAGTGTAGCCCGGATTGTCGGCAAGATCTACAAGGCCTTAGGTCTTTTGGAAAAAGGACATACTATTGAAGTGTTAAGGCAGGATTTGGTCGGTCGATATATTGGACACACAGCTCCGCAAACTCAGGCAAAACTTGAAGATGCGCTCGACGGCATCCTCTTCATAGACGAGGCTTATTCCTTGACGGGCAATGATTTCGGCAATGATTTCGGACCGGAAGCGATTAACACCATTCTCGCCTTCATGGAGAACCATCGCGACCGCATCGCCGTGATTGCGGCTGGATATGGCGATGAGATGCAGGATTTCGTCCGGTCCAATCCGGGGCTACAGTCGCGCTTTACCCGCTATATCCATTTCGACGATTATTCCGGGACGGAACTCCTGCAAATCCTCGAAAAACTGTGCCGCGATTCCGATTATCGCCTGTCAGATGGCGCGCGCGAGAAACTGCTGAAGCATTTCGACTCCGTCGGTGACGGTAAGTCCGGCAAGGATTTTGGAAACGGTCGATATGTCCGCTCCATGTTCGAGAAGCTCGTTGAGAGCCAGGCGCTCCGCGTCTCGGTCTCTAGCGCGAATGACGGCCTGGACCTCATAGAGGTCGACGACATTCCATCTCTTTGATCGGGTGAAACCGTTTTCCTTCAGCTGAGCATGAACTGAGCATGTTGGACGTATCGTAAGGGCGCTAGCTGGCTATGTTGCGCGACGATCGAATCAATTAAAATACTTTGAATTCAGTGGCTTAGCCTTCTTGCGGTGCGTTGACATCGTTACGACGTGGAAATTTCAGCTAATGAAATCAGTGTTCCAACAGGGCTTATGAGCATGATTGAGCATGTTGGGTCAGCGCAAATGCACCTTCATCAAGAAGGTAGGGATGCTCCCTGGATTATTAAAGATTGGCAGGCTCCTAGAATTGCCCAGCCGGGTCGATGCAAGTCGCACTCGCGGCGTCTGTCTTTTTTTGAGGCAGACTAATTGGATATTGCATTGATTTTCTAAGGTTACACATTGGCCAAAAATCCATTATCCCAAATTTGTTACTTCAGAATTTCAGCAACAAATAGCACGCGGATGAGAGGATCAGGGGCATGCGCATTTTGTTCAAAACACTAGTGCTGGGAGGAGCTGTACTTTTGTTGGCGGGCTGCGACCAGGGGGCTATCTGAAGTGGTCCCAGTTTTTCGGACAGTTTCGCAGCTCTGCTAAGGTGTATCGGGTTTAGGTTTCATGCTGCTTTTTGTTGTTCCAAGCCTACCCAATATGCGTCGTCAGGCGTCTGTCGATCAAGGGCGGAATGAGGCCTTTTGGTATTGTAGAAGGTCATCCAGTCCTTGATCACGCGCCTGGCTTGGAAGCCGTCGGTGATTTCTTCGAGATAGATGGCCTCCTGCTTCAGTGATCGCCAGAGCCGTTCGATGAAGATGTTGTCGAGATAACGCCCGCGCCCATCCATTGAGATGCGCGCCCCAGCCTCGGTCAGGGTCGTGATCCAGGCCGATCCGGTGAACTGACTGCCCTGATCCGTATTCATGATCTCGGGCGGGCCATGTTTGGCGACGGCCTCGTTCAAAGCCTCAACACAGAAGTCGGCGTGCATCGTGTTCGACAGCCGCCAGCTCAGCACCTTGCGCGTGGCCCAATCCATGATGGCCACCAGGTAAAGGAAGCCGTTCTTGACCGGCACAAACGTGATATCGGCGCACCAGACCTGATTGGGGCGGTCGATCTGCATCTTTCTCAGCAAATACGGGAAGACCGGATGCTGGGGATGCGGCTGACTGGTTCTGGGGCGTTTGTAGATTGCCTCCAGGCCCATCTTCGCCATCAGCCGCCTTACACGATGCCGTCCTATGACGACCCCTTCCCGGCGCAGATAGGCTGCGATCTGGCGGCTGCCGAAGAACGGATATTTGGTGAACACCCGATCGATCTCTTTCATCATCGCCAGCGTGTCAGCATCGATCCCGGCGGGTGTGTAATAGAACGCCGACCGGCTGAGCCGCACCAGCTTGCATTGTTGACTGATACTGAGCTGCGGGTGGTCCCGCTTAATCATCGCGCGTTTCTTCTCGGGGCTCATCGCTTCGGCCCTTCCGACAAAAAATCATTCTCGACCGCCAACCTCCCGATCTTGGCGTGCAGCTCCTTTACTTCGGCCTCAGTTGGGCCGCTCTGCTTGCCGCCGGAAAACACATCGGCCATGCCTTCGATGGCTTGTCGCTTCCAGGTGCTGACTTGGTTCGGATGCAACTGATGCTTTGCCGCGATCTCCTGCACGGTCTTGTCGCCTCGCAGCGCTTCCAACGCCACCTTGGCCTTAAACTGATCTGTAAAGTTCCGGCGCTTTGCCATTCTCGTATCCCTTCAAAGGTTTGGGATACACCTTAGCTGACTGTCCGATTTTCTGGGACCACTTCAGGTTTTGCAAGCTTGATCGAGGGTTTTCACGACATCTTCTCCTTTATAGCTGAAGCGCGGATCGATCACCGGCGAGAAACGCGAGAACGTGTCCACGACAGTCAGAATTCTGAGTTTGCGACCGGTAACGAGTTGGTCGTGAACAAAATCCATGGCCCAGGTCTCATTGACCGCTGTTGCATCTTTCCGATCATCACGGAGCTTTGCCTTGACCCGTCGCTTCGGTGTTTTGTTCCACAATTGCGGGTCCATTTCGTGATAGAGACGATAGACCCGTTTGGGATTTACAGGCCAGCCTTCGCGCTTCAGCATGACATGGATACGCCGATAGCCATAGCGAACGCGTGTTTCGGCAATCTCCTTGATCCGCTTTTTCAAATCGGCCTGATCGCAGCGAATGGATTTGTACTGCTGGGTCGAACGATGCGCTTGCATAACCCGGCACGCGCGGCGCTCACTGATCTGCCAGACAGACATCATGTCTTACACCAGTTCGCGTTTGCGATCAGGCTTCAGAGCTTTGGCTGCGCCTGTCTGCGTCTCGTTTGATAACGTCCTGCAGCATCGCTTTGTCCAGAGAGAGAGGTCTGCCACCAGGCGTTTGAGACGCTCGTTCTCTTCATCAAGCTACTTCAGACGTTTCATCTCTGACGGCATCAGGCCGCCATACTTCTTACGTCAGTCTTAAAATGTCGCCTCCGCAATACCGGCCTTACGGCAAACTTCCGAAACTGAGATTCCTTCCTCAGCCTGACGTAAAATGAACGCGATCTGCGCGTCTGTGAATTTGGGTTTTCGCATCGAATCTTCCTTCTCCCTGACGGGATCATAGTTGGAAAATTCCAACCGAAAACGGTCCAAATATCGGGGAGCAGGTCAATCCCCATTTGCCAAATGAGATCAGCAACGGGAAGTCCCATATCCACCTGTTTCAAGGCAGCAACGATCTGCTCCGTCAAATGCCTTTCGCGTTTTATCATTGAGGGGAATTCTTCAATAAAAAAAACCGCTGCAAAACTAACATCAGTTTTGCGCCACTTTTCGAGATCACGTCACGAGCATTAGAAACTTGGCTCAAATGGCATAGCATCAACATCTATATAGACCGCACTAAATGCTGAGGAGTGTGGTAGTTTTATGCGTTTTGGTTGATGTTTCGTGCCCTGATCTCTTTGTGAAGCTCTTGCGTTTAAATTGATTGCATGACCTACAATTTCGATCTCACTTTCATTTGGAACCTTAATCGCCACTTGCTTACTTTCGCCTGGAATGAGGTTTGTTTCTAAATAAAAGGGTTCGACCAATATGGCGTGCCCGTCGTTATCGAAGTATGTGAGCATGAGGTTAACGACACCGGCTGTTATTGTTCCATTATGGCGAACAACAAAATTCAGTTCACCTTTCCGTTCGTCGTACACGATATCCTGAATGGCGATTCCACCCACTCGGTCGATACCACAGACGGAAGAATTAGTTGTAAGCTCCACTTTGAGTGGGGTGGAATTGAACTCCGGTAGCCGAAAAAACTCTGGATCATAGCCCATACCTAAGTGGGCGTCTTGTATCCGCAAAACTCCTTCAAACTCAATGCTATAGAACCGGGTTTCGCCGGGTGAAAGCCGATGTGCGCCAACCAACCCCATACTTTGACGCGCGGGTTGACTATTCGTGAAGCTTGCTTTTGCGGACACATCGGCGCACGCTGGGAAACTTGAAGTGTTGGACAGTGAACCTACCACCCTGATGCGTCGATCGGCTTGGAGAATTGTCGGACGACCAACCCTTAAACTAGGGCGGTCTGGTCCGTTGTTTTGACTACCACGAAGCTCCAAACGCGACTGAGAAAGGTCTTGTAAACCCAATGAAATGTCGCGCGATACTATTGCATCGCTCAACAATTTTGGATCAAGGTCTGCTTTTAGTTTCCATCCAGCTTCGGTCAGCAGCAGAGTTTCAGTGCGTTCGACGACGCGAAGACCCAAGGCTGTCAAATAGGTGCGAGCTACATTAACTTCTATAAAACCGTCAGTTTGAGTGAGTGTCTCAGATTTAATATCCAGTAATTTAGAGTATGAGTATATCAGGCCTCCTTTACTCCTGAGGGTCTTTAAGTACTGGTCGAAAGAGGGCCGAGAATCATGGTGTAATTGTTCATAAGCGGTTTTAAAATCTCGAAAATCTAACGCAATATAATGATCTGAAATCACGTGATGGGGCTGTCGGTATTTTGTGGGCCCCCAGACCCACAGAATGGTTGCGATTGTGAGGACTATGGCGCTCACTATTGCAGTGTATCTAGTTATAATCACTGATTTATTATGTGGCGTATATTCCGCTTTGCTCGGCCGTCGATTTTCTCCTGCAGAGCTCAGCAGCCGTCCTGTTATTCCCAGTAAGCCCAAAGATACAAACGCTAAGAGCAGGCTTGAAATAGGCAATGTCCCCCAAAGCAATGATTGAAATTTTGATATTTGCCGACGCGGCAATGGAAACTCTAACGGGGGAACACCGGGTTTTTCCCAAACGACGACCCCGTTTTGTAACCTTAGCAATCTCTTCCATCCGCTATAATAAAGTAATGGGTCATAAAATTCGTCGTTTGAAAAGATAAACTTCAAGTTGTAGTCTTCAGTATTCGCGACAAATTGTTGAAGCGAGCCCAACCCCGGAACTCCTAAGTATTTTGAGTTCTCCAACCTTTCTACGGAATACGAGGTAAACATCGGAAGACGCCGCGCTGAATGATAGTTTCCGTCGATAGAGTATCCGTCGATCAACGCTGAATGGTATGCAAATTGGTCTCCAAACCCGAGAGTTAGGTAACGCCAATTGCTATGGCCATCTTCGGCCATGAACTGAACAATCGGTTGTGGATCAATGAAGTCTGGTTGCGTCGGTTTGAACAGCGGCAATACAGCGACGAAAACGCCGGAGAACGCATAGGCAGTGGCCAGCATGACGATGATTATTCGAGAAAAAACTCTACCGAACGACATCATTAACACTTTTCGGGCTGGTCCAAAAAGTAACGATTTGCTGAGCTCGCCTGCGAAGGGAGCGATTAGAACAGTGCCCCAAAAAGTAAATCGGTCGAGCGTTAAAATTCCAAACGCTGGGCCCAACAGCAGTTTGGGGATGGGCGTTGTGCCCCCGGTTCCCAGTAAGAGACAGAGCATCACAGATAGCGCGAGTGGCCATTGCGTAGTTCGCAATCCTTTATAGATCGCGAAAGGCACCGCAATCATCAAACCACCCCAAGGAATTACAAAAAACATCAGGCCCAGATCCAGCCGCGAAATGAAATTTTCTCGACTACCATGCGGTATATCAACCTGATTGATCGGATCAGTGATTGACCAATACCAGTAGGGGTAAACTACGCAGATAATCACGGCTAGCATTAGAGCCCCAATTAAGATGCCTCTTATGGGTGCTCTAAGAATTATTGCAGTCTGGATTCTAACGTTACGCAGGGTTTTGTTGTCGGCAGCAACAATAGATTTATACCAGGCTAGAATACCGAGAGGGGCGACAAAAAAAATCGTGCCAAAGATTGGTGTAACGTGGTGAGCGGCGGTTGCGCCTGCGGTGAAAACTAATGCGAATGGAAGTTCTCGTTTTTGTCCGTTCCTGATCCAATTAAAAATGTGAGGCGTGGCATTTAAAAAAAGACCGATCGAAAGTGTGGTTGGCAACTGGCCAAAGATGTGCAGAGTTTGAAATAGAGCAGTAGAGAAAACGTAAACAAGTGCTGCAAGCGATGCAGATAAGTCGTCAACCCAGAGGTTGGAAAATCTATAGATACCGACAATCAGCCCACAGACACTGATAAGCTGAACTAAAATAAACGCGACGCTATGTGGCAGGGCATTTAATAATAATCCAATGAGTTGGTGTCCGCCCGGAGGATACGCAGTAACGGTAAACCCAGTATACCACCTGGGCTCCCAAGGATCGAACCAGCTTTTGTGATAATGATCGCCGAAAAACATATGAATATATGCATCATAGGTTTGCCCCACCGTGAACGGTAATAACCCCCCATGCAAAATGATCGCTAGAAAAATCGCTAGATAAACGATCTTCCTTGCATCCAGAAGACGAGGTTTTGGTGTCAAGCAGCCTCCCATCTGACAACGCTCAACGCTAGGAGGGCAATCGCACACATAAAAATGAATTTCGTGACAATGATCGCCGTGACAGATGGGTAGAGAGTTGCAACATAACTCAGTATGGCAAGGAGAATGATGCTCAATTTGATTAGAACAATAGCTGCGAATTGCTTATCGATTGCGACGAGGTAACTCACAATCAGGTGTACGACACTGAAGCATATAGCTGTTGCTGCGGCGAATCCGCTCAAGGCCCCGATGGGTATAAATGAGGATCCGAACAACAAATAAACGAATAATTCTCCGAAGGCAGTCACTAGTCCGAGGGGAAGGACCGCCAGGGCAGCGAGTGCGAATACCATTTTAAACAGGTCGCCTTTTTTGTCATGATCACCTTCTCCGGCGAAACTCTTTGAAGCCATGGGCACAATGAGCATCGCGAAGGAGCTGAATGCAAAAAAGAATATCCTTTGAACTAAGCCCAACGCTGCTACGTAGCCTGCTTCGTGGTCCGTTAGTAGCGCTTTCGCGATGAAAAAGTCTCCGTCAAGAACCATAACTTGAGCAATTTGGATCGTAGCCAAAGGCAGACTCGCCGTAAGCAACAACTTGAAATCATCAAGCGCCCCAGTTTGGCGATTGAGCAGTGCCGCGCGATCCTTTTCCCCGCTCGCAAAAATTGCTGCTATGTAAACCGAGGCCGTAAGTGCGAGTGCAATCCCAATTAATCCCACCCCAGCATACCAGAGGGCAACTGCTCCGAAGAGCCTGGTTATCCATTCAAATTGAAATGACATGACAATTCGTGACATTTTTAAGCGGCCAAGGCCCTCGCCACGATACAAAGACAACGGTACTAGAGCTGGGATTCCCAGCGTCACGATGATGAGTGCTGTGACATTTTCAAGAGAGAAAAAGGCAGCTACCGCTTCGGAAAATATGATTATCAAGGCGCAAAATGGTAACGCTATCGACAGACTGAGTTTTGACATTCCAGCGATCGCGCTGGATGAATCTCTCGTCTCCTCATTCTGGGCAGCAACCACTTTTGAGCACCCAAGTTGCACGGCGGAGACCAAGGCAAACGCAGAAAGTTTGAGTGTTAGCAGTAAAGCCAAGTCTGAAAACAACTCAGGTCCCAGTAAGCGCGCAAACAACATATTAAAAAAAAGGTTAGCCGCATTAGTTATATTTGACGAAATAAACAATATGCCTGCTGGAGACACTATGAATTGCCGCAAGGAATTAGCCAGCGAGGAGCCAGAAATAATCAAACTCATTCTCAAGATGCGTTCCGCATTTTTACTTGATGACTCATTTCTGCTTCAATGTGTTCTGGAGTTCGCCGGCAGTCATACAGCGCTGTCAATCCACTCCGAGATGCAGCTTGGCAAATCTTATCACAATTAGGCAGAAGGATTATCGGCATTTTGTTTTTTAATTTTATCTGGTCGCAAAGACCGATTAAGGCGGTGAAAACGGAGGGCCCGATTTCCGATACTGATGACAGATCTATCTGCGTGAATTCTGCTTCTTCCAGAACTCGTGTCCGCAGATTCTGGACATCGCGCAATCCAAACAAACCCGATATGGTAACTTTCTTTCGTCCCGAAAATTCAAATTCGTCGGCGAAACGTCTATACTGGCGTCTGATTTTCCATTGCGACGCAATAAGATTGACCATGGTCAAGCCTGATTGATATACATCTCGTGGCCCGATTTTAGAGGCTTCAATTTCTCTCCATTGCATCAACGGTAGTTCATAAAATTTGGATCTTACCTTTCTGTCGCTGCCTATCAATCGAAGCACGAGTTCTACGTCGAACAACCAACCTGCATCGAACGGCCGCGACAATGCAGTTCGCAATGCTTTCGTCGACTTAAAGAGCTTCGAACCACATTGTGTATCAGAAAGGTGTAAACCAGTCGCCACCCTAGCGAGTTTTGCACAAACTCCGGAGACAATACGTCGATGTAGGTCTCTCTGTATTTTTCGACCAAGGCCTCTCTGTCTGACGCCAAATACGACTTCGATCTCCGGTAATACTTCGACAACACGTTTGAGCTCAACTATGGCGCTCAGCGGTGCTGCGAGGTCTGCGTCTAGGTATCCAACATAACTGGCCCCACCGCGTAGTCCATGAAGCATCCCTTGACGTACCGCTTCAGCTTTGCCTTTGTTTTTCGGCAACGTTAGCACATCAATCACGTTTGGCGCTCGAGCTTGTAGGGTGGCGAGAACAGCGAGTGTAGAGTCGGTTGAGCCGTCATCTACAAACAAAAATTTGGTGCCAACGTTTCTAAGGACGAATTCGACAAACGCGTCAGCGTCTAGCCGTTCGGTCTCGTTATAGCATGGCACTACGATTACTGTATCGGAAGACGAGTTATAGGTGTCGTCGCCGTTAAGAATTGAACTTGATGAACCATCTGACATTGCTGTCTCCCAAGTGTATTGTTTGGAAGACAAGTGGCAAATTACAGGCCACGATATTTTCGCACTTTTGGTCTTATTTTTTGCAAATCGCAAAGTTCTAACTTTGCAAAATGCAATTAACTTCGCAAAATGCAAAGAAAATCGAACGGAATCCAGTGGCTATTGATGGAATGCATTTTGCTGACCTTCGAGCACAAAGTTCCATTTCACAGGTCTCCAAATGAACGTGCTCACCATTCCTTTGCTTCTGCTTATATCAACGCACTTCGCCACCGCAAGCGCGTCTTGTATTTATGGGGCTCAGCAGGAAGATGAGATCTGCAATGTTTCTCGAATAGCGCTTTATGCAAGTCAAAAGACCATGACCGCGGGCGATTCTGAGCTTCGCTTAGTCGCAGAAGTTTTGACCAAGAACGGTATGAGCCCGGCTAACGAAACGCTGGTAACATTTATCGTGCGAATGGGGGGCGAGAGCAAAAGATTCATAGCCCCGACCGAAGACGGCATCGCGTTTATTCAGCTTCCAGCAAGCACGATATCCGGGGCTGTCTTCGCTCGGGCGCACGTTGAGCGAGTGTCTTCTGAAGAACAACAGATCGAAATACTGCCTTCCACACCTGCGCCATTTGAACTAACGCTCGGACAATGCGACGCTAGAAAGATGTGTGAAATCTCAGTACGGAATTTACAAGACGTTTTTGGGAACTCTTTGCTAAATGGAACGATTGGAACCGTTCGTGTCGAAACAGCGGATCAAGTTTCTCACCTAGAGTCGGTCCAAGTTGTACACGGTTCTATTAGAGTAAAAGTATTCATACCAGAAGTTCGCTCGAAAGTATCGTTAAGTATCTCAGGCGAAACAGGCTATTTATTTGTTCCGGGCGCCCTATGACCGGCCCCAAGAGTCTCTGTGGACGACCCCTCAAAATCGTTATCGCTGTTTTGGGGGTGATTGCTACGATGTCCGTGGCGAGTATTTTCGCAATCGTGTTTCGGCCAAGTCAGTCATATCACTTGCTCTCAGACACCCATAATCCAACCGACGATACTCGTTACGATCTTTCGTTCATTCGTGCGGTGACTGTGGGAGAGGAGGCAAGTGATGATTTAATTGTTTATCAAGATATTCTGAAAAAAATCCTATCCAATACAAGTTTAGAATACCTAGAGCACATCGCGGAACCTGGAGTGATTGAGGGTTTGGAGAAATTCTATAATCCAAGTGAATATAAATACAGAGTTCGTCTAAAAAGCAATGTGACGCCTAAGCTAATTCTGAAAAATCAAAGTTTCGCAGTTTTTGATGTAGTCTCGACAGTGTCTGTCCTTAAAATTAACGAAGGGGAGACCGATATACAAAGCGGCCATCTCGAAACAGTTCACGAAACTGTGCGCATTGCAAACACAGGGTTGGGCCTGCGCGTACGGCACATAGAACAAATTGCCGCAAGCCACGAGATGAAAAGCTTCGCTCAGCAGCAGTCGGGCGGCGAAAGGCTCGAAGTCAATGCTTGGCATGACGATCAAGCAAACAAAGCCATCCGCAAAGTCAATGATGAATTAGGATTGCGCAGCAGGTATCAGAACGAAAGCTACCAATTACAATTGATGATCTCCTCGCGCCAACTTTCGCTGCATCAACGAAATCGCCAAAAAATCGTGGGTTTCAACTACTATCCCCGAAGCGCGCCCTGGAACAAGTTTTGGGAAGATTTCCCCGTCGAAGAAATATCAGCAGACTTTGAACGTATATCATCTCTTGGAGCGAACACAGTTAGGGTGTTCTTAAACAGAAGATCGTTCGAAAATTCGAGCGAAAGAGCTGAAGCATACAACAAGTTGGTGACCTTATTGGATTTAGCGGATTCCAATGACATCAGTGTTATTTTAACGACGTTCGATTTTGGCGCAAACTACTCGCTCAATGAGATGGGTGCGAGTTGGGGACATCTTCGGGATATTCTAGAGCAAGTATATAGACACCCTGCCCTTCTTGCGGTCGACTTAAAGAATGAACCAGATCGTGACTTCAAGTCATGGGGCGAGCAGAATGTTGTGCATTGGTTGTCCACGCTCTTGCATCTATCAAATATCGAATTCCCGGATGTCCAATTCACAATCGGTTGGTCAGATGCGGCATACGCACATATTTTATCTGATCAGTTGGACATTATCAGTTTCCACGATTTTGGCGACGTCGACACGCTGTCTAAGCGCGTTAAACATGTAACACGAATTGCTCAAGGTAAGCCAGTCTGGCTTACGGAGATTGGTCACTCGAAATGGTCTCCGATTCCAGGCGGAAAAAAGCAGGTTGATCAGTTTAGCACGCAGGTGTCGCAATTGCAGTCAGTTGACGGAGTTCTTGTGTGGACTCTGAACGATTTCGAGCATGTTCCGACAGAGGTTGCTGGTTGGCGTCCATGGCGAAAAGCCATGCAGGCGAACTACGGAATTTCTAGCGCGTCGGAACGACAATTATCAAAGTTCTTTAACACTAAACGATACCCTCAAGACGTCAGAATTCAGAACGGAGTAACTCCATGACACACCTAGCGCTTGTTACCGCGTTTCCGCCATCCCAAGGCTCACTTAATGAATATGGCTTCCATCTTGCTATGGCGCTCGCAAAACGACCAGATGTCACAAGACTAACAATCATAGGAGATTTTTGCGTCGCGCCGACTAACGAGTTGCATTTGCCTGATAAAATTGAAGTTCGCAGAGTTTGGAGTTTTGGTCAAAAGACTACGGCGTTGAAAATTGCATCAGCCGTCCGAAAAGCCCGCCCCGACGGCGTTATTTTCAATTTGCAAACCGCCTCTTTTGGAGGAAGTGAAATACCAGCAGCGTTGGGACTGTTTTCACCCATGATCACAAGGCTATTAGGTTTTCGCACGGGTGTTATTTGCCACAATCTAATTGATGCAATTGAGTTAGATAAGACGGTGATCGGTGATAGCTTTCTCCGAAAGCAACTCGTTAAAATTGCGGCTAAGGTGGTTACGAGAGTACTGTTGTGCGCGAACTACGTCACAGTTACGCTAGACGGCTTTGCCGATATTTTGGAGAAAAAATATAGGTCCAAAAATACTTACTTGGTTCCGCACGGAACGTTTCCTGCACCAAAATTTGACACTCAGCGAATGAAACAACGCGATTTGATTGTGTCAACTATGGGGAAGTTTGGAACCTACAAAAAGCTAGATAGGCTTATTTCCGCATTTAAGTTGGTGGCATCGAAACACCCTAAACTTTCTCTCAAGCTCAAAATCGGTGGCACGGATCATCCGGCCGCCGAGGGGTATATTGAGAAGTTATCAAAAAAATATACCCACGACCCGGCGATTTCCTTCGAGGGTTATGTCGAAGAAGAGAAGGTCGCAGACTTTTTTGCGTCTAGCCGCCTTGCAGTATTTGACTATGACGCGACAACCGGGTCTTCAGGAGTTTTGCATCAGGCGGCTGGGTTTGGCACGCCGGCTGCCTATCCATTGATTGGGGATTTTATCGACGTTACGGAGCGTGAAGGCCTTATCGGCTTCCACTATCAGCCATTTGATGTAGAGAGCTTAGCAGAAGCGATAGAGGAAGCGCTGCTAAACGCTGAGAAAGCCGAGCAAATTGTGCAGTCCAATCTAATCGTTTCGAATGCGTTACCCATGGATACCGTAGCCGCATTTCACGCAGAAATGCTAAGCCCTCAACGCAAGAGACCCCTAAAACTGCGCGATCACAACAAACTCAACTTCGCGTGATTTCGAGTCCATTAACGAAAACGCGTAGGATTTTAATCAATAAATCAACTTATTATAGAATTTGTTCAAAATTTCCGATTAAGTTGATTTTTGAGGTCCTGAGATACGTTCGTGGATGAAATCTGAATACTGGGCGCGTAAACCGACCTCGAATGTGAAGGCCTGATATTAGTTTACTAGGTTCGACTGAGCGAGGATGAAAGATGCGTTCCGATAAAATTCGGAAAATAATTGCGGCTGACAAACAGCCCTCGATGCTCCGGTTGTATGAACGCTGGTGTCAGGCGAATGGGCATACTCTAGAAAGTGTCTCCGAATTTGGGGATGTTTTATCCGCGCTTGAAGACGAGTCCTTCGAATTCTTGCTGCTGGATAGCTCTATTTGCCCTGAACCGCTTAGCCATTCGCTGAATCAAATCCGAAAATATCAACCTGACATCTTCATCATCGCAGTTTCAGAAAATGGGACCATATCTGACGCGGTCGAGAGTATGAGGGCGGGATGCCAAGATTATTTGATCAAACCAGTTTCTATACAAAAACTTGAATCCGTCTTAGCAGCACCTCCCTTGTCTCCTAGTCTTATCAGGGCTAAGTCTCAAACGAGAAAATCCACGTCTGGGCAGTTGAGCTTTGTGGGCTCCTCACCGACGATACAGCGGGTTCAAATACTCGCCTCTACTTTCGGCAGATCTACAGCTCCAGTCATGATTACGGGCGAGTCTGGTACCGGTAAAGAGGTCTGCGCAAAAGCAATACACAATTCATCGGAAAGAGCTGATCGCCCATTCATCGCGATAAACTGCGCAGCTTTACCCAAAGAACTTATGGAGTCAGAGCTTTTTGGGCACACCAAAGGCGCATTCTCCGGGGCGCTGAATGAAAGAACAGGCGCGGCTCAATCCGCCCACGGTGGGACTTTGTTTCTTGATGAGGTCGGGGAAATGGATTTCGCGCTGCAAGCAAAGTTGCTTCGGTTTATTCAAACTGGCGAGATTAAGAAAGTTGGGTCTGACAAAACTCAAACAGTGGATGCCAGGATAATTTGCGCAACAAACCGAAATTTACCTGCGGAAATCAAAGCAGGAACATTTCGAGAGGATTTGTTCTATCGTCTCAATGTCCTATCGATATTGATGCCTCCCTTGCGAGAGCGCGGGAACGACATTGTCGAACTTGCTCACTACTTTTATGAAAAATTCATTGAATTGGAAGGCGCGGATAACCTCGGATTGACGAAGTCCGCCATTTTGGCATTGGTCGAACATGATTGGCCGGGAAATGTTAGAGAGCTGGAGAATACAATCCGCCGTGGAGTAGTTCTAAGTGGCGGCAAAGCGCTAGACGCATCTGCTCTGCTCGGCATAGACGGGTATCACAATAGCTCTCATCCACTATCGGATGGTTCGACAGCACCCCAGGCGCCCGCGGCAGCTGCTACTAAATTGATCGTCGATCTTAATCGTCCTCTAGAAGAAATAGAGCGCGATATCGTCGAAAAGGTAATACAGCTGCATTTTGGGAGTCTTCCAAAAGCAGCGGCTTCACTAAGGCTGAGCCCATCAACGCTCTACCGCAAAAGAGCTGCGTGGTTGCCAGGAACTGAGGCTGGCTCCTCTGAAACTGAAGAGGGAGATGAGCAATCCCCCTTTCGCTCTGCATCCTAATCTTTTGCGACGAACAACAAAATATGACATCTCTTCGACAAAGTAAGCTAAATTCGAAAAACCCAAAAAGCGCATTGCTTGGGATGCTGACGTTATTGTTAGGTATCGCGTCTTGTGCTTCGGTTGATAAATCGCTTCGCGAAGATTTTGCGAAAGTTGAGCACCTGCAGAGTATCGCTTTTAGTCAGCCAAAAATTACTGGTCCTGTTGGGCTTGAAGAAGCCCTAGCTCGTGCTTTTGTATACAACGTAGACTTACGAGCATCGCGATTGAAGGCCATTCAAGCTCTGGATAATGCCGGGCTAAGCAAATCTGAACTGCTGCCGCAAGTATCAGCATACGCTTCTGCGACACGGCGTTCGAATATACAGGCCGCGGTGGGACAACGAGTGGCAGAAATGGGAGAAGAACTCCCTACAGATTTTTTTACAGCCAGCGATCAATCTAACACTTATGGATCAGTCTTGGCGACGTGGAATTTGCTCGATTTCGGGCTTTCAATGCTTGAGCAAAAAAAGCGACAGCTTTGGGCCAATAACGAAACTTTGCAGGCGCAGATTTCTTGCGCGTCGTTAGCGAGCGATGTGGTTTCGACATTTTGGAGGGCGAAGGCATTTGAGCGCGCAAATAAGAAGCGCCAATGGTTACAATGGAGATTGGAAGAAGGGCTCTCAAGCTCTCGAGAATTGGCCGAGAATTATCCAGAACAGCGCACTGGAGAGCTTCTTATGCAAAGAGAGCTAATTGATCTATATCGTTGGTATGACGCTATCTTTGTTTCCCTTTCGGGGGCGAAGGCAGAACTGATAGGATTAATGAACCTTTCGAATGGTGAAGAACTTGATGTCGATTTAACAACAGAGCTGGAGTACAGCTCTAAAATACCGAATGATCATGTCACTTTGATTCGAATGGCCTTCGAGAACCGACCCGAATTTGTTCAGCGTGCCTTATTCGAGAACATAAATCAAATTAGTGACCGACAAAGTCTCATTCGAATGCTGCCTAGCATTTCGGTTCTGCTCGGTGTCGACGCGGACTCGAATAGCTTCTTACTAAACAACTCATTTACAAAAATAGGAACAGACATCAGTTGGAATCTGTTTGAATTATCGCGCGCAAGTAACCGAGAACGACTGATTTCTCAACGCGGTGAAGCTTTCCAAATAGAAACTGAGTTAGTCGCGAGAGCAATCGCATCACAAGTGTTATTATCGGCCGCAGAATATCAAGCGCGAAGTAAAAGCTTGGAGTATGCATGGCGCGCGAATACCATCCAGTCAGAAATCGCGAACCAAAAAATCCAAATGCACAAGCGCGGTGAAGCGCCACTTTCGCATGTGGTAAAAGAAGAGATTTTGCGAGAACTTTCGATAATTCGGAGGGATGTCGACGAAGCAGATCACCAGGCTTCACTGATTCGCACGCTAAATGCGCTTGGTATCGGGCCAAATTGCTCCACCTTGCCCATCCATGAGGGCTTCGATGCGGTTCTTCTTGAAATTGAACGTCAGCGGTCATTAAGCGCCAACTCTGTCTCGGGGAATAGCGAATAATGTTGTTCACCGACCCTATCTTCTTATTTAAATTTCTCCCCTTAGTTCTCCTTGGTTTTTGTGTCACATCGTTGGCCGGCACGCGTGCCCATCGCTTGGCTTTTTTGGTCGCGGTTAGTTTGGTTTTCTACAGCTGGTTCAAAGCTGAGTATTTGATCTTGCTTGTTGGCTCTCTTATTTTTAATTTTGTCCTCGCGACTAAAATACTGAAGGCACCACAATCAAAAAAATCCAAATTATTATTGGTGTTTGGCATTGCTGCGAACTTATCCCTTTTGGGTGTTTATAAGTATTTGGGTTTTTTCGTATTGAACCTGAATGAAATTTTTGAGGTTGGTTTGCCGGATCCAGCGTTACTGCTGCCTCTGGCAATTTCATTTTTCACATTTCAGCAAATTTCGTACCTGTGCGATAGTCATGCTGGAAAAATCGAGAGGAAAGACCATACTTGTTTAGAGTATACAATTTTTGTAACTTTCTTTCCTCAGTTGATTGCTGGGCCAATCGTACATCATTCGGAAATGATGCCACAGTTCAAAACAGCCATACCGATGCCGCAGCGTTCGAAAATGTTTGCGGAAGGGCTATTATTGTTTTCAGCTGGCCTATTCAAAAAGCTCGTAATTGCTGACGCGCTTGCGCCTCATGCTGACCTAGTTTTTGCGGCTGCTGATGATGGGCAAATTCTTGATTTTTGGACAGCGTGGTCTGGAGCACTCGCCTATACTTTCCAAATATATTTCGACTTTTCCGGATATTCAGATATGGCGATCGGCTTGGGGCTCCTATTCGGAATTCGTCTTCCATGGAATTTTAACTCGCCTTACAAATCGACCAATATTTCGGAGTTTTGGCGCCGTTGGCATATGACACTCAGCCGATGGTTGAGAGACTATTTGTACATTCCACTCGGCGGTAACCGAAAAGGCACAGCGCGCCAATATGCTAACAATTTTACGACTATGGTGCTCGGGGGGCTTTGGCATGGCGCACATTGGAACTTTGTCATCTGGGGTGCCCTACACGGAGTCTTCCTCATCATAAATCAACTCTTCCGTTTTTTGGCTGGGCGCGTTGGTTTGTTAGATTTTGCCGAACGTGCAAGTGGCTTCCGTTTGTTCGCTTGGGCGGTGACCTTGCTCGCAACAATTATTGCCTGGGTCTTCTTCCGAGCTGGAACGACTCATGGCGCGTTTAATATGGTTTATTCGATGTTTATGATGGCCGAGGGTATAAGTATCGATGTCCCGAGCACAACGCTTGCCGTATTGTGCGGCGCTGCACTTGTCTCTTTCCTTTTGCCAAACACAAAACAGATATCCGCAGCATTCAACACGATGAAATTCAAAATCTCACTTCTGCATCCAGTTGTGTTTGGATGTTTTTCGGGTGCTGCTGCGGGATTCGCTTATTTGGCTGCTCTCAGAGTTACGCAATCACCCTTTTTGTACTTCAACTTTTAGGCTGGAGACTTCATATGCCGGTTCATAAAACAGAGTCTCCCTTCCAATCTGGGTGGGGCATTAGCCTGCTATCTTCTTTTGGTGTGGCAATTTTGATCACCCTGGTTCTCGTTCTCTACGCCTATTTCGAGGTTGTATCATCCAAGATTGGGCATTTGCACCATCCTTCGTCTTACAAATGGTTGCTTCTAGAAGAGGTGGATGGTCCGCGTCTTATAATTGAATCAGGATCTAACTCTCATCATGGCTTAGATGCAGAATTGATTTCTAACGCGCTGGACATAACCGCAATCAACATATCAGACAATGCCGGTTACGATATCGAGCAAAAAGTCGCTCGCCTCGCAATGCATGCCAATGCTGGCGATATTGTCGTTCTGCCCCTAGAGTGGTCCTATTATTCGAGAGATCACCTCACCGACGATTTCGTGGACAGCCTACCTGAGGAAAATCAAAGCTACTTTACCTCAGTAGCCGGCATTGATCGAATCAGACTGGCGCTGTCACTTCCACCAGCCAATGTTTTCGGCTTCAAGCGTAGCGCTCCCCCGCAGAGAGAAGCGCTCTCAAAAATACAGCAAATGTATATAGCTGCATTGATGCAGCCTTTCGGCCACTCGGCATATGATGCGCCTAGGCCATTAGCGGCAGGCGTGGAGGGGCAAACATGTGACGAGTATTTATTCGGCGCAAGTTCATTGAAAGTCTCAAAGAAGTTTCGACGCGCTTTGGGCGCGTTAAAAAGGCTGCGCAAAAGTGGTGTCGAAATTGTGTTTGCTTGGCCCGTAGTGGTCGGCGACGATTGTTACTCAGATCGAGCGCGACTCATGCAGTTTGCCGAAGCTGTTGAAGCGACGGTGAATGATGCGGGCTTTAAATTTCTCGGGTCACTTCAGCAATCTGTGTATCCATCGCATCTTCGCGATGATACTCCGTATCATCTCATCAGCGCTGGCGCTGAAATTCATACCCGGCATTTTATAAGAATACTGGAAAGCCACGGCATCAGACCGGCCGGCAAGAAACGGGATGTCTCAAAACAACTAACCATGCGACTTTACGAAATGGAGCTTCTGCCGCCCCCTAAAGAAGATCTGAATCCATTTCCCACCAACGAATATGTTGACACCTCTACAAGTCAAAGCTTGGATTTTATAGACTTTAGGGCCGGCTGGTGGGGGCTTGAATCTTTTGGGCGATGGATGCGGTCAAATGAAGCTGTTTTTAGCATTCGTTTGCCGGCTGATATAGGAAAAGGTTCTGTTCTGTCATTGGAGGGTGCCTTTCTGGAGGGGGGGGCTTACCGCACTCAAGTGTTCTCGGAAGGCGTGAAAGTCGTCGATGGTACGCTTGGTGACTCGCAAAACCTTTTGATTCCGATGCCTCAAACTAAGCAAGATAGCGTAGTGGAGTTCGTGCTTCGTTTTCCAGATCGTCCCGAGGCGCAAAGTCCTTTTGCGCAAGGCGCTTCGGCAGACTACAGAACCCTTAGCTTTCACTTGCATAGACTGGTTTTAGACGAACAAGAGAACGTGTATGTTAGAACTGAGGGGGCCTCGCAAGAACTCGCCGTACATGGGCTCTCTACTAGCGAGTTCGTCGTCGAAGACGCTAATATACCTACACTTTCCAAATCATCCCCCTTAAAGAATTCCTCAACCTGTGGACAGTCAACTCTGTGCGTTGCATCACCTCGTAACAACGAAGAATCTGCGGTGTCACCGTCTACGGTTTCTGGGCTCAGTGTGCCTACAAAACGCGCGATCAAGCAAGACGAGGTCATATCCTTCGGCGCGGCATCATCAGTCGAAGTGCTCGACATTGGGCGCGGTTGGTGGGGGCGAGAGACTGCCGGTCGTTGGATGAAGTGTTGTGAATCGGCGCTACGTTTCGCGCTTCCTCCTTCGATACCGGAAAACGCGATTCTTCAAATCTCTGGGGATGTATTCGGCGGAAAGGAGACCGAAATCCTGATCACAATCAACGGTAGAACAAAACTAAAAACGCAGTTCTCGAGTGTGAAACCAATAGTGATTCCATTGTCAAATATTGATACCTCCATTCCCACGGAGTTGGTATTTTCTTTTCCCGAATATTCTTTTCAAAGCCCCAAGGAACTTGGGTTATCATTGGACCCGAGGGTGCTGTCGGTCTTCGTGAAAAATATGCGACTGACGTCAGCGTAGAAGCTAGTTGAGTGCGTATAGGCACAACGATGGGTTTGACCCAGCCCCGTGATCCGGGCCGTTTATTTGGAGAGTCTGTTCGCCTTTCTTTCTGGTTTGGGCATGGGCGCTGAGGCCCGGTGAGTGGAGCTCCCACCAAGCTCAGGCGAGCCGGGCCGGTGGGTGCGATAGTGATCTGCATAGGTGAGCGGCGCGAGCCCGCCAAGTGACGTGTGAGGGCGGTTTGTGTTGTAGTCGTTCCGCCAGGCTTCGATGATGCGTCTGGCATCATCCAGCCCATCGAAGAGATGTTCGTTGAGGCACTCATCGCGTAAGCGACCATTGAAGCTCTCGACGAAGGCATTCTGGGTGGGTTTGCCAGGCGCGATATAGTGCCACTCGATCTCGGTGTCCTGGACCCATTTAAGGATCGCATGGCTCGTCAGTTCGGTGCCATTGTCAGAGACAATCATCTTTGGCTTGCCTCTGCGCATGATCAGCTTGGTCAGTTCGCGAGCAACCCGCAGCCCAGACAGAGAAACATCAACCACGATGACCAGGGCCTCACGCGTGAAGTCATCGACAACGCACAGCGTTCTGATCCGGCGCCCATTGCTCAACGCGTCTGAGACAAAGTCTAGGCTCCAGCGCTCGTTAGGTCCCTCTGGCAAGAGCATGGGGCTACGCGTGCCGATGGCGCGCTTGCGCCCGCGTCTGCGTTTCACTGCGAGACCTTCTTCGGCTGAAGTGGTCCCAGTTTTTCGGACAGTTTCGCAGCTCTGCTAAGGTGTATCGGGTTTAGGTTTCATGCTGCTTTTTGTTGTTCCAAGCCTACCCAATATGCGTCGTCAGGCGTCTGTCGATCAAGGGCGGAATGAGGCCTTTTGGTATTGTAGAAGGTCATCCAGTCCTTGATCACGCGCCTGGCTTGGAAGCCGTCGGTGATTTCTTCGAGATAGATGGCCTCCTGCTTCAGTGATCGCCAGAGCCGTTCGATGAAGATGTTGTCGAGATAACGCCCGCGCCCATCCATTGAGATGCGCGCCCCAGCCTCGGTCAGGGTCGTGATCCAGGCCGATCCGGTGAACTGACTGCCCTGATCCGTATTCATGATCTCGGGCGGGCCATGTTTGGCGACGGCCTCGTTCAAAGCCTCAACACAGAAGTCGGCGTGCATCGTGTTCGACAGCCGCCAGCTCAGCACCTTGCGCGTGGCCCAATCCATGATGGCCACCAGGTAAAGGAAGCCGTTCTTGACCGGCACAAACGTGATATCGGCGCACCAGACCTGATTGGGGCGGTCGATCTGCATCTTTCTCAGCAAATACGGGAAGACCGGATGCTGGGGATGCGGCTGACTGGTTCTGGGGCGTTTGTAGATTGCCTCCAGGCCCATCTTCGCCATCAGCCGCCTTACACGATGCCGTCCTATGACGACCCCTTCCCGGCGCAGATAGGCTGCGATCTGGCGGCTGCCGAAGAACGGATATTTGGTGAACACCCGATCGATCTCTTTCATCATCGCCAGCGTGTCAGCATCGATCCCGGCGGGTGTGTAATAGAACGCCGACCGGCTGAGCCGCACCAGCTTGCATTGTTGACTGATACTGAGCTGCGGGTGGTCCCGCTTAATCATCGCGCGTTTCTTCTCGGGGCTCATCGCTTCGGCCCTTCCGACAAAAAATCATTCTCGACCGCCAACCTCCCGATCTTGGCGTGCAGCTCCTTTACTTCGGCCTCAGTTGGGCCGCTCTGCTTGCCGCCGGAAAACACATCGGCCATGCCTTCGATGGCTTGTCGCTTCCAGGTGCTGACTTGGTTCGGATGCAACTGATGCTTTGCCGCGATCTCCTGCACGGTCTTGTCGCCTCGCAGCGCTTCCAACGCCACCTTGGCCTTAAACTGATCTGTAAAGTTCCGGCGCTTTGCCATTCTCGTATCCTTCAAAGGTTTGGGATACACCTTAGCTGACTGTCCGATTTTCTGGGACCACTTCACAAAACCGGTGGACCACCCCTGTGGGGCAGACCACGGCCCCAATGACTATAATTACAATCTGTCGATCGACCGGGCGAATGCCCTGGCCGAAGCCCTGGTCAGATCGGACGTGAAAGTCGCCAGCGTCTGGCGTCTGGGCTTTGGCGAGGACATGCCGCTGGTGGCTGGCTCGAACGAATATAGCTGGAGCCGCAATCGCCGGATCGAGTTCCTGTTCGCCGCCCGCCCGGAAGCCATCCCGGCCTGGATCGTGGACCAACAACTGGACATGACCTGCCAGGCATCGACCCTGGCAGAGGCTGAGGCCTGCAAGGCCAAGCTGGAAGTCAAACCCGTCTACACGGCACTGGAAGTCCTCGCCAGCGCGGAGGACCTCGACCTCGCCTCGCAGGGTGTCACGGTCAACGCGACCTCGGAGAAGACCGTGGTGAACGTTCAGCAAGAGAAGCGGACGCTTGAATTGCGTAAGCCCAGGAAGATCCAGCTTTATCCGGTAAATAGGAAAGTTGGTGAAATAGAAGTAGAAGGTTGAACAGCGGATAGGGGGTTTTCTGCGTGAATGATGTAACCAATGGCACGGCGACGGACGTTTATTCCCAAATAGATCTGTCGCCCGGCGGGCAGATTTGCTCGGATCTGATGGCCAGGGCCGATGGCGAAGTCTCGAATGGCCTGATCCTCACGAGCGAGGGCGACCAGGGCGCGCTTGCGCCAGGCCTGACGCCCTCAATGAAGACCTGGCTGCAGCACTATGTGGCGGGCAAACGCTCTGCCGCGATTGCGGAAGCGCAAAGTCTCGCCCGCTCGGTGCCGCTCGGCAAAGGGGCGGCAGGTTTTGTCGACAAGGTGGACCTCGACCATGAGAAGCGCCACCGCGCGACCCGGCGCGCCGAAGTGCTCGGCGCCTTCCGCAAAAAGCATCCCGAGCTGACGAGCGACCTCGAAAATGCCGAGATCGAGTATGGCCGCATGAAAGCGGAAGAGGGGCACCGTGATGCGAAAGTGCCGAGCCACCTGCTGGAGTGGGGCATCCTCCTGCCGGCGATCATGCTGCCGGAAGGCCTCCTGAACTTCGAGAGCTTCCGCAAGGCGCCGATCATCCAGTCCGACTTCCAGGCGCTTGGGGCGACCATCATCACCGGTATCGGCATCGCTGTTGCCGCGCACCTGATCGGCCGTTTCATCCGCCAGTTCAATTTCTTCATGCGGGCTGATGACGATTACCAGAACCGGGCGGGCTGGCCGCTCTGGTCGATCGGTTCGGCCCTGCTGACGGTCTGTCTGGGCGTCGTGGGCTATGCGCGCTTCTACTATCTTGTGCCCCTGCGGGACATGCAGCTCAGTCTTGGCCAGGAGCCTAGTCCGCTGCTGGTGCAGATCGGCAGCTTGCTGCTCGGCAACATGGTCGTGTTCTTCATCGGCATGGCCATCACATTCCTGATGCATGATCCGAACCCGGACTTCTCGGACAAGGCGCGGACCCTGAAAAAGCTGAAGAAAAAGATGTCGTCCCTGCGCCACAAGGAGGTCGACACCCAGCTGACCGCCGTTGATCGCGCCTACAAGGAAAATGTCGAGAAGATCCGGCGCAAGGCCGGCCCGCTGAACTCCATGTCCCAGTTTGCCGAGGTCCGCCGTCTGGTCGACAAGATCCAGGCGAAAGACCAGGAGGTCATGGCGGCGCTGAACCAGTACAAGGAAGTGCTCTCTTCCAAACTGCCGGAGGATTATCTCTTCCAGACCTATTACTCATCCGGCGACCGTTCGATGGGTGGGGAAGCGGTCACACTCGGTGACTTCAAGGCCATGCCCGCCGATCTTCTGTGGGGATAAGCCATGAAAAAGAAACGTATCCTGATCACTGCGGTCTGTGGCCTGGCGCTGGCAGCCTGTTCGGAATCCTCGGCTTCCGGCGGCTCCGGCGGGGCCATGACGGGTGACCTCAAGGCCGAGGAATTCTGCACGGTCGAGGGTTTCGCGGCACCCCTGCGCCAGACCTTCATCCTGGTGGATGACAACATGGTCAACAAGACGGAGGACCCGCGTGAGTTCGTCGCCCTGAACGCCAATGTGCGCGATGTGGTGTTGGCGGTGGCAGATCCGCAAAAGGCGCTTGCTTCTGGCGTGACGGAGGCACGCGAGCGTGTTTCGGTCTTTGTGCTGCCGTCAGATGGCGGTGCGGCGGAGCGGGCCTTCAGTGGCTGTCTTCCCGGCCTGTCGGCTGATGAAATGGCGCAGGCGAGGCAGGAAAGCTCAGCGCTCGGGGATTTCTTCACCGGCGGGGCATCCCAGAAAATCGAGAACAGCGTCAACGACTTCCGCATGAAGCTGGTCGCCTCCCTGCAATATATTGCGCGGAATGCGGCAGGCCCGGCCGAGGCCCCTGACACGACGATTGCGGAGGCGTCCTTCATCAAGTCCCTCAGGGCTTCGAACCGTTTGGTGAGCGGGGATGGCGGGGTTCCGCGCGTCTTCCTCTATACCGATGTCAGCCAGATGGATTTCCCGAAATTCACAAGCCAGGAAGAGGCCCGTGCGGCGGGCTTTACCGACGGCAAGAAGATCGGGCTCGATTTCAATCGCGCCGATGTCTTCGTGATCCTGCCGGAAGCCGGGGACGACCTGATCCGGGAATATTTCCAGGCCTTCCTGCTGGCCCAGCATGCCCGGCTGGCGCATTGGGGCGGCGTGAACATGGGCGCCGTGCCGATTGCGCCGGCATCCGTGCAGCGCTTTGTCGGCAAGGTTCACTATCCGGACAGTCTTGAAAATGTCCGCCTCCGGATCGGTGTGGACAAGAACGGGAAGCTGTCGGATTCCTGGATCATCCTGGAAGGTACGCCTGACCGCTCGACGCCCATGACGGGGCAGGCCGTCTGCAAGAGCCGCGGCGAATGCAACATTTCCAGCGATAGCGAGGGCTTTGCCCAGGCCTGGAGCCTGGCGCCGGGCGGCGAACCCGAATTCGATCCGGATGGTCCCTTCGGGCACATGCGCCGGTTCGAGTTCAATATCGACGGCAAGGATCTGAGTGGCCGAATCTTCGATCCGGCCGTGGACCAGATCGGATCGAAAAGTGGAAACGATTCCCTCACGGTGGAGGCCGTGGAGATCGAAGGTGCAACCTTTTAACAGGCAGCAGGCGCTGCAATTCCTGGGGAGACGAAAATGAAAAAGACATTTGTGAGAAATCTGGTGGGGCTGACGGTGGGCGTATCCATGATCTCCGCCTGTGCCACGGTGGGCGACCAGCCCCTCACGACACAGCAGAAGATGATGAGCTGTGCGACCATGGTGGCCGGCGGCGCTGTCCTGGGGGCGATCATCGGCAACAATGTCGGCGATGGCGATGCCGGGGCCGGTGCGCTGGCCGGCGGCCTGCTGGGGGCAGGGGCCTGCGGTGTCTGGCTGGCTTTCAACAATGAAGCCGACAAGCGCCGGATGGCCGAAGCCCAGCTGGCGGCGATCCAGCAGAACGAGACGGTCAACTCTTCCTGGAAAGGTGCGGATGGCAAGGAGCGTTCGGTCACGATTGTGCCGTCTACGGAGACGCAGATGGTTCCCGTATCCGCTTCCGGGACACAGGAGCCGGCAACGCCGATGATCTGCCGTCCGCTCCAGACGACAGCGAGCTATAACAACACCAGTGACACGATGACGGAAATCTGGTGCCGGGATGCTGATGGCAATTATGCCCCGGCAACCCAGCAAATGGTGCCGACCGTCTAGCATGAGGCCGGTCATGTCCGCCATCTGGCGGGGGCCTCTTCTGGCATTGATGCTGTCTGCGTGCGCGACGAGTGCGCCGCAGGGAACCGTATGGGAGCCGGTGGCGGAGATTGCGCCGCCCCCGGTTCTGCCTGAACTGCCGGACCTTTCAGGGTTCGATCTGACGAATTGTGCCTATTCGGATGACCCGACCGTGGCCCTGCTGAGCCGGGAAACCGTTCTCTATTGCGGCCTGCTGAATGCAAAGGGTGCACGCCTGCTCGATGACATGGGGACGGCGGAGACGACAGTGCTGCTGATCGCGTCAGGCGGCGGCGTGCTCGAGGCGCCTTTGGATGTTGCCGACATCGTCATGCGCAACGGCTTGTCCGTCATTGCGGCCGGTCCCTGCTTTTCCGGCTGCGCCTCCGCTGTATTCATTGCAGGAAACGGTCGATATACGCTGGCGAACGCGCAGCTGGGTTTCCACAATACGGCGACATCTGCGGCCGAGATTGCAAAGGCGACTTTCGGGCCGACGGACGTCTTCAACTTCGCCCCGCTGCAGGCACGCAGCCGGCGTGAGGTGGCTCTTTATGAGTCCAAGGGGGTTGATCCTGCCTTGTTGCTGGATCCGCAATCTGCGATCGCGACTGTCTGCATTGCGGTCAATGGGGCGGATGCGATCAGTGGCGAGACGATCCTGAGTATCACTTCGCTGTTCGATCTGTGGGTCCCGGATCATGCACAGCTTGCGCGCTATGGGCTGGACTACCGCGAGCTCGATACAGAACCCGCGATCGTGAAGCCATATCTGGAGCGCTTCCGGCTGGTCAGTACGGCGCCGGCCCGCTCCGTCCGGCCGGGAGACTACAATCGCCCGGTCAGGATTTGTAACTAGAAGGCATGTGTCATCTTTTGGCACTGAGCGTGCGCCAGACGGGAGAGGCTGGTTTTCATCTGAGAGACGAACCCGGAAAAATGGCCTTTGGAGGGGTATTTACCCTGAACAGGCCTTGTTTTTGGGCGTTTGGCGCGGGACAACCGGTCTCGAACGGGGACACCCGACAGGGGAATTTTGCGGCATGCCGCTTGCAACCCCTGCGAAATTGGAAACGTGGCGGCCAAAAGTCGCCGCGTATGGCTGTTCAGGAGTGGAGTTTGTCATGAAATCGGTTCTGGTCTGCGGCGCAGGCGGATTCATCGGGGGGCACCTTGTCCGCCGCCTCAAGCGTGAAGGCTATTGGGTGCGCGGCGTTGACCTCAAGATGCACGAATTCTCGGACACCGAGGCGGACGATTTCGTGATGGGTGACCTGCGCGACCAGATGTTCGTGCGTGAAGTGGTCGACCGCAAGTTTGACGAGATCTACCAGCTGGCCGCAGACATGGGCGGCGCAGGCTATATCTTCACCGGCGACAATGATGCCGACGTGATGCACAACTCCGCCACGATCAACCTCAACGTCCTAGATGCGGCCTACAAGCGTAACTGCAAGCGCATCTTCTATTCTTCCTCGGCCTGTATGTACCCGGCCTATAATCAGGAAGATCCGGACAATCCGAACTGCCGTGAAGACAGCGCCTATCCGGCCGCACCGGACAGCGAATATGGCTGGGAGAAACTGTTCTCCGAACGCCTGTACCTGACCTATGCGCGCTGCCGCGGGATGGAATCGCGCGTTGCCCGTTATCACAACATTTTCGGCCCGCAGGGCACCTGGGATGGCGGCAAGGAGAAGGCCCCGGCCGCGCTCTGCCGCAAGATCGCCAAGGCGAAATCCGGCGACTCGATCGAGATCTGGGGCGATGGCCTGCAGACGCGGTCTTTCCTCTATGTGGATGAATGCGTTGAAGGCACGCTGCGCCTGACCCGTTCCGACTTTGCCGGCCCGGTGAATGTCGGCTCGGAAGAGATGGTGACCATCAACCAGCTGGCCATGATGATTGCCGACATTGCCGGCAAGAAGATTGACCTTGATCACATTCCGGGTCCGCTGGGTGTGCGCGGGCGCAACTCCGAGAACTCGCTGATCCAGGAGAGACTCGGCTGGGCGCCGAGCCAGCCGCTGAAAACGGGTCTGGAGAAGACTTATGAGTGGATCGAACGCCAGGTGCGTTCCAATGCGCCAGCCATGGCCTGAGATTTCTGGGCCTGATCTTTTCATTGGGCCATAGATTTTCATGGGGAAGGGCCGGTCCTGAATGGCCGGCCTTTTCCGTTCCTGACTGACCCCGGCAGCGCCCCCAAGGGCGGCCGGAACGGATTGACGAGAATGGACCAGATCGCCGCCCAGCTGATCGGCTTTGCCGCAGACCATCCGCAATGGATCGCTGCGCTGATCTTCGTGCTCGCCTTTTTTGAATTTGTTCCCTTCGTCTGGGTTGCGCTTGTGGGCGTAGCTGCGCTGGTCGGCCCTCAGAATGCGGGGCATCTGGCGGTAGTGGTCGCCGCGGCGACCGTCGGCGGCGCGCTGGGGGATATCAGCCTCTATCTGCTGGGTCAGAAGAATGCCGATCATCTTGGCCGGATCTGGCCATTCCGGAAACATCCGAACCTGATCGCGCGTAGCGAAGCCTTTTGTGCCCGTTGGGGCCTCGGCGCTGTCGTGGCCGGACGGTTCTCCGGCCCGGTTCGGGCAGGTGTGCCGGTTGTGGCCGGGGCGCTGCGCATGCCGGCGCTGACCTTTACAGCGGCCTCGGTCGCCGGGGCATTGATCGCAGCGGTTGTGTTCCTCGTGCCAGCGGCCGTGGGTGCGGGCACGCTGTTCGATATGATCGGCCTCAGCTGAGCGGCGGATCATCCGGGCCGGATGGCTTGTGCCCGATCCACAGCATGTGCGGGACATGATAGCCGCGGTCGAGTGGTATTTCCTCAACTTCGAAGCCAATGGTCTGCAGCTGTTTGCGGATTTCTTCCGGCGGCGGAAAGGTGAAGCTGGTTTCTTCCCCCTTGGTGATGCCAAGGATGTTGACTGCCAGCGTTTCCTCCAGCTTGAGGGCCGCCAGCTTGGCGGGCTTGCCTGTGTTCATCTCCTTCAGAAGCAACAGGCCGCCGGGCTTCAGGCTGTCATAGCAGGTCTTCAGGATGCCGGCCCACAGGACCAGCGGGACGAGATACATGACATCCAGGATGGCGATATAGTCGGCGGTGCCTTCGGGAAAATCTGCAATACTCATCACGGCCAGCTGGTGTCCGCTGATTTTCGCCTTGGCAAAGGCCTGCCGGGCCTGACGTATTTTCTCCGCATCGAGATCTATGCCGACGAGGCTGAGACCTGGCCGCATGCGGCGGGCGAGGGCGAGGAAAATGCCATGCCCGCAGCCAAGGTCCAGAAGCGTGCGTTCCTCTCCGGGCGGCGTGCGGGGGATGCGGTCTATGATCTTGCCGAAGGGGGACAGGAGGGACCGGATCACCTGGTGCAGGCGCCAGACAAAGGGCAGCGGTGACAGGAAATGCCAGACGAAGAGGGCGATGGCCAACCGGCCCAGACGGCGTGGGGGCGAAGGGGTGTCTAGGCTGTCAGATTGCGGAAGGAAATCAGCCGAATTCCCTTCCTCTCGATCTCTGCGGCGACCGAAGCGTCTTTCAGAGCTGACAATTCGTTCGCCCACGTATACCCCCAATGGAGTTTCTCGGACGCGGGGTCGTCTACCCCCGGGTGACACATTAACTCACAACTGCCCGTTTCCGGCAAGCTGGACACCACTCTCAGGAGAGCTTTCGTGTCCAGTTTCCCCCCATAATAGAATCCGGCAAAGCGGTCCGTGGTCGGGCCAAAACCCTTGCGGGCGCGCTGGCAGAAATGGTTGAGCACAAGTTGTTGTGCGATCCGGGACAATCCGCCAGCGGACGTCAACATATAGGGGCTGACCGGCTCCCGGGGCAGGCGCATCGGGGCGATGCCATGCTTGCGGCCAAGGTCCTGCGCGACGGACAGGATGCCAGGCAACATGTGGACATGCTGGTGGCTGTCGAGATGGGACACTTTGAGGCCGGCATCCAGAATGCGGGTGATCTGAGCGTCGAGCTCGACGCGCACTTCGTCCGGATTGATCAGGCCCTGAAAGTAGCGTTTCGCAAAGACGGTGACGTGTTTGTGGAAATGGCCGGTTTCATCGACAAGGCTGGGGATCTTTGCCGGGTCGGTCAGCGGCGGTTCCTCAACCAGGGTCAGGTGCACGCCGATGTCGAGCGAGGGAGTGTCCTTTGCCAAGGCTGTGGCATGATCGAAGGCCGGGGCGCAGGCCATGATTGAGGTGGAGGTGAGGATGCCGTTGAGATGCGCATCAATGACGCCCTCATTGACCTTTTCGGACAGGCCGAAATCGTCCGCATGCACAATCAGGCGCAGGCCATCTGCGGCGGCCGTATCCTGTGGGGGCTGCAGGGCGGTCTCGGTCATTGTATGTCAGCTGTGTCCGGCGTGGTCGGGAAGGCATACCAGATTTCGGTATCGCCGCGCGAGTGGATGATAACGGGCGCGCGGCCACCGGAACGTTCGCTAGCACGTTTCATCAGCCGCTCGAACCGCTCGTCCAGCCAGCGCGGCTGGTATTTCGAAGTCCGCAGGATGTAGACCGTCGGCGTCGCGCCATAGGTCGGGCCATAGCCCCACGGCCAGTTGCGGGTGGAGGCGACATAATCCGGATCGAAATAGGGGATCTGGAAGCGGACATGATCGGGGTCATTCTCGGGGAAGAGCAGCGTGTCGCCCCAGGGGTAGAGTTCCACCGTGGTCAGCCCGTCTTCCTGGATGCCGTTCATGTAGGCTTCCAGAACGGCGCGGTCCTCGGCGGTGAAATAGGGGACCTCGTCGGCGATGACCATGCCGTCGACATTCATCTCCTGGAGGTAGCCTTTCGGGCCTTCGATGCGGCCAGTCTTCAGGAAGAAGAGGCCTGCGATCGCGACAAGGGCGAGGGAGGCGCCGAGCGGGATCATCGCCTTGTCCGGATAGCGGAGGCAGACCTGTTTCACGACGATTTCGATCAGGGCGAGGGCAGCCAGCAGGTAGGCGAAGTCGTTGAAGACGTCATACCATTGTTCCTCGCGCACTCGGCTCATCAGCCAGGCGCCGACGGCAAAGGCAGTGAGGTGCGCGACAGGCACCTTGCGCCAGACAGCGAACGCCCAGATGGCGAGGATCGCGGTGAGGCCCACAGCATGCCAGCCGCCGAATTGCGAGGCGCCCTTGTTGGCCGAGGTTGTCTCCGACAGGCGGTAGGCGAGGTCATGCTCGAAGGCGGCCCAGTGGGTGAAGATGTAGAGCGCCTGCGCAGCCCAGGCGGTAATGCCGAGGCCAATCACGATCATGCCCCACTTCGTTGGCCAGTTTTTCCACAGCTTGCCTGCGAAGATGGCGTAGAAGAAGACCGGCGCGCCCATCAGCATGGCGTTCGGGTGGATCACGGCAGAGCCGCCCAGAAGGCCAAGCGCGACCCAGTACTGCTTGTTCTGCACAAGGAGGAGGGCGCCGCAGATGATGGCGAACATCACTGCTTCCATGCGGGCATTGTTGGCCATGGCGATGAAATGCCCGTTCAGCAGGAAGGCGCCGATCAGGATGAGGCTGATCACGGCTGTCTTGCGGGCGCGCATGGCGGTCGCAAGAAGGCCGAACCCTGCCAGCGTGGCGACGAGCGATACGGCGCGGGCCGTTTCCAGCGAGAAGCCGAAAATCTTGAACACGATCCCCATAAGGAGGGGGTATCCATAGGGCAGCAGCAGGAGCGGGCGTTCCGGGTCGATCTCCGGCGCGATGAAATCGTTCCAGCGCTCGAACCCACGGGCCTGCCACAGGAAGTAGGCTTCATCGCCCCACGGCGCAGGCAGGGTGAGCCCGGCGGCCATGTGCACCGCCGTCACAAGAATGGCGATGACCAGCACGCCCGCGAGGAAGAGGCCTGCACGCAGGGTCCAGCTGGACTCTCCGCCGCGCAGGAACTGCATCAGCTTCTGAAATGTCTGAGCTGCGTCCATGCGCGTCGCTCCTCCCATCTTGCCGTCCTGAAGGCGGCTACATTCTCTGGTCGAGATTCTTTTCGGTTTCGACATGGGCAAAGTTCGGGATCACCGAGGCGATGGTTTCCACCACATCGGCTTTCTGAACTTTCCCGGATGTGTCGCTGATGAGTGCGTGCAGCCGGTCGATGAAGTCCGGTCCGATCTTCGCCTTGGCGTGACGGATGGCGAGCACGCTCTCCATGCCGATCTCGTGTGAGACTTCGTCGGCGCCGACGAATTCCTCATAGGGTTTCTCGCCGCTTGTATCGAGCGGGGTGAGGAGGAGGGGCCATTTGCCCTGCTTGCGCAGCGCGGCCACTTCATGGCGGGCCTCGGCCTCGTCCGAGAACAGAACGGCTTCAAAGCCGGTCAGCTTCAGCACGTCTGCTGCGATGGCTTCCAGAAGACGCAGCTCTTTTTCCGGGTCGAGGCGCGGGATAATGATCTCGTCCTGTCCGCCGAGGAGGGAGGCGAGGAGACAGATCTCGCCAGCTTCGGCGCGGGTGACGAAATAGCGCCGGGTGCCGCGCGGGGCGGCCAGCGGCTGGCCAAGTTCGATCCGGCGCAGCCATGCCTGCGGCAGGCTGCCATTGGAGAAGAGCACATTGGCGAAGCGGGCGGACGAGACATTCATGCCGGCCGTGGGGCTGGCGCTGAACAGGACGTCTTCCATCAGGCGCTTGGTGGCGCCCATCAGGCTGGTCGGGTTGGCGGCCTTGTCGGTGGAGACGCCGAAGAAGCGGGTGGTGCCGCCGCGCGCCGCGATCCATGATTTGAAACGCGCCTGGCGCACGACATTCGTGTCCAGCATCTGGAGCAGGGAATAGATATCCTTCTCCGAGCGGACATGTTTCAGCGCGGCGAAGTTCATCACCACGTCATAGGCGTCTTCGGAATTTATCAGCCGCTCGGTCACCGGGGCGCCGAAATCGATCGGCCACATGCGCAGGTCCAGGCTGGCAGGCAGGTCCATGCCGGAACGGAGATCGCGGACCAGTTCGGCAAGGTAGTTTTCCGAATGGTCGATGACATGGATGGCGGCCGGCTCGAACCGGATCAGCGCACGCAGCGTGGCTGAGCCGATGGAGCCGCCGCCACCGACGATCAGGACACGCTTGCCGGTGACAGCCTTGCGCAGGCGCGCATCATGGGCGGTCACATCGCCTTCGAAGAAAGAGCGGCTGCGCGCCACGACATGCTGGTCAAAGCGGTCGGGGGAGAGGTCGCTCATGCTCACGATGCGGACTCCTGTTTGGCATCCGTGCGGGCGCCATAGGTGTCTGCCACGAGGTAACGCGGCCGGTTCTTCACCTCGTCGAAGATCAGGCCGACATATTCCCCGAGCACGCCGAGGAAGAAGAGGTTCATGGACAGGCCGAATGCGCCGAGCGCGAACAGGGATGCCCAGCCGGGAACGACAATGTCTTCGAAGAAGAGATAGACGATCAGGTAGTAGGCGCCGGAAAAGGCACTGCAGGCGGCGAAGATCAGGCCGAGCCAGATGCAGATGCGCAGAGGCAGTTTGGAGAAGGAAAAGATGCCGTTCGTCGCAAACAGGATCAGCGCGGGAAGCGAATAGTTCGACTGGCCCGCGAAACGCTTCTCCGGCACAAAGGAGACGTAGGAGATGCGATAGCCGACCCAGGTGACAAGCCCCCGGAAGAAGGGGTTGTGTTCGCGGAACTGGGTGCGGAACACATCGGCCACCTTGCGGGACAGAAGACGGAAGTCAGCCGAACCGGCATTCAGGTCAATGCCCGTCATGCGCTCGAACACGCCATAGAACATACGCGAGGTGACACGCTTGCCGAAGGAGATCTTCTGGTCGTCATGGCGCAGTGTCTGGACGATTTCAGAGCCGCCGCGCCATTCCTCGATCAGTTTCGGGATCAGCGATGGCGGGTGCTGCATGTCGCTGTCGAGCATGATGACGGCATCGCCGCGTGTCTCGTCGATCCCCGCGATCAGGGCAGCCTGATGGCCGAAGCGGCGGGACATGACCAGCACGGTCACATTGCTGGCCTTTTCAGCAATGCCCTGCAGGATTTCCGCGCTGCGGTCCGGCGGGGAGGGATCAACCACATAGATGTAGCGGAACGTGTATTCGCCGTAGAGCGGCTCTGTCGCTTCAACCAGTGCCTTGTGGAAGGTTTCGATGGCCGCTTCCTCACGGAAGACCGGGCAGACGATATCAATACTCAACATGTGGCCAGTGCCTCGATCACCGATTTCATACCGTTTTCAAATTCTGTTTGCGGACGCCAGCCTGTGGCGGCCGTCAGGGCGGAGATGTCTGCAACGACATCCATGACTTCATTCTCGCGGCGCTCGCCGCGGTCGGAATAGGGTTTGTCCGTGCCTGCAGCCTTGAGGCAGGCGGCGATGACGTCGCCGATGGACCAGGAGCAGCCGGAGCCGACATTGTAGGTGCCGCCGCCGGGCAGGCCGATGGTGCTGATCATCGCTTCCACCACATCGTCGACATGGACGAAATCGCGGCGGGGGGCGAGATCGGCCACGACGATTTCCTTCACGCCCGGATCGACAGCCTGGCGGGCAATCGTCGGTATCAGGAAGGAATCCTTCTGGCCGGGGCCGTATGCGTTGAACAGGCGCAGCACGGTGACATCCATGCCGAATGTCTTCGCATAGAAGCGGCAGGCATCTTCCGCGGCGAGTTTCGACCAGGCGTAGGGATTGGCCGGGTTTGGCGGGAAGTCTTCCGAAACGGGCACCGGAGCGCCGGCGCCATACACGAATGTGCTGATGAAGGTCATCGGCACACCGGCCTTGCGGCACTGGTCCAGCACGCGGACGGTACCGTGCGTATTCACGAGATGATAGTTCGCCGGGTCGGTCCAGCTGTCCGGCACGAAGGAAAGGGCGCCGAGATGGAAGACATGGCCTGCGCCGTCCAGCGGGAGCTCGCCGGTCAGCAGGTCTCCGCCGGTGGAGCGGGAAAAACCAATGACCTCTACGCCGAGCGCCTCAAGCCGCGCAGAAAGACGGCGGCCCACAAAACCGGTTTCCCCGGTCACGACAATGCGGCCGGGGAGGGGGCGTTTCGGTGTGAAGTCAGGTGAGGGCACGTCAGAGACCCAGCTTTTCGCGCAGGTCCGGCCATTCCTCCACCGCGCGGAAGTAATCGTCCGGGCGGCCGATATCGAGCCAATAGCCCTCATGCGTCTGGACCTTCACGTCGCGCTTTTCATCCAGGAACCGCAGCATGAGCTGGTCGAAGCCATAGGCCTGGTCTTCGGGGATGAAGTCCAGCACGCGGCGGCTGAGGCAGTAGACACCCATGGATACGAGATAGGGGGTGCGCGGCTTTTCGGTGAAGGAAACGAGGTGATCCGCTTCGCAGCCGAGCACACCATAGTCGATCAGCTGTTCGCGTTTGGATGCAGCGATGGTGAACAGGCGGTCGTCGTCAGCGTGGTTGGCGAAGAAGTCGCCGAAATCGAGGTCGCAGAGAATATCGCCATTCATGACGATGAAATTCTCAGGCAGGTCCTTCATCAGGTGGAGGGGGCCCATCGTGCCGAGGGGCTTGGTTTCCAGCGAGTATTCGATGCTGACGCCCAGCTGGCTGCCATCGCCGAAATAGGCGCGCAGGATGTCTGCCTGATGGTTCACGGCCAGAATGATGCGGTTGAAGCCTTTGCGGGCCAGCTGCTTGATGATCACTTCCAGGATCGGGGATTCACCCACCGGCATCAGCGGTTTGGGCAGCACGACCGTGTAGGGACGCAGACGCGATCCGAGCCCCCCCGCCAGAATTACGGCTGTGCGGCCGGTGTCGTTGCTCATATGAATACTCCCTGTCCCCAGTCTGTGCAGCGCATCGCGTCTGTCCGGATTACGCGAAGAAGGCTGCAATAACCTTGCCATTTAAACAGGAAATTTCGCGCGCGTCTGGTGCAAATCGGTACACTTGTCAGGCGAGTGGGGGAAAGTCCGGAAACCCTGCGAGGAGATTCCGGTCGACTGGCATGTCCGATGCACGAATCGGAAGGTGATGAGTCCTGATCCTGCCCGCCTTCCGGATGGCCGTGCGGCTGGCCATTCTTCAAGCCAGTCTTCTGGCCAATCCCCCGGCTACCGGGCGGATGTGGACGGGCTGCGGGCGGCCGCTGTCCTGGCTGTCCTCTTCTTTCATGCAGGCTGGAGCCGCTTTTCCGGCGGCTTTGTCGGGGTGGACGTCTTCTTCGTCATTTCCGGCTATGTGATTGCGCTCAGCCTGTTCCGGGATCTCGATGCCGGGCGATTTTCGCTGTCCGGTTTCTTTGCCCGCCGGGCGAGGCGGATCCTGCCAGCGCTGACGGCGGTGCTGCTGGGCACATTGCTGGTGAGCCTGCTGATCGTGCCGCCGGTCTATTTCCAGCCAGTTGCGGACAGTCTGGTGGCGGCCTCCCTGTTCTTCTCGAACCTGCATTTCTGGCAGACCAGTTCCTACTTCAATAATGACATGCCTTTCCGGCCGCTGCTGCACACCTGGTCCCTCGGCGTGGAGGAACAATTCTATATCGCGGCGCCGGTGTGCCTGTTGCTGATCCAGCGATTTCTGGGCGGGCGCTGGCGTCTCGCGGTGACGCTCTGCCTGCTTGCGTCGTTCGGACTGAACCTTTACGCCGTGCGCCACGGACATATCGATGCGGCCTTCTACCTGCCCTTTACCCGTGCCTGGGAATTCCTGCTGGGCGTGTTGATCGCGCTGGCGCCGCGGCCCGGCTTGTCGCGCACCGTGCGGGAGGTGGGTGTGCTGGCGGGGCTGGCGATGATTGCCGGGGCGGTCCTGTTCTACGGGCCGGGCACTCTGTTTCCGGGGCTCGCGGCGCTCTGGCCGTGCCTTGGGGCAGGGGCCGTGATCTGGTTTGGCAAGCCGGGAGGCGAGCGCGCCATGCCTGCCTTGTCGCGTGTCCTGGCCCTGCCGCCGGTCGTGTGGACGGGGCGGATCTCCTATTCCCTTTACCTCGTGCACTGGCCGGTTCTGGTGCTGGGGCCTTTCCTCCTGATGCGGAAGCTCAGTTTCGGGGAGACCTTGGCGGCGCTGGCGCTCTGTTTCCTTCTGGCCTGGCTGCTCTTCCGGCTGGTCGAGACGCCGATGCGCCGTGCCGGATGGAAAACGCCTGTGGTGCTGGGCGCTGCACTCGTTTGTGCCTTCGGTACGGCGGCGGCCGGATGGGGTGGGGCGAAAATCAATGCCCGCGTTTTCGCCAGCCAGCCTGCCTATGCCCGCGTGCCGGACATGGCTGGCGCCGAGCAAGCCTGGGGCGTCGGCACCTGTCTGCTGCGGGATGGGCAGAGCTGGACGGACTGGGCCGGGGACGCCTGCATCCTTGGTGAGGGGGAGGGGCCGCCTGTGCTCCTCTTCGGGGACTCCTTCGCCGCGCATTATGTGCCGGGCCTTCGTGACAGCGGCCTGACCAATGGAAACCGCGTCATTGAATACGCCATGGAAGGCTGTCCACCGACACTGGACCCGGCAAGCCCCGGCTGGCCAGCCTGTTCTGCCTTCCGCGAACACGTCATGGAGATCGCCCGCCGGTATAATGTCAGGCGCGTGATCATTGCCGGCAGCTGGCTGGAATACGGCACCGGGCCATCTGTGCAGGTGGAGAGCACGTTAACCGCGCTCAAGGCCGCGGGGCTTGAGGTTGTCCTGATCGGGCAACCGCCCAATTTCCACATTCCGCCTTACCTGATCCTCGCCCGGACACTACCGGCGGAAACGGCGGACGCCGCCTTGCCCCTCAGCCTGGAGGCCCAGGCCATGAACAGGAAACTCGCCGCGATTGCAGAGCGTGCCGGGGCGGGGTTCGTCGATCCGACAGCGGCGCTTTGCCGGGATGGCGCCTGTCCGGTGCGGGTGAGGAACGAAGATATTTATCTCGATTATGGTCACTTCACGTTGGCAGGTTCGTCCTTTGCGGTAGAACGCTATTTCCCTGAGCTCCTCCGTTAAACGGGGCTCTGTGCCAGAAGAACACAGCCATATGGGGAATTTCGCGCCGGGAAGGAGAAATTGTTCCGGTTTGGTGAATGGAACCGAAATTCGTCTGGTGCGAGAGTTGCTTTAGGGAGGCCGTGCGCGCGATAGGTGCGCAGGACAGATACAGGAATCCGAGGGACACATGAAAATTCTGATCACGGGTGGCGCAGGTTATATCGGCTCGACAATGGTGCCGCGCCTGCTGGAGCAAGGCCACGAGGTCACCGTGCTCGACACGTTTGAGCGCGGCACGACAGAACTCGCGGCTGTTTGTGCCAATGAGAATTTCACCCCGATCAAAGGCGATGCCCGCGATACGCGCCTGCTGGACGAATTGGTGCCGCAAGCCGATGTACTGATCCCGCTGGCGGCCCTTGTTGGTGCGCCGCTCTGCAAGCTGGACCCGATTGCCGCCAAGACGCTGAACCAGGACGCTGTGGTGGACCTCGTCAAACGGACCTCGAAAGACCAGAAGGTCGTCTTCCCGGTCACGAACTCCGGCTATGGCATCGGTGAGAGCGGCAAGTTCTGCACGGAAGAAAGCCCGCTGAACCCGATCTCCCTCTATGGCGTCACCAAGGTGGAAGCTGAGAAGGCGGTTCTGGACAATGGCAACGGCGTGACGCTGCGCCTCGCCACCGTGTTCGGCATGGCCCCGCGCATGCGTCTTGATCTCCTCGTCAACGACTTCACCTGGCGCGCCGTCACCGACCGTGCCGTCGTGATCTTTGAAGGCCATTTCAAGCGGAACTACATCCATGTCCGCGACGTGGTGAAAGGTTTCGAGCACGCGATTGCGAATTTCGACACGATGCGTGGGCAGGCCTACAATCTTGGTCTGTCGGATGCGAACCTTTCCAAGATCGAGCTTTGCCAGAAGATCCAGAAACATGTGCCGAGCTTCGTCTATCTCGAAGCGCCGATCGGCGAAGACCCGGACAAGCGCGATTACATTGTCTCCAACGAAAAAGTGGAAGCCACCGGCTGGCGCCCGGACTGGTCGCTGGACCGCGGCATCGCCGAGCTGCTGCGCGGTTACAAGATGATCCGTAACTCCCGCTATTCGAACGTCTGAGGACCAGACGATGATCATTGTCCGCAGCCCGCTTCGCGTCTCCTTCTTCGGGGGTGGTACAGACCACCCCTCCTGGCTGGAGCGTGGGGAGAAGGGGGCCGTGCTGTCGACCTCGATCGACAAGTATATCTATATCCAGCTGCGCCGCCTGCCGGCTGTGTTCGACTTCAACTACCGCGTTGCCTGGGGCATGCTGGAAGAGGTGCAGACGATCAACGAGATCCAGCATCCGGTCGTTCGCGAAGTGCTGAAGCATTATGCCGGTGACAATGAGACGGGCTATGAAGTGATCCACAACTCGGACCTGCCGTCCAAGTCGGGGCTCGGCTCCAGCTCGTCTTTCACCGTGTCACTGTTGCATGCCTTTTTCGGCAACCAGGAAATGCTCTGTTCCAAGAAGAAGCTGGCCCGTGAGGCGATTTTCGTGGAGCAGAAGCTGCTGGGTGAAACGGTCGGCTATCAGGACCAGATCGCTGCGGCGCATGGCGGCCTGAACCGGATCGAGTTCACGGCCGATGGCGATTACGACATTTCGCCAATCCGCCTGCCGGGTGCGCGCCGTGAGGCGCTGGAAGACTCCATGATGCTGTTCTTCACCGGCTTCACGCGCTTCGCCGACGAGATCGAGAAGCGCAAGGTGGCGAAATTCGGTGACCGGACGAAAGAGCTGCGCGCGATTTATGACATGGTGGGTGAGGGCGAACGGATCCTGATGGACCCGTCGTGCAACATAAACGATTTCGGCGCGCTCCTGCACGAGACCTGGGTGAACAAGAAGGCGCTCGATGCGTCCGTCTCGAACCCGGAAATCGACGAGCGATATGAAGCGGCCCTGAAGGCCGGTGCCCTCGGCGGCAAGCTGCTGGGCGCTGGCGGTGGCGGCTTCCTCCTGATGTTCGTGCCGCCGGGCAAGCGCGCTGCCGTACTGGATGCCATGAAGGGCATGACGCATGTGCCCCTGCGCATGGAGCGGAGCGGCACGCAGGTGGTTCTTTACGATCCGGAACTGGATTCCAATTATCTTCCCGCTGGGGCCAAGGTTTCCTGAACATGATTGAAGCGAAAGAAACGACACTCGCGTCTGCCAATCCGGCTGTTGCGGCCGTGGTGTGCGGCGCAGCTGATCCTTTGTGGACTGGCCTTGAACGCGCACTGGACAATGGTAGGGGCTTTGTCTTTGTGACCGATGCGGCGGGCCTGTTGAAAGGCTATGCCGATCTTGCGGCCATGCGTGCGGCGTTCATGAAGGGCGGCCACCTCAGCGGTGTGACCGTTGGAGATGTCGCGGCCCCCTGGGGCAGTGCGAAAGAGCCGCTGGGCGTTGCGCCCGTTCTGGATGTCGAAGGCCGTATCCTCGGTCTCAACGAGTCCGGCCCGCAGCCCTTCCTGCCGGTGTCGGAACCGGACCTGACGCACCGCGAAATGCGCTATGCATTCGATGCCTTCCTGTCCACCTGGATCTCCTCGACCGGCGATTATATCCGCCGTTTCGAGCAGGAGTTCGCCGAGAAAGTCGGCATGGCCCATGGCGTGGCAACGTCCAACGGGACGGTCTCGCTGCACCTTGCCATGGCGACGCTGGGCATCGGGGAAGGGGATGAGGTGATTGTCCCGGATCTGACGTTCGCAGCCTCGATCAATACGGTGATGCATGTAGGCGCGCGCCCGGTACTGGTCGATGTGGATCGTGACACGTGGTGTCTCTCGGCTGAGGCGGTGGAGCGGGCGATCACGCCGCGCACGCGTGCCATCATGCCGGTGCACGTCTTCGGGCGCCCTGCCGAGATGACCGAGATTGCCGACCTGGCCAAGGCCCATGGCCTCTACATCATCGAGGACTGTGCTGAGGCGCATGGCGCGAAATATGATGGCCAGCCGATCGGGTCCTTCTCCGATATTTCCAGCTTCTCCTTCTTTGCCAACAAGATCATCACGACCGGCGAAGGCGGTATCTGCCTGACCAATGATGCGGACATTGCGACGCGCATGCGCATGCTGCGCGACCATGGCATGCGGCCTGAGCGCCGCTACTGGCATGAGGAGCCTGGCTTCAATTTCCGCATGACGAACATGCAGGCCGCCATTGGCTGTGCCCAGATCGAGCGGATGGACGAGCTGCTGGCCATGCGAGCCGGTGTGTACGAGCGTTACGTGAAGGCCCTGTCAGGTATTCCGGGCGTGACTTTCCCGCCCGCCATGAACCAGCGTGCCCAGCCGGTCACCTGGTTTGCCTGCGCGCAGGTGCCGGAAGACAAGCGTGCCGAACTGATCGCGGCCTGCAAGGCAGCCAATATCGACCTGCGCCCGTTCTTCCATGGCCTGTCGTCCATGCCGGCCTATCGTCAGTATGCCCGCAAGTGCCCGAATAGCGCCTGGCTGTCGCGGACGGGCGTGAACCTGCCGACATCGCGCCGTGTGGATGATGCCATGGTGGCGCGGATCGCTGATGTGTTCGAAAGCGTGCTCGGCAAGAAAGCCTGAGCTGGCCAGACAATGAAAAAGCGTGCGCCTTGCGAAGGGCGCCTGCTTTCTTTTGTGCCGCGATCAGTCGCGGATCGGGTAGCGCATCCAGTCATGCGCGAGGAGGGCGGCATCCTCAGCATCGAGACGGCGGCCTGCCGCGCGGCGATAGGTGGCGCGGTTGGCGCGGGCCGTACGCAGGAAGTCGAAATCCGACAGGCGCACCTTGCCCTTGGCGATCAGGTCTGCGCAGAGCGTATCGTCCGTGAACAGGCGCTCGATCACGCCAGCCATGTCCTGCGGGTCCATCGGGTCGAACAGGAGGCCGGCATCGCCGACCTGTTCGGGCAGGGCGGTCACGTTGGAACTGGCCACCGGTATGCCCTCGGCCCAGGCCTCGAAGATCGGCAGGCTGTTGGCTTCGAAGAGGCTCGGTACGACAAGGCAGCGGGCCATCTGGTAGATCGCACGCAGTTCCTCATTGGAGACAAAGCCAAGGAACTGGACCTGATTTTCGAGACCGAGTTCGCGCACGCGCGCATCCAGTGTCTCGCGGCTCGGCTCATGGCGGGCCCCGGTGGAGACCAGCGGCACGGTGATGCCTTTCTCGTCGCGCAGCCACGCCATCGCCTCGAACAGGCGGAGGTGGTTTTTGTGGGGCCAGGTATTGTTCGGATAGAAGATGTAACGCTCGGGCAGGGCATATTTCGCGCGGGTGGCGGCCTTGTCCTCTTCGGTCACTTCAGCCAGCAATTGGGTTGGCGCAGCTTCCGGAATGATCTGGACCTTGTCCGGGCTCACGGCGAACTGGGCGATGACATCATCCTTGATCCATTGCGAGTTCACGATGATCGCATGCGATGTCCGGCAGGCGGCCCGGTAGATGGTCTCACGCCAGGTGAGGTCTGCCAGGTCGAAGAATTGCGGGTAGTGCAGGTGCTGCAAATCGTGCGGATTATAGACCGTCGGGATGGCACAATAGATGAAGCCCTGTGTCGGCTGGTGCAGGACATCCAGGCCGAGGCTTTCCAGCCATCCATCTGAAATCGGAACCTCGGGCCAGCCGACACGGCCATCGCGGCCAAGGGCCTTGTTGGCCAATTTCTTTACGCCACGCAGGACATCGCGCACCGGATTGCCGGAGGAGGCGGGGCGCATCTCGAAACGCTGATTGGCGGCAAGCGGGCTCAGCCAGTCGACCTGCCGCTGGTTCTCCACGATCAAAACGTAGGTTTCAGGGCCTTCCAGCTTGCCCAGCGCTGTGATCAGGCTGCGCAGGGCGGTCGCAATGCCGCCATGAATACCGGGTTCGACGTCTACAATGATGCCAACCTGCAAAATCCTGTCTCCTGTCTGGAGGGATCCGGACGATCCTGTTCAAATGGGCGTGTGCGCAATCTGTGAGCTCGGCGTTAATCAAGCAAATCTCGTGCGATGAATAGTTGGTTTAACGGCCCTTTCTTGAAAATCCGTGTTAGAGGAAACAGGAAGTTTACCGGAATAGGGTTTGCAACCAAAACGATGCAGACCTGAGTGCGCCAATCTGTGGCGGACTCACATGATTAAGGCGTGCTGGCGGCGTACGGATGAGACTTGTTGCTCCCTTCGGGTTCTATGGCAGTGGAAATATTGGCGATGAAGCGACATTGCTGGGCTTCGGCCGCCTGATCGAGCGTTTCGGCGGCGGGATCGGCGTGGATGTCGCTTCCAGCGATCCGGCCCATACGCGCCGGGTGGAACCAGCCTTCCGTTATTACCAGTATGTCGACGGCATCATGGGAATGCCGGCCAAGCTGCACGCGCATATGGGCGCCGGTTACATCATTCCTGGCGGCACGCCGATCATGGACAATCTTGGCGACTGGCCGCTGCTCAGCCTTGGCGGCATGCTCCAGCATGCAGGCAATTGGGGAAAGCCGGCGGCCTTTGTCGGCGTGGGCGTGGAGCAATTGCGTCACGACATTTCCCGCAAGCGCGTTCAGGAACAGATCATCCCGAACGTCATGTGCTGGAGCGTGCGCAGCGTGCATGACCGCGACCGCCTGTTGGATCTTGGTGTCGAGGCGGACCGGATCACCGTGGCGGCAGACATGGCCTGGCTGCTGGACCCGGCAGACCCCGCCTATGGACGCAAGGTGACGCAGCGCCTGGGCCTTGGCGGGCGCCCGGTCATCGGCGTCAATATCAACGCCGAAGACCATATGGTGGAAAAGGCGCCGCGCCTGTTTACGGAACTGGCTGCCGGGCTGGATGACCTTGTGAACCGGCATGGGGCCCGTGTCCTGTTCCTCTTCAACGAAGTGCGGGAAGGGGAGACGTATGACCAGGCGGCCGCTGAGCTGGTTCGGGGGCTGATGGCCCGCAAGGATGCCGTCCTGATGGGGCCATCAGACTATCTGACCCCTCAGGAAATGATGTCGATCATTGCGCATTGCGCGATGACCATTTCGACACGCTACCATTTCTGCGTTTTTTCTGCTTTGCAGGGAATTCCCTTTCTCGGTCTCCGCCGCTCCGATAAGGTAAGTGATCTCTGCCGGGATCTCGACTGGAAGGGCGCGCTTGATCCGGACACGGCGGCAAGCGGAGACATCTCTGCCATCGGGGACCGGTTGCTGGGAGACCCATCGGCGGAGCTGAAGGCACTCGCAGAGAAAATCGCGGCAATGCGGTTGCGCGCTGAAGATAACAGAACCGCGCTGGATGCTCTTCTGGGGGCAATGCGCGGCGTAGGAATGCAGACCTGGTTGCGGCATGCCGCTGGCCGGGTCGGACAAAAACTGGGGGGTGGGGTTCGATGAAACCCGAAAAGAAAAAAGTACTGGTCATTACGGGCGTCTTTCCGCCCATGCCGATTGCGGAGGGCGATCATATCGCCCGTCTCAGCCAGGGGCTGGCCGAACGCGGTTATGAGGTCGATGTCCTGACCAGCACAAAGGCTGATGGCGCGAGTGCGCCCGGCTGCCGCGTTCATGCGGAAATGGAGAACTGGAACTGGGCGTCTCAGGCCAAACTGCTGCGGTTTGCGCAGACGCTGAAGCCGGACCTGATCTTCATCTGGTTCATCGGCATGGCGTTCGAGTTCCATCCGATGATCTCGCTGCTGCCGACGCGCCTGAAAGCGGCGATGCCGGATACGCAGATCGTGACACAGATTACCGCGCCCGTTGGCGTGCGCCCGAAAGAGCATCCGTTCCTGACCCGGGCAAATCTGAAACTGTCTGCCTTCACGCTCGGCGGGGGCAATATCAGCTATGAATATGGCACCATCCTGCGTGACAGTGACCGCCTGATCGCCATGGCGAAGCCGCATCTTGAGCGTTATGCGGAACATATGCCGGGCCTGGCGGAGAAGGCCGTGATCATTCCGCCGCCGCCACTGATCCCGATGAGCGTGCCGGGGGAAGCCTCGCGCCTGAAAGGCCGCGAGATGCTGGGCGTTCCAGCGGATGTGCCGCTGTTCGTGTATTTTGGCCGGCTTTATGTAGGCAAGGGGCTGGAATACCTGATCCGCGGTTTTGCCAAAGTACGCGCACAGGTGCCGCAGGCGCGTCTCGCGATTGTTGGCGGTGCGGCACCGGACTATTTCAAATCAGGCTGGAGCGTAGATGACTTGCACGCCATAGCGCGTGAAGAGGGCATTGAAGACGCGATCAGCTGGACCGGGGAATTCCCATTCGACACAGATGCGGGATCGCTCTATCTGCGGGCTGGCGACTTTGCTGTGCTGCCCTTCTCGGAAGGCGCCGCACTGAACAACAGTTCCATCGCAGCCTGCGCAGCGCATGGCCTGCCGGTCATCACGACACTGAACGAACGTCCAGAGCCGGAATTTGTTGATGGTGAGAACGTGCTTCTTGTCCAGCCGAAAGATGATGACGCTCTGGCAGAAGGCATGTTGCGGCTTCTGGGCGATGAAGTCCTGGCGGCTCGCCTGAAGGCAGGTTCCGCCGCACTGACGGACCGGTATTTCAGCTGGAAAGCCACGCTCGACAGTACGGTGACGGTTTTCGAGGACGCGATGAAAACGGGTGTACGGGAGCTCGCATGACCCGCGTCAAGCAGGCTCTCTTCCTGGTAGGTGGCAAGGGCACCCGCCTCGGCGCTCTTTCTGCCAATACGCCAAAACCGATGCAGGAAATCGCGCCCGGCGTTCTCTTCCTTGACCTGCTGCTGGAAAATGCGGCGCGGATGGGATTCACCGATCTCATCCTGCTGGCGGGTCATCTGGGAGACAAGGTTGAGGCTGCCTATAATGGCCGCCGCGTAGGTGAGGCAACGATCCGTGTCGTGCGCGAAAGCCAGCCTCTGGGCACAGGCGGCGCCCTGGCGCAGGCATCCGATGTTCTGGATGAGCGCTTCGTCATGCTGAATGGGGATTCCTTTTTCGACATCAACCTCCGGGCTCTGACGGCAGCACCTTTGCCAGAAGGGGGCGGGCGGCTTGCCCTGCGGATGGTCGATGATACGGCGCGCTATGGCTCTGTCCGGCTGGATGACACGAAGATCTCTGCCTTCATCGAAAAGAATGCAGAGCTGACCGGACCCGGCCTGATCAATGGTGGGATCTATTATCTCGATCGCGCAATGGTGGACCGGATTGCCATGCCGTCATCCATCGAAAGCGATGTGTTTCCGGAACTGGTGCAGGAGGGCAGGCTGGAAGGTCTTCCGTTTGAGGGGTACTTCCTCGACATTGGCCTGCCGGAAACTTTGGCGCAGGCGCAGCGTGAAACAGCAGCCCTGCGCGTGCGGCCAGCCGCGTTCCTGGATCGCGATGGCGTCCTGAACGAAGACAAGGGGTATACCCACAAGGCAGGAGACCTTGTGTGGGTGCCCGGTGCGCGGGAGGCGATCCGGCTACTGAACGACCGGGGCTATCGCGTGATCGTCGTGACGAATCAGGCGGGTGTCGCGCGAGGCTATTACGAAGAAGATGCCATCGATGCTTTCCATGCCCATATGCAGGAACAACTGGCGGACGCAGGCGCCTTTGTGGATGCCTTCTACCATTGTCCTTATCATGCGGATGGGAAAGTGCCTGCCTATACGGTGGCGGATCATCCGGACCGCAAGCCGAACCCCGGTATGATCCTGCGTGCGCTGGACGATTGGCAGGTGAACCGCGAGGCGAGTTTCCTGATCGGGGACAAGCCGTCGGATATGGAAGCGGCGCGCCGCGCCGGACTGCCGGGACATTTGTTTGCCGGAGGGGATCTTCACGCACTGGTTTCGGATATAATCGGGCCGGCCTGAGCAGGCGGAGGTGGATATGTCTTCGGGAATTCCGTTCGATGAAATCCGGCGCTGGACATTCGATGTTGCGCTGCCGTTCTGGGCGGAGGCTGGCTACGACCTGCAGACGCGGCGGTTCGTGGAAAAGCTGGACTATTCCGGCGCGCCGATAGATGCGGGCTTTCACCGTACGCGTGTCATCGGCCGTCAGACCTATGTTTTCTCGCACGCGGCCATTCTCGGTTGGGAACAGGGGCTTGCCCTGTCGGCAGAAGGCGCGCGGCAGCTGGACGAGCTTTATCTCGGTCCGGACAAGGGATGGCCTCGGACGACCGGCCGCAACGGTGAGGTGCTGGACTGGACGCCGGACCTCTACGATCTGGCTTTCGTCCTTTTTGGGTATGCCTGGCGCCACAAGGCGGCGAAGGATGAAGCCTCCCATGCTGCGATGCACCGGGTCATGGATTTCATCGATGCGCACATGCGCGCTGCGCAAGGCTTCTGGCATGAATTGCCGCCTGAAGGCTGGCGCCAGCAGAACCCGCACATGCATTTGCTGGAGGCGTCTCTCGTTGCCTATGAGGCGAGCGGACAGGCGCGGTTCCTGGCGACGGCCCGCGAGATCGTCACCCTGTTCCGCGAGAAGTTGTTCGACGGGGCCACGCTGGCGGAATATTTTGATTCAGACTGGAACCGCGCGGAAGGGCGTGACGGGCGGCTGGTCGAACCGGGCCACCAGTTGGAATGGGCCTGGATCCTTGTTCAGTATGGCCGCCTGACCGGCGAGGATACGCTCGCATTGGCAGAAGGCCTTGTCCGGTTTGCGGAGGCGCATGGCGTTGACCCTCAAACGGGCCGGACAATGCAGGTCGTTCTGGATGACGGTACGCCAGTGGATGCAGGGGCGCGCACCTGGCCGAATACCGAGCGGATCAAGGCCCACCTTGCTCTGTTCGAGGCGACAGGGAAAGACCCTGGCGAGGCTGTCACGGCCAGCGCGCGTCTCTTGCTTGATCAGTATCTGAATGCGGCCATTCCGGGCCTGTGGCTGGAGCGGTTCACGGCGGCAGGCACGCCTGATGCGAATGATGTGCCTGCCTCGACGCTATACCATGTCTTCCTGGCGTTCACGGAAGTCCTACGCCTGCAGGAAGCCATTGCGGCTCTGCCGGGCTGAACCTGCTGCATCTGCGCCGGAACCCGCGCGCTATGCCCAGCGTTGTTGCTGCATGTGGCCCTGAGGGGCTGATTCATTTCTGAGCAGGCCGGATGTTTCTGCTGGAAAATGACGCTGCAAGGTTGGGTCTTCGGGCCGGGCGGCCTACATTTGGGAAATGGGAAACGACCGATGACAAGCGCGAAGGCAGATACTTCGGCAAAAGCATCAGGGCGCTTGGTTGCCATCTCCAACCGGACTGCGGCTGGGAGTGAAAGCAAGGCGGGCGGGCTGGCTGTGGCGCTTTGGGAAACCTTGGTGGAAACCAAGGGTTTGTGGATTGGCTGGTCGGGACGGGTTCTGGATTTCGAAACCGCGCGGGTGAGCCATGTCGAGGAAGAGGGGGTGAAATTCGCCCTCAGCGATCTTTCGCGCAGGCAATATGACGGGTTCTATCTGGCATATGCCAATTCCGTGCTTTGGCCGGTGATGCATAACCGGATCGATCTTGCCGTGTTCGAGGCTGATACCTATCGCAACTACCGCTCCGTGAACGAGAAGTTTGCGCGTATCGCCGTGCAGGAAGCGCGGCCAGACGATTTCGTCTGGGTGCATGACTATCATTTCTTCCTATTGGGGCGGATGATGCGGCAACGCGGCTGGCAGGGGCGGCTCGGCTGGTTCCTGCATATCCCGTTCCCGGCGCCTGATGCTTTCCGTGCAATCCCGCAACACCGTGAGCTTGGTGAGGCGCTCTGTGCCTATGATGTTGTTGGTGTGCAGACGGGCAAGGACCTCTACAATCTTGCGCGCTATCTTGAGGAAGAGTTCGGCGCAGAGGAACTGCCGGATGGCCGCTTCCGGATTGGCGAGCGTACCGTGCGTCTCCTGCATTGTCCGATCGGGATCGATGTGGATGCTTTTGTCGAGGCGGCAACATGTGAGGCTGCACAACTAGCTGCGGTGAAACTCAGCAAGTTTCTCGGAAATCGGGAACTGGTGCTGGGTGTTGACCGCATGGATTATTCCAAAGGTCTGCTGCAGCGCTTCGAGGGCATGGCGGATCTGTTCGACCGGCACCCAGATGTACACGGACATATTTCCTTTACTCAGGTTGCGCCGCCATCGCGTTCGGTCGTCGAAGGATATCAGCAACTCCGTCAGAAGCTGGATGAACTGTCCGGGCGTATCAATGGCGATTATGGCGATCTTGACTGGATCCCGATCCGCTATCTGGCGCGCGGTTATGACCGGGATGAAATTGCCGGTCTTTATCGGTTGGCAAAAGTCTGTCTGGTGACGCCGTTGCAGGATGGCATGAACCTGGTGGCCAAGGAATTCGTCGCGGCGCAGGATCCGGACGATCCCGGTGTGCTGGTCCTGTCCCAGTTTGCGGGAGCGGCAGAGCAGATGCGGGAGGCCCTGATCGTCAATCCATATGATTCTTCAGCCATTGCCGAGGCCGTCTACCAGGCGATCCACATGCCTCTGGCCGAACGGCAGGAACGCTGGTCCAAGCTGATGGAGGGAATCCGCAAGCAGGACCTTGGCTGGTGGCGGGAGCGTTTCCTGAGGGCTGTGCCTGCCGATGCCGTAATCCCGGTCCTGTCATGACGCAGAAGGGTATGGGAGTGCCGCCGCTGGATGCGGGGGATGCGCTGTTTCTGGACTTTGATGGCACGCTAGCTGGTTTGCAGGATGATCCGGAGACGGTTTTCCTCGCTCCCGGGATGGCTGATGTTCTGGAGACGCTTGCGCGGCGTCTGGACGGGGCGCTGGCGATCTTGTCCGGACGGGACGCAGGGGACCTCTCGGCGCGGGTGCCCGGAGGGCTTTGGCGTATCGGCAATCATGGCCTGATCCCGCTGGCACCGGGTGCATCGGCGCCGGATGTGCGCGGGGCTGCGCCGGATGCCGTACGCGCGGCCATGGAAGAGGTCAGTTCCAGGTTCAGCGGGACACGGATAGAGGTCAAAGGGCCGGTTCTGGCACTGCATTACAGGCAGGTGCCGGAGGTGGCTGTATCGCTTGGCAAGGCACTGGCCGAAGCGGGCCTGACAAGTGCCGGCTATCGTTTGCAGCATGGCAAGTTTGTCTTCGAGGCGAAGCCCCAGGACGCAAACAAGGGGCGTGCCCTTGCACGCATGATGCTGGAGCCGCCGTTTACCGGGCGCCGACCGGTCATGATTGGCGACGACACAACCGATGAGGATGCCTTCAGCGAGACGAACCGCCTTGGTGGGTTGACGGTCAAGGTCGGCGCAGGTGACACAGTCGCGCGGCATCGCCTGGAAAGCGTGACGGCCGTGCATGACTATCTGAAGGAGTTGGCAGGGGTATGAGCGGACTGGACCTTGGGATTGTGGGCAACGGGACTGTCGCGGCCCTCATCAATTCACGTGGCGATTATCAGTGGTTCTGCCTGCCGCGCTTCGATGGCCAGCCAGTCTTCAACCAGTTGCTCGGTGGGGGCGGGGCGTTCTCCGTGTGGATGGAAGATCTTGAGTCACGCACCCAGTCCTATGACCACAACAGTGCCATCCTGCGTACGCGGTTGGAGTCCCGCGATGGGGCCGTGGTGGAGATTGTCGATTTTGCGCCGCGGTTTGAAAACCAGGGCCGCATGTTCCGCCCGGCCGCGCTGGTGCGCCGCTTTCGTGTGCTGGCCGGGACGCCGCGCCTGCGGATCACGCTGACACCGGAAACCGACTGGGGCGGGCGGAAGCTGAAGCCTGTCCGGGGTGTCAATCATGTCCGCTTCACGGATGAAGAATTGGGCTTCCGCGTCACGACCGATGCGCCTGTGTCCTACATCCTGTCAGGCACCAGCTTCATTCTCGACAGGGAAGCAGCCTTCATTCTGGGGGCAGACGAGTCGCTGTCAGACAATCCGGAGGCAATTGCGCGTGACTGGGAAGAGCGGACGCGACTCTACTGGAAGCGCTGGGCGCGCAGCCTGGCCGTGCCGTTCGAGTGGCAGCAGGCAGTTATCCGCGCGGCGATCACGCTCAAGCTGTGCGTCTATGAGGAAACTGGCGGCATTGTCGCAGCGCTCACGACATCCGTGCCTGAGCATGAAGGATCGCAGCGGAACTGGGATTACCGGTATTGCTGGATCCGCGATGCCTATTTCACGGTGACAGCGCTCAACCGGCTATCCGGTATGGGCACGCTGGAACACTATATGCGATGGGTGCGCAATATCGTGGCCCAATCAAAAGGTGGGCATATCCAGCCTGTTTACGGCATTGGCCTTGAGGCGGACCTCAGTGAGGACTTCGCCGAGCAGCTGCCCGGCTATCGCGGCATGGGCCCCGTCCGCCGTGGCAATCAGGCTGCGGAACATATCCAGCATGATGTGTATGGGCAGGTGGTGCTGGGTGTTGCGCAGAGCTTCTTCGATACCCGCCTTATGAAGCGCCCCGGCGTGGCTGAATTCGAGCAGCTGGAACCTGTGGGTGAGCGTGCCTTTGCGGTGTACGACACGCCGGATGCCGGCATCTGGGAATTCCGCACAATCTCCCATGTTCACACATCTTCGGCAATCATGTGCTGGGCAGCCTGTGACCGGCTTTCCAAGATTGCCGCGCATCTGGGCCTGCCCGCACGGGCGAATTATTGGCGGGAACGGGCGGATATCATTCGCGGCACTATTCTCGAGAAAGCCTGGAGCGAAAAAGTGGGCGCATTTACGGCAGCCTTCGGCGGCGAGGACCTGGATGCATCCGTCCTGCTGATGGCGGAGATCGGTTTCCTGGCGGCGGACGATCCGCGCTATATCTCGACGGTTCAGGTGGTCAACCGGGACCTACGTGAGGGAGACCATGTCTATCGCTACAAGGTGAGTGATGACTTCGGTAAGCCGAAAACGGCCTTCACAGCCTGCACATTCTGGCTTGTCGATGCGCTGCACCGGATCGGTGAGACGGCGGAGGCGAGACGTGTGTTCGAAGCCTTGCTGGACGCGCGAAACCATCTCGGCCTTCTGTCTGAAGACGTCGATACGGATACAGGCGAGCTGTGGGGGAATTTCCCGCAGACCTACTGCATGGTTGGCATCATCAACTCTGCCGCCCTGCTGAGCCGACCCTGGAGCGAAGCGCTTTAGCGCCTGCTCTTGCCTAAATTTTAGGCAGCAATGTTGACGCTTTTTCCAAAGCAGGGCGCAGGCTGAGCAGGATGGAGGGGCCTGATGAGCCCGCTTGACCGCATGCCGTGGGCCGTGCGTTCCTGCCGACATGGGAGAGGCACCTCAATTCTTTGATGAAATGGACGGGTTCGACGGAACCGTACGCGCGCCTTATGCCGCGTATTCCAACTGGTTGCAGGAGATGAGCCGGCCGGCCCTTCTGAAGAAATCCGCTGAAGCGCAAGCATTTTTCCGGCGCACGGGCATCACTTTCAATGTCTATGGAGAGGCCGAGGCAGATGAACGGCTGATCCCGTTCGATCTTGTTCCCCGCATCATCGGAGCAGGGGAATGGGCGAACCTGGTTCGCGGAATCGAGCAGCGGGTGAAGGCGATCAATGCTTTCCTGCACGATATATATCACCGGCAGGAAATCATTCGTGCAGGCCGGGTGCCAGAGCGTCTGATCCGCGAAAATGATGCCTTTTTGCCCAAGATGATCGGTATGGACCCGCCCGGCGGAATCTATACGCATATTGTTGGGGTGGATCTTGTCCGCACCGGGCCGAACGAATTCTACGTTCTGGAAGACAATGCCCGCACACCGAGCGGGGTCTCCTACATGCTGGAGAACCGCGAGACGATGCTGAAGATGTTCCCGGAACTCTTCTCACACATCAAGGTGCAGCCGGTGCAGCAATATCCGACCATGCTGCGCCGCTCTCTGGAACGCTGCGGGCCGCCGGCGGCGGGCGGGAAGCGGCCGACCGTGGCCGTCCTGACGCCCGGTATTCACAACTCGGCCTATTTCGAGCATGCCTTCCTGGCGGACCAGATGGGGGTTGAACTCGTCGAGGGGCATGACCTGCGCGTTGTTGATGGGCGGATCGCCATGCGCACGACGCGGGGCTATGAGCCGGTTGATGTGATCTATCGCCGGATTGACGATGACTTCCTCGACCCCGTGAACTTCCGTCCGGACTCCTTGCTGGGTGTGGCGGGCATTTTCGATATTTACAGGGCGGGTGGCATCACGATCGCAAATGCTCCGGGCACGGGCATTGCCGATGACAAGGCGATTTACTCCTACATGCCGGAAATCGTCGAATTCTATACCGGGCAAAAGCCGATCCTGCAGAATGTGCCGACCTGGCGATGTGCCGAGAAAGAGGCGCTGACCTATGTGTTGGACCATCTGGAAGAATTGGTGGTGAAGGAAGTGCATGGGTCTGGCGGCTATGGCATGCTGGTTGGCCCGGCTGCCAGCAAGGCGGAGCTGAAAGCTTTCCGTGCGAAGCTGATGGCGAAGCCGGAAAACTATATCGCCCAGCCGACACTGGCGCTTTCAACCGTTCCTGTCCTGACGAAAGCAGGCCTGGCACCGCGCCATGTGGATTTACGTCCTTTCGTTCTGGTGTCGCCGGATGGTGTAGAAGTCACGCCTGGCGGGTTGACGCGGGTGGCCATGAAAAAGGGGTCTCTCGTCGTGAACTCCAGCCAGGGGGGCGGTACCAAGGACACCTGGGTCCTGAAGGAGGATTAGGTGATGCTGGGGCGTACAGCTGCCGGCCTCTTCTGGCTGGCCCGATACCTGGAAAGGGCAGAGAATACCTCACGGCTTGCCGAGGCTGGCTTCCGTATGGCGCTGACGCGTGCGGAGTCTGATACGGAAGAGTGGCAGTCTGTCATAACCACGGCAGGCTGCCGGGAATCCTACCTGCAAAAGCACGAGACAATCCGTTCAGACAAGATTCTGGACTTTGTCCTGAGGGACAAGGAAAATCCAAACAGTGTCCTCTGCGCGCTTCATGCGGCCCGTGAGAATGCGCGTATGACCCGTACGGCGCTGACCCGGGAAGTTTGGGAAGCGATCAACGACGCCTGGATGAGTGTGCGTGATGCCTTGCGCCGACCAGTGGCAGAGCGGGAGTTGCCGGAAATCCTGTCGCTGGTGAGGCGTCAGGGCGCTCAGGTTCGCGGCGCGGTGACGGGCACGATGCTGCGCAATGACATCTACAATTTCATGCAGGTCGGCACGCTGGTGGAGCGGGCCGACAATACGGCCCGTATTCTGGATACGAAGTATTATGTCCTGTTGCCATCAAGTTCCTCGATTGGCTCTTCTCTCGATAATGTGCAGTGGGAAATGATTCTTCGCTCCGCGTCTGCCGAGCGCAGCTTCTACTGGCTGCATGGTGGAACGGCGAGCCCCATGGCAATAGCTGATTTCCTGCTCTTCGATGCACGCCTGCCGCGGTCCCTGGCATTCTGCTATGATATGATTACGGAATATATGAGCCGGCTGGAGGCTGAGTACGGTGCCAGTACATCTGCGCATGAAATGGCTATCCGGCAGGAGAATCGCCTGACGGCGCTGAACATTGCGCGCGTCTTCGAAGAGGGGCTCCACGAATTCCTGTCCGGCTTTATGGCGCAGAACGCGGCCTTCTCGGCGCAGATGGAAGCCGACTACAGATTCAATGAGTAAACCATGAGATTGCGCATCGATCACACAACGGTCTATGACTACGACAAACCAGCGGTTTATGCGCTGCATCAGGTGCGCAAACGTCCGCACGACACGGATGCACAGACGGTTATTTCATGGGAACTGGTCCTCGAAGGGGCGACAAGCGAAGCAACCTATCTAGACCAGCATGGCAATCATGTTGAGCTCGTCTCAATCGAGCCCGGCGCGCATCGTGTGTCCATTTCATGCAAGGGAGAAGTGGAGACCCGAGACACAGCGGGTGTCCTGACGAGTAATCGCATGGTGCCGCCGCTATGGCTGTACCGCCGCTTTACGCCGCTGACGAGCGTGGGCAAGGGCGTACGCGGCCTTGTGAGCGAGCTGGGCAAGGGTCCCGCACTCACACTGGAAACCCTGCATGAGCTGATGAACATGATTGCGGACAGGGTTGTCTACGATACGGAGCCGACCGGGCCTGACACGACCGCGGAAGAGGCATTGGCGATCGGTCATGGGGTTTGCCAGGATCATGCGCATGTCTTCCTGTCGGCGGCGAGACTGCTTGGCTTCCCAGCGCGCTATGCCAGCGGCTACATGATGATGCTGGACCGTGTGGACCAGGATGCGGGCCATGCCTGGGCGGAAGCCTGGGTGGACGGGCTGGGCTGGGTGGGATTCGATCCTGCCAACAGGGTTTGTCCGGATGAGCGGTACATTCAGGTTGCAACCGGGCTCGACTATCGCGAAGCTGGCCCGCTGACAGGGGTGATGTATGGCGGTGAGCAGGAAAAACTTTCCGTCAATGTTCAGGTTCAACAATAATCAGCGGGTCCGAAGAGGTTCGAAGTGACATATTGCGTGGCGATGCGGCTCAAAGAGGGGCTCATCTTCATGTCCGACACGCGCACGAATGCGGGCGTGGACAACATTTCCAGATTCCGGAAGATGTTTACCTGGGAGGTCCCGGGTGAGCGTGTGATCACGATTCTCACGGCGGGAAACCTCGCAACATCCCAAGCCGTTATCAGTCTGCTGGACGAGCGCATGAAGGCTCCACACGAACGCAGGCCGAGCCTGCTTGAGGCGCCAACCATGTTCCAGGTGGTGTCCATCATTGGCGACACGCTCAAGGAAGTCATCAAGACGCAGAAGATGAGCGGCCCGGAGTCCGAGGCAGACTATGGGGCCACGCTGATCGTGGGTGGCCAGATTGCTGGCATCGAGCCACGATTGTTCATGGTCTATCCGGAGGGTAACTTCATTGAGGCAAGTGAGGAGACGCCCTTCTTCCAGATCGGCGAGACCAAGTATGGCCGCCCGATCCTGTTGCGCGCTTATGATTCAGACATGAGCTTCGAAGAGGCAGTGAAGCTGCTCTACGTGTCTTTCGACTCGACCCTGAAAGCGAACTTGTCCGTCGGCATGCCCCTTGACCTGCAGGTTGTGGAGGAGGGGACCATGAAAGTCGCCCACCGCCAGCGTGTGGAAGAGGACGATCCGTATTTCAACACAGTCTCGCGCAGCTGGGGCGATGCCCTGAAGCTGGCCTTCCAGTCGCTACCGGACTTTTCCTTCGATCCGTAAGCCTCTTAAAGTGCGTATGCCGGGGTAGAAGGACGAAGCTTTCAGCTGAGGCCGTCCGGCCTTTGCAATCGTCCCGTGTCAGGCTGTCACCTTGATCAGGCGATTACCTTCTCGGGAACATGCTGACGATAGAGCTTCTTGGCGAGTTCCACCCGACCTTCAGCATCAAGGCCATCGATATTGGCTTCCAGGGCCGCATTCACCAGCGGGCGGATGCCCATACGGTTGGCGATCTGGATGGCAAGTCCGGGCCGGGCATTCAGCTCCAGCAGAAGCGGGCCCTTGCCTTTGTCGAGCACGATATCGGCGCCGAGATAGCCAAGTCCCGTCACGTCATACGCTTTGGCGGCCATGAGCAGCATGGCGTCCCAGTGCGGCACGTTGAAATTACTAAGCGGGTTAGCCGTATCCGGATGGATTTCTGTTGTCTTGCCATTCTGCATGCCATGCATCGTCCGGCCGGAGACAAGATCCAGGCCGACGCCGACGCCGCCCTTGTGCAGGTTGGCCTTGCCGTCTGATTCTGCAGTGGGCAGGCGGACCATGGCGACAAAGGGAATGCCGCGCAGGACGATGATGCGGATATCCGGCACACCGCCGAAGCTGATCGGATCGAAAACCTCGTCGAACTTCACGCGATATTCGATCATGGCCACATCGGGCTGTCCGGACAGGGAGTACATGCCTGACAGGATGTTGTTGACGTGGAATTTCAGGTCTTCGAACAGGGCGCGCTGTCCGTTGGAGCGGCGCCAGCCGCCGCGCATGGGGCCCAGGATGACCTGGATACCGTTGCCCTGAGAGCCGTTGGCCGGCTTGATCACGCAGCCATCGGGCTTGTCCAGAAGCTTCTCGAGATTGCGCATGTCCAGCGGGTTGCGGATCAGGCCGTACAGCTCCGGGGTCGGAATGCCCGCCTCAATTGCCAGGCGCTTGGTTTCCGTCTTGTCGTTCACCAGCCGCATGAGGCGGCGAGGGTTCAGGTCATTCACAAGACGGAGGTTCCGCTCATTGATGCCAAGCAGACCGGCCTTGCGCAGGGCAATCCAGGTGCCGATCATTTTTCCGCCTGCTTTGCCAATTCACGGAAGCGGAAAATCTCGCTGAGACGCAGACCGGTATATTTGCCCATGAGCAGGCAGAGCGCCATCAGGATCAGGAGCAGTTCAGGGAAGTTGAACAGCAGGTATTCGATGTGCTTGTTCGTCATCACAAGGTACGAGAGCGAGGCCACCAGCATGGAGCCGGCGCCGGCCTTGATGGCGTCCTCAGCCGAATATTCTTCCCACATGATCGACATACGCTCGATCGTCATGGTCAGGATCACCATCGGGAACAGTGAAATGGAGAGACCCATGCGCATGTTGGCGCCGTTCATAACCTGCGCGATGACTGCCATGCAGATCACGATAAAGATCAGCACGACGGCGAGCCGCGGCACGAGCAATAATCGCAGCTTCTCCAGATAGAAGCGCATAGCCAGGCCAAGCGCGACGAGCATGGTGAACAGGATCAGGCCGTTCAGCAGGGCCGTCTCACGGAAAGCGATCCCGATCAGGATGGGCATGAACGTGCCCAGCGTTTCGATACCGATGAACTGGCGCATGAAGACCAGAAGGACAATGCCTGCTGGAATGGTGATCAGTACCTGGTAGACGAGCTGTGTTGTGACGGGCAGGCGGTCGAAGCTGAACAGCTCAACCGGGGTGCGGGCGTCGCGTGCAGCTTTGCGTACGACATCCGAGGTAGATGAGTCGATTGGCTGGATGGAGACCTGAGGTTCAAAATCGAACACGCCATCGGCGCGGATCATTTCCTCCGTACCATACCAGATCGTGAAGAACTCTTTCGGGTCCGGACCGATGAAGTAGCGCTTGTCCCGCCCGTCCACATGGTACTCCAGCCAATGCTGGACTTCGGTGCGGCGCCGGGCTTCGTCGAGATAGACACCATTGGCAACGCGCGCCTGAATGCCCTGACTTTGGAGGGCTTCGGCGGCCAGGGTCAGCCGGTCGAGCGGTGGAGGCAGGACAGGTAGAAGCGCCTCGACCTCGTCGGCATCCTTCTGAACGAAGATTTCCTGCAGGATGAGTTCGGCGAGCGAATCGTCATCAGCCGAGCGCCGGCGCATGTCTGAGGACCAGACAAGAAAGGCCTGGCGCTCAAGGTCATTCAGGGATGCTGGAGGTTCGCGATCTGCCGGGCGGTGCATCTCTGCCGGCAGAGGGGAGCGCTGCGTTTCGCCTTCAAGACGGGCCCGGTAGCGCAGAACCTTGCGGTCGTTCGGATAGCGGTAGGTCCAGATCGCCTTGCGGCCATTGGCGTCATCGGATTCGAGGCGAAGGCCGAAGGCGCCGTTGTAGTATTGTTCCTGCGAGACCCGCCGTGTGTCGCTGTTGGACGGGATGAAGGTCTCGATGCGCACCGGCTGGTTGGCGGTATCGAAATCCAGATAGATCTCGAAATCCCAGGTCGTGGTCTGGGTGCCCGGCGTCAGCGGGTAATTGTACTGGAATACCTTGATGCCGAAGATCGTCAGCGCGATTACGGTCAGCACAAGGGCCAGCAGGCGGGTATGAAAGGTACTAGTCACGCTCGGTCACGTTACATTCGTCGTCGGCAATGAAGGTCGACGCGGAATCGACCAGGATGCGGGACGCGAGGAATTCGCGACCAATCAGGATGTCGTATTCAAAGTCTTCCCGGTCGGCAAGATTGACTTCAGCCAGACCGCGAACGCCCCCAACGCAAATGGGAAGATGGATCACTGGCCGGCGGATGGTGCCACCGGTCTTGAGCTTGATCAGTGCAAAGCGGCGTACGTCCTGATCATAGCGCACTGTCCTGCCGTTCTTGCCGCGCAGGCGGAAGGTCACCCAGTCATCCTTGCCGGACTTCTTGTAGACTTTCACGTCGCGCGCATAGACCGATGAGGAATCTGCGCCCGTGTCAAGTTTTCCTTTCATTTCAAGGCCTAACTTGCCAACGTGGACGTCTTCGACATAGCCGAGCACGGTCATGTCGTCCCGGCCCTCACGTTCCGCGGATGCTGGCGCGACAGCCAAGCTCAATACAAGGGTAGAGATGATCGGCAGTTTCCACAGCTTCACGAAACTCTCCTATTAACCTTCCTGGCTGGCCTCACGAGTGGCAGCCGCCTTAGCATGTGCGGGCAAGGGGCGATAGGTGCCCCACACCACGTATCGCGGGTGCAAGAACACCCGATTCGTGGCAAAAAAAGGGTATCGTCTGCGAAGCGTCAGCTTTATCGAGACAGTAACGCGCGATCTTGGGTCTGGTTCAACAGGCCGGGGGTCAGGCCGATACGGGGAATACTGGCCAAGTGTCGATGATCGCTCCGTCTTCATAGACGGCAATGTCGCCGAATTGCAGGAAGACGGCTTCGCTTTGTTGCGGGCGCAGGAAGACAAATTCATCCGGCTGGATGGACAGGCTTTCACCGCCATTGAGCATTTCCTGGTTGGATGAACGCCCGAAGGTCTTGTTGTATTCGAGGCCCGGCGGATCGACCGGGTCTGCGAGCCAGTGCCCGCCATGAATGAAGACCGTCTTTTTCGAATTGGGGTTCCAGGCCGCGGACGGGCCGCTGGCGAATTCGAGACCGGGCAGGCGAGTCCTGTCGAATGACTTGATCACTGGTGTCGCAATGAAGCTTGCCGGTTGGTGCGGCTCCAGGAGTTCGGTGTCGAAGTGGGTCGGTTTCACGAGACACGACCCTGCTGAGACCTCATTTGCGATATCGGTGGTTTGATAATAGCGATACGTCGGGCTGCCGGCGGCGTTGCGGGTCAGCCCAGCCATACGGTCTCCGCCGATCAGGGCATGTGCCTGCTCCAGGGCGGACGTGTAGGTGCTCCATGCGCCTTTCAGGGCCTTGTCCCGCCAGCCAAGCGCGGTGGGCAGGGAAGGGATGTGTGGCTCATATCCCATGAAACCGCAAAACTCGAGATTCGGATCAGCCTCGATTGTTGAGATCGTGGCGCCGAGTTCTGGCCCCGGCTCGAAGCCGCCGCGATGCAGGCCCACATCCAGTTCGAGGACGATTTTCAGTGTCCGGCCAATGTCAGAGGCAAGCGCTGCATATTGGGCAAGGCGCTCCGGCGTGTCGATCAGCCACTGAACCTTATCTGCTGCAGGGGATGCATCTGCGGGGAGCGTTTCGAAATAGTGCCGGGCCGCGCGGATCGGTAATGGCTTGCCGAGCAGCTGGCTCGCCTCCGGCATGTCGACCGACAGTTTTGACAGCATGGGCTGGTTGAAGGTCATCAGCCGGTCGGTCCCGGAGAGATCGCGTATGTGCGAGATCAGGTCAATCGACGGCAGGGACTTGGCAACAATCCGGTAGCCCATGCCCGCGGGGAGGTGGCTTTTCAGGGTCCGGATGTTCTGCGACAGACGGGCCTTGTCGATGACGAGCGTCGGCCAGGCGATCCCAGCATTGATTAGCGCGGCCTGCATGCTGAGGAAATAGGGATCGCGGGGACCACTATGGTCATGCGGCTTGCTCATCAGGACAGCTCCTCCGGCGACGACGGCTGCGCCGCCAAGAAACAGGGTGCGGCGCGAGAATTCAGGCATCGAAGTCTACTCCGAACAGGTGCGCAAGATGCGGGTTCAGGAATTTACCTTCCGGATCGAGTGTGGCGCGCAGATCGAGAAAGTTCTGGAAGTCCGGATACAGGGCCACAAGTTCCTGCCGTCCAAGGGAATGCAGCTTGCCCCAGTGTGGGCGGCCGCCATGCGAACGATGAATGGGTTCCAGAAGCGAGAAGAAATAGTCGTACGCTTCGTCCACGGCGGCGTGCGTGGCAATCGACATGCGTGGCCCGTCATTGAAAGGGCTCAGCCAGGCATCGTCCTGGGCTGTGATGCGGACTTCCATGGGGAAGAACGTATCCTTGCGGGATTCCAGAGCAGTCACGATTTCACGCAGGCAGGCGAGGCCGTTTTCGAGCGGGATATGGTATTCCATCTCGTTGAACTTGGTTGGCCGGGCTGTCGCGAGCAGCTTCCAGTATACATCGGAGCTTTCTTCGATGAGTCCTTTGGGCAGGCTGCCTGAGGCGATCCGGCGGCGCAGCCAGGGCGACCAGCCAAAGATGTCGCGCAGGTCTTTCAGGCCAGCCAGCGTGTCCTCGTCTTCGTCAGATGTACGGCCTGTCACGTCCCCTTCGAAAAGGTCATGTGTGAGTGCGGCGGCATAGCCAGTGAAGGGGAAGTAGTAAAATTCGAAGTTCCGGTGCTGTTGCGACAGGCTCATTGCCTGGTCGAGAATATTGTCCAACGTATCGACCCAGACGCGGCGCTTCAAATTGTAGGAAGGCACGCATTTCAGCGTGTACTGCGTGATGACGCCAAGGGCGCCGAGGGAGACGCGGCCGGCAGCGAACAGGGCCGGATCAGAAGCGGCGCTCACGTCCAGGGCTGAGCCGTCTGCAGTCACGATACGGAAGCCTTCCACATGTGCGTGCAGTGGCTGAAGTGTCCGGCCTGTGCCGTGCGTGGATGTGGAGAAAGACCCGGCGAGGGTCTGCACATCGACATCCGGCAGGTTCTGTAGCGCAAGTCCGGCGCCATCCAGTTCGCGGGCCGCCTGACGGATGCGTGTTCCCGCACCAATCGTCGCGATGCCTGTAGCCGCATAGCTTGAGATGAGGCCGGTAAAGCGGCTGGCATCCACAATCAGGTGTTCAGAAGGGACGAGGCCGGTGAAGGAATGCCCACTGCCTACCGGACGGACGCGTTTTGCTTGCGTGATTGAAGCGGCGAGGTCTGCTTCCGTTGCCGGCACAGCAATACGCTTGGGGGTGGATTGCTGAATGCCCGACCAGTTCGACCAGGCGACTTCACCTTCAGGGGGCGTCGGCAGGTCGGGGCTGTATCCATCGCGGGCGAAATCCTTCATGCTCCAGCCGGCATATTGAACGCCCGGAACGGCGACAGCCGCTGCGAGCCCGGCTGAGCCGAGCAGGACGGCGCGGCGTGTGGTGCTCATGACTGGCCCTCCGTCGACATGAACTCAATGAGGGCGCGGAAATTGTCATCGGTGCAATCTGCGCAATACCCCATGGAAGGCATGGCGCCGCGTCCGGCGTGAACCGAGCCAAGCAGGCCCTCCATGCCCCGCTCTTCCAGACGGGGCGCCCAGGCTGCAGCGTGTCCAGTCAGCGGAGCGCCAAGACCATCCAGCGCGTGGCATGCGCGGCATGACCGGTCATAAATGGGGGCGAGTGTGGGATCGGCAGGGGTGAGCGTTTCCGCCAGTGCGATGTGGGCCTCATCAGGCTCGATTGTTTCCGGAACGCTTTTATTGGCTGGCTGAGTGCAGGCCGCCGCGCATGCCATGAGTAGTGTGGTCCAGAGAATTCTCACCTTTTCCTCCCCGTCAGGTGCGATCGACTCCCATTAGATAGTCAAGACTATCATTAGCGCGCGTACCTTATCGTGTCCACCTTCGAATGCGAAGAAGAGAGGGGTTAGTCCTGGGTGGAGTTCCGGACATCCTCGTTCTGGGCGGCGAGCCGGAGGCTGACGGCATAAGCCTTCTTCGTCTCCATGCCGGCAAGGATCAGTCCAGCCTGTTCGGAGCGCATCAGACGCAGGAAACCGGCGGCAAAATCGGAGTCCATCTGGTTGAAAATGGAGGCGGCCTGATCGGCTTTCATGGAGCCATACATGCGCGCGAGGTGCTCCATGTCATCATTGGAGGCTTCCTGTAGCTGTCCCCAGCGCTCCTGAAGTGTGGATTCCACTGCCTGAAGGTCCGCTGCGCGACGGTCGAGTTCCTGCTGGCGTGCCAGAAGTTCTAGCTCCAGTTCCTGCAGGGCTGACTGTTGTTCTTTCAGCTTCTTCTGATCCTCCGCCAGAAGGGCGGCGGTTTCTGCAGTAAAGCAGACCTGATCGATCTGCTTCACGTCAGAACCGCCTGGCATCATGGCGGGGATGGGGGCGTGGTCTGAGGTCTCAGGCGAGAGCGTCTGCACATCCGGTTTCGGGCCTTCAGCAATCGCCAGATTGCTCGGCAGGAAACGGACGGCTGCGCCCAAGGTGAACAGGAAGCCGAGGGTAAGCAGGACGTAGGATCGGCTGTTTTTGAGAGACTTCATGGCAGGCAACCAGTTTTGTGTCTTGCGGGTCAGCGCCCTGTGGTTTGGGCAAGGGGGCGATAGTCTTCGTCGGCAGCTTCGGTCATTTCACGCATCTCTTGCATGACGCGGTTCATTTCCATGACGCGGGTCTTGGATTGGTCCAGGATGATGCGCATCATTGTGCTGAGTTCGGCTTGGGAAGCCGTCACCTGATCGACAGCTTCCTTTTGGGTGGCTTCCAGTGACGCTTTCAGTTCTTCCAGCCGGACACAGGTTTGCCTGGCGTCTTCCAGCTGGGTGGCGAGCCGGGCAGCCATTTCACCTACGTGCGACCGGGTTTCCTTCGTGGAGCTCGACATGGCGGCGATGGATTTGGACATGGCCATGATCGTGGCGCCAAGGCCGTCACGCGTGTCCTGAAGTGCCTTCAGGCGGCGGTTCAGCACGAAGCAGTAAACGCAGGCCGCAAAGGAGACGAGGATAATGGCGATGTCGGTGGCTTGGATCGGCATAGGGCTCACCTCAACAGGAATTCGGTAATGAGGACGCCTTGGGAGACGCCCCCGCCCAGCACGAGTTCCGAGCGGCGGCTCAACTGTTCGCGCATATGGGCGTAGAAGTCGGGATTCTCGAAATCGCTGAGCTCAACTGAACGCAGGTAGTTGGTAAATGCGTCGATCAGAACGGGCTCGGCCTTCTCAACCATTCCGGCCCCAGTGCCATCCGTTACGATGGCGACTTTCATCTTAAGGTAGCGGGTCGCGGGTTCGCTGCCGATTGTGATGAGGATGTCACGCAGCTCGACATAGGTCTGGTCTTTTTGTGCGATGGGCTCGATCTCTGGACCGGTTTGAACAACCGGGCAGGCGGCCTGGCCTGTGGGTGGATCCGAAGCCAGGACGTAAACCGTTGCAAAAGAGCTGGTCATGGCGCCCACAGCAAGGATGGCCAGACCGACGAACCCGCCGCCTGACTTCTTTGCGCCAGCTTCAACATCGCCGTCCCCGGCTTGTTTGCCAGCTTTTGCAGCACCTTTTTTAGCCATCAACTTCCCGGACTATCCCAAGACTCCCAAGGCTTCTTAGACAAGGCTTCGGGTAAAGGAACCGTTAAGAATTTTCAGCCAGATATTAACCATTCCATCGAACCGCCCTGATACGGGAAGCGCTTATTCATGAATTTTATTGCCAACCTTCGAGCCCTGCCTGTCAGCCGGCAGATCATGCTGGCAATTGCCGTGTTGGGGGTGGTCGGGGTCATGAGCTTCATGGTCCGGGGGGCCATGAAACAGCCGATGGCGCTGCTATATTCCGGGCTTGATGCCTCCGTGACCGGCGAGATCATCGACGAACTCGACAAGCGGGGCACCCATTACGTAATTCAGGGCGATGCCATTCTGGTGCCGCAGAAGGATCGTGACTCAGTGCGATTCGCGCTGGCCCGTGACGGTCTGCCGAAACAGTCGGTTCAGGGGTATGAGCTGCTCGACAATGTGAACGGGTTCTCGGTCACCTCAGAAATGTACAACGCTGCGTACTGGCGCGCGAAGGAGGGGGAGCTGACCCGGACGATCCTGGCTGTGCCGGGCATTCAGTCGGCCCGTGTGCACATTGGCGCGAGCCTGCGCTCCGGGTTCGCGCGGTCAGACCCTGCCCAGACGGCTTCGGTAACTTTGTCTTCCACACATGACCTGACCAGCAGCCAGGCGCAGGGTATCCAGTATCTTGTTGCATTGGCCGTGTCGGGGCTGAACCCTGACGAAGTGGCCGTTATCGACCTCAACAAGGGTATCCTGGCCGGCCCGGGGCTGGCGACGGCAGAACAACCGGGCGTGAAAGCCGAATCCCAGGAAACGCAGCTTGAGCAGAAAATCCTGCGCCTTCTTGAGGCCCGTGTCGGCCCAGGCAATGCGCGTGTGTCTGTCTCCGTAGATGTGAGCCATGAACGCCAGCGTACATCCGCCGTTACCTACGATCCGGATTCCCGTGTCGTTCGCACGCGTACGACCGGGGATGTTGCTGAAACCAGTGGCGGGTCTTCGGGCGCGCTGACGGTTTCCAGTAACTTGCCGCAAGGAACAACGCCAGGCGGAAGCCAGAGCAACAGCACCACCAAGAATTCGTCTGAATCGGTTTCGTATGAGATCAATGAGACACGTACGGAAACGGAGCGGTTGCCGGGGCAGGTGGAGAGGATCTCCGTTGCCGTTCTGGTCAACAATCAGGTTCTCGGTCTTGACCCTGCCGCACCGGATGCCGCGACAGTCAACGATCAGATGGTCGCCAATTTCCGGCAATTGGTCACCTCTGCTGTCGGGCTCGACCTTGGCCGTGGCGATAATCTGACGGTGGAATTCATGCCTTTCCAGGCTGCGCCGGCCGCAGAACTCGTGACAGCGCCCAGCATGATGGACCAATTGGTCGAGCGCTATTTCTGGTCCGGTATCCAGATCCTCGTTCTGGGGCTTGTCGTGATCGTTCTGGCACTTGGTGTGATCCGCCCCATGCTGAAACAACCCAAGACGGCCGCACTGGAACTGGATGACGAGGAGCCGGGCAGTCTTGATGCGACAGTTACCGATCCATTCCTGTCTCTGAAGGACTATGCGACTGAACGCCAGGATGACGCTGCTGCGATCCTTCAGGAATGGCTCAACGAAGACCGGAAGGTTGCCGTAAATTGGTCTGCCTCCCGGAAAGTGGTCCATTATTTGAGTTAGTTCCGGCTTCAGATATGGAGCTGAGACATGGGCAAGAGATCAACGCCTGAAGAGATCATAGCGAAGCTGCGGGAGGTGGAGGTTCGCCTCGCGCGAGGCGAGACGACGGGTCAGGCCGTGCGAGCGATCGGGGTGACCGAACAGACCTACTACCGGTGGCGCAAGGAGTATGGCGGCCTGCAGGTTGGCCAGGCCAAACGGATGAAGGAGATCGAGAAGGAGAATGCGCGCCTTCGCAAGGCGATCTCCGATCTCACGCTGGACAACCAGATCCTTCAGGAAGTCATCAAGGGAAAGTTCTGAGCCCTTCACGCAAACGCGAAGCGGTCGATCATGTGGTGGAGACGCTCGGCGCAACAGAGCGCCGGGCCTGCCGTGTGATCGGCCAGCATCGTTCCTCCCAGCGCAAACCGCGCGTGCCGCGTCAGGATGAGGATGTTCTGACAGCGGCCATCATCCACCTTGCCGAGCAGTTCGGCCGATATGGCTATCGCCGCATCACGGCCCTGTTGAGACGAGACGGCTGGCATGTGAACGAGAAGCGGGTGTATCGCATCTGGCGGCGTGAAGGGCTGAAAGTGCCGATGAAACAACCAAAACGCGGCCGGTTATGGCTGAATGACGGTTCGTGCGTGAGGCTCCGACCAGCACACAAGGGCCATGTCTGGTCTTACGATTTCGTCCAGGATCGCACCCATGACGGCAAGGTGTTCCGCATGCTGTGCGTCATAGATGAGTTCACCCGGGAATGCCTGGCGATCCGCGTCGAACGCAAGCTGAACTCCCGCGATGTCCTCGACACGCTGGGCGAGCTGTTCGTGCATCATGGCCCGCCGGAGCATATCCGTTCCGACAACGGCCCCGAGTTCATCGCCATCGCCCTGCGCGAGTGGCTCCAGCGCATCGGCGTGAAGACGCTCTATATCGAACCGGGAAGCCCATGGGAAAACGGATATTGCGAGAGCTTCAACTCCAAGCTTCGCGACGAGTTGTTGGCGAGGGAAATCTTCTTTGATTTGCGCGAGGCGAAAGTCCTGATCGAAACTTGGCGACGCCACTACAACACCGCGCGCCCACACTCTTCTCTGGGCTACCGGCCGCCTGCGCCACAAACCATCTTGCCCGCGGCGTTCATACCGCCTTACTGTGTGGATGTAGCGGCATGAACGCCGCTACGTGGAAACCGCCGGACTAACAAAACCGGTGGACCACCCCTGTGGGGCAGACCAACAGAGAAAATGATCAACCGGTTCCTGGCCATGGAAACGATCGAGAACGGATCGACCTCCTATTCACCAGCTTCCGCAGCTCTGACATTACTCAGCAGCGGTGTAGGCAGTCAGGCAAGTGAAAATCTGTTCCTTAGCTTGCTGAGCTAGACGTTGTATCCCGGCGTGGCGGCGAGTCTTCCGGCCCGAGAATACTTTCCAGATTTCTGAATGCGGCGTCTATGCCGTCCGGGTTTTTCGTGCCCATGAAACGGTCCAGTGCCGGGAAAAGGGCGATGGCATTGTCACCTTCGGTGTCCTTTCCGAACTCGTACAGGTTCGCTCGCAGCATTGGTTCAAGCTCTTCATACAGGGCAAGGCTGCGTCGGCATCGGCGGATGGTCACATTCTCTTCTTCAGTTGCTGCGTGCGGCAGCGCACGGGAGACAGAGCGCAACACATCGATCGCGGGATAGCGCTGACGTTCAGCGATCTGGCGGGAGAGAATGATGTGTCCATCCAGAATGCCGCGGATCATGTCGGCAACTGGCTCCTCCATGTCAGATCCGGCAACAAGTACAGAATAAATGGCCGTGATGTCGCCCTTATTGCCAAGGCCTGGGCCGGCTCGTTCGGCTAGTTCGGAGATGACTCTCACCGTCGATGGTGGAAAAGCATTCAGGGCCGGCGTTTCCCCGGCCAGAAGAGCGGTTTCCCGGTGGGCCTCGGCAAAGCGCGTGATGGAGTCAAACAGGAAGAGGACATTGTGCCCTTCATCCCGGAAGTGTTCGGCGGCAGTTATCGCGCAATAGGCGGCGCGTTTCTTGGCGCCGGGCGGTTCGCTGGCCGTCGCCGCGACCACGACTGTTTTCGACATGATCGATTGCGGCAGGACATTGCGGACAAACTCATTCACTTCGCGGGAGCGTTCGCCGATCAGGGCGATGACAACCCGGTCGGCTTCCAGTCCGGCTGCAAGTGAGCCGAGGAAAGTGGACTTGCCTACGCCGGATCCGGCAAAGAGGCCGAGGCGCTGCCCCTGACAGATTGGCAGCAGCGTGTCCGTCACCATCCAACCGGTTGCCAGGCGTCCGCCGATGCCGCGCCGGGCATGTGCGGGCAGGGGAGCAGAGTTCAGCCGCCTATTGGTAGCACGAAGAGGAGTGGGGGGCGCCTGCGTACCGGTCACCTCCCCACGATAGTTTACGATCCGACCCAGCCAGTGATCGCCTGGCTCGATGCGTGGTTCCTGCTGGATCTGGACTGCATCGCCGATCCGGATCGCATCGCAGGGGGAGAAGAGAAGAGCGGTGACACTGTCGCCTGAAATCGAGAGGATCTCACCCAGGATGGTGGTGTCCTGTTTCTCGATCACGATTTCATTACCAACCCCGGCGAGTTCGCTGATCCCGGCAATCTTCACCATGCCCGGGGCAACCTCCGTTACAGTGCCCCAGAGGCTGTAAAGTGTGAACGAAGGCGAGGTTGTACCCACCGGCATGGTGTAAATCCTAACAAAACGCGTCGATCGGTTAACTATTTCTTCAACTTATCGCTTGAAGTCTTGTTAACGAGTTAACCAAGGCGAATCTGTCATGATTTCCCAGCTTCCGCTTTTCGAAATCTACGGCGCGATGGCCCGTTATGCTGCGGAAAGCCAGAAGGTGAGCGCGACCAATATCGCGCATGCCGACGAGCCGGGGTACAAGGCCAAGCAGCTGGAGTCTTTCGAGGCTTACCTGGCGCGCACGGCGAACGGCGCCGCGCCCACAGGGCTCAACAACTCGTTCAAGGTGGTCGAGTCGGATGCGCCGATCTCGCCGAACGGAAATTCTGTCAGCATCGAGATGGAAATGTTTCGCTCTGCCGAGGCTGCGGGGCAGCATGAACAGGCGATGACGGTCTATTCCAAGTCGCTCGAATTGCTGCGCACGGCTCTGGGCAAGTATTGAGGGAGGTTTGAATGAATCCGCTCAAGACAATCATGATGCAGGCGGTCTCCGGCATGTCGCTGGAGCAGCAGAGGATTACGTTGGCGTCCGAGAATATTTCGAACGTCGACACGCCCGGCTATCGCCGCAAATTGTTGCTGCAAGAGGCCCTTCCGGGACAAGGGGCGGACTTTTCCGCAACCAAGGTCATGCTGGATGAGACGCCGGGCCAGAAAGAATATGATCCGTCCAATCCGATGGCTGATCAGGAAGGATATGTCACCATGTCCAATGTTTCGCTGATCACGGAAATGGCGGATTTGCGCGATGCCAATCGTACCTACGAGGCCAACCTGAACTCCTTTCAGCAGGCCCGGACGATGTATCAGTCGCTGCTGGATGTTTTACGCCGATAAGGCGGTAAGAGGGGAGATGGGTCATGTCGACAGTGGGTTTCAATGCCTATACGGCGCTTAACACCACCCGTCCTGCGGATGCAGCCGGGTCGGCTGGTGCTGCGGCGAAAACCGGCAACGACAAGAACGTTGTTACGGAAGGCATTTCGGATTTCCGGACGGCCCTTCAGCAAGCGGAAAACTCCGCCATGCAAACGGCTGTTTCTGGCGCTGATCCGCACGCCATGGTGGCTGCACTCGCCAATGCCGAGATGATGCTCGATGCCGCTGTAACGATCCGTGACAAAGTGGTCGAAGCCTATCAGGAACTGCTGCGGATGCCGGTCTGAGGCCGGATATTGCTGCATGTCAGAAGCGGAAATCTTCGAGGTTCTACGCGCGCACATCTGGGGCGCGGCCATGATGGCGCTGCCGATCCTGGTGACCACGTTGATTCTCGGTTTCGTGATCGGTTTGCTTCAGGCGCTGACGTCCATTCAGGAAATGACGCTGACATTCATTCCGAAGATTTTCGCCGTCATCGTCGTGTTCTTCCTGTCACTTGGCTACATGACCCGTATCGCCCTCGACTTGTTCAATAATTACGTCCTGCCCCTCATTTCAGAATAGGTTCCGCCGTGGAGACCAAGAAACTTTTAGGGCTTTCAAACCCGACTGCGCTTCTGGCGATCGGCCTGATGATGGTCATCCTGGTCATGATCCTGCCGGTTCCAGCCTGGGTGATGGACATTGGGCTGACCTGTTCTTTCGCCTTCGCGATCCTGATCTTTACAACGGCGATCTTCATCGAGAAGCCGCTGGACTTCTCATCTTTTCCGAGTGTGCTTCTGGCTTCGCTGATCCTGCGCCTTGCCCTCAACGTGTCTTCCACCAAGCTGATCATCGGTGACGGTCATACGGGTACGGATGCTGCAGGCGGCGTTATCCAGGGCTTCGCCATGTTCATCATGGGCGGCAACCTCTTTGTGGGGCTCGTCGTGTTCGGCGTGCTGGTGATCGTGAACTTCATGGTCATCACCAAGGGTGCTGGGCGTATGGCTGAGGTCGGCGCCCGCTTTGCCCTGGATGCCATGCCGGGCAAGCAGCTTGCCATCGACTCCGACCTTGCTGTGGGCGCAATCTCTCATGAGGAAGCGAAGAAGCGCCGCCAGAAAGAACAGGAAGAAGCTGCTTTCCTCGGTTCTCTGGACGGTGCGTCGAAGTTCGTGAAAGGCGATGCGATTGCCGGCCTGCTGATCACGGCGCTGAACCTGCTTGCCGGTATCGGTATCGGCCTCACGGTGCACCATCTCAGCTTTTCCGAGGCGCTCAGCAATTACTCGATCCTGACAGTTGGTGATGGCCTCGTTTCGCAGATTCCTGCCGTCATCGTTTCGGTCGCAGCAGCCCTCCTCCTGTCGAAGGGCAGGGAAGATGGCGCCATCGACCTCGCCCTTGTCGCCCAGCTGGGCGGCAACGCAGCGGCGCTGTTCATCGTGTCCGGTATTCTGGGTGTATTCGCGCTGTTTCCGGGCCTGCCATTCATTCCGTTCATGCTGGCGGCAATCGGGTTCGCCACGGCAGGCTGGTTCATTCACCAGCAGCACCAGAAGGCCGAGGCGGCAAAAGACCTGGTCAGTGAGGAAGCAGTGCCCGAGCCGGTCAAGTTCGGCGATTCCATCCATGCCGACGAGATCCACCTCGAAGTCGCACCGGACCTCGTGAACCTGGTCCTGCTTGGCGATAATGGCTTTGAAAGCCGGATCCAGAAGATCCGGAGATACATCGCCGAGGAATATGGCTTCGTCCTGCCGCCCATACGGATGACCGATAATCCGACACTGAAGAAGAATGAATACCGCATTCGTATTCAGGGCGTGCGGATCGATTCCGGTTTCCTTCGTCCAGGTTCTGTCCTGGCTCTGCTTGAAGATGACCAGCTGCCGCATCTCGACGGCGAGAAGGTAAAAGAGCCGGTCTACAAGGCCGCCGCGCGGTGGCTTGCTTCCGGCAAGAAACAAGAGCTGGCAGCCTCAGGCATTCCAGCCGTGGAGCCGATCGAAGTGCTGGCGACGCACATGCTGGAAGTTATCCAGTCGAACTTCTCGCTGATCTTCACCCGTATGGTGATGCTGGATACGCTGGATGCTCTGACCAAGGTGTCAGATCCGGATCGTGCTGCCTCCAACCGGCGCTTCCTGGACGAGTACATTCCCGGAAAGGTCACGCCGGAACTGTTGCTGTCGGTTGTCCGTCTCCTGCTGGAAGAGCGTGTGTCGATCCGCAACCTGTTCCTCATCATCGAGACCCTGGCCGAGGCCAAGCAAGCCGGTGCCAATATCCAGCGCTCGGTCGAGATGGTGCGCCAGCGCCTGGCCTTCCAGATCGTCGACCGTCTGCAGGACGAGCAGGGGCGCTTGCCGCTGGTCCAGCTGTCGACCAATTGGGAACAGAAGTTTGCCCAGTACGAGATTACCAATGAGAATGGCGGGAGTGACATTGCCCTGCCGCCGGAACTGTTTGGTGAGCTGACGGCCTCGGTTCAGACGAAGCTGAATGAAGCGGCCCGCAAGGGCGTGATCGCCTCCGTCGCGACCACATCGCGCCGGCGCCGCTTCCTGCAGACTGTGCTTGTCAGCAAGGGCATTCGCAATGCCGTGTTGGCCTATGAGGAAATCAACGCCAAGACGAAGCCCTATATTATCGGCGTTGTCTGATGCTTGGAGGCGTCCCGGTTCCGGACGCGCTGTCCAGCTGGATCGCGCTGGTGATGATGATCGTGGCCCGGCTCAGCTTCATCGTCTTCTTCATGCCGGGAATCGGCGAACAGACCATTCCGTTGCAAATGCGGGTGATGATCCTGCTGGCGCTGTCGGCAGCCTTTTCGATTTCCGGCTTCATGACGGCTCCGCCGACCAATTCCTTTGCCGCTTATGGCGGCGTCCTGGCAACGGAAGTCGCCATCGGGTTTAGCCTCGGCGTTGTGTTGAGGGCGACAATCTGGATGCTCAGCATTGCTGGTACCGTGATCTCGCAATCCATCGGCCTGTCGCAATTGCTGGGGGTCGCGCTGGAGCATGAGCAACAGACCCTGACGGCGAATCTCTTGTCTATGGCAGGGGCGGCGCTGCTGCTCTCGGCGGATTTTCACATCAAGGCGATTGCAAGCCTGTTGCGGCTCTATACCGATGTGCCGATCGGGGCGCTGGAGGCCATGAACCAGGACATGCTTGTCCAGGCACTCCTGTCTGCCTTCGGGCTCGCCATCATGCTGGCCTGGCCGTTCGTGGCTGTGAACCTCCTGTACAATATCTGCCTCGGCTTCATCAACAAGGCACTTCCCTCCCTGATGGTTGCCTTCGTCGGCGCGCCACTGATGATAGGGGCGGGCATCATCCTGCTGGCCCTGTCGATCATGGGGATGCTGGTGGTGTGGGAGGGCCGGATACCTGATATCGTGGTCTGGCAGTGAGGTAGGCCATGGCAGAGCAGGACTCCGACAGCGGCGAAAAGGAATTTGAAGCCACCGAACAGCGACGCCAACAGGCGCGCGAAGAAGGTAATGTTCCGCAGTCGAAGGAAACCAATACGCTGGCCCTGATCGTCGGTACGATGGTGGCTGCGCTGGTTCTGCAGGTCGCTATTGGTGGCGCCGTATTCCAGGACTTTTCCTCCGTCCTGTATCATGCGGACGCCTTTTCCGATGACATCTTCAATTCCGGCGGCACGGAAACACGCAGCTGGCTGTCATCGACCCTGGTCAAGTTTGCGCCGATCCCGCTGATCCTTGCGGCGATTGTGCTTCTATCGCTTGTGGCCCAGCGCTCGATCTCGTTCTCCGCCAAGAAGATCCAGGCAGACCCGAAGAAGCTGTCGCCTTTCGAAAACCTCAAGAAGAAGTATGGCGCGAAGGGGCTGCTGGATTTCCTCAAGGATACGGTGAAGCTGATCTTCGCCGCGACGCTGGCCATCGTGTTCCTCGTCCAGCTGGCTCAGGACTATTATGCCTCCAGCGCGATCCAGCGCGGGCAGTTTGCGGAGTTCACTTTCAGCCAGGTTCTGAAACTGATCTTCTGGTTCCTCCTTTTCCAATTCGTTCTCGCGGCGATCGACCTGCCGCTACAGCGCCGCCTTCATGCCAACCAGCTGAAGATGAGCCGTGAGGAAATGAAAAAGGAGATGAAGCAGAGTGAGGGCGACCCGCAGCTGAAACAACAGCGCCGGCAGAAGGCCTCGCAGATCACTCGCGGCCAAATGCTGACGAATGTGAAGGATGCGACTGTCGTTATGGTGAACCCTGAACACTATGCCGTGGCCCTGAAATGGGATCCGGAAACCAGCAAGGCGCCGGTCTGTGTCGCCAAGGGAGTGGATCATCTGGCCGCCCGGATCCGCGAGGTTGCGACCGCCAACAATGTGCCGATCTATCGCGATCCGCCCGCGACCCGTTCCATGTACAGCCTGGTAGAGGTTGACGAGGAAATCCGGCCTGAGCACTTCGCCGCTGTGGCCGCCGCGATCAATTTCGTCGAACGTATTCGCAAGCACATGGAGTAGGGGATGGCAGAGAAAGGTCCCCCTCTGAAAAAGCTCGTCGCCCTGAAGCGCCAGCGGGCCGAGCAGAACCTGTTGAGCATTCAGCAGGAGCTGACGGCTCTGATGACGGAGCTGAAGCGGCTTGAAACGGATCTTGCTTCACTCAACGGGGAAGCGGGTGGGATCGAGACCCATATCTTGGCCTATGAACATGGCTTTGCCCAGCGGCAGACCTGGGCGATCCAGGCCTGCCGGGCCAAGATCGCGGAGAAAGAGGCTGAGTATGCCTCTGCCCGTGAAGCTCTGAAACGGGCCTTCGACTCGGAAGAACGCCTGCGCCGTGAGGACAAGCGGCCCTGACCGTGATGCTTGATCTTTGAGGCCTGGCTGGCCACAAGTCCGGCCATGCTCGATTACCGCTTTTCCGTGGCCCCCATGATGGACTGGACCGACCGGCATTGCCGTGTCTTCCACCGGTGCCTGTCGAAACGTGCCCTGTTGTGGACGGAGATGGTCACGGCGGATGCGGTGATCCATGGCGACCGCCAGCGGCTGATCGGGTATGACGATGTGGAACACCCGCTGGTTCTGCAGCTGGGTGGTAGCGAACCCGTCAAGCTGGCAGAGGCCGCGCGGATCGCGGAGGGCTTCGGCTATGATGAGGTGAACCTCAACTGCGGGTGCCCGTCAGAGCGTGTGCAGTCCGGTGCATTTGGTGCATGCCTGATGGCGGAGCCGGATCTGGTGGCTGATTGCGTTGCGGCGATGAAGGCGGCGGTTTCCATTCCGGTGACGGTGAAATGCCGTATCGCCATCGACGACCTGCCGGAGCGCGAGACCCTGTTCACCTTCATCGAGAAAGTCTCCGCGGCTGGCTGCAACGTATTCACGGTCCACGCCCGCAAGGCCTGGCTGAAAGGTCTCTCGCCAAAGGAAAACCGGGATATTCCGCCACTCGACTATGAACTGGTCGCCGAGCTGAAAGCCGCCCGGCCTGACCTGACCCTCATTCTCAATGGCGGCATTCCGGACATCGCGGCGTGCACGGAACACCTGAAGCGGTTCGATGGCGTCATGCTGGGCCGCGCGGCTTACCAGACGCCGGCCATCCTGGGAGAGGTCGATGCCGTCCTGTTCGGGGAGGGGGAGGTCCTTTCGCCTTTTGAGGCGGTGGAGGCTTACCGGCCCTATATGGCGGCGCGGCTGGCAGAAGGGACGGGTCTGCACGCGATGACGCGCCACATGCTGGGGCTCTTCAATGGGCGGCCGGGCGCGCGTCTCTGGCGGCGTACCTTGTCGGAACGCGCGCCGCGTGCCGGGGCAGGGCTGGATGTGCTGGATGCCGCCCTGGACGCCGTAAGAGACCGCAGTCTCGTCTGACCTAAAAATTTGTTCTTTATTTGTTCGTGGTGGCGTGTTAACCATTTTCTCGTTTTGAGGGAAACGGGTGATGGTCTGCCGGGTTACGACATTTGCGTTTGAGGGCGTCGACGCGCAGCCTGTCGATGTGCAGGTGCAACTCACCGGCGGAAACCCGAATTTTCACATTGTCGGCCTGCCGGACAAGGCGGTCGGGGAAAGCCGGGAGCGTGTGCGGGCCGCCTTTGCCTCTCTTGGTCTTGCCTTGCCGCCGAAGCGGGTGATCGTGAACCTCGCCCCGGCGGATCTTCCGAAAGAGGGTAGCCATTATGATCTGGCCATCGCGCTCGCCATGCTGGCGATCATGGGCGTGATCCCGGCGGATCAGTTGGAGGCGTATGCGGCGATCGGGGAGTTGTCGCTGGATGGCGGCCTGGGTGAAACGGTGGGTGTGCTGCCCGCAGCCATGGCGGCAGAGGCGATGGACCTGCGCCTGATCTGCCCGGAGGTCTGCGGGGCCGAGGCCGCCTGGGCGGGCGGCAGTGTCGTGGCCGCGCGCAGCCTGATTGCCCTGATCAATCATTTCACCGGGCGGGAAGCGATCGGAGCGCCGAAAGCGGGCCTGCTGGCAGAGCCTCCGCCGGGGCCGGACCTGCGCGATGTGAAAGGGCAGGAGGGGGCCAAGCGCGTTCTGGAGATTGCCGCCGCAGGCGGGCATAATCTGCTATTCTGCGGGCCGCCCGGTTCCGGCAAGTCCATGCTGGCGCAGCGTCTGCCCGGCCTGTTGCCGCCGCTCAGTGCGCGGGAATTGCTGGAAGTCTCACAAATTCAGTCGATTGCGGGCCTGCTGGAACGCGGTCGCCTGTCACGTACGCGGCCTTTTCGGGCCCCGCACCATTCGGCGTCCATGGCGGCACTGGTTGGCGGCGGCATCAAGGCCAAGCCGGGGGAAGTGTCGCTTGCCCATCACGGCGTGCTGTTCCTGGATGAGTTGCCGGAATTCCCGGCCCATGTGCTGGACAGTCTGCGCCAGCCGCTTGAAGCGGGTGAGGCCGTGGTGGCCCGCGCCAACCGGCATGTGCGTTATCCGGCGCGTTTCCAGCTGATCGCAGCGATGAACCCCTGCCGCTGTGGCGGTGGACCGGGCGCGGCGGCCTGCACACGTGGGCCGAAGTGCGCCCAGCAATACCAGTCCCGCCTGTCTGGCCCCTTCCTTGACCGGATTGACCTCTACTATGACACGCCGCCGGTGACGGCGGTGGACCTTGCTTTGCCGCCTCCCACTGAGGGCACCGCTGAAGCGCGTGCCCGCGTGGCGGCCGCGCGGGACATTCAGGCAGACCGTTTCGGGGAAACGGGCGACGATACGCGCCGGCCGGTCAATGCCGATGCGCCCTTGCCGGAACTGGAACAGGTGGCCCGTCCGGATCAGGCGGGCGCGGCCTTGCTGACCGATGCGGCAAGCCGTCTCAGCCTGACGGCGCGGGGATATTCCCGTGTCCTGAAAGTTGCCCGCACGATTGCGGACCTGGATGGCGCAGATGGTGTACGCCGCGTACACATTGCTGAGGCGCTGTCCTATCGCCAGCGTCCGGCCGGGCAGGGGGAAGGCGTCAATGCGGACGCCATGGCGCGTTAGGAAAACGGGCGTGAAACGTGCCTGTGGTTTAAACAATTCCTAAAGCGTCTGTTGCACGATCCCGGCATGACCAAGCCACCTCTGCTGCCCGGCGAGTCCCGTCCGGAAGAAACCTTCCTCGCTGCGGCGAGCCATGAAATTCGCACGCCGCTGAACGGGATTCTCGGCACGGTTTCGCTGTTGCTGGAGACGGAACTGGAACCCTCCCAGCGGGAATATGCCGAGACCATCCGGCAGAGCGGGTCGCGCCTGCTCGATCTTCTGAACAATGTTCTGGACTATGCCCGCCTCGATGCGGCTGCCATCGAACTCGAAACCGAGGCCTTCTGCCCGGTACGCCTTGGCCGCGAAGTGGTCGAGTTGCTCAGCCCGCGCGCGCATGCCGCCGGGCTTGATATCGCCGCGCGCGCCTCCGACCTGCCGATGCCATCCTATTCCGGCGATGCGGGCCGCATCCGTCAGATCCTGTTCAATCTGGTCGGCAATGCGCTGAAGTTCACGGAGCAGGGCGCAGTCCTTCTGGATATCTGTGCGCATACCGACGGGCTGGAATACCGGATCATCGACACAGGCCCTGGTATTGCGCCGGAGGACCGCGACCGCCTTTTTGAGGCTTTCCGCCAGAACAGTCGGCAGGACGCCTACAAGGATGGAGGCGTCGGTCTTGGCCTGGCCATCGTGAAGCGCCTGACGGATCTGTTGGGCGGACAGATCGAAGTTTCCGGCGAGCCGGGCCTCGGCACCTGTTTCTCCGTACGCTTGCCGCTGGCGAAAGCAGAACTGCCGCCCACGCATGACCTGCCGGTGCTGGACGCTGTTGTGGGCCTTGCCGGCCTGCCGCCTGCGACCTGCCTGTCGGCGACATCGGCTCTGGTCGATGCCGCGGCCCGGCCGGTGTGCATCGATATTTCATCCGGTCATGTGCCGCCGGAAGTGGATGTCCTCCTGATCGGGGCGGAACAGCCTGAAGAGACCATTCGCACATTGGCCCGCAAGGCGCCGAGCCTGATCGTATTGCGGCCGGAAGACCGTGGCGCCATTGCCCGTTTCAAGGCGATGGGTTGTGCTGGCTGGCTGGTGCGCCCGCTGCGGGCGTCGTCGCTGGTGGAGCGCGTGTTTGTGGTGAAGGCGGGCGGCATGCCGGTGGAAGAGCCCGAAAAGCTGACAGGCGCCGGGCGCGTGCTGATCGCAGACGACAATCCGGTCAATGCGATGATTGCACGGCGCGCCTTGGAATCGGCCGGATTTACGGTCACAGTCGCCTCCACAGGTATTGAAGCGCTGGAGGCTGCGAAGAGCATGAATCCCGACCTGGTCCTGATGGATCTCCGTATGCCGGAAATGGATGGCTTCGAGGCCATGCGGCGCCTACGCGCTGACGGTGCTGCGGTGCCGCTGATCGCTGTGTCTGCCGAGGTGAATTCCGACATTGAGCGTCAGGCAAAGCAAGCCGGGGCCAATGAAGTGGTCGCGAAACCGATTGAGCCACAGGCGCTGCGCACGCTCGCCATCCGCTGGACAGGTGCCGCGGGCAAGGCCGGCGCCGCATGAGCGGTGAAGCTGCCGCGCCCATGAAGGCGCCCTCCCGCGCAGCCCGTGCATTGAGGGCCCTGAAGGACCGCCGTATGGCGGCGATGCTGATCCTCGCTTTCGCTGCTAGCATTCCCTATGGTGCCATCGTTGGCGTGCTGACTGCCTGGCTGACCCAGGAAGGCGTCGATACCGACACGATCGGTGTGCTTTCCCTGGTCGCGATTGGCTATTCCTTCAAATATCTCTGGGCCCCGTTGTTCCAGATGCCGCATGGCGTGCCATTCATTCCTGTGGGCGGCCGCCGGTCCTGGCTGATCCTTTGCCAGGCGTCGATTGCCGTGCTTCTGGCCGTGCTGGCTTTTTCAAACCCGCCTCAGAACATTGGCATCGTCGCGCTGATCTGTTTCGTGATCCTGATCCTCGGGCCGACGCATGACATCATTCTGGATGCCTGGCGGATCGAGGTGGCCCGCTCGGATGAGGACAAGGACCTGATGTCCGCCCTTTACCAGTTCGGCTACAAGTCCGGTGGGTTCATCTCCGGTTTTGTAGCGCTTCTGGTAGCTGCGCGTGGCGGATGGGCGGTGTCCTATGTGATGATGGCCGGCTTTGTCGGCCTGACTGTGCTGGGCAGCCTTCTGGCGCCGGAGCCTGAATACAACAAGCACGAGCACACGACGCGGCTGAGCTTCCTGCCATCGGTGCCGACCCGCGAGGCAGCACCTGCTGTTGCCTTCGTGGCGGCCTGCTGGGCTACGGCCTTTGGCATGATCGGCTATTTCGCGATCATGCGGCTGGGCTTCAATGCCGACATTTCCTCACGTGTGTTCGTGTCGGAGCAGGGGCCCATCATCGTCAGTCTGACCGTGATCGTACCGTCGGTCGTGGCGGCAATCCTGCTGGTCCGCAATAAGGGCGTGGCCGTCGAAGCGCCGCTGTTCTCACCGGGGCAGAGCCGCGGCAGCAAGCTGATTTCGACACTGTTCCGTGCCATTTTCGACCCGCTGATGGACCTGATCTACCGGTTGCGCTGGTGGACCATTCTCGTGCTGGCGCTGGCGCTGACCTACCGGTTCACGGATGCCGTCTGGGGCTCTTTCGCCTATCCGTTCTATCTGCGGACAGACCTCGATGCCCTCGGGCACACGCTCGACGATGTGGCCATCGCCTCGAAATTCTTCGGCGTGATCGCGACCATTCTGGGCTCTCTGATCGGGGCGACGCTGATTGCCACAATCGGTCGGATGCCTGTCTTCTTCGTGGGCGGTGTCGTCGCGGCGGCGACCAATCTTCTCTATGCTGACCTTGCTTCAGGCGCACATGCCGTCGATGCCTTCCTCGCCGTGACGCATCTCGACGGGCCAATGATCGCCTTTGCCGACATGGCGGCGAAGCTGCAGCCGCAGGAGATCGTGCTGCCTGCAGATCACAGCCAGCGCCTGACGCGGCTCATGATCACCATTTTCGCTGAAAACATTGCCGGCGGTTTCGCGCTGGTTGCGATGACGGCCTATCTGACAGCGGTGGTGAACCCGCGTTTTGCGGCCGTCCAGTATGCGCTGCTGGCTTCACTGACCATGCTGATCGGTACGCTGGGGCGCCCATGGCTGGGGGCGATGATCGAACAGAACGGGTTCTACCCGGTCTTCATCGTCACATTCTGGCTGGGCGGTGTTGCGGTTATACTGAGCTTGCTCGAATGGTGGCGTCAGGACCGGCTGGCGCGGATGATGAAGAAGGAAACGGCAAATGACACAGCGTCCTGAGGGGCTTGGTGGCCATTGGTGGGTTTATGTCGTGATGGGCGTGCTGTCCCTGCTGGGCGGCATGTTCGCGTTGCTGAACCCGTACATCGCATCCGTTTTCGTGCTGCAGCTTGTGGCCTTCCTGTTCATTTTCCTGGGCGTAATGCAGGTCGCCTTCACGCTGCGCTCTCCCTTTGGCCTGTCCTGGTTCGATCTTGGCATGGGCGTTCTGCAGATCCTGCTGGGTGTGATGCTGGCGACCAATGTGCTCGGCGGCCTGGTGTCGCTGACGCTGATTCTGGCGTTCCTGTTCATGCTTGAGGGTGTGGTCCTGGTGATGGCGGGGATCAACCTGCGCCCGTTCCGGTCATGGATCTGGCTGGTGGTTGGCGGGGTCATCTCGATCCTGCTGTCAGTGTTCGTGCTGATGAACCTGCCGGAAGCGGCCGCAACGCTGCTGGGCCTGTTGCTGGGGATCGACCTCATGTCGAACGGGTTGTGGCTGGTCGCAGCAGGGCTCACCCTTCGCGACCTTTAGCGCGAGGCAGGGGAAGGCGTTCAGGGAAGGGGCTGGTCCCCCGGCACGGCGCGCTCTAGGCTTGGCAGTATCTCAATCCTGCCGGAGCTGATGCCTCATGAAATCGCTGATCACTGCCGCTGCTGTCGCGTTCCTGCCGCTTGCGGCCTGCACCACACAGGCCGCAGCGCCAATCGCCGTTACCGCATCGCAGAGCGAGGTTGAGACCGCCGCGATCACCGCGCTGCTGAATGCGCAGGATGAAGCCTGGAACCGAGGCGACATCAATGCCTTCATGGACGGCTACTGGAAATCGCCGGAGCTGCGCTTTGCTTCCGGCGGCAAGGTCACGCGCGGCTGGGACGAAACCAATGCCCGCTACCATGCGACCTATGGCGGGCCGGAGACGATGGGCACGCTGATCACCGATGATTACGAGATTGTCCTGCTGGGCCCGGATGCCGCCGTTGCCCATGGCAAGTGGAAGCTGGAGGGCCGCGAAGGCACGCCTTGGGGGCTCTATACACTCATCCTGCGCAAGATCGGCGGTGAGTGGAAGATCGTGTCCGACACGACCACATCGGCCGGTTAGCGCCACGGGTCTGCCGTGAAATGACCTCGCGGGGGTGGCTTGGCAGGTGCGGGCTTTGACGGCAAAAAGCGATCAGGCGGCTGGAGCGGCCACAGGATCAGGGGCCCGGCATGAAGCGTGCGACACTGGACGTAAACACATCGAATTTTGCTCTTGAGCGTTCGATCGAGCGGCCATGGTTCCGCAGTTTCATCACCGCTCTCATCATTTTCAATGCGATCATCCTGGGCGTCCTGACTTACCGGCATTCCTTGCCGGCGGGGCTGGTTTCCACGCTGGGCCTGATGGATCAGGCGATCACCTATGTTTTCGCGCTGGAAATCCTGCTGAAACTGATCGTCTACCGTTTCCAGTTCTTCCGGGTGGGCTGGAACTGGTTCGACTTCATCGTTGTCGGTATCTCACTGATTCCGGGTGGCGAGGCCTTCAGCGTTCTGCGGGCGCTGCGCGTGCTGCGTGTGTTGCGCCTCCTACACGTTGTCCCGGTGATGAAACGGATCACCGAGGCGCTGCTGAAGGCCCTGCCGGGCATGGGCGCCATTGTCGCCGTGCTGGCGCTGGTGACCTATGTCGCCGCCGTGATGGCAACCAACATGTTCGGCAATACCGAGACCGAGGAAGTACGCCAGCTGTTCGGGGACCTGCCCAGCTCTGCACTGTCATTGTTCCAGGTGATGACCATGGATGGCTGGCGCTTTGAGGTGATGCAGAAAGTGATCGACGACGGCCACCCGATGGCCTGGGTCTTCTTCCTGATTTTCATCTTCGTGGCGAGTTTTGCCATTCTCAACCTGTTCATCGCCCTGGTCGTTGATTCGCTGGCGGCAGAGCAGAAAGCCGTTCTGGAAGAAGGACTTGAGGAGCTGGAGGAGGAGTTCGAGGAAGAGCGCGGCGAAGCCGATGACGCGCGTCATGAAATCCTATCCATCCTGAAGCAATTGCAACAGGACGTAGCGGAGCTGAAGGCGGCTGCAGGCGGGCAGAGGCCCCCGCACGGCGGATGACTCATTAAGCAGGCTTCACGCAACTGTCAGCAACGCGGCCTCCCAAGGCTGGAAAATCCTGCTATAAGGCACGGACGATGAGCCTGTGGACGCGACTTCTTGAAGGCGGCAGACGCCTTTTCGACCCCGACAGCATGCATGATGACGATCTCCGGGAAACGGGGGAGGTCTCGTGCGCGCCGGACCCGAACGATGTGGGCTTTACGGCCGCCGTCGTTGGGCTTGGGGCCAAGCTGGCCAAGGCGGATGGAACGGTGTCCGACAAGGAAATCATGGTCTTCTCCCGGGTCTTCCGCGCCCCGCCGGAAGAGGCGGACAATGTGCGCCGCGTCTTCAATCTCGCCCGTCAGACGGTGCGCGGCTATGAGGGCTATGCCCGGCGGATCGGCAAGCGTTACCACGACCGGCCTTGCCTGCTGGAAGGGGTGATGGACGGCCTGTTCCAGATCGCCGGTGCTGATGGCGTTGTGACACAGGACGAGCTGACCTATTTGCGCAATGTCTCTGACGCATTCGGCTTCAGCGAGGCGACGTTCCGCCGGATCAAAGCAGCCCATATGGGGCCAGACCGGGACGATCCCTATCATGTGCTGGGCGTTGCCCATGATGCAGAGTTCGATGTCATCCGTGCGGCCTATCGCCGGCTGATGGCGGACCACCATCCGGACCGGGTGATCCAGATGGGGGCGCCGCGCGAGTTCGAGGACGCGGCCCATGCCAAGGCAGCTGCGATTACAGCGGCCTATGCCCAGATCCGCACGGAACGCGGCCTGCTGATCCGGCACGATTCCTGAGCGCTGCACACGAATCTGTGAAGCACCGCCTGCGTTTCGTTGACGGGCGGCCATGATGCAGCCATGTTGAGGGGGCAAAAGGATTTTGCCATGACCCAGACAGCCCAACACCCCAGCGGTTTCGATTTCTCCAGCGCCCTGCGCGGCAGCCTTGCCCTTCTGGTACAGGTGATGATCGGCGTCATGCTGGTACTGGCGGCCGGGATCGTGGCGGTGATGACCGCGCTGGCCGGTCTGATGCTGGGAGCGGCTGCACTGGTGATGCGCTTTGCTGGTGGACGTCGGGTACGCCGCCGGACGGACCCTGCCGGAGAGGCGCCTGTGACCCTGGAAGCCCGGCGCACGCCACGCGGCTGGACGGTGGAATAAGTCCGCTTCCGGACCATGTAAAACACCGTGTAAACACCATGTATACACCATGTAAGCGGCCCGCCTCAGGCGGGCCGTTTGCGTATCTGCTGCGCATTTGAGTGTCACTTGACGTGAGTGCGCTACAAGTGTAGTGAATCGGTGACCGATATAGCGAGGCACCATGTCCCAGCCCAATTCCTCCGAACTCGCCGTGCTGAAGCACCTCTGGTCCGCCGGGCCGCAGAGCGTACGGGAAGTACACGATGCCGTGGGGCCGGGGCAGGGCTGGAAGCCCTCCACCACGCGCACCGTGATTGCCCGGATGGAAGAGAAGGGCTGGGTTTCCCGCGCAGACGTACACGGAATGGCCGTGTTCTCCACCGTGCTGGACCGTACCGCCACACTGGGCGGGCTGGTCCGCCATCTAGCGCGTCAGGTGCTCGACATGGATGGCCCGATCCCGGCGGCCCTGTTTGCCGAAAGCCCGCACCTTTCCGATGCCGAGCTGGATGAGCTGGACGCCATCATCAACGCTGCTGAAGACAGTGTTACCTCGAAAAAAGGGGACAAGTCATGAGCCCCGCCGGTCTTGTCGTTCTGGTCCTCGTCTGGAGCGGCCTTGTCTGGGCCGGGGCCAGCCTGATCTGCCGCATGGGCCCGGGGCCGAAACTGGCACAGGCCATCTGGCGCGGGGCGGCGCTGGCGCTGCTTGCCCCCTTCGTGGCCGCGCTGTTCGTGCCGGGCTTTTCGGTGGCGATCGAGGCGCCGCTGGCAGACCTGCCCATGCTGGAGCCGGTGATGATTGCCCCGCAGGACGGCGCTATTGTGGCGGCGCCCGCACCTGCGATCCGCCTGCCGGAAATGGGTGTGCTGATCTTCTGTGTGATCGCCGCCGGTTGGCTAGTGCGGCTTGGCCTGTGGGGGATCAGCCAGGTGCGCCTGCAGCGGCTGAAGGCCCGCGCCATGAAAACACATCGTCCCATCGGCCACTGGGCGGAGGCGGTGGGCCTGTCCTGTGCGCCGCAAGTCCATGTCATCCCGCGCGGCGCGCCCTTTCTGGCGGGCATCCTGAAACGCTCCATCTATGTTCCGGCTGCGCTGATTGGCGGGCAGGGCGTCCAGCAGGTGATCGTGCACGAACTGGTTCACCTGAAACGGGGGGATCTGATCGCAAGGCCGCTGGAACGGATCGTGGCGGATCTTTTCTGGTTCTCCCCCTTTGCCTGGTGGATCCGGGGCCAGCTCGACTTCTGGCGTGAGGCGGTGGTGGATGACGAGACCGTCGAACTGACAGGCGACCGGATCGCCTATGCCAGAACCCTGACGTCCGCGGCGCGCATCTCGCGCGATGAGGCGGTGCTGCCTGTGGCGGCATTCATCCTCCGGAAGAAAGGAACCCTGAAGATGCGTCTCAACCAATTGCTGACAGAAAAACCCCGCCCGCGCCGCATGGGGCTGGTCCTGGCAGCCGCCCTGATGTGCGCCGCGCCGCTGGCCGTTGCCCAAGGCATGCTGATCAAGGGCGCCGCCGCCGCGCCGGGCGAAACCCTGTTCTACACCCATGCCGTTCTGGACAAGGCCACGCTGACCAGCGCGTTTGGGGAAAGGGTTGATCCCTTCACCAAAAAGACAGCCACGCATCGCGGGGTAGACCTTGCTGCCGCACGCGGCACACCAGCTTACGCGCCTGCCGCCGGCACAGTCATCTTCGCAGGCGAAAAGGAAGGCTATGGAAATGCCGTTGAGCTGATGGTCAGCAATGACACGGTGCTGCGTTATGGCCAGCTGGATACGCTGTCGGTGGAACAAGGCCAACTGCTGAAAGCCGGTGATGAAGTCGGCGGAGTTGGCACGTCCGGACGCTCCACCGGGCCTCACCTCCACTTTGAAGTCTGGCGCGACGGTGAACTGACTGATCCGCAGGCAGAGGAGGGACTCGTCCTGGCCGACAGCCTGTTCATTATGGCGAATTCGGGAGCCAAAGCGCCAGCACCGCCAGCTGCGCCAGCTGCGCCAGCTGCGCCTACGGTGCCATCAGGGCTTGCGCCTCCAACTGCTCCGGCAGCACCTGCGATCACACAGGAATACGTCCAACAGACCTATAATGCCCTGCAGGCATGTGAGGAGGTCAGCAAGGACTTCCTGAAAGAGCCGCTTCCGGAGAGCTGGCTGGCCCGGCGTAAGACGGCGCGGGAGGCGAACCATAAGGCAGGGCTGACATTCGATTCTGCGGATCAAGACTGGATGCCAGAAGTTGTTGCCTGGCCGAGACCTGTTTATCCGGCTGAACTCGCATCAGCCGGACGGTTTGGGATGTGCCGTGTGCTGTTCGATGTTGGTCTGGACGGAGAACCACGGAATGCCATGGCCAATTGTTCCGATCCGGCATTTGAAGCTGCGGCTGCAGAGCTGCCGGGCGCGCGCTTCAAGCCCGCCACAGATGCGAATGGAAAGCCCGTAGAGGTGAAGGGGGCGACGTTCCCATTGCAGTTCTGTCTTAAAGGATGAAGGCGCATATGCTTTTCCTGGCGGCGCTGCTTGCGGGTTGCGCCGCCACGCTTTCGGGGGGCGAAACAGTTGTGCGGACGCAGGCTCTGCTGCTGCAGCCGGGCGCGGAGGCGACGCTGCGGATTGATTGCCCGCCTGGCCTGATGCCTGTGACAGCCATGCCAGGGGCAGGCGGCGCCTTCACCGTCACGGAAAGCCGCCCGGCGGAGCCCGGCTCATGGTGGGTAACTTTTGCCAACCCTTCCGATACTCAGGCCCGGGAGGAGATCACCGTAAGGCTCATGTGCCGGGAGGCCTGACTTTCTGGAAAAGTCTGGACGCGTGTCTCAGTGCGGCATACCCTTTCGGTAGAGGCGGAAGGCAATCTAAGAATGAGAGTGATCGCGGCGGTCATGGTGGTGCTGGGGCTGGTGCTCCCGGTAAACGCGGAAATGCAGGAGGTGAGAGAGCCTGCCCAGGCCATGTGCCCTGAGGGACAATCCGTTTCAATCGAAACCCTTGCCGGAACGCACAAGGCAATCCTGTTCGGGGAGTATCACGGCACGCGGGAGATGCCGGAGGTCTTCGGTAACATGGTCGGCGAGGCCGCTGCGGGCGGGCGGCGCGTGGCCGTCGCGCTGGAGTATCGCGCGAACTGGCAGGCAGATCTTGATGCGGTGATGGCGGCGCCAAATGAGGTCTCTGCGCTCGATGCATTTGCGATGCACTCGACCCGTGATGGGCGTACCTCTGATGCAATGCGGAACCTTCTCCTGCAATTACGGGCACTGAAACTCGCCGGGGCGAATGTGACGGTGAGAGCCATCGACATGGCCTGGCCGGATCCCACGGCTGTCTCCCGCGCTGCGGAGTTGGGTCTGCCGCCGGGGATAGATCAGCAGTATGGTCTACGAAACATCATCATGGGGCTGAATGCTGTTGAGGTGTGCGAAGAGGCGCAATGTGACCTTCTGATGGTGTATGCGGGCAATATGCATACGCGTCTCGATGTGATGGACAGCAGTATCTACAACCCAATTGAGGAGAAAGTGATCGAGTTTCGCGAAGCGCCCGCAGGCTATATCATCGCGCAGAACATGCCGACCGCCGCTGTCTATCTTGGTCACCGAGGAGGCTGGGCGACCAATCGCACCAAGTTGGGGGTTGGCATGCATGAGATTGAGCCAGTCCTGCCGGACTTCGCCGTAGAGGATGGCATCATCTATTGCATGGGAAACGGCACATATTTCCAGAGCGTCGGGAAAATCTATTCCTCGGAAGACAGTCTGGCCGGGGAGGCTCAATAGCCCTTAGCGGTCGAAGAGTTTCGAGACGCTTTCCTCGTTGGCGATGCGGCGGATGGCTTCGCCAAGCAGCGGGGCAATTGGCAGGATACGGATGGATTTCGACTTGAGCGCTTCCTTGGATGGCTCGATCGTGTCGGTCATGACCAGTTCGTCGAGCACCGATTTCTCGATCCGCTCCACCGCATTGCCCGACAGGACGCCGTGGGTGACATAGGCCGATACGGATTTCGCGCCGGATTCCTTCAGCGCCGCGGCCGCATTGGCCAGCGTGCCGCCGGAGTCGCACATGTCGTCCAGCATGATGCAGCGCTTGCCGCTGACATCGCCGATGATGTTCATCACTTCCGACTTGCCAGCTTCCGGGCGGCGCTTGTCGACGATGGCGAGATCTGCGTCGAGGCGTTTGGCAAGCGACCGTGCGCGCACCACGCCGCCGACATCCGGGGAAACGACGATCAGCTTGTCCTTGCCGAAGCGTTCCTTGATGTCGTCCACCATGACCGGGCTGCCGAACAGGTTGTCGGTCGGGATGTCGAAGAAGCCCTGGATCTGGCCGGCATGAAGATCGACGGTGAGAACACGGTCAGCGCCGGCAGCGGAGATCAGGTTGGCGACCAGTTTGGCCGAGATCGGCGTGCGGCCATCGGTTTTCCGGTCCTGGCGGGCATAGCCGAAATAGGGGATCACCGCCGTGATGCGCCGGGCCGAGGCGCGCTTCAGCGCATCCATCATGATCAGCAGCTGCATCAGGTTGTCATTGGCGGGGTAGGAGGTCGACTGGATGACGAAGACATCCTCGCCGCGGACGTTTTCGTCGATGCGGACGAAAATCTCCTGGTCCGCAAAGGTTTTCACCTCAGAGCGGGTCAGTCGCATGTCCAGATAGTCGGCAATGGCTTCGGCCAGCGGGCGGTTTGCGTTGCAGGCGAGAAGTTTCATGTCGGCGTTGACCCTGTGCTGCCCCGGATGGCGACGCTTTTGTAACACGGAGCGGCGAGTCGCAACCGGACTCTGGCATTGAATGCAGATTTTTACGGTTCAAGCAGGATGACTGAGGCATTTCGGCCATAGTCCGGCTCGCCGCGATGGTTGCGGCGCCGGTTGGAGAAGTAGCCGTCTTCCAGTGCGCAGGTGTCCAGGGCGAGATCGGCGACGTGGCCGATATCCATGGCGGCGAGGCTGGTGCGGCAATAGCCGGGCAGGTCGAAATGGAAGCGGTCGCCCTTGCCCTTGATGAAGAGGTGTTCGCTGGCCGGGGAAACTTCGAGGAAAGTATCGCGGAATTCCGGGCCGACTTCATAGCTTGCCTGTCCGATCGTTGGGCCGATGGCCGCGCGGATGCGGCCGGGCTCTGCGCCAAGCTCGGTCATCGAGGCGATGGTTGATTCCAGCACGCCGCCGAGCGCCCCCTTCCAGCCGGCATGCGCCGCGCCGATCACGCGGGCTTCGGCATCGGCGAAAAGAACTGGCGTGCAGTCGGCGGTCAGGATGCAGAGCGCGAGGCCCGGCACAGTGGTGACCATGGCATCGGCCTGCGGACGCTGATCCGTCCAGGCTTCGGTGACGTGCACGACATCGGCCGAATGGATCTGGTGGCAGGAGAGCAGGGCGCTGGCGCCCATGGCCGCGGAAATGCGGGCCCGGTTCTCCGCCACGGCGGCCGGATCGTCGTCAGAACCCGGCCCGGCATTGAGGCTGGCATAGATGCCGCCGGAAACGCCGCCCGGCTTGCCGAAGAAGCCGTGGCGCACGCCCTTCAGGCCTGCAAGGCCGGGGGCAGTTTCGAAAGAGGGCGGGACTGTTTCGATCATGCGTCAGGCGTGCTGTGCCGCGCGCCGCCTGTCAAGTTGCAGGCAGGTTATGGGCCGGACTATGGGGCAGTGCCGGCGTCCGGCTCCACATAACGGGCCGGGACGGGCAGGGTGCAGATGTCCACCACGTCCGGCGGTGTATGAACGAAGGCGCTGACACCGGAATAGTCGCGCTTGCTTTCCTTCAGGGCTTCCCATTCCGGGCTTGGCGTTTTCATGACTTCGAAGGCCGGGCGCGAGTCTGCCGGGAGGTCTGCTGCGACATGGGCCGCGATGATCATGTTGGGATTGAGCATCGAGGCGCGGTATTGCTGCATCTGATAGGCGAGCGGGGCATCCTCGCCGAAGAGGGCTGCGGTTTCCTCTTCATTGAATGGCTCGACGCGCTGCAGGCGGCTGACCACGTCCATGCCGTCAATCACGCGGCCGACCATCGTGTAGTTCCGGTCGAGATACCGGCGCGGCTGCAGCGGGATGAAGATCTCCGTCCGCCCGGTGTCCGGGGCATCGTCGCGGGCGATGCCGACCATGCCGGGGCAATTTAGCAGCCATTCCTGGCCATGCTGGCGCCCGGCAGGGAAGCCCTGGCGGTGGCCGACGGCCGGGGCGAACAGGTCCCCATTGCCGAAATCGTCAAAGCCTCCGGGATTGGCCTCGCGTTCCGCCTCCAGCGGAAGGGCGGGCAGGTCTTGCAGGATTTCGTCGAACTCCTTACCGGCCTGGGCAACATGGTTCTCCACCACGCGGTAGAAGTACTCGCCATCATAATAGCCGCTCCGCACCGCCTCGCGCACGGCGGCTGCATTTTCCGGGGCGGCTTCCGGGAAGAGCTCGATGAAGATCACGCCATTCTGGCCAAGGTCCAGAAAGATCAGGTTTTCCGGATCGACCGGGCGCCAGCCGCTTTCCGTTGCGGGCGCTTCCTGCGCCAAGGCATTAAGGCCGGACAAGGTCAGGGCGAGAGCGCGCAGGATCTGTTTCAGCATGAAGCGAAGTGTTGCGGGGAAGGGCAGGCGGCGCAAGTCTTTTAAAGGGACTGTTCAGTTGCCGGCGCCCTGGCGCGGTATAGGATCGGGTACATGAGACAGATCGAGATATCCCGCCCGCCTTTACCCTCAACCCCGATCATGGGCGGCTGTCATTGCGGCGCGGTACGCTATGCGATGACTGCGCGGCCGAAGGCGGTAAATGCCTGCCATTGCGATGATTGCAAGCGCCTCTCGGGGGCGACGTTCGGGGTGTACCTGCATGTGGCGAAGGAGGCGCTGGATGTCACTTCCGGCACGTTCGACACGTTCCGCCGGACAGGGGGCAGCGGTGGAACGATCCCGATTGATCGGTGTGCGGAGTGTGGCACGCGCATGTGGCACCTGCCGGAAGCGGCGCCTGGCCTGGTAATCCTCTGTGCCGGTACGCTGGACGATCCATCCTGGGCCGTGCCGACATCTCACATCTTCACCGAGGAGGCGGCCCTCGACGCCGTGGCCGCCAGCGATGCCCTTGTGGTCGAAGCCTTCAACTCCACCCGCCAGGCCCTTTGGGACCATTTCGACAGGCTCTATCCGTCTTGAAACTGTCTTGAATCTGGTTTGATCCAGCAGCTTGTCTGGCTTGCCTTTCTGTGGCGCTGCAAAATTCGCCTAACACGCTAATTTTGGGCGATTTTTTGTGTAAAATTTTGCAATTAAGGGTTGCTGGCCGGCTGGTTATCGACGAAGCCTGAATCTTCCATGGAGGGTTGATTATGGCGAAGCGGGGACTTGCCGCAGCAATGGCGGCAGTGGTGTGGGTTGCAGCATGTGGCGGAGGAGGTGGTGGTACGTCCTCATCGCCCCCTGCGCCACCGCCGCCGCCGCCAAACCAGGCCCCCACGGCCGATGCGGGTGAGGATGTCCAGCAGGATATTCCGGCGGCGGGTGTTGAGCTGGATGGGTCTGGAAGTTCCGACCCGGATGGTGAGACCCTGTCTTATCAATGGACAATTACATCTCAGCCGGCCGGCGGAGATGGAAGCCTGCAAAATTCGACGAGCGTGAACCCGGTTTTCCTGACCACTGTGCCCGGGGATTTCGAAATCGAGCTGGCGGTGACTGACCCTCGTGGAGCCTCTGGCTACGATACGGTACTTCTCAGCCTGACCAACACGCCTCCGACACCGGTTGCAGAAGTATCGCTTGAAACACCCGCGGTTGGTGAAGAGGTCGAGTTGTCGGGACTATCCTCAACCGATCCGAACGGCCAGCAGCTGACCTACACCTGGAAACTGGAAAGCGCCCCTGCGGGAACGGCCGTTCCAGTTGAGCAGACCGGGGGTGTGCAGACAATTCAGTTCGATCTGGAAGGGGAGTACCAATTTTCCCTGACCGTCTCCGATGGGGTGGAAGAGGTGAAGGTGGATGCCCCGCTCATCATCGTCTCGCAATATTCCATCCGGCCGCTGAGCCAGCCTTACCGCTATCTTGCCGTCCAGCCCGGCGGCGGAAAAGTCGTAACGGCCTGGAATGCCACGCTTGTTACCTATGATGCCGACGGCATGGAGCAGGGGAGTGTGATCCTGCCGAAAACATCGCGTTCGGTCTCTGTCTCGCCTGATGGGAAGCTGGCTATCGTGGGGCATGAGGAAGCGGTGAGCTTCGTGGACCTTGAGGCGCAGGAGGTTCTGGCAACCTATGCCGTGGCTGCCGATATTGGCGATGTCCTCGTCAGCAATGAGGGATATGGTTATGTGTTCCCGGCAACGGATCAGTGGGTGTCGATCATTTCTGTCGATTCCCGCACGGGGACGATCGACCCCAATTCGAGCGGATTGCACCGGGCCGGAACCCAGGTGAAAATGCACCCCAATGGCCGCAAAGGTTATGGTGCCGACAACGGGCTCTCGCCGTCGGATGTGGAGCGGTATGATTTTGCGGCGACGGGTGCCGTCTCCGTCGTTTATGATTCTCCCTATCATGGTGATTTCCCGTTCTGTGGGGATCTCTGGATTTCGGAGAGCGGGTCGCATGTCCTGACGCGGTGCGGCGTGGTCGTGCGTGCCACCGATGTGCAGAGTACGGACATGACCTATGCCATGCAGATCGACGGCATCAACGGTGTCATTGAAGATGCGTCCTATAATGCATTCAGCGATGACTGGTTCCTGGTGGAAAGCTCGGTCGACCTGCCGGAAGCAGAGGTGCGTGTTGTCAACGCACTGTCCGGCGCTGAGAGCTACACACTGGACCTGCCGCTCTCACAAGCCACTTCCGGAAAGCAGCTTTATGCCCGGTATGTCGCAGCCAGCCAGGATGAGGAATCGGTCCTGATCTTTGCGCAGGACCACCAGACAAATCCGCAAGAATATTATGTGTTGAAATACAAGGCGCCTGCCGCTTCGACACTGGACCTGCCTCCTGAGGTCCGGCTCCAGAAATATTCTGCAGGTCAGACGGGGGAGCAGGTTGTCGTCGATGCGGGGGGCAGCTTCGATCCGGAAGGCATGAGTCTGTCTTTCGACTGGACACTCGTTTCGCAGCCAGATCTCAGCGACATCGTGCCATCCGGTCTGCAGGAGGCTACCATCCGGTTCACGCCTCTGGTTGAGGGTTTCTACGTTTTCGATGTCACCGTCAGCGATGGAGGGAAGACGTCCGGTCCCGAGCGTGTAACCGTCTACGCAAGCGCCCAGCCTGGGCTGGATTTCTACCGGCTCGAAGGGGAAATAACGGATGCGGAGTATTCCAAGTCCCTCAATGTGCTGGCGTACATTGCAGACAATGCGCCGGTACTGCACCTGCTGCATCTGGATGACCTTTCGGAGACACAGATAGACTTGCCCCGGCGCGCCTACAGTGTCGGCATTTCGCCAGACGGAATGCATGCTGCCGTCTCGCATGCCGCCCTCGCGTCACTGGTCGACCTGACGGCAGAAACCGTTCTCGACACGCAGGAGTACAGTGAGGATTGGGGCGATATCGTTCTGGACAGAAATCTTCGCGCACATGTTATCCCGAACCGGGATCAACATTCCTATTTCGTCACGCTCGACTTTGCTGCCGACAGCTATGCTTCGCTATATGGTCCATATGCAGGCACGCGTGTACGTATGCATCCCAACGGGGTCTGGGTCTATGGAGCCGATGTTGGGATCAGCCCGTCCGATTTCGAGAAGTGGGATGTGTCAGGGGCCACTGCTGTCTACAAGGGGGACTCGCCCTATCATGGCGACTATCAGATCCAGTGGAATCTCTGGGTCAGTGAGGATGGGGACGACATCCTCGTTGCGGGCGGGCATTTGTTCAATGCGTCGGACGACCCAGCCGTCGATATGCACTATCTCGATACTCTGCCAGGGGTTACCTATGTCGACTGGGCAGACCATTCCGCCGAAAAGAATGAATGGTTCGCCGCCATTCCCGTTTCCGGCGACGGCTATGAAGTTGCCATTTTCGCCGATACGGATTTTCAGCGTACAGGCACACTGGATCTGGAGATCATGCCGCCCGGCGCTGTCACCAATCCAGCGACTCCCATTCGCTTGTTCCTGACAGATAATGGCGGTGAGGCTCTGATCCTGTCCCGCCGGAATACGGGGGAAGACCGCTACTTCCTGCAGATTTCCGATACCCCGTAACTGAAAAGGCGCCTGTCCGGATTATCGGGCAGGCGCCTCTTCATGGGAGAGGGAGTGCCTCAGTAAGCGTAGTTGCTGCGGCGGCTGAGGCGGCCGGCCAGGCGGTAGCGCTTTTCGTCGAGGTCGTCTTCGATGATCGAGGGGATCAGGAAGAAGTCGATGAACCACCAGACGAAACCGATCAGGAAGAAATAGGAGACGATCTGCAGCAGCGCCGTGCCCCATTTGCCGAGATAGAAGCGGTGGGCCGACAGGAAACCGAGGAAGAACCAGAGCAGGTAAGCTGCGCCGGCGCTTTTCTTCTCATTGGCGACACGTTGCTCGATATAGATCATGTCATTGGTCGAAAGGCTCATGGCCCGGATCTCCTTCTTATCGAAAAACAATATATGTGTTTTCCGGACGGATTCCAAGGGCAGTGACGAAAAACATGAGTTATTGAGCCGGACCGCGTGCCCTGCTAAGCGCCGCTGATGTATCAGATTTCGGCAAGAGGCGCGCGGGCGCCAGTGGAAGCGGCGTGGGATGCTCTGGCCTGGGCAGACCCTTCACCCGCAGGCGCGGTGGACTGCAAGGAAGACGGGCGGGGCGTGTGGCGCCTCGACGCCTTTGCGGAAACGCAGGAAGAGGCCGATGCCTGCGTGGCCATCATCGCCGAGACCAGCCCCGAGCTGAACACCCGGATTGAGGAAGTGGTCGAACGCGACTGGGTGACCATGTCGCTGGAAGGCCTGCCGCCGGTCTCGGCCGGTCCGTTCTTCGTTGCGGGCAGTCATGCGCTGGCAAAAATGGCGCCGGGCCGTATCCCGGTCCTGATCGAGGCAGGCCCGGCTTTCGGTACGGGGCATCATGGCACGACGCTCGGCTGCCTGCTGGCGCTGGATGATGTGCGCCGCCGCCGTGCCATCGGCAAAGTACTGGACCTTGGCACCGGCTCCGGCGTGCTGGCGATCGCCGCGCTGAAAGCGGGCGCCACCATGGCGCTTGGCACGGATATCGACTTCGACAGCGTGACTGTGGCGAACGAGAACGCCAAGAAGAACAATGTGACCGGCTTCACGGCGATGCATGTCACCGGGGCGCGGCATCCGCGTATCCGTGGGGCGGCGCCTTATGACACCGTGTTCGCGAACATCCTGATGAAGCCGCTGATCGGCCTCGCGCCGGAGATTGCGAAACTGACGGCGCCAGGCGGCACAATCATCCTTTCAGGCCTGCTGCATCATCAGGCCGGGCAGGTGCGCCAGGCCTTCGAGGGCCATGGCATCCTGTTTGTCCGCCGTATCCGCAAGGATGGGTGGTCAACGCTGGTCATGCGGCAGAGAGACTAAGCGCAATTTTTCAGGCGTGGGCGTTCCGGCGTTCCCAGCGATGTCCGCGGCGTTCCAGAAGGTGCAGGCGATGAATATGCGTGTCGTCTGTCGCTTCCTGCTCAGATGGTTCAGGCAAGGGAGGCGGGCGTTCAGGTTTTCCGTCGCTGCGGTTGGCTGTGTTGCGGGTGTTCTGAAGGTCGTTTTTCATCGTCTGGCTCCCTTTGAGGGCCGGACGTGATGTGCGCCGCACTCAACGTCCGGCATGTTTTAAGTATGCGCTTCAACAGACGAAACGTCCAGAAGGGGCCGTTTTGCCGGCCCAAATAAAAATCTCCCGCCGCATCCCAGGGAGGATGGGCGGGAGAAGGGTACGCTACACTCAGGGATGGGGCCGGCTCAGGAGGTGAAGAAGCGGGCCCCGGTAGGGATCTGGATCCGGGATCAGGCGTGTGCGGCGCGGCGAGCCCAGCGTGCCATGCGGCGGGCCAGGATCTGCGGACGGTTCACCGGCATTTGCACGGCTTCGCCGGCGATGATCGCGCGGGTGATTTCGTTGACTTCCGGGCCGCGGGTTTCTGCGGTTGCGGGGCGGTCGGAGGTCATCAGTTTGGTATTCATCAGTTTGCTTTCTTTGTTCTTGCGATTTTTATTTTGCATTCTTTTTTCGAACTCGCTGTGTCCTTCACAACAACTTCGGAGCGGCGCCATATAGGGCGCGGAGGTAAACAAAAAAGAGGGGAAATGCTGAAAATGCCATGCGTTTTCACATGGCTTCATTGCGCTTTCCTTGGGGCAGGTGCAGCGGTAAGACTCCGGCATGAGACAGACCTTCGATATCAAGGGCGGCCCCCAGGATGGGCGCGCGCACCTCCCGCTGCTCCGCAAGGAGCTTTCCGCTATGGGCCTCGACGGCTTTTATGTGCCGCATGATGATGAGTATCAGAACGAATACCTGCCGGATGCGAATGAGCGCCTGGCCTGGGTGTCGGGCTTCACCGGCTCGTTCGGCTCGGCCTTCGTGTTCGCCGACAAGGCCGTGATCTTCGCCGACGGGCGTTACACGCTGCAGGCAGCGGACCAGACCGCGCCGGAGCTGTGGGAGCGTCAGGCGATTCCGGAGCCGGGCGCCTTTGGCTGGCTGGCAAAGCAGAAGCTCTCCGGCAAAACGGTCGGCTACGATCCGCGCCTGATGAGTCCGAACGACGTGACGGCCCTGCAGGCTGCTGCGAAGAAGGCCGGTGCTACGCTGGTTTCGGTCGACGAAAACCCGATCGACAAGGCGTGGACAGACCGCCCGCCGCAGCCGACGGCTGAAGTTGCCCCTTATCATGTGAAATATGCGGGCATCGCGCATGACGAGAAGCGCGCCGGGATCGGCAGGGCGTTGGAAGAAGACGGCATTGACGCCGCCGTGCTGACGTCGCCCGCCTCGCTCGCCTGGGCTTTCAATATCCGCGGGGGGGACGTGATGTGCACGCCGCTGCCGCTGGGCCGTGCCATTCTGCACAAGGACGGAACGGCAGACCTGTTCCTCGATGAGGTGAAGGTCTCGCCGAAACTGCGCAAGCATCTCGGCAATACGGTTACGGTACGCCCGCTCTCGGAGATTGAGGAGGGGCTCGGCGAACTGGCCGGCAAGTCGGTCAGCCTCGATCCGGATCTTGCATCGGCCTGGTTCTTCGACACGGTGGAGGCCGCCGGCGGCAAGATTGTACGCCAGCGCGATCCTGTGGCCCTGCCGCGTGCCTGCAAGAACGAAGCGGAGATCAAGGGCACAACCGCCGCGCACATCCGCGACGGCGTGGCGCTGACGCGTTTCCTGCACTGGCTGGATACCGAAGCGCAGAGCGGCAAGGTGACGGAGATCGAAGCGGCCATCTGCCTCGAAAACTTCCGCGATGAATACGACTCCCTGAAAGACCTGTCTTTCCCGTCCATCTCCGGTGCTGTCGAGCATGGCGCGCTGCCGCACTATCGCGTGTCGGAAGCCTCCGACCGCACGCTGGAGCGCGGCTCTCTCTACCTTATCGATTCAGGTGGTCAGTATCCGGATGGCACGACCGATGTGACCCGTACGGTACCGATCGGGGAGCCGACGGCGGACATGATCCGGCACTATACGCTGGTGCTGAAGGGGCATATCGCGCTGGCAACTGTGCGGTTCCCGGCGGGCACGACCGGCACGCACCTTGATGTGCTGGCACGCCATGCGCTGTGGCAGGCCGGGCTCGACTACCAGCATGGCACGGGCCATGGCGTCGGCGTGTATCTCGGCGTGCATGAAGGCCCGCACCGCATTGCAAAGCCGTGGAACGCCGTGCCGCTGATGCCGGGCATGATCGTCTCGAACGAGCCGGGATACTACCGCGAGGGCCAGTACGGTATCCGCATCGAGAACCTGCAATATGTCACCCCGCCGGCGCCCATCGAGGGCGGTGAGATCGACATGCTGGGCTTCGAATGTCTGACCTTCGCACCGCTCGCGCGTGACCTGATCGACGTGAAGCTGCTCACCAGGGAAGAGCGCGCTTACGTCAACGACTATCACAAGCGCGTCTGGAAACTGCTGAACCGCAAATTGCCGGATGATGTGAAGGCCTGGCTGAAAGACGCCACGAAGCGGATCTGATCTGACAATCCCTCTCCTGCCCGGCGGGGGAGGGTGTCAGAATGGCCTTTCCCTACCAGTCCACTCAATAAACTGGCCCGTTCGGGTGAGGGTCAGCCCGTCTGCGACGGCGATGACCCCCTTGGCGACTTCGGTTGGCGTTAGGTTCGCACCGGGGCCGCCCATGTCAGTCTGGACCCAGCCGGGGTCAATCAGGCAGACGCTGATACCCTCCGGGGCGAGATCTGTCGCGAGGCCTTGCATCACCTTGTTCACAGCAGCCTTCGAGGCGCGGTAGGCGATCCGGTCTGACGCGGCATAGCCCATCCACGACATCTGGCTGGAAATGGTCAGGATACGCCCATGTTCTGATTTCCGGATATTCGGCAGGAATGCCTGAGCAATGGCGAGTGGGGCCAATGTGTTGATCTCCAGCGTCCGGGCGAAGCCATCGAAATCCGTCTGCAGCGTCGTTTGCTGGTCGCCGGGTGGGCCGATGATGCCGGCATTATTGATCAGGATGTCGACAGGCTCATCCAGCGAGGATGCTGCGGCTGAGACGGCGGCCCGGTCGGTCACGTCGAAGACGAGCGGCGTGAACCCGGTGCCCAGCTTCGCGGCGGTTTCCTCCGCCTGAGCCTGTGTGCGCATACTCCCGAAGACGCGCCAGCCCTTGTCCAGCGCTGCCTTGGCGAGGTGAAAGCCGATGCCCCGATTTGCGCCGGTGATGAGGGTGGTCGTCATGGGTTAGGTCAGTCCTAATTACTTCAGGCCTAATTGCCTGATGGCATCGCGTACGCCCTCGTAACGCGGGCGGATGTCCTCCCCGATATGGGCATGGGTCGGGATGTAGAAAAGGCCGAGGTCCAGGCCTTTCAGGGCAATCTCCGCGCAATGCTCCGGCATGATGACATTGAATTCAGGTGGGATCATAGCGGGATCCGGAATGCCGCTGGCGATCAGTGGCGTGTAGACACCGCCGGGCATCAGCACATGCACATCCATTCGCTCGCCGCCCAGGTCCTCGCGCAGCCATTCGGCCATGATCAGTACGCCATGCTTCGTGGCTCCGTATGCGCCAATATGGCTGCGTTTGACGGCATGTGGCAGGCTGAGGGAATTCTCGGAGCCCGTAATCATCAGCCGGCCCCGCTTGTCCGATTCAGCCAGCGCGGCGGAATAAGCTGTCGCAATGCGGAAGGGAGCAAACATGTTCACTTCGAACATGCGCATTGTGTCCGATCCGAAATCCTCCTTCATCATGCGCTTGTGGCGGTCGATGCCTGCATTGGCGCAGATGAGATCCACATGCCCCTTCCTGTCGCAGGCCTCCTTCACCAGGGCGGCAGGCGCGTCCGGATCAGACAGGTCACAGCTGATGGCGAGGCCGGGGCGGGGCAGGTTCGCGGCGACGTCGCGGGCGAGGTCTTCCTGTATGTCCGCTACGATGACATCCGCCCCGCGCGTACTGAGCGCTGTGGCCAGCGCCTTGCCGATGCCGGAAGCCCCGCCGGTGACCAGCGCCACCCTGCCTGTGTAATCGATCATGCTTGCGGCCTCCCTGAATTCCGCCATTTTTGTCAGGCTATACTGAAAGCGCGCCAAAACAGAGGACTGGTGGTGGATCTGTCGGTGCAGATTCTGTTTGTTCTGTTTTTGTTCTCGTGGTAAAAGCGCCTCCGTAGAGTTGGGAGTGCGCCCATGATCCTTGCTTTGTCCATTCGTGATTTCGTGCTGATCGACCGTCTCGATATCGAGCCGGGATCAGGTTTTACCGCGCTGACCGGGGAAACCGGGGCGGGCAAATCCATCATTCTGGATGCCTTGTCATTGACACTCGGTGCGCCGGCAGACCGGGCCATGATCCGGGCCGGGGCTGACCAGGCGAGCATTGCAGCAGAGTTTGCCGCCGTGCCGGGCCATCCGGTCTGGGCCGTGTTGTCAGAGCATGGCTTCGAGGCCAGCCCGGACGAGACACTCACACTGAAGCGCGTCGTGCGGGCGAGCGGTCCGGCGCGGGCCTTCATCAATGACCAGCCCGTCAGTGCGGCCCTGCTGGCAGAGGCGGGCGAGACGCTGGTGGAAATTCACGGACAGCACGCAGCGTCTGCGCTGATGCGGCCGTCGTCTCACCGGAAGCTGCTGGACTTGTTCGCAGGGAATGAGACCCTGCTGGAAGCCTGTGCCGTGGCGCATGCGGCGCGTCTTGCCGCCCGTGAAACACGTGAGCGGCTTGAAGCGGAAACCGAGGAAGCCCTGCGCATGCGGGACTGGCTCACCGGAGCAGTTGAGGAATTGGCGGCGCTTGCCCCGCAGGCCGGGGAGGCTGGCAGCCTGACCGAGACCCGCACGCGGCTGATGCAGTCCGAACGGGTGACTGAGGCGATTGCCGAGGCGGAAGAGGCCTTCGCCGATGCCGAGATCGAGACGGCGCTTTCGAAAGCCTCCCGCGCCGCTGAGCGCATCTGCCGCCTGCCGGGGTTTGACGGGGCAGATCATCCGCTGGCGCATGCCGCCCGGTCTGCGGCCGAAGCGCTGGAGCGCGCCCTGATCGAGACAGGCGAAGCTGAAGCTGCCATCGCGGCGCTGGAAAGTCTGGTGGAGCATGACACCAGTGCGCTGGAGGCCGCCGAGGCGCGGCTGTTTGCGTTGCGTGCCGTGGCACGCAAGCACATGGTCGATCCGGACCTGTTGCCTGATGTGCTGGAAACGCTGCAGCAGCGGCTGAACCTTGTCGAAGCGGGGGAAGATGCCCTGATCCGTGCCCGGAAAGCCGAGAGCGCGGCCAATGCGGCCTGGCATGCAGCGGCGGACAAGTTGACGACGGCCCGCAAGGCGGCCGCCTCGCAGCTGGAAAGAGCGATCATCAAGGAGCTTGCGCCTCTGAAGCTCGGCCGTGCCGTGATCCGCGTGTCCGTCACGCCGCTGGGTGATGAGGGCGGGGCCCATGGTGCCGACCGGGTGGAGTTCGATGCCGAGACCAATCCCGGCGCAGGTTTTGGCCCTTTGCGCAAGATTGCCTCGGGCGGGGAGCTTGCCCGCGTCTCGCTGGCCCTGAAATGCGCCCTTGCGGAAGCGGGAAGTGCCGGCACGCTGATTTTCGACGAGGCTGATCAGGGCGTTGGCGGCGCCGTGGCCGCAGCTATCGGGGAAAGGCTGATCCGGCTGGGCACGACCCGGCAGGTTTTTGCCATCACGCACAGCCCGCAGGTCGCGGCTGCGGCCCGGTCGCAGTGGCTTGTGGAAAAGGGCAGGGGCAAGTCTGGTGGCACGCGCCTGCGCGGGCTAGATGAGTCGGACAGGCAGGAAGAAATCGCCCGCATGCTGTCCGGCGCCGAGATTACCGAAGAGGCACGGGCAGCCGCCGGGAGGTTGTTGGAGGATGTATGAGCGAGGCGACCCCGGTCGAGGATCTGACACCCGAGGAGGCCGCGGCCGAACTTGAGCGCCTGGCCATCCTGATTGCTGAGGCTGACGCGGCCTATTATCAGGAAGACGCGCCGCTGATGACGGATGCGGAATACGACGCCGCCCGCCTGCGCAATGCGGCGATCGAGGCACGCTTTCCGGATCTGAAACGGGAAGACAGCCCGTCCGACAGGGTCGGGGCAACCGCGCATGAGGGCTTTGCCAAAGCTGCCCATGCCGCGCCGATGCTTTCGCTCGACAATGCGTTTTCCGACGAGGACGTCAGTGATTTTGCAGACCGGATCCGACGCTTTCTCGGCCTCGGCACTGAAGAAGATGTGGCGATCACGGCGGAGCCGAAGATTGACGGGCTGTCCCTCAGCCTCACCTATGAGAAGGGAAAGCTGAAACGCGCCGCCACGCGCGGCAATGGCGTAGTGGGCGAAGACGTCACCGCCAATGCGCGCACGCTTGAGGACATTCCGCAAAAGCTTTCCGGCAAGGGCTGGCCGGACTTCATCGAGATCCGCGGCGAGGTCTATATGACCAAACAGGATTTCGCGGCGCTGAACGAGCGGGAAGATGCTGCCGGCCGGAAGATGTTTGCCAATCCGCGCAATGCCGCCGCGGGCAGCCTGCGCCAGCTGGATGTCGAAATCACCAAATCCCGTCCCTTGCGCTTCTTTGCCTATGCATGGGCTGCCGAGAGCGCGCCCTTTGCTGCGACACAGCACGAAGCCGTACAACTCTTCGCCGAATGGGGGTTTGTCACCAATCCGCTGATGATCCGCACCGGGACAGTTGAGGAATTGTTGGCGGCTTACCGCAATATCGAAACGCAGCGCGCGGACCTGCCTTATGATATTGATGGTGTGGTCTACAAGGTGGACCGGCTGGACTGGCAGCAACGTCTCGGTTTTGTCTCGCGTGCGCCACGCTGGGCCATCGCGCACAAATTCCCAGCCGAGAAGGCCACAACTGAATTGCTGGAAATTGACATCCAGGTCGGCCGGACAGGGTCGCTGACACCCGTCGCGCGGCTGCAGCCGGTGACCGTCGGCGGTGTGGTCGTCTCCAATGCGACCTTGCACAATGAAGACGAAATTGCCCGCCTTGGCGTCAAGCCGGGCGACACGGTGGAGATTCAGCGGGCAGGGGATGTCATCCCGCAGGTCCTCCGTGTCGTGAAGGATGGCGGCGGGAAGCCCTGGCAGATGCCGCACAAATGCCCGGTCTGCGGCTCCGATGCGGTGCGGGAGGTCGACGCGAAAGGTGAGGAAGATGTGCGCCGGCGCTGCACGGGCGGCCTCGTCTGCCCTGCGCAGGCGGTCGAACGGCTGAAGCATTTTGTCTCCCGCAAGGCACTGGACATTGATGGTCTCGGCGCAAAGCAGATCCAGCTTTTCCATGACAAGGGCGTGCTGAAAGGCCCGCAGGATATCTTCCGGCTTGCCGCTGCGATCGAGGCCGCCGGCCTGCCGCCGCTGGAGGAATGGGAGGGCTTCGGCAAGGTCTCCGCGAAGAAACTCTTCGATGCGATCGATGCCCGTCGCCGCGTGCCATTTGCGCGCTTCCTGAACGGGCTCGGCATCCGCCATGTCGGTCAGACGACGTCTCAACTCTTCGCGCGTACCTTCCTGAAATGGGATGTGTTCTGGGCGAATGTCGTCTCTGCTGCGGAAGAGGGAGAGGGGAGCGAGGCCTGGGAGGCGCTGTCAGGCATTGATGGCATTGGCGCGACTGCGGTGAATGCGCTGTGCGATTTCGAGCGTGAGGCGCATAATCGCGACATGCTTGCTGCCTTGCTCTCGGAACTGACAATTGAGGATGAGGCGAAAGCGTCGTCTGACAGCCCGGTTGCAGGCAAGACAATCGTGTTCACCGGCACGCTGGAGCGCATGACCCGGGACGAGGCCAAGGCGCGGGCCGGGGCGTTGGGGGCAAAGGTTTCAGGTTCGGTTTCCGCCAAGACGGATCTTGTCGTGGCCGGGCCGGGGGCCGGATCAAAGCTCAAGAAAGCCGCAGAACTCGGCATCCAGACAATGACCGAGGATGAGTGGTTCGACCTGATCGCAGGCGCGTGAGGCGCGCCTGCATGCGGGTTATTTGCCGCCGGGAATGATTTTCTGCAGCAGGGTGCGTTTCGGCGCCGATGTTTCCAGCATGACGCCCTCAGACATCATGAGGTTGTAGGCCATCTTGTACCAGTCCGAGCTCGGATAGTTGTAGCCGAGCGTTGCGGCGGCTTCGGTCGCCTGCGGACGCATGCCAAGCGAGAGATACGCCTCCACGAGACGGTAGAGCGCTTCCTCGGAGTGCGAGGTCCGGTCGTAGTCTTTCACAACGGTGCGGAAACGGTTGATGGCGGCCAGCGTCTGGTTGGAGCGCAGGTACCAGCGGCCAACCTCCATCTCCTTGCCGGCGAGCTGGTCGTTCACCATGTCCAGCTTCAGCTGCACATCGCGTGCATATTCACTGTTCGGGTAACGGCGCAGCACGTCCTGCAGCGAGGCTCTGGCCTGTTCGGTCATGCCCTGGTCGCGGCCGACATCGACGATCTGCTCGAACTGGCTGATAGCGATGAGGTAATAGGCATAGGCTGCTTCCGTACCGCCCGGGTGCAACGAGATATAACGCTGCGAGGCGGATATGGCCTCATCATAGTCGTGGCGTTGGTAGTGGGCATAAGCCGTCATCACCATCGCCTTGCGGGCCCATTCGGAATAGGGGTGCTGGCGTTCGACTTCGTTGAACAGCAGGATCGCGTTGTCGTAATCGTGCTGGTCCATCTCCGTGCCGGCCTGATTGTAGAGCTGTTCAACCGGGCGCTCGACATAGGCGAGTTCACGCTGGCGCTTCTCCCGGCTCTGGCATGCGGTGAGGCTGACAGCCACGGCAATCAGGGCGAGGGCGAGGGGCTTGGCAGGCTTCATGGGCTCTGGCGCGCTTTCTGCAATTCTTGTCGCTCTTTGATTAGCGCGAACCCGGCCTGTATTCCAAGGAACTTTCACAGGCTGGAAACCTTAATTGGCCGCCTGTGAGGCGAGTCTTGCAGACTTTTAAGAAAGCAGGGGCGGGCTCCCGCAGGCTACAGCGCGACGCCGGCCCGCAATGCCTCGGTCACCAGGTCCGTATCGGCATCGCTTTCCCAGCACCAGGCCTCCGGTGTTTCCAGCAGCTTGCGGACAAGCTTGTTGTTGAGCGCATGGCCCGGCTGAACGGCCTCATAGGCGCCGGCAATCGGGGCACCGGCCAGCATCAGGTCACCCACGGCGTCCAGCATCTTGTGACGCACGAATTCGTCTTCGACGCGCAGGCCTTCCGGGTTCATGATCGCTTCGTCGTCATCGATCACGACGGCATTGTCGAGCGAGCCGCCGCGGGCAAGGCCCATGGAGCGCAGCATTTCGACATCGCGGGCAAAGCCATAGGTGCGGGCAAAGGCTAGGTCCCGGGCGAACATGCCGGGCGCCAGGCGCAGGGCCATCTGCTGGATGCCGATGACGTTGTTGTTGTATTCGATCCGGGCGCGCAGCGTGAGATGCTTGTCGGCCGAAGGTGACAGTGTTGCCCGTTTCGGCCCATCGACGACTTCGATCTTGTCGAGAATGCGGATGCGGCGGCGCGGAGCGCCCTGCGTCTTCAGGCCTGCCTGCAGAAGCAGTTCGCAATAGACGGCCGAGGAGCCATCCATGATCGGCACTTCCGGCCCGTCGATTTCGATCAGGAGGTTATCGATGCCGAGGCCGCAGACGGCAGCCATGAGGTGTTCCACCACGGCAACAGAAATGCCTGCCTCGTTGGTGATAGTGGTGCCGAGCTGTGTGTCGGAGACATTGGCGGCATGGGCGCGGATGTCCGCTTTGGGCAGGCCAAGATCGGTACGGCGGAAAACGACGCCTGTGCCAACAGGTGCTGGTTTCAGGACGAGCCGGGCTTTCTCGCCGCTGTGGACGCCAACACCGGCGCACATGGCGGGCCGCTCGATGGTCTGCTGCATTTCCATGCCAATTCTACTCACAACTACCCGTAACTTAACTCCCATCTTTGTGGGGGCAGGGGCGCCAGGGGGCAAAACACGGCTTGTTTCGCCGTGTTACAAACAGGGCCTTATCATGCGATACGGCCCTGTTTAGCATGGGTTTTTATTGTAACAGTCCAGTCTGTTCCAGACTGTGATTTCCTGCCCCGGAAAGATCAGGCCAGGGCCTGTCTCAGTGATTGGCCGAGCGGCGAAGGAAAGCCGGGATTTCCAGGTCCGCATCATCGAACGGAGCGGGTTCGGGGTGATCGTCCGGCGATGAGACGATCGGTGCGGGCTCTGCCATGTCGTCGTTTTCGCCCTGCGGATTGCTGCGGCGCCAGCCGAACAGGTTGGCGAAGCCGGAGCCGCCTTGCTCGGCTTTCGGCTTGTCGGCGACAGGCGTGTCGCGGCGGGCGGAGAATACGGAATCTGCGGACACTTCTTCGTCTCCTTCTGCGCCTTCGTAATGGCCCTCTTCCAGGGAGGCCGTTTCGGTTTCTGCCTCCGCCGTGGTCGAGCGGTGAGTGATGATGGTCGGGCGGTCCTCGTCGTGAAGCGGGGCTTCGGCTGCGGCCTCCGCGGCAACTTCCTCCTGGGCTTCAACAGGGACTTCAGCGGTTTCCGCTTCCAGTTCGGGTTCCGGATCGTCCACCGGGGCCGCGATCGGCTGGCGCACCGTGGCCGGGGTAGCGGCAGGCTGCGCGGGCTGGACCCCATAGGCTGCCTCGACGCCCGCTGCGATCACGGAGACGCGCAGACGGCCTTCCAGTTCGGTATCGAAGGCAGAGCCGAGGATGATGTTGGCATCCGGGTCCACCTCACGGCGGATCTCGTTGGCGGCCTCGTCCAGTTCGAACAGGGTCATGTCATAGCCGCCGGTGATGTTGATGAGCACGCCCTTGGCGCCCTTCATCGAGATATCGTCCAGCAGCGGGTTGTCGATGGCCTGGCGGGCGGCTTCCAGGGCGCGGTTCTCGCCGGTTGCTTCGCCCATGCCCATCATGGCTGTGCCCATGCCGCGCATGATGGAGCTGACGTCGGCAAAGTCGAGGTTGATCAGGCCTGGCATGACCATCAGGTCGGTAATGCCGCGCACGCCGGAATAGAGCACGTCGTCTGCCATGCGGAAGGCTTCGGCGAAGGTCGTGCGGTCATTGGCAATGCGGAACAGGTTCTGGTTCGGCACCACGATCATCGTGTCGACATGGCTGCGGATCAGATCCAGCCCGTTCTCGGCAACATGCATGCGGCGGTTGCCCTCGAAGCCGAACGGCTTGGTGACGACGGCCACAGTGAGGATGTCCATCTCGCGGGCAGCGCGGGCGATGACGGGCGCTGCGCCGGTGCCGGTGCCGCCGCCCATGCCGGCAGCGATGAACACCATGTGCGAACCTTCGAGATACTGCTTGATCTCGTCGATCGATTCCTCAGCTGCTTTTTCGCCGATTTCCGGGCGTGCGCCAGCGCCGAGGCCGGAGGTCGTGACCGGGCCGAGCTGGATGCAGGTTTCGGCCTTGGAGCGCGAAAGGGCCTGCGCGTCCGTATTGGCGGCAATGAACTCGACGCCCTGCAGGTTCGCTTCGATCATGTTGTCGACTGCGTTGCCACCGGCACCGCCGACGCCAAAGACCAGGATCCTGGGCTTCAGTTCATAGTTCATTGCATCCCTCACTTCACTCTACTCGCTCGCGGACCCCTGCCGTATGGCAAGATGACGTGATGCGGCTAAGAAGCAGTTAAGTGGAGTGAAATCGGCTCAGAAATTTTCTTCGAGCCAATGGAACACTTTGTTCACCACGCCGCTTCTCGACTCTGGTCCATCCATGCGCGAAGCAGCTGCCCTTACTGCATCCGCAAACCCCAACTCGGAGTACAGTAGCAGACCAGAGGCTGTGGAGAAAGCAGGCGTTGCCAGTGTTTCGCCGAGAAATTCGGCAATGGTCGGACGTCCAAGCCGTACTGGCGCCTGCAGGATGCGGCTGGCGACGTCGCGCACGCCCGGCAGTTGCGAAGCGCCGCCTGTCAGCACCACGCGCTGAGGGAGTACTTTGCGTACACCACTGGAATCGAGCGTCTTGCGCACCAGTTCGAACGTCTCTTCGACGCGCGGCGCAATGATCCCGGCCAGCTGGCCGCGTTCCATGCGCGTTGCCTGCAGGCGGCCATCATCGCCGAGGCGAGGGACCTCGATCCGCTCGGCAAGGCCGGGGCCTTCCAGATTGGCTGTGCCGTAAACGCTCTTCAGACGCTCTGCGGCGGCGAAGGTCGTGCCGAGGCCCTGGGCAAGATCGGAGGTCACATGCGAGCCGCCCGCCGGGACGAGGCCCAGCCAGGCAGGGGAGCCATTGAGGTACACCGACACAGCCGTCACGCCGGCGCCCATGTCGATACATATGGCGCCGTTCTCGATCTCGTCGTCGATCAGAGTGCCTGCGCCGCTCGCAATGGAGGAGGGGATCAGGGCCGTCACTCCGATATGCGCCCGGCCGACGCATTCAACGAGGTTCTTCACGACCGATTTCGGCGCGGTAACGATGGAAAGCAGCAGGCTGAGCTCACTGGCATACATGCCCTGCGGCTCGCGCACGCCTTCCTGGTCGTCCACACGGTAGGCGACCGGCCATGCAGCAAGGGTTTCCTCGCCGCGCGCGGGCACCTTGGCCAGTGCCTGGGCCTGAATGCGGCGGACATCCTTCTGGGTGATTTCGCGGCCGCCGATCTCGATGCGGGCGGTGACCAGCGTGGAGGCGAGTTTCTGCCCGGTGATGCCCAGCATCACATTGGAGATCTGCTCTCCGGCTTCGCGTTCAGCGTCTTCCACGGCGAGACGGATGGCGCGTTCCAGGCCTTCCATGTCGGTGATCGTGCCGCCGGTGAACCCGCGCGACTGCTGGCGGCCTGCGCCCAGGATGCGGAAACTGCGGGGGCCTGCACCGTCATTGCGGCCGATCAGGCAGGTGATTTTCGAGCAGCCGATGTCCAGCGCAGCCACCGTGCCGGTGTTCGAACGCCCCATGCGGGGGGCACGGCGGGACTGGACATTGGCCATCAGGAACGCGCCGCCTTCTCACGGGCCTTGAAATCCGGTGCGTTCACCGGGCCGAGATAGACGCGGCCGGCATTGCGCAGGTCGATAAGTTTCAGGGGGCGCTGCATCAGGGCAGTGCGCACCTGTAACTCGGTCAGGCGGTCGAGGGCGCTGACCAGCTGGATGTCTTCCGGCAGGCGCACGGTCGCGCCGGAGATGAGGCGCATGTCCCAGCGGCGGTCGTTGATGCGTGTGGCAATGGCGAGATCACCGGTAACTACCGGGGCATCTGCCAGCGCCTGGACGAGGGAAGGGGCTGCTTCCGGTGCGCCGCGTCCCGCCACCCGGACAAGATCCGGATGGTCGCTGGCGCGCTCGCCGGGGATGACGCGGCCAAGACCGTCCACGACAGTCCATTCAGTGCCGTCATGCCAGATGGCGACCGGTTCTGCGGCATCGGCGATGATCACGACTTGGTCCGGCCAGAGGCGGTGCACACGCACGTTCAGCACCTTGTGGGTACCTTCAACACGGCGGCGGATGATGTAGGGGTCGGCGCGGAACATGTTCTCGCCGGGCTCGATCATGGCCGCCGCGCGGATTTCCTGCTGCAGGCGTGGATCCTGTTCCAGGCCGAGGACGGAGACTTCGTTTACCGAAACGCCAGCCACGCGGGCCGTATTATCCATGAAACCAGCGAACCGGCTTTCGATCTGCGACATGGACCCGCCCATCCAGGCAGCCAGGGCCACCACGATCGCGATCAGCATGACAAGGCCGAACAGGACGGAGGAGACGCGCACTTCCTCACCGGTGACCTCGTCGACGAAGGTCATCGGCTCGCGCCTGGATTTCCGGGTGGGCTGGTTGCGGCTTATCTTCGGCATGAAGCGTCCTCAATCATCCATGCGACCAGATCTTCGAAGGACATGCCAACGAAGGCGGCCTGTTCAGGGACAAGCGAGGTTGGCGTCATGCCGGGCTGGGTATTGGTCTCAAGGATCACGAGCCGGTCTCTCTTGTCGTCATAGCGAAAGTCGGACCGCGTCGCGCCCCGGCAGCCGAGGGCCTGATGCGCCCGCAAGGCGAAGTCCATCGCCATGGCGGTAATATGCTCAGGTAGCTCTGCCGGGATCACATGGCGCGATCCACCAGCTGAATATTTTGCATCGAAATCGTAATAGTCCCTTAAGGTCGTGATCTCTGTCACGGCGAGGGCGCGGTCCCCCAGCACGGCGACAGTGAGTTCCCGGCCGGGAATGAACTCTTCGGCCATCAGGTAATCGCCATAGTGCCAGCTCTCGCCCAGCAATTCCTGCGGCGGGCCATTGGTCCCTTCGCGCACGATCAGAACGCCGAAACTGGAGCCTTCATTGACGGGTTTGACCACATAGGGCGGCTTTAGAGGGTGCGCGGCGGCGGCTTCCTCGCGGGTGACCTGCTTGTCTTCGGCCACGGGCAGGCCGGCAGAGCGGTAGACGGCCTTGGATTTCAGCTTGTCCATGGCGAGCGCCGAGGCGAGCACGCCGGAATGGGAATAGGGCAGGCCCATGATCTCCAGCAGGCCCTGTACACAGCCATCCTCACCCCAGGGGCCATGCAGGCCGTTCAGCACGACGTCGGGTTTCGCCTCGGCCAGCTGGGCGGCGAGGTCACGCCCCGCATCGATGCCGACAGCCTCATATCCGGCCGTCTGGGCTGCCTTCAGCATCTGCGTTCCCGAAGAGACCGAAACTTCCCGTTCGGAAGACCAGCCGCCATAGATCACTGCGACACGTTTCATTCTGAAAGTCCTTCCTGTCAGGCCCTGTCCGGACATTGCCCGTGCAGGATCGCCTGTTTCCTGCCGTCTTTTCTGCTTCGTGCCGGTGAATAGGGGCTTAAGCGAGGCGATGGGGAGGCAAGTCGCGGATGGAGTATCTCAGAATTATTCTGCGGTTTCGGCCTGCAACTGTCCGATACGGCGGACTTCCCAGCGCAGCTCCACGCCTTGCGTTTCCAGAACGCGGCGGCGGACGAGTTCGCCCAGCGCTTCAAGGTCTGCCGCGGTGGCATCGCCGGTATTGATCAGGAAGTTGCAGTGCTTGGGTGAAACCTGCGCACCGCCCACTTTCAGTCCACGGCATCCGGCAGCGTCGATGAGTTTCCATGCAGAGCGCTGGTCCGGTGTGCCAGGCGGATCGGGATTGGCGAAGGTAGAGCCAGAGGTTTTTTCCTTGATCGGCTGGGTTTCTGCCCGGCGGGCCTGCAGCTCAGTGATATCGGCGAGGATCTTTTCCGGTTCGTCCGTGTCCGTGCCTTCAAGGATAAGACGGGTGACGATCAGGTCGTCCGGCAGGTCTGTATGGCGGTAGGAGAAATGTGCCTCAGGCTGTGCGCCCGGCCGGGCGGGGCCGCGATAGGCCGCCCGTGTGCCGTCGCGGCGAAAGCCGTGCAGTGCCACCAGCACATCACGCAGCTCCCTTCCATAGCATCCGGCATTCGTTCGCGTGGCGCCGCCGACCGAGCCGGGAATCCCGGACAGGAATTCCAGCCCGCGAATGCCGTTTTCCGCAGCGGTCCTGGCCACGGCAAGATCCAGCGCGCCGGCTCTCGCCGACAGGCTGATCCCGTCCAGCGCCTCGACCTCGCCCCAGTAGCGGCCCATCAGGCGGATCACGACGCCTCTTATGCCGCCGTCGCGGACGATGACGTTCGAGCCGACGCCCAGCACGGTGACCGGCACCGCCGGGTCCAGTGCCTTGAGGAAAGCTTCGAGGTCTTCTTCATCAGCGGGCAGGAACAGCGCGTCCGCCGCCCCGCCCACGCGGAACCAGGTGTAGGGGGCTAGCGCGGCATTCTCGATCAGCTTGCCGCGCACGGGGGGGAGGGGGAATGCCGTCATGCCTTGGCGTTCTCCCGACTTGGGCATGAAGTCAAGCGGCGTGCCTCGGTGCGGCTCAGCCTTTGGGGAGCGCTCATGGGCGGGGTCGCTGAAAAAAGCGGCACCGAAATGCCGCGAGCCTGATTTTTTCCAAATCCCTTGGACATGCTGTAGCTTCTGCTGAACCAGTGGGCCTCCCATTCTGTCACCTGCATTGGAGTTGCTGACATGTCCCTGTCCCTGAAATCACGTTTGGCCTGCACAGGCCTCGGAGGCCTGATCGCGCTGGCCGCGTTCACGGCGCCCGCGAACGCGAAACCGTCGGACATCAACAGCCGCTTCAAATCCAACCTGTCTGAAATGGTGGACGAGAACCTCGATGAATGGGTCGATGTCTACAAGGACTTCCATGCCAACCCGGAACTCGGCCTGCATGAAACCCGCTCCGCCGGGATCATCGCGGAACGCTTGAAAGAGCTTGGCTTCGAAGTGACCGAAGGCATCGGCCAGACCGGTGTGGTTGGTATCCTGAAGAATGGCAAAGGTCCGCTTGTCATGGTGCGCGCGGACATGGACGGCCTGCCAGTCCAGGAAAAGACCGGGCTTGATTATGCCAGCACGGTGCAGACCGAATGGAATGGCGAACCCAAGTATGTGATGCATGCCTGTGGCCACGATGCCCACATGGCCATCTTCCTCGCCACGGCACAGACGCTTGTCGAGATGAAGAAGGACTGGAAGGGCACGCTGATGTTCGTGGCCCAGCCTGCCGAGGAAGGCGGCGGCGGTGCCAGCAAGATGATGGCGGACGGTATTTTCGACCGGTTCGGCGTGCCGGACTACGGCTTCGCCCTGCATGTGACGCCTGCCGCTTATGACTCGGTTCAGATCGTGAAGGGGCAGATGAACTCCTTCGCGGGCGGTTTCGACATTGTCTTCAACGGCGTCGGCGGCCATGGCTCTCGCCCCAGCACCACGATCGACCCGGTGATGATGGCCTCCAAATTCGTGGTGGACCTGCAAAGCGTGGTCAGCCGGGAGAAGCCGGAGCAGGAATTCGGTGTGATCAGCGTTGGGGCCATTCAGGGCGGTTCGGCAGGAAACATCATTCCGGACTCCGTGCGCGTGCGCGGAACGGTCCGCTGGTACAAGCCGGAAGTGGGTGAAAAGCTGCTGGCAGGCGTGCGCCGCACGGCCGATGCGATTGTCGCCATGACGGGTGCGCCGGAGGCAGACATCAGTATCCGCAGCGGCGGTACGGCAGTCTACAACGATCCCAATCTGTCGGAAGATACGCTGGCAGCGATGAGCCGTGTATTCCCGGATGGCAAGGTCACATTCGCGGCGCCGACAACGGGCAGCGAAGACTATGGCGAATTCCTGAAGTCGTTCAGCAATTCGGTCTATTTTCGCGTCGGCGTCTATGACCCGGCCCTGTTTGACGAGAACGGCAAGACGATCGACTTCATGAGAACGCCGGGTAACCACTCGCCATTCTTCGCACCGGTGCCGGCGCCGACGATCGACACGGGCGTTACCGCGATGACGACGGCCGTGATGAACGTTATGGCGAAGTAGAGCGGGCTGCAGGCTTTCTGCTTGCGACGTGCACAGACAAAGGGAAGGGCGCCCCGATCGTGTGGCGCCCTTCCTGTCTTGTACGGCATCAGGCAGGTGATTTCTGTCCACGGGATCCGTACCAGTCGACATTGCGGGTCATGTACATGGTCAGGGCGATGGCGGCAAAACTGGCCAGTGCGCCAGCAAGCAGCGCCTGGCTTTCAGCCCGCATCAGGACATAGATCAGCGCATAAATGCCGCTGAGAATGCCGAGTGCTTTCAGGCCATAGGCACGGGACCGGAAGACGCTCGTCGCATAGGCCGAGATCAGGCCCGCCGTCATCAGCGCCGCAATGGCAAAGGCCGCATCGAATCCGATCCGCTCGGCAAAGGCCAATAGCAGGATGTAGAAGATCGATTGGGCCAGCCCTACCAGCACATATTGCGCCGGGTGGGCACGCGCGCCGCTTGTCACCTCGAACAGGAACCAGGCGAGGAAGACAAAGCCGATGAACATGGCAGCATATTTCAGGGCGCGTTCCACGCTCTGATAGGGGCTGACCTCCTTGAGGAAGCGTACACCCATGTCTCGGCGGCCATAGGCGACGATTTCACCAAGGTCGATATTGGTGCCGGCCCCCGGAATGCCACGGGCAAGATAGGGTACACGCCAATTGGCGGTGAAGCCGTCGACGCCTTTCTCTCCGGCATTGTGCGTGTCCGGCAGTTTCCCGCCCTGGAAGCTCGGATCCTCCCAATTGCTGGTCAGGGTGACAGACGTATCCTTGGCGAATGGGCCGATGGCGAAACGGTCTGCGCCTGTGATGTGCAGGCGGGCATTGATGTTGAGGGGAGCGCTTGCTGTTGCCAGCCCGTTGATCCGGCCGCCGGCAAGGCGTGAGCCTGCCTGCGGGACGGGGGAATAGCCATCATTCACCAGGGCGCTGCGGTTGGCTGGTTCCATGGCGATATCGCGTCCGTTGACCGTGACGATGTAGGTGTCACGAATCCCCCGCATGTCGGAGACACCAAGATAGAGGCGGGCATCGTCCCAGACGGGTTCGGCGCCTTCCGGCAAGTTCTTCAGGAGGGCGGTGGGGTCGAAGGTCGCGCGGAAGTCTACGGTCGCATCGAAGACGGGGATCGTATGGATACCGCGCCTGCGTTCGGTCACGTCCACATCGGCCGTCGCTTCGCCTTGTTCCGCGAACACGACGACATGGCCGTAGACCTGGGCTTCTGACCGGCCGGTTCCGATTGTCTTGGCATAAGGAAGGACCAGGACGGGGCCGAGCAGGCTTTGTTGCCCGCCGATGGCTTCACTCACTTCGCGCAGGGCCCGGTCAGCCCCCATGCGCCTGTCCTGTACGACACCGAATACGAACAGTGCCGGGATCGCCATCAGCAGGGCGAGCGCGCAGACCAATAACAGTTTCAGTCCGGCAGAGCGTTGGGGCAGGTATTGAGCAAGCGGATTGGGGGGCGATGCCCCCGGCATACTGGGAGACGCACTGGCTGGCGCGCCTGTTGGCGGGATATCGGACATGGAAACCTCCTTGCAAATGGAGGTTTCTGGAATGACCGGCCTGCACGGCAACCACAGGGCGACGAAACGGCGCCGAGGCGGAGAGATTACGGAAAGTTCAGGGCAGGGAAGACTGCTTCCCTGCGCCTTGTCCTATGCCCGCTGGTGCGAGAGGGCGCCGTGGCAATGCTTGTATTTCTTGCCGGAACCGCACGGGCAGGGGGAGTTGCGCGGCGTGTTCGACCAGTCGTCTTCGGCCTGATGCAGTTCCGGGCCGGGCGGTTGGGTCGTATCCGACGGGTCCATCTCGTTGACGCCCGTGTCCGGGTCGAGATGGGTTTCGTGCGCGGGCGGGATCTGTTGCGGCGGCGGCACCGGACGGGCTGCCTGCTGAGGCGGCATCTGGGCCGGGGCCGGGCGTTGCTGCTGTTCCTGCGGAGGCTGAACGCGGATGTGCATCAGCGAACGGGTCACCGTTGCACGCAGCTCTTCCAGCAGGCTGTGGAACAGGTTGAAGGCTTCGGACTTGAATTCGTTCAGCGGATCGCGCTGGCCGTAGGAGCGCAGGTGGATGACCGAGCGTAGCTGGTCGATCATCTGCAGGTGCTCGCGCCAGCGCATGTCCAGCACCTGAAGCAGGACCTGCTTTTCAATCCGGTGCATCTGGTCTTCACCCACGGCGGATGTGATCGCTGCGTAGACCTGATCGACCGCATCGCGGATGCGCTGAGCGATTTCCTTGTTGGCGACGCCTTCCTCGGCGGCCCACTCTTCGACCGGCAGGTCGATGGCGAAGTCGTTGCGCAGGGCTTCGCGCAGTCCGGCGACATCCCATTGTTCCGCATACGCTTTTTCCGGCATGGTGCGGGCGACGAGCGCGTCGATCACATGCTCGCGCATTTCCATGATCACGTCGGAGACGTCTTCTGCGCGCATGAACTCCATGCGTTGTTCGAAGATCGCCTTGCGCTGGTCGTTGATCACGTCGTCATATTTGAGGACGTTCTTGCGGATCTCGAAGTTGCGCTGCTCGATCTTGCGCTGAGAGGTTTCCATCGCCTTGTTCATCCAGGGATGGGTGATGCCCTCATCTTCCTTGATGCCAAGGCGGCGCATCACGGCATCCATGCGTTCGGCCGCGAAGATGCGCATCAGGTCGTCTTCGATGGAGATGTAGAATTTCGATTTGCCGGGGTCGCCCTGACGGCCCGTACGGCCACGCAGCTGGTTGTCGATCCGGCGGCTTTCGTGACGTTCCGTACCGAGAACATAGAGGCCACCGGCGTCCAGTGCCCGCTTTTTCTTGACCTCGATGTCGGCCTTGATCTGGGACGTGAGAAGGGAAGTCTCGCCCTCGGTCAGCTCACGGCCAAGCTCGGCTTCCTTCTTTTCCTTTTCCTGCTCAAAGCGCATCTCGAAATTGCCGCCGAGCTGGATGTCCGTGCCGCGGCCGGCCATGTTGGTGGCGACGGTGACGGCGCCGGGCACACCGGCATCGGCCACGATATGTGCTTCCTGCTCGTGATGGCGCGCGTTCAGCACCTTGTGCGGGATGCGCGCCGCGGTGAGCAGGTTGTCGAGGATTTCCGATTTTTCGATCGAAGCGGTGCCCAGCAGGATCGGCTGGCCCTTGGCGTGGCACTCGCGCACTTCCTTGACGATCTCGGCATATTTCGCCTTGGCCGTCCGGTAGACGACATCGTCCTCGTCGATCCGCTGGATCGGCTTGTTGGTCGGCAGGTCGATGACTTCCAGCTTGTAGATGTCGGCGAATTCGTCAGCCTCGGTCAGGGCCGTACCGGTCATGCCGGCCAGCTTGTTGTAGAGGCGGAAATAGTTCTGGAAGGTGATCGAGGCCAGCGTCTGGTTCTCGGGCTTGATGTCGACCCGTTCCTTCGCCTCGATGGCCTGGTGCAGGCCCTCGGAAAGGCGGCGGCCTTCCATCATCCGGCCGGTGAACTCGTCAATGAGCATCACCTGGCTGTCCTTGACGATATAGTCCTTGTCGCGGGTGTAGAGCTTGTGCGCACGCAGGGCCTGGTTGGCATGGTGGACGAGCGAGATGTTGTGCGGTTCCCACAGGGAGCCTTCCAGCAGGCCCTCTTCGTCGAGCCAGGTCTCGATTTTTTCCATGCCCGGCTCGGTATAGATCACCGAGCGTTGTTTCTCGTCGAGTTCGAAGTCGCCCTCTTCAAGCCGCGGGATCATCGCGTCGATCTTGATATAGAGGTCGGAACGGTCGTCGGTCGGGCCGGAGATGATCAGCGGCGTACGCGCTTCGTCGATCAGGATGGAGTCCACCTCGTCGACGATGGCGAAGTGGTGTCCGCGCTGGGCCATCTGATCCAGCGAGTATTTCATGTTGTCGCGCAGATAGTCGAAACCGAACTCGTTGTTCGTGCCGTACGTGATGTCGGCTGCGTAGGCCTGCTTGCGCTCTTCATCGGTGATGCCGTGCACGATGATGCCGGTGGTCATGCCGAGGAAGCCATAGATCTGGCTCATCCATTCGGCGTCGCGGCGGGCGAGATAGTCGTTCACCGTGACGACGTGAACGCCCTTGCCCTCAAGCGCGTTGAGATAGGCGGCCAGCGTGGCCACCAGCGTCTTGCCCTCACCGGTGCGCATTTCAGCGATGGCGCCGGAATGCAGGATCATGCCGCCCATCAACTGTACGTCGAAGTGGCGCATGCCGGTGGCGCGCCTTGCGGCCTCACGGGTAACGGCGAAGGCCTCTTCAAGGAGCGAATCGAGCGTGGCCCCGTCGGCCAGGCGTTTGCGGAATTCCGCGGTCTTGCCCTTGAGGGCGCTGTCGGAAAGCGCCTCCATCATGGGCTCAAGGGCATTGATGCGGTTGACGCGGGCTCGCAGGGGTTTCAGCTTGCGGTCGTTGGCGGAACCGAAAATCTTGCGAGCGACGGAAAACATATCAGGCTGCACCAATCAGGTCTGGGGCGAAGAAACAGGGATCCTGACCGTATGACCGCACAGGAATACGCGGGTTCTCCCACCGTGATTACACCGGCCGAACCCACTCGACCAGCGCGCGGGTGAGACTTAAGAACGCCGCATTGGGGTGTCAATGCGGCGCCATCAGACAGCTGGAGTGATAACTGTGTTGAATCTGAAGGCTTTGCGGGTCCGCCCGCGCATCCTGTTCGCCGGTCTCGTTGCGGGTCTGGCGCTTCTGTCGGTCCCCGCCTGCAGTGCGCCACCTGAGGAGGAGGTGCCTGTGCGCGTCGAGGGCGCAACGGCGGCCACCGTGAATGGCGAGAAAATCTATGTCAGCGATGTCGAGCTGGAGGCGGTTGCCCGCGGTCTTGTCCCGGCCGGGAAAAAGGTAAAAGCCGGGGACCCGGAATACGACACCGTCCTGAACCAGCTGGTCGAACAGAAGCTGATGGCGCAAGAAGCGGTCCGGCGCGGGCTGGACAAGGACCCGGCCGGGCGCCGGCGGCTCGAAATGGCTGAGGAACGTATCCTGGGCAATCTGCTGGTCGAAAACCTCGTCGCTGAAGACGTCACCGAAGACCAGATCGAGGCGATGTACCAGAAGCAGGTCGCCCTGCAGCAGGACGATGACGAAGTACGCATCGCCCATATTCTGGTGGATACGAAAGAAGAGGCTCAGGCCCTGTTCGAGCGGATCCAGGCGGGCGAAAGTTTCGAAAGCCTAGTCAGCGCCAATTCCCTCGACAGTGCAACGCGCATGGAGCAGGGGGACCTCGGCTATGTCTCCCCGAATGACGAACCTGCGCCATTTCCGCTGGTGATCGCCAATACGGGCGTTGGCGAGGTTTCCCCGCCCTTCGAGTCGGCCGATGGCTGGCACATCCTGAAAGTGAAGGACCGCCGCTCGCGTGCCCCGAAAACGCGGGAGGAAATCCGGCCGGACATCGTGACATTCCTGACGCTCGAACAGGTCGCCAAGATCGTCCGGCGTCTCAAGGCAGAAGCGCAGATCCAGCAGGGTGAACCGGGGCTCGACGACGCCAGCGCAACGCCTTACAGGCTTCCCGACACGGACACCGGCGCAGGCGATGCGCCGGCAGACAAGGCATCCCCGGCTCCTGAAGGAACTGAACTTTGAACCTCACACCCTCGCCCTTTGCGGCACCCTTCCCGAAACTGCCTGAGGTGAAAGGCGTTCGCGCCGCCACCGGCTCGCGCGGCTTCTATGCAAGGCGCGGCGTGACGCGGGATGACGTCTTCCTGTTCGCCTTCGATGAGGGCACGACCTGCGCGGGCGTCTATACGGTTTCGCGTACGGCTTCGGCAGATGTGCTCTGGTGCCGGGAAGCGTTGCAGACCGGCGGCGGCGTGGCCCGTGCGCTGGTTGCCAATTCCGGCAATTCCAATGCCTTCACCGGCCCGAAAGGCCGGGAGAAGAACGAAGCGACGCTGAAAGCCATGAGCGAGACGCTGGGCGTGGCAAAGGAGCATTGCTTCCTGGCCGCAACAGGCGTCATCGGCGAGCCGCTGGCCGATCCGAACTATGTCGGCGCTTTTGTGCCGGACCTGGCTGCCAGGCTTGGCGCGCCGGACTGGGAAGCCGCCACCCGCGCCTTCATGACAACGGACACGTTCGCAAAGGGCGCAGGCACCACGCTGGAAATTGACGGGCATCCCGTCAATTTCGCGGGCATCGTGAAGGGCTCCGGCATGATTGCGCCGAACATGGCCACCATGCTGGCCTATGTCTTCACCGATGCGGCGATTGCCCATGATGTGCTGCAGGAATTGCTGGAAGACATCACCAACGAGACATTCAACGCGATCACAGTGGATGGGGACACGTCCACTTCCGACACGCTGATGGTCTTCGCCACCGGCAAGTCCGGCATGGCGCCGATCACATCGAAGGACGACCCGCGCCTCGATGCGATCGCCATGGCGCTGCATTCGGTTTGCCTGGAACTCGCCCATCTTGTCGTGAAGGACGGGGAAGGGGCGCAGAAATTCGTGACCATCCGGGTTGAGGGCGCGGTTTCCGCTCTCTCGGCCAAGATCATTGCCTGCGAGATCGCCAATTCACCGCTGATCAAGACGGCGATGGCGGCGGGCGATGCAAACTGGGGCCGGATCGTCATGGCCGTCGGCAAATCGCTGGAGCCGATCGATGCGGACCGTCTCGCCATCTGGTTCGACGACATACAGGTCGCCAAGGATGGCGCGCGCGTACCTGATTATGATGACGCGGCGGCCAGCGCCGTCTTTGCCCAGCCGGAATTCACCATCCGCGTGGATGTCGCTGCAGGAGAGCAGTCGGCCACGGTATGGACCTGCGACCTGACGCATGGCTATGTCGACATCAATGGCGCCTACCGGACATGAGCTGCAAATGAGCCATCGTCTTGTTCTGGTGGTCGCCGTCGCGCTTTATAATGAGAAGGGCGAAATCCTGCTGGCCCAGCGGCCGGAGGGCAAGCAGCTGGCTGGCCTGTGGGAGTTTCCGGGCGGCAAGGTAGAGCCGGGCGAGACGCCAGAGGCTGCGCTTGTACGCGAGCTGCAGGAAGAGCTTTCCATTACGGTTAAGGAATCGGAACTCGAACCGCTCACATTCGCCAGCCACACTTACGCTGACTTTCATCTTCTCATGCCACTCTACAAGTGTCAGGCATGGTCGGGCGAGATCTATCCACGGGAAGGCCAGGCCATCGCGTGGGTTCCTCCGGCAAACCTGTTCAACTTTCCGGCACCCCCGGCGGACATCCCGCTATTCGAGGTTCTGTCGGGAAAAGGTGCGACGGAGGAACCATGAGAGCCGCACGCGAATATATGATGGATTTCCTCGCCGACGATGGCGGGGCGACGGCAATTGAATACGCCCTCATCGCTGGCCTGATCGCGATTGCGATTGTCGGTGGTGCCGCGTCTGTCGGATCGTCCGCCAATGATGCGTATCAGAAGGCGGCCGACGGCTTCCCGGACCCGGCCTAAACGTCACGCATCTTTGCCTTGCTGGCGCACGGCGTCGGCAAGGCTGGCCTTGGCGGAGCCCGGCTTCAGCGGCTTTGGCTGTCCCGGCGCAGGGGCCCAGCCGGATATATGCACAATTTCAAACGTCGCCCGCACGCGCCCGTCCGGGTCTGCATGCCGCTCGCGATAGAGGGCCAGCGCCCGGTCCAGGGCGGCGCGCGGCAGAGGACGGATCATGCCGGGTGCCAGGGCGCTCTGCTCCCCCATGCCTTTCAGGTCTGACAACAGGCGTGCCGGATCGCGGTAGCGCACCACAACCGTATCCCGGTCCGCCACCGGCAGCGCAAAACCTGCACGCTGCATGAGGTCTGCCATGTCCTTCAGGCCGGGCAGGGGCGAGAGGCGCGGAGAGACGCCGCCGGAAACTTCCATTTCCGCTTCCATGAGGCATTCCCGCAGCTCGGCCAGCGTGCCGGCACCGAACAGGGCCCCGAGGAACAGGCCGTCCGGCTTCAGGCCCTGCCGGATCCGCACCAGCGTACCCGGAAGGTCGTTCACCCAGTGCAGGGAGAGGGCCGAGACAACAAGATCATAGCGGTCTGCGGGCAGGGCGGGGGTTTCCTCGTCCAGCACGTCTGCCTCGATGCCGGCTGCCCGGGCCATGCTCACCATGGCGGGCGACAGGTCGCTTGCCTCTACCGTGTCCGCCCGTCCGGTCTCTGCGAGGATGCGGGCAAGGCGTCCATCATGGCAGCCAAGGTCCAGCGCGCATTCGAACTGGCGGGGTGTATCCTGCACGCGATCGGCGAGATCCCTCGACACGCGCTCCTTCAGGAACGCATAGTCATCATAGTGGGGCGCGGCCCGGTCACGGTTGCGCGCAACACGGGCACGGTCGAACAGGCGCGGGGGAGCGGCGGGCGTCATGGCACGCGATATGGAGCAGAGGCGGAGCCGTTCAAAGGTCTTTCTGCGGAATGCCGCGGATTTCCTCTGGCCGCCGCGTTCCCTGGTCAGCCGTGAGCGCGGTCTCGGCAAGGGACCGCTGGCCCCGCATGAATTCGGGCAGATCCACTTTCTGGGCGGCGCGGTCTGCGACCGGTGCGGCGCCCCGCTGGGGGCTGAGATGGACGAGGGGGCTGTCTGTGCCGCCTGCATCGCCCGTCCGCCGCGCTGGGACAGGGCACGGGCGGCTTTCGTGTATGAGGCGTCCTCCCGGCGTCTGGTGCTGGACCTCAAACGCTCCGGGCGGCGCGACGGGCTCGGCACGTTTTCCGGCTGGATGGCGCAGGCAGGCCGGTCCTTGCTGGACGAGGCGGATGTCATGGTGCCCATACCGTTGCACTATGCGCGCCTGGTCAGCCGCGGTTTCAACCAGTCCGCCTGGCTGGCCGGGGCCCTTGCCCGGCGGACCGGCGTACCTGTCGCGGTGGACGCGCTGAAGCGGACCCGCCGGACCCCGACACAGGGCGGGCTTTCCGCCAGGGCCCGCCGCCGCAATGTGGCGGGCGCCTTTGCCGTGCGGCCACGGCGTGCCGGGTCTGTCCAGGGTAAACGCGTCCTGTTGATCGACGATGTGCTGACCACAGGCGCGACACTCAGTGCATGCACGCGTGCCCTGAAAAAGGCAGGGGCGCTTCATGTGGACGTTCTGGTGCTTGCGCGCGTTGTACGGGAAACCGACGTTACCATATAATTCCTGTAACGGTTCCAAGGAGCTTACTTGATGGCGAAAGTCACGATCTACACCCGGGCCTTCTGTCCCTATTGTTCGCGCGCGGTTTCGCTGCTGCGGCAGAAGCAGGTCGACTTTGAAGAAATCGACGCCGGCATGAATGTCGAGAAGAAGGCCGAGATGGTCCAGCGTTCCAATGGCGGGCGCACCTTCCCGCAGATCTTCATCGGCGAGCATCATATCGGCGGCTGCGATGACATGATGGCGCTGGAACGGGCCGGCAAGCTGGACCCGATGCTGGCGGCGCCCTGAGAGGGAAATGACCGGTGATCCGCTACGCCCTCCATTGCAAGGCTTGCGGCGGGGAGTTCGAGGCGTGGTTCGCTTCCTCCTCGGCCTATGAGCAGCAGAAGGAAAAACGGCTCGTCCGCTGCACGGCGTGCAACTCCTCGCGCGTGGACAAGCAGATCATGGCGCCGGCCGTGAAAACCACGAAAGCGAAAGAGACCGCGCCAGACCCAGAGAAAATGTTCGCGGCCTTCGCCGAGAAGGCCCGCCAGCATGTGGCGGAGAATTTCGACTATGTCGGCGGCAATTTTGCTGAAGAGGCCCGCTCCATGTTCTACGGCGAACAGGATGAGCGCCCGATCTGGGGTGAAACGACCGAGGAAGAGCGCGAAGCCCTGAAGGAAGAGGGGGTGCCGGCTAGTCCGCTGCCCGCCCCGTTTACGCCGCCGGTGCCAAAGGCGAAGTCCAAGGACCGGTTGAACTGACAAACCGGCGGGCGGCTGCGATCTGCGGCATTCCGGGCACCATGATCCGCTTGACCCTTGGCCTGCCTTCGATAATACGGCAGGCAGCAATGATTTCACGGGGAGAGCCCTTACATGGCCGCCAGCGAATACCACCACGGGGAAATGGATATCCACGACCAGCAAGCCACCTGGGACGGCTTCATCAAGGCCACCACTTGGGGCAGCCTGATCCTGGCTCTGATTCTGGGTCATGCCGTTCTCTCCATCGCCATTGGCCTGCACTGGGCCGTTTCGATGGGTCTGATGGCGCTGGTCGGGATCGGTTCGGGCCTCCTGCTGAACATGAGCGGCCGCTGGTATGCGACGCTGGTCATCCTGATCGGCCTTGGCCTCTTCGTTCAGTTCATGATCTGGCTGTTCGGCGTTCTCGTCTGATACGGCTTCCGGGCCGGGCCTGATGGGCGCCGCCTAGGCGCCTTTCACATTATCGCAGGTATCGCACACCGTTTCGGCCGGATCGGCTTCGAGGCGGTGCAGCGCTATGCGCCCTTCACATGTCAGGCAGAAGCCGTAACGGCCCTTGTCCATGCGGGCGAGGGCCGCTTCGATACGGGCCAGTTTGCGGGCATAATTTGCCAGCGGGGTGTCAGCCGCCTGACCACCCTGTTTTGCCGCCAGCCCCAAGCATGACGGTGCAAGAGAAGTTACATCCGTCTTCATGAAAATCATGCTGCGACGGCTTTAAGGGGTTGGCAAGACGCATCGGGGCAAAGAATGGGCAGCCATATCGACTCTCGTGAAAAGCGAGTCATTTTCAGGCCTAACCGGAGGTACGGATGGCGCAATCCCCCCTTGTCCTGAGAGATGTCACCAAGCGCTTTGGTGGCTTCACGGCCGTTCAGGGCCTGTCGCTGGACGTGCCGGAAGGGCGCATTATCGGCTTTCTGGGCCCCAATGGTGCCGGCAAATCGACCAGTCTGCGCATGTCGCTGGGCGTGATCCCGGCGGACGAAGGCGATGTGAGCCTGTTCGGGGAGGCGCCGAATATCCTGTCCCTGCGCCGGGTCGGCTTCCTGCCGGAGGAGCGCGGCCTCTACAAGAAGATGACCGCGCGCGACACGATCGCCTATTTTGCCCGCCTGAAGGGCATGAGTGCCGGGGCGGCGAGGGCCCGCGCGAACGAGCTGATGGAGTCCACTGGCCTGGCTGAGTTCCGTGCCTCGCGCGTGTCGAAACTCTCCAAGGGCATGGCGCAGAAGGTCCAGATCCTGGCAACGCTGGCCCACCGGCCGGATTTCCTGATCCTGGACGAGCCGTTCTCCGGCCTCGACCCGGTAAACCAGCAGGTTCTGGAAGACCTGATCCGGGCCGAGCATGCGCGCGGGGCAACGATCCTGTTCTCCACCCATGTGATGGAACACGCCGAGCGCCTCTGCGACCGGATCGTGATGATGGCGCGTGGCCGCAAAGTGTTCGACGGCACGCTGCCGGAGGCCTTCGCGACGCTTGAGAAGGGGGCGAGCCTGGAAGTGGAGCAGGGGTTCGATCTGGCCTCTGCGCTCGCACCGAAGGGGTTTGACGCTCAGCGCACGGCAGACCGCGGCCATGGTGATGCCTGGCGGATTGTCCTGCCGAAGGGCACGGGTCCGCAGGACGCCTTGCGTGCCGCCATCGAAGCCGGGGCGCCGATTACGGGCTTTGCGCCCGACGAAGCGCGCCTGCGCGATGTGTTCGTGTCCCTGGTGGGGGAGGCAGATGCTGCCGCGCTCGATACGCCTGCCGATGCGGATGAGGGGGTGCCCGCCTGATGCGCAATATCTATCTCATCTTCCGCCGGGACTATTTCGGCTATGTGAAGGCCTGGGGCTTCTGGCTCAGCCTGGCCGCTGTGCCGATGCTGATGCTGGTCGGCTCCCTGTTCACGGTGTTCGCGGCACAATCCTCACCCATCCGCTATTATACGGTGGTGGAACCCGGGCATGTCTTTGCCGAGGCGATCGACGCGGAATTTGAACGGTCTGAAGCCGCCGCCATGGCGCAGGAAATCACCAGCCAGATGCAACTGCCCGAAGGGAGCATGGACAATGGCGCCATGCAGGCACTCCGTGAGCGGAAATTCATCGAAGTTCCGTCCCCGGCAAGCGATCTGGATGGCCTGCGTCCATACCTTTTGGGCGAGAAATTCGTGTCCGGCCCTCTGGGCGACAAGCCGCTGTTCGCTGCTTTCATCCTGTCGGAGGATGGCAAGGCGCTCGAATACTGGAGCGATGACGTCAACATCAACTCCCTGCGCTATGAGGCGGAGGATGCCGTGCGGCGCCTCGCCCGCAAACATGCGCTGGAAGCCGCAGGCCTGAATCCTGACTTCATCCAGCAGGCAGACGATGCTGCCGTGCAGGTCCCGGCCCGGCGTATCCGCACCGTGGCCGAGCAGGAGACGACGGGCGGAGAAGTCACGCTGGCTGACAAGGCACCTGTCTTCGTCGCCGGGGCGCTCGCCTATTTCCTGTGGCTGATGGTGTTCTCGATCATCCAGTACTTGCTGATGGGCACGATCGAGGAACGCTCCAACAAGATCTTCGACACGCTGCTGACGTCTGTACGCATGCCGGAACTGCTGGCGGGCAAGCTGCTGGCCGTGTTTGCGGTGACCTCCACCATGATGCTGGTCTGGAGCCTCTTCGCGCTGTCGGGCTCCGCCTTCCTTGCGACGCAGGTGCCGGGGGCAGGGGACATGATCACGCCTTTCCTGGCCGCCGCGGCGAGCCCTCAGATCATGGTGCCCGCGCTGGTCAGCTTCGTGCTCGGCTACATCATGTATGGCATGATCTTCATGGCGCTGGGCTCCCTCTGTGACACGATCCAGGAGGCTCAGACGCTGCTCAGCCCGATGATGATCCTGCTCATGCTGCCCATGTTTGCGATTTTCATCGCCTTCCAGGACCCGGGCTCGCCTGTGGTGGACGTGGCCACATGGGTGCCGCTGTTCACGCCCTTCCTGCTGATCCTGCGCATGCCGCATGACCCGCCCATGTGGGAAGTGGCGACGCAGATGGGCCTGATGGTGGTGACGACGCTGGCCGTGCTCTGGGTCTCCGTCCGCGTCTACCGCGCCGGGGCCGTCAACGGCGCCAGCATCGGCGACCTCGGCAAGATGCTGAAGGGTCTGGGGCGTAAGAAGGTGGCTTAGCCTTCTACTTTGGACCTTGCGGCGATTGACAGAAAGCGAACAGCCACCTCAAAGTGTTATTCTATAACTTCGGTGTCGAGTATGCGTGCTTTCATACTTCTATTCGCAGTTTGCGCCGCTTGCGCCCATCCAACTCCTGAACTCGACAGGCTTTCAGTGTTCGACGGGAATGCGGAAGCTATGGCAGCTGCGGCTGCCGCAGCGAAACAGTGTCAGATATCTCCAAGGTCCATTTGCACATTCTCGGAGTGCAAGCGGATTACCCCGCAATGTGCTCCCAGCGACGTGCCTTTCGACCGTGAAGCCTGCATAGAATTCGATAAGGCGGTTCAGGTCGCTTTACGGCCGCTGTCAGTGTGCTCAGATCAGAAATCATTGGATGAAGATGACCTGCTGAAACAACGGTGCGATGATTTTCTCGATGACTTCAATCACAACTCTTGTGTTGGACCATACGCCTATCGAATGGCTGAACGGGATTGGGCGGGCTCGCAGGCATATCGGCAAGCGGTTGAGGACGGCATGAGCGAAGAGCAGGCCGCTGAACTCTACTTGTCCGAAGTTGTACGGTATCGCGAGTTTGCGCCGGATCAGAACTAGACAAACCGATGCCCCAAAACAAAAACCCCGCCAGATCGCTCTGACGGGGTTTTGATTATCTTGCGATAGAAGCAGCGTCCTAGAGGATGCCTTCGCGCTGGGCGCGCTTGCGGGCCAGTTTGCGGGCGCGGCGGACGGCCTCAGCGCGCTGGCGTGCTTTTTTCTCGGACGGCTTTTCGAAATGCTGGCGGGCCTTCATTTCGCGGAACAGGCCTTCACGCTGCATCTTCTTCTTCAGAGCGCGCAGGGCTTGCTCAACATTGTTATCGCGGACGACGATCTGTACGATGGGAATCTCCATTGGGTTGGGGGCGTCGCCCCGATTGTGACTTTGTGTCGGCCAGACAGGCCGGAAAGCGGGCGCTATATCACGTCAAAAGGGATTTGGCCAAGCCCCCCTTTGCCATGGAGTTCAGTCATGACTGTCACACCTTCTCAGAAACTTCGCCGCCGCTGGCTGGATGCGCTCCTGCCGGAGGTGCCGTTTGACGGCTGGACAGAGGCCGCAGCCGCCCGAGCGGCCAGTCAGGCCGGGCTCAGCCATGGTGAACAGGCCCTTGCCGCCCCACGCGGCGTGATTGACCTGATCGACGGCTTTTTCGAGGAAGCGGGCGAGGCCGCAAAGGCAGATCTCGCGGCGCAGGACCTCTCCTCCATGCGCGTTCCGGACAAGGTGAAGGCCGGCGTGCTGGCCTGGCTGAAAGCGCTGGAACCCAACCGGGAGGCCGTCCGCCGGGCCGTTTCGCGCGGCATGGTGCCGTGGAACGCGGGGCCCGCGTTGCAGCGCGGCTGGGCCGTGGCCGATTTCGTCTGGGAAGCTGCCGGTGACACGGCTGAGGATTACAACCGCTATTCCAAGCGCGGCCTGCTCACCGCCATCCTGCCGCCGATCGTGATGTACTGGCTGGACAACCCGGCTGAGGAAGACCTCGACGAATATGTCTCCCGCCGCCTTGCCCAGGCTTCGGGCGTCGGGCGCACGGCGGGCAAGATCCTCCGCCCCTTGCTTGACGTCATCGGCGCAAAAGGGCCCAATAGCGAAAAAGCGCCTGGTGCGCGCCATTAAGCGGAGACGGCTTGCGGTCAGATTGTTGGAAAGCGTGTCGGACGGAAGTTGATCAAGCGCCCCAGGGGGCTGGGGGGGCTGATGGGTCCGGGGTGCGTGATGTTCACCTCCGTCCGACAAGCCAAAGATGGCTGTGTGCGAGGGCGCAAGCAAGACCGAAAGGTGGCAGGATTGCCCCATTTCGCAGTGTTTCAGTGGAAATCCGGATTAAATGTCGGTTAGGCGAGCCTGACCGGCCCCGATTCGCATTACAGGGGAGTCATAAATAGATAAAATGAGCGAATTTCCGTCCCGTCAGGCCGCGTCAGAGCCCCGAATCGCTTTCCACAAAACCGAGATGCAACCGATTCTCGACGTCTACGGACGATTGGTCATGGCCGGTGAGGCCCGTGACTATGCCATCGGCATGCACAAGGACCACGCCATCTTCGCCATCTACCGCCGCCACGCGGAAAATCCGACCTGGCGGATCGAGAAACAGCCCCACCTCGCCAATATGCAGGGCCAGTATGTGGTGTACGGACAGGCCGGCCAGGTGCTGCGCCGGGGGCGCGAGCTGCAGCAGGTATTGAGGGTTTTCGACCGCAAGCGCTTCACCATCGTGAAGTAATTCCACAGGCGCGGCGTTAACCCTCTGTTTACTAAAAACTTCTTGCGAACAAGATGAGAACAAGATAGGAACATGCTCATCGGAACGGAGCATGAACATGAGCATTGCAGTCAGTTTTCGGGGACGCTCTGGCAAGGCATGGGACTTCCAGCGTGTTCCAAAGGACGCTCCCTGGGCGCGCAGCCCGGGTGCCGTCATCTTCGCCGCCCCAGACTCGTTCGGCTGGCGCATCATCCGCGTGATGGAGCTGTCCGGCCGCCCGCATGACCTGCAGCCCATCTGGGCGCTGGCAGAGGCGGAACGCTACGGTGCCACGGCCGTGTTCCTCGCCCTCGAATTCGACGCCCGGGAGCGCAAGCGCCTGGTCGCCGATATCGAGGAAGGGTTCAGCCCGGTCTGTCTGGGTCCGCGCGAGGCGCCGGAAACATCGCTTGCTGCCTGATTTCCGGGCCTGATTACGGGGCCTGATTGCGCGCCCTGATCCTTATTGCTCGGGCGCAGGCCGGTTCAGCGCCGCCTGCGCCTCAGCCGTTTCGGCCAGCCGGGTCAGCTCGATGAACTCGGCGCGATAGCCGAACTCGTCCTCGCCTTTCGCCCCTGCGGCCAGCGTGCGGATCTCTTTCCAGCCGAAGCCGGGGGAGAGCGCCTCGCCGCCGCGCAGCATTTCCCCGAAGCCTGCCACGGCGGTGGCAAAGCGGGCCCATTGCGGGGCGGCCTCCAGGCTGTCTGACTTGTCGGCATCGGTGACGGCATGGGTCAGCAGGATGGACTCGGCCTCGCCTGGCGGCTTGTAGCGCAGTTTGACGAAGGCGTATTCGCCGGACGGGTCGTCTGCGGCGGCTGACTGGTTGCCATAGCGCAGCGGGTCGATCTGCGCGGCGCCTGAGCCTGTGGGCGTGATGTCATAGATCGCCGTCACGCTGGCGCCTGCGCCGATGTCGCCGGCATCCACCTTGTCATTGTTGAAGTCCGCCCGGTCCAGCATGCGTGTCTCGTAGCCAATCAGGCGGTATTCCGCGACGCGGGCCGGATTGAACTCGACCTGGATTTTCACATCGTCGGCAATCGGGAACATGTTGCCCCCAAGGTCGTCGGCCAGCACTTTGCGGGCTTCGCTCAGCGTATCGACATAGCTCGCCGTGCCATTGCCGGACTGGGCGAGTTTCTGCATCAGCGCGTCATTGTAATTGCCGCGCCCGAAGCCGAGCACGGAAAGATAGATGCCGCTCTCGCGCTTGCGGGAGATGAAATCCTCCAGCTGTTCGGAATCCGTGATGCCGACATTGAAGTCGCCATCGGTCAGCAGCATCACACGGTTTACCGCATCCTTCTTCAGGCCCTGTTCGGCGAGGGAATAGGCAAGGCGAAGGCCCTCGCCACCGGCGGTCGAGCCGCCCGCCTGAAGGTCTTCAAGCGCGGCGACGATCTTGCGCTTGTCGCTGACCGGCGTCGGTGGCAGCACTTCGCCCGCCGCGCCCGCATAAACGGCGATGGAGATCGTGTCAGCCGGGTCCATCTCTTCCAGCATCAGCTTCAGCGCCTGCTTGGCCAGCGGCAGCTTGTCCTCGGAATGCATGGAGCCGGACACATCCACCAGCAGCGTCAGGTTCACCGGCGGGCGGGCATCATGGTCGATGTCGCGGCCCTGAATGCCGATCTGCATCAGCTGGCGTCCCTCGGCAAAGGGCGAGGGGGCAAGCGTCACATAGGTCGCGAAGGGCGCTTCGTCCGCCTTCGGCTGCGGGTAGGTGTAGTCGAAATAATTGATCAGTTCCTCAATCCGCACGGCATCTTTCGGCGGCAGGACGCCGCTTTTCAGGAAGCGGCGCACATTGGCGTAGGCGGCTGTGTCGACATCGATGGAGAAGGTCGAAACCGGCTCCTCGCGGGTCAGCTTCACCGGGTTCGGTTTGACGTCCTCATATTTGTCCCGGAATTCCGGCTCCGGCGCGGGCATCATCACCATGGCAGGGGGCGGCGCGCCTGCGACCGCATCTGCGGCGCTCAGGGCGCCTGTCATCTTCATCCGCTGTTCCATTGTCGGCGGCGGGGGAGGAGGTGCAGGCGGCGGAGGCGGCGCTTCCATGCCTGGCGCGCCATTGCTGCCTGCCTCGTTTGCACACCCTGTCAGCAGCGCTGCCGCTGCCACGCTTGCCATGACCAGTCCCAGTGTCCCGTTGCGCATGATCGTCCTCCACCTGCGTCCTCAATCATGACAGAATGGCAAGACAGTCATGGCGGGATTGGGGCGCTGCCGGGACGATTCCGGCAGAATTGGAATTTTAGGTCCGTGCAGGGAAGGGAATGGCTCAGCGCCGGATCTTCGCCGTGTACCAGCGCTCAATGTCCGCTTCGAGGATCGACAGCGGGCGCGGGCCGCCGGTCAGGACCGTGTCGTGGAATTCCACGAAATCGAAGTCCGGGCCCAGCACACGCTCGGCCCGCTCGCGCAGGTCCAGCATCCGCTTGCGCCCGATCCAGTAGGCGGCTGCCTGACCGGGCCAGACGGTGTAGCGGTCCACTTCCTGCGCCATCGGTCCCTCCGGCTGGCCGGTAACTGAGACGAGATAGTCGATCGCGTCCTGACGGCTCCAGTGCATGCGGTGGATGCCAGTGTCGGCCACCAGCCGTGCCGCCCGGAACAGCAAGGACTGGAGATAGCCAATCCTGGCCAGTGGATCGTCATGGTATAGTCCGACATCGTCCGCCAAAGTCTCGGCATAGACGCCCCAGCCCTCGCCATAGGCAACGTTCCAGATCATCTGCCGGATCAGCGGCAGGCGGGCCTGTTCCGCCGTCAGCGCGCTTTCCAGATGATGGCCGGGCACGGTTTCATGGAACACCAGCGTCGCCAGCGTGAAGGCCGGCCAGTCGGTCATGTCGGCCAGATTGATCTCGAACAGACCGGGTGCGGACCCGTTGGCCGGGGCGGCGGAATAGAAGGCCGCCGGGGCGGAGGCTTGCAGGAAATCCGGCACGGCGCGCAGGGCCACCTTGGTGCGCGGCACGGTCGAAACGATCCGGGGCAGGGCCGCAATCGCCTTGTCGAGATAGGTCTGCATCAGGGCCAGCAGGGCCTCATGGCCTTCCGGGGTCGCCTCGAAGATCTGCCCCGGTTCGGCCGAAAGCAGGGTCAGGCGTTCCGCGGCGCTGCCTTCGGTGAGGCCCGCTTCGAACAGGGCAAGTTCCAGTTCCGCCGTGAGCCGGTCCACTTCGCTGAGGCCCAGGACGTGCAGGTCTTCGGCGGAAATTCCCTGATCGGTATAGGCCTGCAAGGCGGCCTCGTAATAGGCGTCGCCATCCGGTTGCTGCCATACGCCAGGCTGGGAAGGGGCGCTCGTCTGCAGGGCGGTAAAGGCCTCTGCCAGGTGACGGTAAGCGGGCTGGATCTCCTCACCGACAATCCGTCTTGCGCGGACCAGCAGGGCCTCTGCGTCCTCAAGGCTCAGGTCTTCAGGGCCGGCCAGCTGGCTTTCCAGCGTTGTGGTCAACACATGGGTCTCTGCCGGGCCGTCCGCGAATTTCAGGGCGACATCGCTCATGCGCGCCAGAATGAAATCCGGCGGAACAATGCCTGATTTCGCATCGGCTTCCAGCCGCCTGCGTTCGTCTTCCATCGCGTCGGCAAACTGGGCGAGCCGGTCGACATAGGCGCGCGCTTCGGCGGCGGTACGCACTGGATGGGCCCGGCTCAGCAGGTCCGGCACGTCGATATAGGCCCCGCGCATATGATCCATCACATAGGGATAGGACACGCCGAGCCCGGTCTGCCCGTGGCCGGAGACAAACAGGCTCTCGGCGGTTTCATAGGCGGCGGTCACCGTGTCGAGATGGCGGGCCTGCGGGCTACCCTCGGCCGGACGAGGCGTGGCGGCCAGCGCTTCGATGATTTCCAGCCGGCTGACGCGGCGGCGCTCATAGGCGGCCTGCGAGCGGTCTGTCAGGTAGCGGTTGAAAGGGTAGCCGACGGCTTCCTCGGTCAGGCCCAGCCGTGTGGCGAGTTCCGGATCGGCGGCCAATTCCCGCATCGCGATGGAGTGCAGGGTCTGGTCCACCTCGCGGGCGATGCGCCGGGGCGTGCCGGCATCGTCCACCTGCGGGCCACAGGCCGCGACCGACGCACTGGCGGCCAGCCCCGCCAGCACCGTGCGGCGGCGGATGAGAAAACGCGTGTCAGCTATGGATTTCATGACGCTTTTTTCACTCCGCAATGACTGCAGTTCAGGCTGGTTCGGGTGTTGTAGCCAGTGTTTATTTCCGCTAGGCAAACGCCCAATTATCTCAGATCGGAGAGACAAACGTGAACACGCCTCCCGCCGCAGGCCAGCCGGCCCTTACAGGTCAGGTCCTTTTCTACAAGCAGCCTCAGCCGCTGTCTCCGGAAGACCATGCAGGTCTCGGCGTCAAGCAGATCGACCAGCCGTTCGGTTTCATGCGCGAAGCGCATGCCATTCCGGTGACCGTGACCGAGTTCGGCCTGTGCGCCAGCTCTTTCCCTGTGATCTTCGTCGGTGACGAGCGTACGCCGGTTGCCGTGATGGGTATCCGTCAGGGCCAGAACCTCTATGTCGGCGCCGATGGCCGTGTGGTGGAAGACTACTACATTCCGGCATTTGCCCGCCGTTATCCGTTCGTCTTCGCAGCTGACGATGCGTCTGACCGCCTGATCCTGTGCGTTGACCGTCAGGCTCCGATGGTGACCAACCAGCCGGAAGTGCCTTTCTTCGAAAACGGCCAGCCGACCAAGTTCACCAATGATGCCATCGAATTCTGCAAAGAGTTCGAGCGCCAGCGCCGCGCCACCGCCGATTTCGTGAAGATGATCCGCGATCTCGACCTGTTCGAGCAGAAAACGGTCACCTTCCAGCCGCGCAACCCGGATGGCTCTGAAGCTGGCCCGGCGCAGAAAATCGCCGATTACTGGGCGATCTCCGAAGAGCGCTTCAACAATCTGCCGAACGACAAGTTCCTGGAGCTGAAGGCAAATGGCGCAATTGGCGCTATCTATGCCCACCTCGTGTCGCTGCTGAACTGGCAGCGCGTGATCCAGCGCGCCATGCGGACACCGGCCCCGGCCGCACCGCAGCCGGCAAACGTCTGATCCACGTTACACATCCCGGATTGAAGGCGGCCTTTGGGCCGCCTTTTTTCTTGCCGGCCCGAATGCGCCCGGGTGCGCCCGGCTGACACACTTGCCATCACGCTTGCGCGAGGCCCTTCTTTCGAGGGATGTTTGCGGGCATATGGGCCGCAACTCCAATAATCCGGACCTGCCTGATGAAATTTTCCGCCTGTCTTGCTGCCCTGTTCGGCGCTGTCCTGTTTCTCCTGCCGGCATCTGCTGCGCCGGTGAATGCGGGCCATGCCCGCGTTGAGCTGATTTCCGAACGTGAGGCGGCCCTGCCGGGGGAAACGGTCTATGCCGCCCTGAAGATGGATCTGGACAATGGATGGCACGTCTACTGGCGCAATGCCGGGGATGCGGGCCTGCCGCCGCAGGTACTGGTCCAGCCGGGCAGCGACATCAAGGCGGATGCTGTCGGCGGCATCGTCTGGCCTCTGCCGCACCTGTTGCCGGTCGTGGCGGGCGAGATCATGGATTACGGCTACGATGAAGAAGTCGTCCTGCCGTTCCCGATCACCATTCCGGAAGACGCGATGGGGCCGGTCACGCTGGACGTCATCGCCGACTATCTGATCTGTGAAGACACCTGCGTTCCCGAACAGGCGCATGTGAAGCTGAAACTGGAGACCGACCAGGCTGAGGCGAATATCCGTGATGGTGAGCTGATCGGCAAATGGATCGCGAAGAGCCATGTCCCGTTCCCGGGGGAGGCGCGGGTCCAGAAGAAGAACCTCGACTGGGCGCTCAGCCTTCGTCTCGATGGTGGCTTCGGCAAGGTCCGCTCGGTCCGTTTCTTCCCCTTCGGGCATGAGATCCTGCACCCGGCTGACCAGCCGCTGGAACTTGGCCGCCATGGCGCGACCCTGTCGCTGACGGCGGCTGATGACAGTGCCGTGTCGAAGCCGCTGGAAGGCGTGGTCGTGATTGAACACGATGATGGCTCTCGCACCGGCTACCAGATCAGCGCGGCCGAAGGTGCGCCGCTGCCCGATACGTCCGGCCTGGGTCCGGCGGGCGGGGCAGTGGGGCTTGGCGTATCGGCCTGGAAGCTCATCCTGCTGGCGCTTCTGGGCGGCCTGATCCTGAACCTGATGCCCTGCGTGCTGCCGGTCCTGTCGATGAAGGCGTTCGGCATGGTGTCGGCCGTTTCCAGCGGTCATGCCGGGGAAGTGCGCCGCCATGGTATCTGGTATACCGCTGGCGTGCTTGTCTCGTTCGGCGTGCTGGCGGCGATCATCGTGGCCCTGCGTGCGGCAACCGGGCCGGTCACGCTCGGCTTTCAGCTGCAGAGCGCGCCAGTCGTGGCCGTTCTCGCGCTTGTCATGTTTGCGGTCGGCCTGTGGCTGATGGGCATGTTTGAGTTGGGCACCTCGCTGCAGAACCTGGGCTCCGGCCTGGCGGACAGGGGCGGGGACGCGGGCGCCTTTTTCACCGGCGTTCTGGCCGCGGTCGTCGGCTCGCCCTGTGTCGGCCCGTTCCTTGGCGTCGGGCTTGGCGCCGTGATGGGGCATTCGGCCCCGGTCGTGTTCGTCTTCTTCCTCGCCATGGGCCTCGGCCTGGCGCTGCCCTTCCTTGTGCTGAGCTTCGTGCCAAACCTCTACAAGCTGCTGCCGCGGCCCGGGAAGTGGATGGACACGCTGAAGCAGTTCTTCGCGTTCCCGATGTTCCTGACGGCGGCCTGGCTGGCCAAGGTGCTGGGCGACCTCGCAGGGTCCGGCGCGGTGGCGTGGACGGTGGCGGGCGCAGTGGCCGTCGCCTTCGCAGCCTGGCTGTGGCACCGCGAAACGCGCCTGCCGCGCATCCTGGCCGTTGTGACGCTGGCTCTGGCCACGTTCGGCGTGGCTGAGCGGGCCATGGCACCGGCACCAGCCATCGGTTCATCCTCCGCCTATGCTGCCAAGTATGAGGCCGAACCCTGGAGCGCGGGCAAGGTCCAGTCACTGGTCGCAGAGGGGCGCCCGGTCTTCATTGACTTCACCGCCAGCTGGTGCGCCACCTGTCAGGTGAACAAGGCAACGACGCTGAAATCGAAGGCCGTGCATGAGTTTTTCGCGGCCAATGACGTGGCCTTCCTCGTGGCGGATTTTACCCGCAAGGACCCGGCCATCGCCGCTGAACTGGCGCGGCATCAACGCGCAGGCGTTCCGATGTATCTGTGGTATCCTGCCGGTTCCGATGAACCGCAGGTCCTGCCTGAGATCCTCAACCAGGGCCTCGTCACCAGCCTGCCGCTCACCCCGTAAGGGGCGGATTGAAGGCCAAGGTACGAGGGAAGACGCACCCATGATCACGATCAACCGGCGCAACCTGTCGCTGGCCGCAGGCATGGCCGCTGCCGTTGTCCTGACGGCGGGCGCTCTGATCGCTTCGACGGCTCATTCCGTGACCGGCATTGCGCCCGGCCGCACGGCCCCGGCTTTCACGGCGGAAGATTCCAACGGCGCCTCTGTCTCCCTGTCGGATTTCGCGGGCCAGATCGTCGTGCTGGAATGGAGCAATGATGTCTGCCCCTTCGTGCGCAAGCACTATACCCGCCCGCCTGGCAACATGCAGGGCCTGCAGGCCGATGCCGCCGCCGATGATGCAGTCTGGCTGACAGTCATTTCGTCGGCGCCCGGCAATCAGGGCTATATTGATGGCGCGCAGGCCAATCAGCTGACTGAAGAACGTGGGGCATCGCCTGCCCATGTCCTGCTGGACGCCGATGGCGCGCTGGCGCGTCTCTACAAGGTGAAGACAACGCCGCACATGTTCGTCATCGCTGCCGATGGCCGTGTGGCCTATCAGGGCGCCATCGATTCTGCTGCCTCCGCCAATGTTGCAGACATCGCCACAGCCACGAATTATGTGCGCGAGGCGCTGACCAGCCTGTCGACCGGGGCGCCCGTTGCCGTTCGCTCCACAAAGCCATACGGCTGCTCGGTAAAGTACTGAGACCGGGCCCGCAGCAAGCGGCAGGCTGGCTGCCGCAATTTCCCATTGATCCACGCCCCGCACAGTCCTAAAGGCGCGCCTCATGCTTCAGATCGTGCCCGAAACCCCAGAGCTGCACGCCGAAGCGATCGAGGATCTCTTCGATCGCACCTTCGGCCCCGGCCACTTTGCCAAGACCGCTGAGCGGCTGCGCGAATATTCGCGCTCGCTGCCGGAGATCAATCGTGTTGCCGTGCTGGACGGGCAGGTGATCGCGGTCTGCCGCGTCTGGCCGCTGATCGTTGGGCCGAACCGGGACAAGGCGCTGTTCTATGGGCCGGTGGCCGTGGCGCCGTCGCACCGGGGCAGCCGTCTGGGCCTGACCGTCACGGGTGAAGCGCTGGAGGCCGGCAAGGCCGCTGGCTGGCCCGCTGCCATCCTGATCGGGGCCCCGAAATATTTCGGTGAGATCGGTTTCACCGTGACCCCGAAGAACCAGCTGACCTTCCCAGGGCCGCAGGATCAGGCCCGTGTCATGGTGAAGGATCTGGCAGGCGATGCCAGCAAGCTCTCCGGCCTTGTGACCGGCCTTGTGACTGGTTTGGTTACGGCGTCCTAGGCCACCGCATACCAGATACAGGCGATCGCCGTGGCGAGCATGACGAGCGCCGTGATCAGCGTGCCGACGCTGCGCCCGAAGCTGCTGCCGGAGGAGCCGCCAAGGCCCACCGCGTGAAGGATGCGGCCTACCAGGAAACTCGCCCCCAGGCCGTGGATCAGCAGCACGGGCGCGGCCAGCGCGCCGAGCCCCAGCAGGCCGAATAGCACGACCGGCACATCTTCCACGGCATTGCCCTGCACACGCAGGCTGCGCTGGAGAGGCTGGTTGCCCCCATCGCCGAAGCCGACCTTGTGCTTGGTGCGCACCCGCCCGACATTTGCCTTCAGGATCAGCATGAGCAGGCAGAACAGGCCCGCATAAAGTGTAGCCGCTTGCATCGACGTCATGGATCAGTTCTCCCTTTGCGCGTCAGCATAATCCGGATTGCCGTGTGGGCGGAAGCCATTTCAGGCCTTCAGAAACACGCCGCCACTTCGCCCATCCATTTCTGCACGACATCCTTCTGTTCCAGCGGGGATTTGCCGTGGCGGACGAGGATAAGGTCTTTTTCTGGCACCAGGACCGTGTACTGACCTTCGTAGCCATTGCAGGAGAAGCTGCCGGGGCCTGCCATGCCCAGCCACCAATGTGCGCCATAGCCGAGCGGTTCGCTCTCCGGCACGGCTTGTGTCGGCGTGCGGGCATAGTCTACCCAGCCTTCCGGCAGGATGCGCTGCCCGTCCCACACGCCGCCGCGCAGGTAGAGCAACCCGAACCGGGCAAAGTCCCGCGCGGTGCAATAGCAGAAGGACGAGCCGATGAAGGTGCCCGCGGCGTCGAACTTCGGAAGAGGGGAGCGCATGCCGATCGGGTCGAACAGTTCACGGAACATGAAGTCCCGGAACTCGTCGCCCGACTTGCCAGCCGCCCGCGCGGCGCAGCGTGAAACAATGTTCGATGTGCCGCTCGAATAATTCCAGAACGTGTCCGGAGACTGCGCCAGCGGCTGGCTGGCGGCATAGGCGGCGACATCTTCGGAGCCCTTGCCGAACAGCATCTCGATCACGTCGGAGACACCGGCATCGACATAGTCTTCGGCGAATTTCAGCCCGCTCGACATACGCAGCAGCATGTCCAGCGTGATGGCGGCGCGCGGGTCATCCGCCGCCTGCCATTCGGGCACATCGGCCGGGGCGTGAATATCGATCTTGCCCTCGCGTACGAGGATACCGACCAAGGCCTGCGTGATCGACTTTGCCTCCGACCAGGACGGATAGGTGTGCGCGGCCGTAAAGTCCCGCCAGTAGCGCTCGGCGACGATCTTGCCACCCTGCACGGCGAGGAAGGCATGCGTCTCGCCCATCGTATCCGGGGCAGGGGCTGAGAAGGCGAGATCCAGCAGACGGCTCAGCTCTGCCGTATCCGTGCCGGGGGCGGGCGGGCCTTCGGGCCAGGCATCCGTGGGCCAGGCAACGCCGTCCGGCTGCGCGGGCAGGGGCGGCAAAGGATGATCGAATGGCATGGGTGGCCCTCCCGTTGGGGTCTCTTTTCTGTTTCCGGCAGCTAAACAGACCCGGCGGGGGGCACGCAAGAAGGGGGCTTGCCTGCCTTAGCGTCATGGCCTGATAAATGTGTAATGCGGAATACAGAGACGGTGCAGAAAACCGTCCGCAAGGGCCGCAAGGGAGCGAAACGGGCGAGGCCTCCGGGCCCCGGTGTAGGCATGCGAGAGGCATGCGAGAGGCATGCGAGAGGCATGGACGGCAACACACAGGTCACTCCGGAAGTGGAAACACTCCAGCCACAGCGCCCGTCGCTGAAGGCGTCCCTGCGCAATCCGCGCGTGCGTCTGGGCCTTGCGGCGGCTGCGGCGCTGCTGGTGCTCCTGCTGCTGTTCCGCTTCATGGCCGACAGGGCCGCCTATGTCTCCACCTCGGATGCCCGGATCGCGGCGGACATGATCGCCGTCTCTACAGACATTTCCGGCAAGATCACCTCGCAGCGCGTCTCCGCCGGCGACATGGTGAAGGCTGGCGACGTGCTCTACACGATCGACGACCGGGAAGCGTCCTACACGCTGGCCGAGTATGATGCCGAAGCGAACCGCCTGCGGGCAGAGATCGCGCGGGAAGAGGCCCGGATCGGGCTCGCCTCGTCCAAGGCAGGCAGCGAAGTGGCTGCCCGGCGCGCAGGCACGCAGTCTGCGTCCGCCTCGGTGGAAGCCGCCCGGTCCAATCTCGAAACCGCCGAGCGGGATTTCGAGCGCACGCAGGGCCTGTTTGACCGGGGCCTCGTGCCGCAAAGCGCGCTCGACCAGTCGCGCAACGCCCTCGACACGGCCCGGCAGGCGCTGCTGCGGGCTGAGGCAGACCGTGACAGCGCCCGCGCCGAACAGCGCACCGCCTCCATACAGGGCGAAGAAGTCCGCCTGATCGAGCTGGACCTCGGCGTGCTGCGCGCTTCCCTGCAACAGGCCGAGGCCCGCGTCGATGCCCAGCGCGTCGTGCTGGAACAGCATACGATCCGTGCGCCCATCGACGGGGTGATCGACGAATTGTTCTATGACACGGGCGAGCATTCGCTGCGCGGGTTCCGCGTGGCGCTGATGCATGATCCGGATGCGGTCTGGGTGTCGGCGAACATCAAGGAGACCGATATCCGCAAGATCGTGCCCGGCGCCGATGTGCGCGTGAAGGCAGATAGCCATCCCGGCGTGAAGATCACAGGCCGGGTCACGAAGATCCACAATGCCACGCTGGCCGAGGCGGCACTGATGCCGAACCCCAACGCCAATGGCGTGTTCACCAAGATCACCCAGCGCATCACCGTGCGCATCGACCTTGACGATCCGGGCCTGCGCCTGCGGCCCGGCACGATGGTGACCGTCCGTATCCGCAAGCAGGCCGCCAAAGACACGGCGTGACCGCGGTCGCCGCCACGCCGCACGCGCTTCCGGGCCATGACATTCCGGACATGGCCGGTTCCGCCGTCCGCCGCCGCTTTACCCAGTTCGGCCCGCAATACCGCTGGATGCTGCTGGGCGCGATGCTGACCGGCTCTCTGGCCACCATGCTGGCGGCGACCACGGTGAACGTCGCCTTGCCAGCCATCATTGGCGCCTTTGGCCTCGGGCAGGACCAGGCGCAGTGGATGTCTACCGCCTTCCTGGCCTCCTCCACCATCGCGATGCTGGCTAATGCCTGGGCGATGCAGACCTATGGTCCGCGGGCGACCTATGTGGTGGGCATGTGCCTGTTCATTGTCGGCTCGATGATGGGGGCGGTGTCGACCACGCTGGAAATGCTGATCCTGTCGCGTGCGATGCAGGGCATTTCGGCGGGCCTGCTCCAGCCTATGTCCATGTTCCTGATCTTCCAGACCTTTCCGGACAATCAGCGCGGCACGGCCATGGGCATCTTCTCCATCGGCGTCGTGCTGGCCCCGGCCTTCGGCCCGGCACTGGGCGGCATCGCGGTAGACCTCGCCAGCTGGCGGTTGGTCTTCGTCGCGACCTTGCCGCTTGCCTTCGTGGCCCTCAGCGTTGCGCCTTTCCTTATGCCGACAGGGGAGGACCCGCACCTGCGCACCCGCCCGCCGCTCGACTGGCAGGGCCTTGGCCTGTTGACCATTTCTCTCGTCAGCCTGCTGTCGGCTTTCGCTGGGGCAAACCGCGATGGATGGGATTCCGACATCACCTATCTGAAATTCGCCATCGGCCTCATCGGTGGTATCAGCTTTATCCTGTGGGAACGGCGGCACCCGTTTCCCGCTCTGAACCCGGCGATTTTCATGTACCGGCAATTCTGGTCAGCGGGCCTGATTATCTCCGCCACCGGCATCGCCATCTATGCCTCCACCTATCTGATCCCGCTGTTCGTGCAGATGGTGCAGCATTATTCGCCTACATCGGCGGGTGTGATGATGATCCCTGCGGGCCTGGCCATGGTCGTCGGCTTTCCGATTGCCGGGCGGCTGACGGACAGGGTGGATGCGCGCTTCCTGCTGGCTTTCGGGATTTCCTGCTTTGCCATGTCGGCTTACCTGCTGGCGGGGGTCACCTCGCTGACGCCTTACTGGGTGCTGATTGGCTGGATCTTCCTGTCGCGCGTCGGCATCAGCTTCTGCATGCCACCCGCCAACACGACCGCCGTGCGGGCCGCCCCGCCACACCTTCTGGCCTCGGCCACGGGCGGAGTGTCGTTCCTGATGCAGGTCGGCGGGGCGTTCGGCGTGAACCTGCTGGCCATCCTGTTGCAGCGCCGCCTGATCTTCCATGGCGACCATCTGGCCGCCGGCATGAATGAGACGAATGCCGAGATGCTCTACCAGCATGCGCTCTATGCGCAGGAGCTTGGCCGGGCGGGCATGTCGGAATTGCCAGCCTTCCAGAATGCCTTCGGTATCATCGGCCGGCAGATCTCGGCAGAGGCACAGGTGCTGGCTTTCCGCGACTGTTTCCATGTCGTCGCCATCTGGTTCATGATTGTCTTCTTTGCCTTGTTCCTGATGCCGAAACCGAAGCTCTCCGCCCCGGCAGCGCCTGCCGCCCGCATGCCAATCAATCCGGAGGCGGCATAAGTCTCGCCGGAATTGAGCGCCTCAACCCAACAGACAAAAACCTTTCTGCATAAGGGAAGAGGGGCGTTCCGGCGGCGGTCTATCCAACCGGAGAAGGCCTGCGGCCATGCTCCCGCGTATGGATCAGAACACTTCTCTTATCGAACAGGGGCTTGAGCACCTGCGGCAGGACCTGCTGGACCTGCTCGGTGGGGCAAACCTGCATCTTCAGCCGGAAACCATTTCGGCATACCTGCGGGCGCGCCTCCGGGCACAGCTGAAACGGCTGGAAACCATCCTCCGCAGGCTGATCCTTCTCCTGGCTCTGACGCTGGACCTTGCACCTGTCCGGCCCCGCGCCACACGTCAGGCAGTGTCCGTGCCGGGTGGCGTGGAAGATGTCACCGCCAGCTTCCGCGCCCATCTGCCGAAACAATATCGCATGGCGCTGATCCCCCGTCCGTTTGGCCCGCCGGGGACGTTCGGGGCGCTGGCTTCAGCGCGCTGCTCCGGCCCTGTGCCGGCCATGCCCCTGATGGTGCAGGCGGCGGTGCTTCTGAATATCATGAAACAGCCGGAACCTGCCGCCCGCCGCATGGCGCGCCTGATCGAGCGGATGAAACGCCGCGGCGAGGCGAAGCCTTATTGCCTGCCGATTGCCTCCCGCAACCAGCTGCGTCCGGAAATGGCCCTGATCGCCGGGGCCGTGACGCTGGCAGTCAATGCCGGGCTGGCAGACTGGCCGGTCAGGCTTCCTGATACGGGCTGAAACATCTCACAAGTCGCGACGCCTTTGCCGCCATGCACCCCGCATGTGCGGGCGTACGTGCTGGCCGCAGGCTCAGCGGCCTTCGCGCCGCCAGGCCAGCAACAGCAGAAGCACCAGCAGCGCCGCCGCCACGATGCCCGGCAACAGGGCCTGGCTGGAGGAGGAGCGCACGGCATAGGCGCCGCGTTCGCGCAGGCCCAGCCAGTTGCCTCCTGCCGACAGACCGCGCTGGCCGGAACGGCGAATGTCCGGCAGGCCGCTGCCATCCGCATTCAGGCGGAAGACGCCGCCGCCCGTGGCGCGGGCCAGCGGTTGCATCACTTTGATCGTTGACTGAAGGTCTGCATATTCTTTCGGATTGGCCGGTCCGTTCAGGGCCACCGCTTCCAGCCCTCCGGCACGGGCCCGGTAAAGGCCCAGCTGGTCAACCGGCGCCTCGGCCGTGAATACGCCGGGGCCGGTCTCCGTCCAGGCTGGTTCGATGATGGCGCCTTCCGGCGTCTCGATCTGAAGGGGCGGGGCCGTATCCATCAGGCTGCGCAGTTCAACGCGCGCCATGTTGCCCTCGGCGGTGAGTTTCAGGCGGCGCTCTTCCAGCTCCGGTTCCTTCATCAGCCAGTGGACGACCCGGCGGATCATCTCGGCAAACGGGCCGCCGCCATCATAGCCGCGTGCCCACAGCCAGATCTGATCGGACATCAGCATGCCGACCCGGCCCTTGTCGACGCGGTCCAGAACCAGAAGCGGCCTGCCGTCCGGTGCGGCCAGAACCGTGTCGCCGGTTTCGGCAGTCGATTCGACATAACGCATCCAGCCGCCCCATTGGCGCCCCTCCAGCGGGGCCGTGACGGCGTGGCGCTTGCCGGCCTCTGTCAGTTCCGGGACGAATTCCCCAGTACGCACAACACCGGTGGGGGAGGCGGGCAGGACAGAGGCGAGCGGCGAACGCGCCAGGCTGGCAGGCCCGGCAAAATCCTCACCCGCCGCGATCAGCAGCGCCCCCCCATCAGCCACATAGCGCGCCATATTGGCCAGATAGGTCTGCGTGATCACGCCGCGGCGCTCATACTGGTCGAAGATGATGAGGTCGAATTCCTTCAGCTTCGCCTCGAACAATTCTTCCGTCGGGAAGGCGATCAGCGCCAGCTCGTCCTCGGTCGCGCCATCGCTCTTGTAGGGCGGGCGCAGGATGGTGAAGTGAACAAGATCCACTGACGGGTCGGATTTCAGAAGGTCCCGCCAGGTGCGGCCTGCCTGGTTCGGTTTACCGGTCACCAGCAGAACGCGCAGGCGGTCACGCACCCCGGCGAGGCTCGCCGCCGTGCGGTTGTTCGCCATGGTCAGCTCCTGCCTGCCGGGCGGGGCCTCGACTACGACAATGTTCTCGCCGCGCCGCTCGATCTTGATTGGCAGCGGCGTGGCTTCGCCTGCTTTCACCCGCACGCGCTCGGGGATGCCGCCATTGACGGAGACGTCGAGATCGATCTCTCCGCCATCCGGATCGTCTGCGCGGACCACCAGATTGGCCGTCTCGCCGACAATGCCGAAGCTCGGCGCGTCGACCAGTTCCACCCGCCGGTCGCCCCGGTCGGGGTCGCCCACGATCAGGCCGTGAACGGGGCCGATCACGCCTTCAGCCTCCGGATTGTCCGGCAGGTCATGAACCTGTCCATCGGTAATCAGGATGGCGCCGGCGATCCGGTCGCGCGGGACATCTGCCATCAGGCCTTCCAGCGCGCTGTAAAGATGCGTGCCGTCATCATTCGGGTCGCTCTCCAGAACGCGGACCTCAAGGCTCGGGTCTTCGGCGAGCTTCGCCTGAACAGCCTCATAGGCCTTGCGGGCCGCGGCCTCGCGGTCGCCGATCTCCATGCTCTCGGAACGGTCCAGCACCACGGCCGCGACCGAAGGCAGGGGTTCGCGCTCTTCATGCACGAGGCTCGGATTGGAGAGCGCCGCTGCCAGCAGGGTCAGGCCAAGGCCACGGGTCAGCCAGGCGCGGCCGCGCAGGAAGATGTAGGCCAGCCAGGCCAGCACGGCGACAGCGGCCACGGCCCAGAGTACCGGCCAGCCAAGGAAGGGATCGAACCCGATGCGGATCGCCTCAGTCATTGCGGCACTCCGTTCGGCAGATAGTCAGGGGGATATTCGGGCCGTTTCTTCAGCGGAGGATTGCTGGGTCCGAAACTGTCACCGTCGCCATTTCCGTCCCCCAGCCGTTCCAGCAGGGCGGGCAGGTGCACCTGATCGTCCTTGTAGCTGCCGGTCAGGATATACATGACAAGGTTCACGCCGAAACGCCGGGCCATTTCTCGCTGGTCCTGGCCGCCATCGACTGCGTAGAGGTCGCGGCCATGCTCGTCGATGGCCCAGGCGGAGATCCAGTCGGCATCCCCGATGAAGAGCCCGGAAACACCATCCCCGCGCGGGGCCGAGGCAGACCCGGCTTGCTCGATCCACAGCTGGCGCCCGGCATAGCGGCCGGGAAAGTCCGTCAGCAGATAGAAGGACCGGGTCAGGACATGATTGGTCGGCACCGGCTGCAGGGGCGGGGCATCCAGCCCTTCCAGAAGACCCTCAAGTCTGCTGATCTCTGTACTGCCAGCCGTATCGCCGTCGCGCGTGTCGATCACCAGCGCCCCGCCGGAACGCAGATAGGCATTCAGCCGCGCAATCGCCGTTTCAGAGAGCGGCGCCGCATTCTGGGGAACGGCGAAATAAATAAGCGGATAAAGTTCCAGCGGGCTGGTCTCGAGTGTCAGCTCGTCCGGCAAGGCCGGTTCCACGGAGGTGCGGTTGAACAGGGTGGTCGACAGGCCGAACAGGCCGGCGCGGGCGCGCTCGTTCAGGGCAGTGTCCGGTGTCTTCACATATCCGAACCGCATCCGCAGGGCGGCCTCGACATCAGATTGCGGTGTCTTGCCTTTCGGCAGGGGAATGACGGTCGGCTCGACTGCAATACGTCGGTAGGATCCGTCCTGCATCAGACGATACTGATATTCCTGTGCGCTGGCATCCGGTGCCGGAACCAGGAACAGCCCTGCCAGAAGCAAAGCCGCCGTCATGCCGGACTTGCGGCCAAGGCGTGGCAGATGACCGGCCACAAGCAGGGCGATGAACAGGTCAAGCGCCAGGAGAAGCGCGGCAAAACTCAGCAGCGGCCCGGCAAGGCGCATGGCACGGGCCTCGGCATCGCCCAGTAGGCGGGCGGCTGGCGGCCAGGCCTCGATCAGGGCTGGCCTTGCATTGCGGGCGGCATTCAGCGCGCGGGTGCCGGCAGGCCCTTGGTAAAGCCCCGGCGGGTGTGCTTCCGAGGGAGCGAGCGTTCCGAAGTCTGCCGCCTTGAGCGGCGCGGCAGCCGGGCCGGGCGCCTGGAGCCGTCCGTACCCGTCCAGCACGAGTTTCGGCGTGTAGGCGCCTTCCTCGTCATTCACGCTTTCGCCCCGGCCTGCGGCGATGCAGCGGCGCAGCATTTGCGGGAAGAGGTCTGAATAGGAAAGGTTCGCCCAGTCCGGCCCGGCGGTGATGTGGAACAGGATGATCGTCCCGGCGCCGCGGGCATCGGCAGTGACCAGTGGAGAGCCGTCAGCAAGACGTGCCCAGGTGTGGCTGGAAAGTTCCGGCCCCGGGCGGGCAAGCACCTGCTGGGTCACGCGAACATCTTCCGGCACTTTCAGCCCATCGAAAGGCGAGCTCTCGGCGAAGGGCGCAAGCGCCTGCGGTTCGTCCCAGGCGAGTGCGCCGCCAAGGGCGCGGGATGACCGGCGCAGCGGAACGGGCAGGAGGTCATCGCCCTGCGCGGCAAGGCGGGGGCCGGCAAAGCGGATCAGCGCGCCGCCGCCATCCACCCAGTCGGCCAGCCGCCCGGCGTCTTCCGGCAGGATCTGGCCAACATCGGTAAGGATGATGGCATCCGGCGACTCGGCGACCAGCGTCTCGACCGTGCCCTCGGTGATCGAGGCGAAAGGCTCCAGCGCCTTGCGTACATAGTGCATGTCGGAGAGGAGTGGCTGGGTTGCTGTGCCGGTGCTGACCAGACCGACGCGGCGGGAGCGGTCGGAGGAGTCCCACAGCCAGACTGTGCCGGCGCCCTGACGGCCGGTCACCGCGAAGCGGGTGATGCGGGCAAGGGCGGCGGCCGGGATGGTGAAGTCGGCTGTCGCTTCCTTCTCGCCATCGGCAAAGGTCACTTCGGCGGTGGCGAGGGCAGACCCGTCGAGCGTCAGGGCAGAAACGAAGGAGCGTTCTTCCCCGCGGCTTTCCACACGGCGGAGCGTGACGGATACGGAATCTGTTTCGGCGTTCAGGCCGGTGATCGCCGCCGGGGCACGTGGTGGGGCAGCAAAGACGGTGAGCGGCGCGCGGGCGGCAAGGTCTGCCGCGAAGGCGCGTCCGCCATCGCTTTCCAGTCCGTCGCTTGCCCAGAAGATGCGGGTGGGTTTCAGGCCGGAGGCATCGAGGCGCGCGAGGGCATCAGCGCGGTCCGTGCCCCAGGCCTGTGGCCGGAGGGATGAAAGGCGCTTGGCCGCGTCAGCCGTGCTGAGCCGTTCGGCCGGATCGGCGTTCAGCTGTTGCGGCGCGGTCAGCAGCAGGTGGACCGGCATGTCGCGGCTGCCGGTGTCCAGCGTGGCCGTGGCCGCGTTGACCAGTTCGCTCCAGCGCGGGGCAGAGGGCCAGCCATTGTCGATCACGATCAGGAGTGGGCCTGTTGCGTCTGCGGAACCTGTTTTCGCGCCGGGAGCATAGACGGGCTGCGACAGGCCGAGGATTGCGGCACTGACGGCCAGCGTCCGGATCAGCCACACCCACCAGGGCGTGCGGGCCGGGGTTTCCTCCTTCGGCTCCATCCCTTCGAGGATACGCAGGGAAGGCAGCTCAATGTCTTTCGGGGCTGGCGGGGTTGCCCGCAGGATCCACCAGATCACTGGCAGGGCAACCAGCGCGGCCAGCGCCCAGGGCGCGCCGAACAGGAATGGGCCGAGCGCCGTCATGCCTTGCCCCCGAAGCTTTCAAGCTGGGCCTTCAGGCGGGCGGCGCTTTGCAGCAGCGGCTGACCGGACACATGAGAGACGAAGCGCCAGCCCATCCGGTTGCTCAGCTCGCTGAGGGCATCGCGCTGGGCGGCGAAACGGCGATGGTATTCCTCGCGGATTGTTTCGGCTCGGCCGAAGATGCGGGAGAGCGCTGCGCCCGGCCGGTGCAGCTTCACGCGGCCTTCGAAGGGGAAGTCGACCTCCACCGGGGAGGAGACTGCCAGCATCACGCCTTCGGGGCATTTGCCTGCCAGCGGCGCGAGGCGGGCGCGCCATTCCGGGATCGGATCGTAAAAGTCGGACGCGATGATGAGTGTGGCAGAGGAACGCGGCGGGGAGGGGAACTTGCCGCCGGTGCCGCGGGCGAGTTCGTCCGAGAGCCGGTCTACTGCGCGCTTGCCGAAACTCGCGCCGCGTCCGCCGCCGAGGGCGCCAATCCGCTCGCCGTCTTTCGAGAGGAGGATGGAGAGCGCCAGCATCAGCAGCGTCGCTTCCTCCGCCTTGGTGCGAAGCTCGCCTTCGGCTTTCCAGCGGAAGCCGGGATTGTCGTCACACCAGAAGAGGACCGTGCGGGCGGTTTCAAGTTCGGTCTCGCGCACAAAAAGTTCGTTGCCCTTCGCCGAGCGGCGCCAGTCCACGCGGTCTGCGGCGTCTTCCTGCGCATAGCGCCGGTACTGCCAGAAATGCTCGCCCGTGCCCGCGCGCCGCCGCCCGGCCGAACCGATATGCGCAGCCTCGCTGGCCTCAGCCTTGAAGTTCAGGCCAGGCAGCTGGCGGGCAAGGGCTTCGGCTTCAGCGCGAAGATCGGCAGCAGGCGTCATGTGAACCTCTGCGAGCACGCTTCGAGGTCTGTCAGCATTGCATCAACAGATCGGCCCGAATTGGAGATCTCTTCGTATTGAGTCTGTATTCTTTCTTGCCGCTCAGGCGATCCAGAGGCCCCCTCAAGTATGGTTTCATCTGTATAGCGACAGCGGGCAGGAAGCCAGTCGCATGTGTAGAGTTCGCCGTTCAAAGCGCTCAGACGGTTGAGATTATCCTGAAGGTGTTCGTGCTGATCGAGTAAATGATCCGGTACCTTCGCCATAACCTTAGTGTTCGGCGTGATCTTCGCTTGCGCGTCATCCGGAGTGTCGCTGAGATGGTCTTTCAGAAGAGTGATGTCTCCATAACGTTCTTCGTATTCCCTGACCGTGATCCAAGGCTGATGTTCTGCTTTGAAAGCGATCATTGCATTCATGGCCACGTCGCTTGCTAGTTCGTACGTCGCAAGGCACCGCTCGGCATATTCATATTCGGGCGTCACTTGCTGCCCGCAGGAAGCGAGCCCCAGAACCATGATGGCCAAGGCAGATGCTTGTTGAAGTTCGCGGACGGGAGTCATTCCGGGAGTGCTACGCCACCTTCCGCGCGAGATCGTTGATCAGTTCGCCGAGGCTCGGCGCCTCGCCGGTCGGGTCGTAGCGCATGGCCATGCGGTGGCCGAGGCAGGGCTCGGCGAGGGCTTCGACATCTTCGAGGCTCGGCGCGAACCGTCCACGCAGGAGGGCGCGGGAACGGGCCGCCAGCATCAGCGCCTGACCGGCACGCGGGGAAGGGCCCCAGTCGACGAGGCGCTTCACATGCGGGTCAGAGGTCTGCTCCGGCCGGGCCTCGCGCACGAGCGAGAGAATGGCCGAAACGATCTTCTCGCCAACCGGCATTTTGCGCACGAGTGCCTGCAAAGCGATCAGGCGTGCCGGGTCGAGCGCTGGGCGAACGGTCTTGTCATCGCCGCCGGTCGTCTCGATCAGGATGCGGCGCTCGGTGTCGAGGTCCGGATAGTTGACGTCGATCTTCAGCAGGAAACGGTCGAGCTGGGCTTCGGGAAGCGGATAGGTGCCTTCCTGCTCGATCGGGTTCTGGGTGGCCAGAACATGGAAAGGCGCGGGCAAGTCATGCCGCATGCCTGCGACAGTCACATGGCGTTCCTGCATGGCCTGCAGGAGTGCAGACTGGGTCCGCGGGGAGGCACGGTTGATCTCGTCGGCCATCAGCAATTGGGTGAAGATCGGGCCGCGCAGGAAGCGGAAGCTGCGCTGGCCGCTGGCGCTTTCGTCCAGCACTTCGGAGCCGAGGATATCCGACGGCATCAGGTCCGGTGTGAACTGGATGCGCTGGTTCTGCAGGCCAAGCGCCGTGCCCATTGCCTCAACAAGGCGGGTCTTGGCGAGGCCCGGCGCGCCGATCAGCAGGGCATGGCCGCCAGCCAGAACGGCGGCGAGGGCAAGCTCCACCACGCGCTCCTGGCCGAACACGGCCTTGGCAATTTCGGCTTTTACCTGCTGCAGGGTTTCGGCGGCAGCCTCGGCATCGGCGACAATCGCCTCGGCGGTCACATCAGTATCAGCCATATTCTAAAAGCGCCTCCGGGTTTGCGTCGTCTGCAATCAGACCTATTTGTAAGGCCTCTTCAAGGCGGAGGAAGACGTGACATCCAGTTCGGCGACCACAATCAGCCTTGAAGAGACGCTGAAAACCATCCTGCCCGAGGGCACGCTGGATGGGAAGCTGCCGCCTGTGCATCTCTGGAAGCCGGAGCAGAGCGCCGACATCGGCATGGAAATCCATGCAGACGGCAGCTGGTGGCACGAAGGCGCCCGGATTAACCGTGACAGGCTGGTGAAGCTGTTCTCCCGCATCCTGCGCAAGGATGAAGACGGGCAGACCTGGCTGGTCACGCCCTACGAAAAAGTGATCGTGGAGGTAGAGGATGCGCCCTTCCTGGCCGTGCGGGTGGACCTTGTGGGAGAGCCGGGGCCGGACCAGACGCTGGCCTTCCTCACCAATCTGGACGACATCACGCTCGCCGGGCCGGACGCGCCGGTCCGCGTTGAGACTGACCCCGAGACGGGCGAGCCTTCGCCCTATGTGCTAGTCCGCGGGCGGCTGGAGGCGAAACTGACGCGGGCAGCCTTCTATGAGCTGGTGGAACTGGCCGAGCCCTCGCCGGACGATCCGGATGTGCTGGGCGTGTGGAGCCAGGGCATGTTTTTCCCTAT
>JAWKUR010000004.1:0-214101 GCA_041398445.1 Hyphomonas sp. | reverse complement strand
GTGGGGCAGGTTTGCCCCGCCGGAATCCACGAGGTAGATGCAGGGCAGATGATTTTCGAGGGCAATCTCCTGCGCACGCAAATGCTTCTTCACCGTCATGGGGAAGTAGGCCCCGCCCTTCACGGTCGGGTCATTGCAGACAATCAGGCATTCCCGGCCTTCGACACGGCCGATCCCGGCGATCATGCCGGCGGCAGGTGCCTCATCGTCATACATGCCATGGGCGGCCAGCGCGCCGATCTCCAGAAAGGCACTGCCGGGGTCCAGCAGCTGGCCCACCCGGTCACGCGGCAACAGCTTGCCACGCTCGACATGGCGCTGGCGCGAAGCCTCCGGTCCTCCCAGCGCGGCTTTGGACGTGTGCTCGCGCAGCTCATCGAGCAGGCGCTCCATGGCGGCCTTGTTCGCGGCAAAGCGCGGGCCTGCCACGTCGAGACTGGATTTCAGAACGGGCATTCAGCCTCCCTTCAGAAGTTTCTGGCAGGCTTAGCGGGGTGTGGAGCAGGTGTCACGCGCGCGTCACCGGAATTTACCAGACTGTCGGCGGAACCCTCTTGGAAAGGATGCGGGCGATGCGCATGCTAAGGCCCATGAAGCTGGATATCACACCCTCCCTGAAGGCCATCGCCTTCCTGAAAGACGTCCCTGCCCGCGCCATGAAGGCCGCCGGGCGCGAAGCCTCCTGGTTCTGTGTGCCTGCCGGGGGCACCCTTTTCCTGAAGAACGAACCGGCCGACCGGATCTATTTCGTGCTTTCCGGCGCCCTGGGTGCCTTCCGGGAAAGCCCGAACGGGCAGAGCGAGTTCATTGGCCACATCCGCCCCGGCGAACCGGTGGGCGAAATGGCGCTGTTCCTGGGCGGGATCGACCTTGATGGCGACGGCACCCCGAATGATGCGCCGCACACCAGTTCCGTCTATGCCCTGCGCGACTCCGAAATCGTGGGCTTTTCCCGCGAAGGCTGGCGCCAGCTGGTCAAGTCCGAGCCGGTACTGCTGGAGCACATGATCCGCATCATCCTGCGCCGCGTTGGCCGGGAGGGGCAGCGCAATCTCAGCGCCGCGCCCAAAGTGTTCACCCTGGTGGCCACCTCCCCCACGATCGACCTGGGGCTGCGCGCAAAGGCACTGAAAGCGAGCCTCGAAAAACTGGGCAAGACAGCGATCATCGTCGGCGAAACGACCGGTGAGGACAAGCCGGCCGCTTTCTTCGACGAACTGGACCAGCGCCACGATGTGGTGATCCTGATCTCGACCATCGGGGACTCGCGCTGGTACCGTCTGGCTGTGCGCCAGGCAGACCGGATCTGGGTGCTTGGCCGGGCAGATGCCAAGCCGTCCAATCCCCTCATGCCGGAGGATGACTCCCCTGCCCGTGAGCTGAAACTGGTCGACGTGATCCTGCTGCATCCGGGGGACAATCGCCGCGCCTGCAAGCCCGTGGAATGGCTGGAAGCGGCCGGGGCAAGCCGCCTGCTCCACTGGCAGGGCGTGGAAGGCCCTAATTGCGACCGGCTGGCCCGGGTCATGGCAGGTGTCTCGGTCGGCCTGATCCTGTCTGGCGGTGGGGCGCGGGCCTATTCCCATATCGGCGTCGTGCGCGCGATGCGCGACCGCGGCATCCCCATAGACTTTGTCGGCGGCGCCTCCATGGGCGCGGTGGTTGCCGGCTGTGTCGCCATGGGCTGGAACGATGCCGAAATCGACATGCGCATCCGCAAAGCCTTCGTCGAAAGCGATCCGCTGGGGGATTATACGCTGCCGGTCGTGGGCATGGTGAAGGGCGCGCGCGTCAATGCCCGGCTGAAGGAGCATTTCGGCGAATCCGAGATCGGCGATCTCGCCCTGCCCTTCTTTGCCACCTCGACCAACCTGATGACCGGAACCCAGCGTATCCACCGCACCGGCAAGCTGCGCGAGGCCCTGCGGGCCACGATTTCGTTGCCCGGCATCCTGCCGCCGGTCGTCGATGGAAACGACCTGCTGGTCGATGGGGCGGTGCTGAACAATTTCCCCGTGGACGTCATGCGCGACATGCATCGCGGCTTCGTCATCGGGTCGGATGTGACACGCCAGCCTGAAGGCCTGAAGATTGACGAATTTGTGCAACCGGCCGGTTTCTTCCGCTGGGTGGCGCGCCATGGCTTCTCCAGCGCGCCTCCAATTGCCGGTGTCCTGATGCGGGCAGCGACCATCCGTGCCAACACGCAATTCGGCCGTGACATTACAGATGTGCTCATTCTACCCGAACTGGCCGAAACAGAATTGCGCGACTGGGAAAACTACGACGTGACTGTCGAGGCCGGATATCAGGCCGCTCTGCTTGCTTTGGACGAGGCTGGCAGTGCTGCAGCGGTGCAATCAGCGGCAGGCGCATGACAGACCTGTAATTTTCAATACAGTATTAAGCATATTCATGCAGCGTCCCCGCGGGCTGGACGGGGAAGGATTTGGAGATGCTGTGCATGGATATGGCTCTTTGGGATTTGCTGCCGGTAATCATTTGCGAGACGGCGGCCATCCGCAACGCGTCAGGCGAGCTTGTCGACCTTGAATGGACGGCATCCAATCGCTTGATGAACGAGTCCATCCGGCCAGACGGCAGCAGCGTCGTCGGTATGAAGATTTTTGAGTTCGATGCAAACTACAAGAATTCGGAAATGGTCCGTGCTGTCACGGATGTCATCGAGACCGGCGAGCCCCGCACCCTGATCACCTCTCAGGGCCGTGCCGCCAAGATGCTCGGCAAGGTGATGAAGACAAGCATCATCCCGGTAGAGCGCGACGGCGAACGCCGCGCCCTGTCTGTCTCGCACGAAATCACAGATATCGCCCAGGAGCGCGACGAAGCGTTGCGTCTCTACGAACTGGCCAAAACGACCTGCGATCACGCACTTCATGGCATTGTGGTCAATGATTCTGGTGGCAGGATCGTTTATGTGAACCATGCCTTGTGTGAACTGTCCGGATATTCCGAAGAGGAACTGCTCGGCCGTGATGTTGGCATCCTGACCGGGCAGGACATTTATGTCCCGGATCCTGATCTGGCGATGAAGCTGGCCAGTGGCGAAGTCCTCCGGCACGTCGCAGAAGCCGAAACGCCGACCAAATCCGGCGGCAAGAACCGTGTTGAACTGTCGCTGACCAGTGCCCGGTTCGGGGAACGGGGTGAGCGGATCTTAATCACTTATGTTCGCGACGTGCGCGAAGAACGCCGTCAGGCCCATGAGCTGCGCGATGCATTGAACCGCGCAGAGCAGGCAACGCGGCTGAAATCCGAATTCCTGGCGAACATGAGCCATGAAATCCGTACGCCTCTGAACGGCGTGCTCGGCATGGCCCAGGTTCTGGCCCATACGAATCTGACATCCGACCAGAAGGAACAGGTCGCCACGATCCTCGATTCCGGCAAGACGCTGATGTCGATCCTGAACGACATTCTGGACCTTTCCAAGATCGAAGCCGGCAAGCTGGAAGTCACCCCCGTCGCCGGGGACCTGCGCCACAAGCTGAGCCGCATGATCAAGCTGCACGCGGCGACAGCCAGCGAAAAAGGTCTGAACCTGCAGCTCTTCATCGACCCGGGCGTCCCTTCCCGCCTGAAGTTCGATCCTGTTCGCGTGCGCCAGTGCGTGGGCAACCTGGTCTCCAACGCCATCAAGTTCACCGAAAAGGGTGATGTGATGGTCGTCGTCACCTGCGAGCCGACAGAAACCGGCAAGACACGGATCATCGTGCACGTTTCCGACTCCGGCTGCGGCATCCCGCCAGAGAAAATGGAGCGTGTGTTCGAGAGCTTCGCACAGGCGGACGGCTCCACCACACGCCGGTTCGGCGGCACCGGCCTCGGCCTGCCGATCACGCGCAAGCTGGCCCGCATGATGGGCGGCGATGTCTCCGTCGTCAGCGAACCGGGACGCGGCTCTGTCTTTACCCTGAAATTCGTGGCCGAATCGAGCGAGGCGCTCCACGTCCACGACTCTGTCCTGCCGAAGCCTGTTGCCCCGGCCACACGCCGGGATGGTCTCAGCGGCCGCCGCGCCCTGGTGGTGGACGACAATGGCATCAACCGCCGCGTCGCCCGGACCTTCCTGGAATATTACGGCCTTGAGGTCGGCGAGGCTGGCGATGGCAACGAAGCCCTGGAAGCCCTCGACCACGAGCCCTTCGACATCGTGCTGATGGACATCCACATGCCCGGTCTCGACGGTGCGGAAGCCTTCAAGCGGCTGCGCAATTCCGCCAGCCTCAACCGCGTCGTTCCCGTGATCGCCCTGACCGCCGACTCGATGCGCGGCGACCGCGAGAAGTACCTCTCGAAAGGGTTCGACGGCTATGTCGCCAAGCCGATTGACGAGCGCTCCCTCGTCACCGTCATCGGCCAGGTCCTCAGTATTCCAACGGAATTCGAAGAACGCCGCATCAGGGCCTAGAGCGAACCGTCCGACATCATGCGAAACAGGGGCAACTGCACAGGTTCTTCCGGCGGGCCACCAGCATCCGACAACGGCTTCTGCCACCAGCCGACATCGTGCCAGGCGCCAAGCTTGTAGCCGACGCCGGAATATGTGCCGAGATGCCTGAAGCCCATGCGCTCATGCAGGGCGATACTGGCCGCATTCGGCAGGGCAATCCCGGCAAAGGCATTGCGAAAGCCCTGCCCCGTCAGGATTTCCAGCAAGCGCGTGTAAAGCGTGGAGCCGACATTCCGGCGATGTGCATGCGGGGCCACATAGACGCTCACATCGCATGCCCAGCGATAGGCCGCCCGCGTCCTGTGCTGCGAGGCATAGGCATAACCGAGCGGTTCGCCGCCCTCCTCCGAGACAAGCCAGGGATAGGTTTGCAGCGTGCTGTCGATCCGCTTGCGCATCTCGTCCGCAGAGGGCGGCTCAAGTTCGAACGAGATCACGGTGTCGCGCACGAAGGGCGCGTAGATGCCGGCGATCCACCCAGCATCGTCAGACGTCGCCAGGCGGATCTCCATGGTCAGGCTGTCTCGCCGAACAGTTCCCGGCCGATCAGCCAGCGGCGGATTTCAGACGTGCCTGCGCCGATCTCGTAGAGCTTCGCGTCGCGCAGCAGGCGCCCGGTCGGGTATTCATTGATATAGCCATTGCCGCCGAGGATCTGGATCGCATCGAGCGCCAGTTTCGTCGCGGTCTCTGCCGCGTAGAGAATGGCGCCGGCCGCATCCTTGCGGGTCGTCTCGCCCCGATCACAGGACTTGGCGACCGCGTAGACATAGGCCTTCGCCGCATTCATCTGCACATACATGTCGGCAATCTTGCCCTGGATCAGCTGGAACTCGCCGATCGACTGGCCGAACTGTTTGCGGTCGTGAATGTAAGGGATCACGACATCCATGCAGGCCTGCATGATGCCCGTCGGCCCGGCCGAAAGCACGGCGCGCTCATAGTCGAGCCCGCTCATCAGCACACGGACACCGCCATTCAGCGGCCCCATGATGTTTTCTTCCGGAACTTCGCAGTCTTCAAAGACCAGTTCGCCCGTCTCCGATCCGCGCATGCCCAGCTTGTCGAGCTTCTGCGCGACGGAAAAGCCCTTCATGCCGCGCTCGATCAGGAAGGCCGTGATGCCCTTGGAGCCTGCCTCAGGCTCGGTCTTCGCGTAGACGACCAGGACATCAGCATCCGGCGCATTGGTGATCCACATCTTCGTGCCGTTCAACACATAGCGGTCGCCTTTCTTGTCGGCGCGCAGCTTCATCGAAACGACGTCAGAGCCCGCCCCGCTTTCGCTCATGGCGAGGGAGCCGAGATGTTCCCCGCTCATCAGCTTTGGCAGGTAGCGTGCCTTCTGGGCGTCAGACGCCCAGCGGCGGATCTGGTTCACACAGAGGTTCGAATGAGCGCCATAGGAGAGGCCGACCGAAGCAGACGCGCGGGAGATTTCCTCCATCGCCACGACGTGTTCGAGATAGCCAAGGCCGGTGCCGCCCCATTCCTCTTCCACCGTGATGCCGAGCAGGCCAAGCTCGCCCATCTTCGGCAACAGGTCGCGCGGGAAGGTGTCCGTCCGGTCGATCTCGGCCGCGCGCGGCGCGATCTCGTTCTGGGCAAAACTTGCCACGGTTTCGCGGATCATGTCGGCGGTTTCGCCGAGGTCGAAATTCAGGGTGGGATATGTGTTCGCAATCATGGCGATTGACTAGCAGGCCCTTCCCGGCCTGTCAGCACTCAATCCTGCCGTGTAATCGCCCGGTAGAGATAATAGACGGCCAGCACGCTCAACATGGCCGAGCCGAAGGCCAGCAACGGCCCGACAAAGGCCTCGCTTCCACTCGATGGCAGGCGCGTCACTGCTGGCGCAGCCGTCCGGCGGATGCCCTCGAAGACGCCCCAGAGACCGAGCCCGGACAGGAGCGCATAAGGCAGCCAGCGCATCACGCTGACATCGCCATTCAGCCCATTGTGCCGGGACGGCGGCAGCGATGGCGGGCGGAGGATCTCCCGGCGGGCTTCCGGCATGGCTGGCCGGACAGGTTGCGGCGCCTCTTGCGGGGCTGGCGCCTCAGGCGGACTGACTGAACGCGCCTTGATCACGGTCTCGTCCAGATGGTTTTCACCGGGGCCGTCCGGTTCCGCGAGAGCTGACACCGCACGGGTGATCTCGTCGGCGGTTGGCACACCGGCCACCCCCTCCTCCACAGAAGGCTGTGCAGCAGGCGCGTCCCCCAGCAATTTCGACATGCGCTCCGCCACGGCCCGTGCCGCAGCCTGCGGCGCCGTTTCGGCTCCCGCCCGGGCTGCCGCGGAGGTCCGGCCGTCTTCGGTGCGCGCCTCGATCACCACGGCACGCTCCCGCGACATGGCGAGCGCTGCGCCCGGATCGAATTGCGGGCGGAGCAAAGCGCCCGGCACAGGGATGCGGCCTGAGGGATGCTCCAGGAACAGGGCTTTCTCGGCCGCCCGGCGGCGCACCAGCGCGTCGACCACGCGAACCTCGCCATCCACCCGGCCCTTGCGCCAGGCCGTCATGCCTTCGGCAGCCTGCAGGCGTTCGCCGCTGTTCAGCAGCGCCAGCACATTGGACTCAAGAAAGGCTTCCGGCCCGATATTGAAGACGAAGGAGACCAGCGCATCGAATTCATTCTGGCTGAGCGGGGTCAGCACACGTTCGGAGATCAATGCCTCAATCGGCTTCAGATCATGGTGGCGCAGCACCAGTTCGGCATCTTCACGGGTGACCCGCACGCCTTCACGGGCGCTGGCCGTGTGTCCAAACCCGACAATCCAGGCGCCATTCGGCAGCCGGGTTGCGCGCGCACGGAAGCCCTCAAAGCTCTTGATAAGCTCGACCCCGACTCCGGACGTGCGCATTGGCAGGGCCATGAAAAATGGCTCCCGTATTGAAACAGCTGGCGTTTTTCTATTCTGCGCCCGTGCAAATGGCGCGCCTTTTCCCCTCGTGGGGGAGTCTGCCGCTGCTGCCGGACCTCAGAGCAGAACCAGTGTCGCCAGCCCGAGGAAGGAGAAAAATGCCATCACATCGGTCAGCGTCAACACGAAGACCGATGAGGCCACAGCCGGGTCAGCGCCCAGCTTCTTCAGGCCAAGCGGCACGAGAATGCCGGAGAAGGCCGCCCAGAGGAAGGTCGCCAGCATGGCCGATCCCAGCACCAGAGAGAGCTTCACATCATGGAACCAGAGCAGCGCCACAAGGCCGACGCCCAGAGCGAACAACAGCCCGTTCACGATACCGCTGAGCGCTTCGCGCAGGATGGCCCGGCGCACGGCATCCCCTTCCAGCTGACGCTCGGCAATCGCGCGCACGGCCACAACGAGGCCCTGGCTGCCCGCATTGCCGCCCAGCGCCGCCACCACCGGCATCAGGATTGCCAGCTGAACCACCTGATTCAGCGTCCCCTCGAACAGGGAGATGATGCCGGATGCGATGAAGGCCGTGACAAGGTTCACCGCCAGCCAGGGCGCCCGCGCGCGCACCGTGTCGACCACGGAATCAGAGCCGTCGGCCGAGCTGACGTTGAGCAGCGAGAACAGGTCTTCCTCGGCCTCTTCCTGCATGACGTCGACCATGTCATCGACCGTGATCATCCCAACCAGCCGCCCGGATTCGTCCTTCACCGGCGCCGAGGCCAGCGAGTATTTCTGGAACTGGAAAGCCACTTCTTCCTGGTCCATGTCTGTGCGGATGTCCGACAGTGGATCGGTCATGATGTCTGACAGCTGCACATCGCGCGGGCTGCGCATCAGCGTTGCCAGCTGCACGATGCCAATCAGGCGGTAGGCCGGGTCGATGACATAGATCTCGTAGAAGACCTCCGGCAGCTCCTCGCCCAGTTCGCGGGCATGGTCGATCGCATGGCCGACGGTCCAGTATTCCGGCACGGCCACGAATTCCGTCTGCATGAGACGGCCAGCCGATTCCTCTTCATAGGCGAGGCCGCGTTCCAGCTGGGCCCTGTCGAACGGTTCCAGATCTTCAAGGATGCGCTCGCGGCGTTCATCCTCAAGGTCTTCAAGGATGACGGTCGCATCATCGGAATCGAGTTCGTCGAGGGCGCTCGCGACCGCGGTATCCGGCAGAACGTCGACAGCCTCTTCCCGGTAGGAATCGCGCAGCTCGATCAGGATGTCGGAGGGCAGCTCCCCGCCAAGAAGTTCGACCGCCTCGGAGAAGCTGTCGAAGGGCAGCGCTTCCAGCAAGTCCGCCGCATCGGCCGGGTGCATGCGCTGCAGTGTCCGCGCCAGCCAGCGCGTATCCTTCTCGTCGACAGCATCGACAAGGTCGTCCAGCAGATCCGGATCGACATTCGGCGGCTCTGGCGCCGGATTGGGCGGGGTGGACACATCCGTCATGGCGCCTGTCTTGCCGGTGTTGCCGCGCCCCGGCAAGGCCCCTCCTCCCCGCACATGAAGATATCAGGGCGCCAGCATGTCCGGACGCACTTCCCGCAGTGCTTCGGTCAGGTTTCCGAGATGAGTTTCGCCAAGCACGGCCTCCATCTTCGCCTGCGCCGCTCTCCAGTAGGGCCGCGCCTCCTCGAGCTTTTTCAGGCCCAGCGTGGTCAGCAGCACGCGGCGCTTGCGGCCCGTGCCTTCATTGCCGCGATGGACGTAGCCCGCCTTTTCGAGCGGCTTCAGGTTCCGCGACAGGGATGTGCGGTCGAGATTCATCATCTCTGCAACGCGAGAGATCGAGTCCGGTTCATACCGGCCGATGACATGCAATAGTCCGAATTGGGTAATCGTTAGTCCGGTCGGGCGCAGGGCATCGTCATAATGGCGGGTGATCAGGCGCGCTGCCCGCAGCACACGGCCAGCAACACATGTGCCGGTCACTTCCGACAGGAGCTCGTCCGGATTTATCGTCTCTGACATCATAACGTGTATATGCAGTCTTTTTCAGGATTGTCCAATCACGCCCAGTTTTACTGTCCTCACAGTTTAGATGCCGTGTCTGGAAATACATTATAGTGCATATACACTATTTGTGGGTCCCGCATCGTCCTGTGAACGCCTCCGTATGCGGGCCCCTCTCTCCCTCCCCGTCCGGCCAGTCCTCAGGCCGGACGGGACCTTTACCGGCACGCCCCATATCGTGCATATACACCAAGGAGTCCTCCCATGACTTTCCCCAAAAGCATCCTTGCCGGCCTGCTCGCCATCGGTTTCGCGAACGACCCGGCCTTCGCCGCGCCCGTGACCTATTATGATGGCCCGACGCCCGCAGAGACTTGCGCCGCCGGTGTCGCAAAAGCCGGTGCAGCCTCCCAGTCCCTGAAACGTGCCTGCGAAGACGCGCTCGGCAAACAGGCTCTCAGCCACTCGGACAGGGCTGCCACGCTCGCGAATTCCGGTATTGTCAGCCTGCGCCTTGGCGATCTCGATGACGCCCTCGCCCGCCTGAATGAGGCAGCTGGTCTCGCCCCCGCAGATGGAGACATCGCCATCAGCCTGGCCGCCGTGCTGATCCGGCTTGGACGGGCGGAGGAAGCCATCAACATCCTGTCGGACATCAACTCGGTCTCACCGGAAAACCAGCACCTGGCCTATTACAACCGCGCGCTGGCCTACTGGTCCCTGGAGCATGCCGAAGAAGCCTATCACGACTTCTACACCAGCGCGGCACTCAAGCCGGGCTACACCCCTGCGGAAGAGGCGTTGGCGCAATTCCAGGTCGTCTCGGCAGAATAGGTCAGATATGCGTTCCGGCTGCGCACAGGCGCGGTCGGACGGCGCTGGAGCGATTCAGCGAGAAGAGAGCGGAAACGGGGAAAGATCGCAGCCCTGAGCCTGTTTCATCGCGGAGCGCAGCGAGCAGGAAACATCAAAGGATTCATTCATTCGCTAAAATCGATCCTCGATCGATTTTTTGGCGCAGAGCGCCAGTGGGAATGAGCAGCCCTGAGCCTGCTTCATCGCGGAGCGTAGCGAGCGGGAAACATCGAAGGATTCATTCGATCACTCAAATCGATCCACTGGATCGATTCGTGCCGCAACGCGGCACCGTGATCGAATGGTGCGGTCGAGAGGACTCGAACCTCCACGGGTTGCCCCACAGCGACCTCAACGCTGCGCGTCTACCAATTCCGCCACGACCGCACTTGTCTCATTCGAGGCGAAGGCGCCGTATAAGGCCCACCTGCCGCTTTGTGAAGCCCCGAATACATCCTATATGCGACCCGTGATGCACAAATTTTCTCCTGTCGAATGGGCCGTGTCGGATCGCCCGGTTCCATATGAAGAAGCGCTCGCCTTCATGGAGGCGCGTGCGCGGGCCATCCACGAGGACGGCGCCCCTGAACTCGTCTGGTTTCTGGAGCACCCGCCCCTCTATACGGCGGGCACATCGGCGAAGCTGGACGACCTGCGCGACCCGTCCCGCTTTCCCGTTTTCGATGCCGGGCGCGGCGGCCAGTATACCTATCACGGGCCCGGCCAGCGCGTGGCTTATGTGATGCTGGACGTAGGCAAACGCGGCAAGGACGTGCGTGCCTTCGTGCAGAACCTTGAACGCTGGATCATCACGGCACTGGAAAGCTTCAACATCGATGCCGGCCCCCGCGAGGGCCGTGTCGGCGTCTGGGTTGACCGGACACAGGCAGGCGGCCCGCTACGCGAGGACAAGATCGCCGCCATCGGCGTGCGCCTGAAACGCTGGGTCAGCTTCCACGGCATCAGCCTGAATGTGGAGCCGGACCTTGAGCACTTCTCCGGCATCACGCCCTGCGGCATCGCCGATCCGCGCTATGGCGTGACCAGCCTCGCCGATCTCGGCATTCCGGCCACGATGGCAGATGCCGACATCGCCCTGCGCGATGCGTTTGAAACCGTGTTCGACAGCCAGCTGGTGCCGGTGCCCTGCCCGCTTCAGCCTGCGGCGTAAGCAGGCGGCAGGTCTTCCTCGCCCTGGGCAATGTCGCTGCCGGTCCTGAAGCGGCCGACGCCGCCATTCGGCATGCGGGCGACATAGAGCAGCGACCAGAACATCACGAGGAAGGAAGACAAGGCCCAGACCGGCACGGCGAGGCCAAGACCGGCACCCGCGGCCATATCACGCTCGCTTTGCGGCGGCCCCTTGCGTTGTGGGGCCTGCTGCGGCTCTGCCTTGGCTGCGGCAGAGGCCTCCCCCGCAGCATCGGCAGGCGCTTCAGCCGTCACGGCGGGCTTTGGCGCATGCATCTGCTCATACTCCTGAATGCCCCCCTGTGCCCCCAGATAGAAGCCGACCAGAGCCAGCATCAGTGGAACCAGCACGATCATCGCCATCAGCGGCGATTTATGCACCTCGTTGAACCGGCGCACATGCGCGACCCAAGAGGTAAATTCTGTCACGACCGTGAACAGGAAAAAAGGCAACAGCAATTCCGGAATGGGCAGGACAAGTGCCTCAACCGGCTTCCAGGCCCCGCTAAGATCGGCCCCAGCCAGCGAAGCGATAAAAACGCTGAACACCGGCACAATGAACAGGAGGACCCGTCCCAGGAACATGAACGTCCACGCGCGGCTGAAGTGCAGCTTCGGACTCGTTCCCAGCGGATTGAAGAGGACCTGCCCCCACTTCATCTCGTGCGGATTGTCACGGGCATCCTTGATCCAGGGACGGTGCGGATCAATCGCGGTCGGGTCGTTGTAATGGTGGTGCATACGGGAACAATCCTTGCGGGGAGTCAGGAAGCATCGGATGGGCCAGTCGCCGGCCCATGCTTGTTGGCATTCGGATCAGAAGGCAGTTGCGCGCCGATCAGGGCGAGACCTGCCGTGGAAATCAGGAAGCTGGTGAGCGTCGTCAGCGCTGTGCCGCGGGCAATCTGGATCGCATGCTCCTGTTGGGCCTGCAGCATGCCACCGAACCCGTCGCGCAGGCCGATTTCCTGGATCTGGGTCATAAGCGGCATCATGCCCGGCGAGAGTAACGGCAGCAGTACGGCATTGAGGATCGAAGAGACGATCACAAAGCCGAGCAGAAACAGAAGATTGAACCATGCCGTCTGACCGGCATCATGCAGGCGTTTGCCGATAACGCAGAAATAACCCCACAGCATGGGGTACTGGAGAAGCGAGGCGCCGACCGAAACACCAACTACCAGAACCTGAATGATCAGGGATGCCCCGGTCAGAAGGATCATGCCGCGTAGAAAATCACGCGAACCGATCCGTCCTTTCGGGCTCAGCAGGACATGAGAGATGTCCATGAAACAAGATTCTCCTGTGGTCAGGTCAGCTTATGCTGCCGTGTTCTTATCAATAAACGATAAATTTGCGCAAGGGATACAAACACAAAAAAGAGCCGGACCTTTCGGGCCCGGCTCCTCTGTTACCTTCCGGCTGACACCGGAAACAGGCGCGAATGGCCCAATCAGATAAAGGTGTCGGCAGTCGCACCCATCGGATCCTTCGGATCCGGACCGTACTTGTTCGCACCGACATTGCCCGGAATCAGGCAGACGATGAAAAGCCCGATACCGACAAGGATGTTCACAAACGGAATAAAGGCGGCAAGTAGAATCCAGCCGCTAAGATTCACATCGTGCATACGGCGGACAATGAGCGCCAGACTCGGAATGATTGTTGCCAGCGCATAAAGGACCAGCAGGCCGAGCGGAATAAACGCCAGCGGGCCAGGTTCGCCATTGCTGGAGCCGATCATGCCCAGAACACCGATAAGGAAAAACGCAACGATCTCGATGATGAGATTGAACAGGACGACCCACCAGTATTCCGCGCGACGCGAACGCCCCTGGAAATCCGTGTACCTCCGGAAAAACATTTTTACTGCGTCTGGAAAGCTGACCATTTCAGGTCTCCTTTGATTGAAGGGCCCTCCCTGAGGCACCCATTCGGTTGATCTAAAAATCCGCGGCGCCGGAAAGCCGGCAAAACGCGTGAAGCTAAAGGAAGGTCTCGGCCGCACCGCCCGGACCAGGGCCATACTGGTTGTCGTTCGGGTCTGTCTTGAACAGGCTCATCACAAAGCCGACCACAGCCGTCACGATACCGCTGGACAGGATGGAGGGCAGTAGCTGAGCCTGGGAAATCCGCTTCGACTCTTCCATGACATAGGCCATCGCCGCGCCCGGGTCGTTGGAAGCCATGTAATCCTGCATGTTCTCCTCCATCTCGCGCTGCATGGCCGCCATATCGACTCCGAAGAGCCCAGGCAGAAGCATCGAGCAGATCGCAGAGACGATGATCGCGAGCACAATCATGGCCAGCGTCAGCCAGCCGGTCTTGCCCGCATCATGGAAACGCTTGGCATGCACCGCGATCCACGGCCAGATGAAGATGATGCCGGCAAAGCCCAGGAAGGGCGACCCATAAGCCGCTGCCACATTGATCACCGCGCTGATGACAAACAGGATGACGACCGCCCGCCAATAGGTCGGTTGGTCGATGCGGCCATTCGGACTGAAGAGCAGTTCCATTGCTGTATCCCCACAAAGCTATCGATGTGGGAGCACGACTGCCCTGCCCCCACAGGTCACACGCAAACAGATCCTTCGACCCGTCACAGCGTCCTGCGGCAGGATAGCGCGGTAATTTCATTATTGGGAGGTTAATTCACCCCCGGATCAGGCAAACTCGACCATAATTTCGTCTGCGGCGACACTGTCACCCGCCGCAACGTTGATCGCCTTGACCGTTCCGGTTGCTTCAGCCCTGATAATGTTCTGCATTTTCATGGCTTCGACGACACAGACGGCTTCGCCTTCCTGAACTTCCTGCCCCATGGCCACGTCGACAGACACAACCAGTCCGGGCATCGGCGAAATGATCAACTTGGACGTGTCTGGTTTCGGCTTCTCCGGCAGGCGCGCGTGCAGCTCGGCAACCTCCGGCGTGCAGACCAGCGCCCGCAGCGCCACACCCCGGTGACGGAAGACATAGCCTTCGGTCCGGTCTGCGAACTTGACCGCGAAGGCCGCGCCATCCAGCGAGCCCTCAAGCAGGTGCTGCCCCGGACACCAATCCGTCACCAGCGCGTGCGGCTTGCCGCCATTGATGGTGATCTCGGCATCGCCATCCCCACCAAGCTCCAGCGTCACCGGGTGCTGCTTGTCACCCAGGACCACCACCCATTCACGGCGCGCTTCCGGCACCGGCGTCATGCGGCCGGAGGTCAGCGCAGCGCGGCGCGACAGGAAGCCGTGCACATAGGCGGCCGCACAGATCAGCTGTGTCTCCTGCGTTTCCGTCGGCGGCACACCGTCGAAGCCTTCCGGGAACTCATCCTTGATATAGGCCGTGGTGATATTGCCGGAGCGGAAGCGTTTTTCATCCATCACCGCGGCGATGAACGGGATGTTGTCCTGAATGCCCTCAATGTGGAAACGGTCGAGCGCCTCGGTGTGCGTGTCGAGCGCCGCATCGCGATCCTTGCCCCAGGTGATCAGCTTGGCGATCATCGGGTCGTAGAACATGGAGATCTCGTCGCCCTCGCGCACGCCGCTGTCCATGCGCACTTCGCCCTCGCCCAGCTTTCCTTCTGCAGGCGGATGGAAGCGCTTCAGGCGGCCGATGGACGGCAGGAAGTTACGGTACGGGTCTTCCGCATACACACGGCTCTCAACGGCCCAGCCATTGATGCCGATATCGGACTGCTTGAGCTTCAGCGCCTCGCCATAGGCCACGCGCAGCATCTGCTCCACAAGGTCAACGCCCGTGATCATTTCGGTCACCGGGTGCTCCACCTGCAGGCGGGTGTTCATTTCAAGGAAGTAAAAGCCCTTGTCCTTGCCGGACGCGACAAACTCCACCGTGCCGGCGCTGTCATAGTTCACGGCCTTGGCAAGCGCGACAGCTTGCTCGCCCATTTTCTTGCGGGTTTCCGGATCGAGCAGCGGCGACGGCGCTTCCTCGATGACCTTCTGGTTCCGGCGCTGGATCGAGCATTCGCGCTCGTTCAGGTAAATGCAGTTGCCGTGCTTGTCGCCCAGAACCTGAATTTCGATGTGGCGCGGCTCAAGGATGAATTTCTCGATGAAGACGCGGTCGTCGCCGAAGGAGTTCTTCGCCTCGGCCTTCACCGCCGGGAAGCCTTCCTCGACTTCCTTGTCGTTATAGGCAACGCGGATGCCCTTGCCGCCGCCGCCGGCAGACGCCTTGATCATCACCGGATAGCCGATCTCTTTCGAGATCTTCACCGCCTCGGCCGTATCCTCGATCAGGCCCATATGGCCCGGCACCGTATTCACGCCCGCTTCAGCCGCCAGCTTCTTGGAGCTGATCTTGTCGCCCATCGCGTCGATGGCGAAGGCGTTCGGACCGATCCAGCCGATCCCCTCTTCTTCCAGGCGCTTCGCGAAGCCGGGGTTCTCGGACAGGAAGCCGAAGCCCGGATGGATCGCTTCAGCGCCGGTGGCCTTCACGGCCTCGATGATCTTGTCGGCAACCAGATAGGATTCCGATGCAGGAGACGGGCCGATGTGAACAGCTTCATCCGCCATTTCCACGGCCATGGAGCCGGCATCGGCGTCGGAGTACACAACCACCGTCTGTACCCCCATGCGGCGGCAGGTCTTGATGACGCGGACGGCAATTTCGCCCCGGTTTGCGATCAGGATCTTTTTGAACATGGGTACCCCGGCAGGCCTTATAAAACTTACAGCTTGCCGCAGTTACGCCGCACGCCGGAACTTGTCTACATGTGACGGAGCGACAAAAGGCCTTGTGAATGGCAGTCACTTATGTTAGTGATCGCTCACTAATTAGATGGAGGCCGCCATGGCCACAATCCGGATCGATCTTCAGAAACTGCAGGCAGATGGCCTGATTGGCGCCGATACGGCCCGCCTGATCGAGGCGCACGCCGTGCCGGATACACGGTTTGGCCTGTTCGTGAACCTGGCCCTGATCATGGGCGCATTGGCAGTTGCGGCGGGCGCAATTGCGCTGGTTCCGAACGCGACAACCGGTCTTGCCCTCGCCATCCTTGCCGTTGCGTCAGCCGAGGGAATCCGCCGCCTCGCCCCCGGTGCCTCGCTGAAAGTGCTTGCAGCGGGCCTTGCCCTGATGGGCACGCTGGGCCTCGCCGGCTGGGTTGGCTGGCAATATGAGGACGCCGCCGACACCACCCTGCCCGCTCTTCTTATCACGCTCCTGCTGGGCGCAGGCGCCCTCTGGTTCCGCTCGGCCTTCCTGATGGTGCTGTCGGTTCTTGCGCTTGGCGCTGTGTTCGGCACGGGCACCGGCTACTGGCATGCCTGCTATGGCCTGTTCGTCGAGCAGCCGACGATCACCATCATCGTGTTCGGCGCCCTGGCCCTTGCCCTTTACGGCCTGCGCAGCCGGATTGATCAGGCATGGAAAGGCCTCACCGGCATTGCTGCACGTACGGCCTTCTTCCTCGTCAATTTCGCCTTCTGGGTCGGTTCGCTCTGGGGCGATGACCTCGGGCCGGACTATCGCTATGGCGAGGGCAATGACTGGGACACCTGGCGCGACGCCACCCCGCATGTGCCGGAGGCCGTCTTCTCGATCGGCTGGCCGGTCTTCCTGATCGCAGTCATGCTGCGCACTCGCAATGGCGGCTTCCTGTCGGTTACGGCCACCGTCTTCCTCGCGATCCACGCCTACACGCAGTATTTCGAGACCTTCGGCGCCCATCCCTGGACGCTGCTGCTGGGCGGCCTGGCGCTTGTCGGGCTGGCCGTCGGCGCGGCAAAGCTGATGAAACAGCCTGCCAGTATCTGATCAGTCGTCCAGGCCTTCGATCTTGGCTTCGAACGCCCGCACACGCGCCGTCAGCGAGACAAGGAAGGCCGTCGACCAGCTGATCAGCAGGAAGCCGTTCATGGATTCCGCCACGCCCAGCATGCGCCACTTGTGGGACAGGATCACGTCACCGAAGCCGACCGTGGTGAAGGTCGACGTGGAGAAATACACCGCTGTCTCCATCTGATGCAGCTCGCCCACAAGGAGATAGGCAAAGGCGTAAAGCCAGATCTCCAGCGAATGCAGCGCAAACAGGCTGAACACCACAATCAGGATGCCCAGCCCCTGACCCAGCGTTTCTCCCAGACTCGACGTACGGCGCTGAAATTCCCGGCTTCTTTGGCGTAGCAGGGCCGTCAGGCCGACAAGGCCTGCGAAGTGGATCGCAAAGGTGATCGCAACCATCAGGGTTGCCACAGCCAGATTCAGGAACAGAACCATAGCCTGAGCCTCCAATTATAAAGGCCTGTCTAACCCCGCAGCCATTTAGCTTTCGTTGACGCAGCCAAAATCTGCCGCCACAAGCGCAGAAACAACAGAACAGGCAGGGAGGCCCGGCATGGCAGACATTAAAGATCTCGCAGGACGCAAGGCGATCGTGACCGGATCAGCCACCGGGCTCGGACGCTCCATCGCATTGCGGCTGGCAGAGCGCGGCGCCGATGTGATCATCAACTGCACCAAATCCATCGCCGATGCCGAACAGACCGTTGCCGACTGCCAGGCTGCCGGGGCGCAGGCACGGCTGGTTCAGGCGGATGTCTCTACCGAAGAAGGCTGCAAGGCCCTGGCCGACGCCGCCAGTGTCTGGGGACGCCTCGACATCCTCGTCAACAATGCAGGTATCACCCGCCACGCCCGCGATCATGCGGACCTCGATGCCCTCTCCCGGCAGGACTTCCTGGACATTTACGCCGTCAACGTCGCCGGCCCCTTCCTGATGATGCAGGCCTGCAAAACGCTGCTGGCGAAATGCTATGAAGACACTGGCCGGGCCGCTGCGGTGTTGAATGTTTCTTCCATCGCAGGTGTAACCGGCGTGGGCTCATCCGTGGCCTATGCCGCCTCGAAAGGCGCATTCAATACGATGACCCTGTCGCTGGCCCGCGCTCTGGCCCCGGCGATCAGGGTTAACGCCATCTGCCCGGGCTTCATCGGCACGCGCTGGTTCAAGGACCAGATGGGCGAGGAACAATACAAAAAAATGGAAGCTGGCGTCGCCGCTTCGGTACCTCTGCATGTCGCCAGTGGGCCTGATGATATTGCAGATTCGGCCGTTTTCTTCTGCACAGATGCGAGTCGGCATGTCACTGGGGAAACCCTCCTGGTGGACGCCGGAATGCACCTTGGCTACGCCCCGCTGGTAGCTCGCTGACCAATTCGTGACGCTTAATTTTAAGGCAGTAGTGCCTTAAGTCTGCTCAATTCAGCGGCGTTCTTTCACTCGGTACCCGGATAACTTCTTTTTCAGTCTGCCGCCACCCAAAGGCGCGTCAATCTGTCCCCGGCGCTCAACGAAGCGCGCAATAAAAAGAACGGGGAAGTTCAATCATGGTATCCAAGGTCACACGGGCGGGGGTCGCCCTTATCGCACTCGCCGCAGCAGCGGGTGGCGCCTATGCCGAAGGCGAATGGTCAGGCAATGTTGCACTGACGACTGACTATGTCTGGCGCGGGGTTTCGCAGTCCAACGAAGACTTCGCCATTCAGGGCGGCTTCGATTACTCCAACGGCATGTTCTATGCCGGCACCTGGGCATCGAACGTCGACTTCGGCGACGGTGATGAAGACGCCAATCTGGAGCTGGATCTGTACGGCGGTCTCGCGGGGGAGACTGAAAGCGGAATCAGCTGGGATGTCGGCTTCATCTACTACGCCTATCCGGACACGGACACGGCAGACTACGACTTCGTCGAACTGCAGGGTGCTCTCGGTTACACCTTCACCAGCGGCGTGTCTGTCGGTGGCGCGGTCTACTGGGATCCTGACAACAAGAACGTCTATGTCGAAGGCTCTGCCGGTTATTCCTTCACGGACAACTTCTCGATGGACGCGACTGTCGGCAATTACAGCTTCGATGCTGGCGGCGACTACACCAACTGGTCTCTCGGCGGCACCTACTCCCTGCCGATCGGCATCGATGTCGACGTGCGCTACTGGGATACCGACATGGACGGCACCAATCTTGCCGACGAACGCGTGGTTCTGACGCTCTCGAAATCGCTCTAAGGCGTCAAACATCTCCCAACTGCGCGGGGATCATGCCCTCCTCCACGCGCAGCAAGGTGAAGGCCGCTGGTTCCCGCCGGAACTGGCGGCCTTTGTTTTACCGCAATCCCTTCCTATCTGTATCCTCAAGGGGGAACCCCATCACATCATGACCTGAAGGAGACGATTGCGTGGCAGCCGAGTTCACCCCTGTGCAGGCTGTCGATGCGCTGGTTCCCGCGATTACCCTGCTGGGGTTCGGCGCGGCATCGGCACTTGTCTCCAAGGCCGCAAGGCTCAGCCCGATTGTCGGCTACCTCATTGTTGGCATACTGATTGGACCGCATGGCCTGCACCTGATTCAGGAGAGTCAAGCCACGCATCTCCTGGCTGAGCTGGGCGTGGTGTTCCTGCTGTTCGACATCGGCATGCATGTCTCCATGCGGGAATTGAAGGAAAGCCGGCGCGATCTGCTCGGCCTTGCCCCGGCACACCTGATGCTGACAGGCCTGATCAGCGCAGGCGCCCTCTGGATGATCGGCATTGCGTGGCCCATCGCCCTCGCCGTCGGGCTCAGCCTCGGCCTCTCTTCCACCGCCGTCGTCGCCCGGATCCTGACAGAGCGGGAACAGAATTCCTGCCCCATCGGACGCAGCGCCACGCATGTCCTGATCTTCCAGGACATGGTGGCCATCTTCCTGATGATCTACGCAACCTCGCTCGGCGGCGCTGAAACCGGCGCCTCGGGCCTTGCGGGCCTGATCTCCACCCGCCTGCTAAGTGGCGCGGACCTGCCGCTCGCCGTCTCGCTCGGCCTGTCGCTTGTCCAGGCGGGCCTCGCCTTCGTCGCGGCGATCCTGGCAGGCAAATACCTGATCAACCCGATCTTCCGCACATTGGCCATCATCCGCAATGAGGAGGCTTTCACCGCCTTCACCCTGCTGTTCGTGCTGGCCGCCGCCTGCGCGACCGCGATGACCGGCCTGTCGCTCACGCTTGGCGCCTTCCTGGCGGGCCTCGCCGTGTCCGGCACGCCTTACCGCCATGAAGTGCAGACGGAGATGGCCCCCTTCCGCAGCCTGTTGCTGTCCTTCTTCTTCATCAGCGTCGGCCTCTCGATCGACGTCTCTGCCCTGCTGCGCAACCTGCCCCTGGTCCTGCTGGCAGCGGGCGGCCTGCTCGGCCTGAAAACGGCACTTGGCTTTGTCGCGGCGCGCCTCAACGGGTGGAGCGTTCCGGGCGCGACGCAGATGGCCTTCCTGCTGGCGCAGGGATCGGAGTTCACCCTGGTTGTCCTTTCGCTCGGCGCGATCGTGACAGGCATGCCCGGCCCGCTGATGAGCAGCGTGGTTGCCGCCATTGCCCTGTCGCTGGCACTCGCCCCCGCCTGGGCAGGCCTCGGCGGGCGCCTGTCCCGCGAGATTGTCCGCCGCACGCATAAGGAAGCGGCAGACGCTGTCTCTTCCGATTCCCCGCTCGACCGACCGGTCATCATCGTGGGCATGACGCAGATCGGCCGCCTGACCGTCGATGCGCTGAAGGACCATGACATCCCCTATGTCGCAACCGAGTTCGACCCCGACCGGATGCTCTCTGCCGTCGCGGATGGCTATCGCGTCTCCTTTGGCGATGCGGCCAACATGAAGCTGATCGAAGCCCTGGGCGGCACGAAAGCGCGCGCCATGGTGATCGGTATACCCCGTTTCGAGGTGTCGCAGTCAGTAACCCCCATGGTAATGCGCCGCTTTCCCGATCTCATACGGTTCGTGACCGTGGACACGCCGGAAGAGATGGAGCGCTTCTCCGCCCTCGGCATCCGCACGCATTTCGCGATCGGCGAACCACGCGGCATTGAAATGGTGATCGACATGCTGACGACGCTCGGCATTCCCGAAGACCGGGTCAGCGCCTGGCTCAGCCACGTCACCGAACGCTATGCAATCGGCGAAGCGAAACCTGAAGAGGATGACGAGCCCGATCCGCTGGAGACAGACCTCGAACAGGCGGCCTGATCCTCTCACCCTTCACAAGGGGGTGGAAATCACACGCACAGGCATTTATACGCAACAGACTTCCCCTCAGGAGGCTTGAATGCGCATCGGTGTTCCAACTGAGATCAAAAAGCAGGAATCCCGCGTCGGACTGACGCCGGAAAGCGTGGGTGAACTTGTCCGCGCCGGGCATGACGTGATGGTTCAGGACGGCGCCGGACTTGGCTCCGGTTTCGCCAATGACGCCTATACGGCCGTCGGCGCGAAGGTCCTGCCGGATGCGGCCGCGGTGTTCGAAGCCGCCGAACTGATCGTCAAGGTGAAGGAACCCCAGCCGGAAGAAACGGCGCGCCTCACCCCTGCGCACACGCTCTTCACCTACCTCCACCTTGCGCCCGATCCGGTGCAGGCCGAGGGCCTCAAGAAATCCGGCTGCCTTGCCATTGCCTACGAGACCGTCACCGACGATCAGGGCGGCCTGCCGCTGCTGCGCCCGATGAGCCAGGTGGCCGGGCGCATGTCGATGCAGGTGGCCGCCTGGGCGCTGATGCGCACCAAGCGCGGCCGCGGCATCCTGCTGGGCGGCGTGCCGGGCGTTGCCCCCTCGAAAGTCGTGATCATCGGCGGGGGCGTTTCCGGCACCCACGCCGCAGAGATCGCCGTCGGCATGCGGGCGGACGTGACCGTCTTCGACCGCAACAACCGCCGGCTGGATGAACTCGACAGTGAATTCCGCGGCGGGCTGAAGACGATGTACTCCACCGCCCACTCGCTCGCCGAAGCCATCAAGGAGGCAGACCTTGTGATCGGTGCAGTGCTGATCCCCGGCGCGGCCGCCCCGAAACTGATCAGCCGTGACCAGCTCAAGACGATGAAGTCCGGCGCTGTACTGGTGGACATCGCCATCGACCAGGGCGGCTGTTTCGAAACCAGTCACGCCACCACGCATGAAGACCCGATCTATGAGGTCGACGGCGTGCTGCACTATTGCGTCGCCAACATGCCGGGGCTGTGCCGCGCACATCCACCTACGCCCTCAACAACGCCACCCTGCCCTTCGTGATGCAGATCGCGAACATGGGCGCGCGCGCGGCGATCAACGCCAACCCGCACCTTGCCAACGGCCTCACCGTGGATGGCGGAAAGATCGCCCACAAGGCCGTCGCCCACGATCTGGGTGAAGACTATGTCCGTCCGGCCTGGCTGAAAGTCTAGGCCAGCAGGCTCGGATCAGGAAAGCGCTGCGATGGCGTCGTCGATCGTGGCGCGGGGGCGGTCCAGGATGGCAGCAATCTGGGCGCGCTGTTCGATGGCCAGCCACAGGCCCAGCACTTCGACGTCCACAACGCGCCATTGACCTTCGCGCTCGATCACGCGCCAGCGCACCATCATCGGGTCCTCCCCTTTCGGGGTGACACGGGTTTCCACGATGGAATCACTGGGGCTGCGGTCCTTCGAGCCGAGGACTGCAATTTCTGCCTCACGGAACGTATCGGCGTTGTCGCGGAACGTGTCTGCCAGGAAGTGGCTGAGCGCCTCGGTGAAACGGGCCTGCTCATCCGCGCTGACACGGCGGGCATGTTTGCCAAGGGCAAATCGCGCAACCGCTGCGACATCAATGGAACGGGTGAAGGCTTCCTCGCCTTTGACGGGGTCTGCCATGTCGGCAGCCGCCCCGGCGATCAGGGCTTCGGCTTCCGGGCCAGCCAGCGCAGGCAGCGGCGCCAGGGCAATAGCAGCGGAGACTAGGAGCGTGCGGAACATGAAACTCAATCCTTCGGGTTGACCGGCACACTACATATGACGTGCCACCCCGCTGAGTTCCCCGACTAACCATATAGTAATCATGCCATTTGCGCATGAGCCGGCACCTTGAAGCCGGATCATTTCGAATCAGCTGAGGATTCTGTGTCACATTGGGACAGTTCTGTTCCACGGTGACGCAAACCCAGCCCCTCTGTGGCCCAACAGGCACAAACACCTGAAATCGTTACGGAAATTCCCAGACGAGCGGTTCCCGACCGGTGCTTGTTTCATCACAGAACGCAGTGGAGCGGGAAACATCAAGGATTCATTCGATTGCTAAAATCGATCCACTGGATCGATTTTTTGGCGCTGGGCGCCAACCGCAATCGAATGGTGCGGGCGGCCGGGCTTGAACCGGCAAGGCCTTGCGGCCGACGGATTTTAAGTCCGTTGCGTTTACCAATTTCGCCACGCCCGCATCCGAGGGTGGACTTACCCCGTTTTGCCGGGAGATGCTATCGGTGAACCGCGCCGAACCGCACGAGAGGAACAACCATGCTGAAAGCCCTGCCCTATTTGTGGTTCCTGATGGCCGCGCTGGGGGCTGGCGCGCAGCTTTTCGTGGCTGGCCTCAGCGGCCCGGAAGCCATGGGCACGATGATGTTCACCGCCGCGTCCATGGTTCTGCTGGCCACTGTCAGCACGATCGGCATGGCGCTGGTCTACCTGCTGATCCTGCGCACCCGCCCGTCAACGGCGGTGGCGATCACCGGCTACAGCCATTTGTTCCTGGCTGGCGCGGCCTATGCCGGTCAGGCCGTCGGCACGCTGGAGCGTAACCGCTACATCGCGGGCACGGGAGACCTGAGCGCGGCGAGCTTCGCCTACACGGCCAGCGGCCTTGCGAGCCTGCTGGCCGGTATCGTCTTCATCCTGGCGCTGATCGTGGCGCTGAACACGCGCCACGAACGCCTTGAGGATATTTTCTAGACGACGCGCTCGAACACGGCGGCCAGGCCCTGCCCGCCGCCGATACACATGGTCTCGACACCATAGCGGGCCTCACGGCGGTCCATCTCACGCAGCAGCGTGGTCAGGATGCGCACGCCCGTACAGCCGACCGGATGGCCGAGCGAAATGCCGGAGCCATTGACGTTCAGGCGGGTCATGTCGTCCTCACTGAAGTTCAGCGCTTTCGTGCAGGCCAGAACCTGCGAGGCGAAGGCTTCGTTCAGCTCGAACAGGTCAATATCCTTCAGCTCCAGCCCGGCGCGCGCCATGGCCTTCTCCGAAGATGGCACCGGGCCGATGCCCATGACTTCCGGGCCGACACCGGCCACCTGCCAGGACAGGAGCCGGCCAAGCGGCTTCAGGCCATATTTCTCCGCCGCCTCACGCGTGCAGACGATACAGGCCGCCGCGCCGTCATTCTGGCCGGAGGCGTTGCCCGCCGTCACCGTCGCCTGGTCATCCACCTTGCCGCGAATCGCCCGCAGCGTGGAGAGTTTCTCCAGCGTCGAATCGGCGCGGATATGCTCGTCCTTGTCGACCACAGTATCGCCCTTGCGGCCCTTTACCGTGAACGGAACGATTTCCTCGTCGAACTTGCCGGAGGCCTGCGCAGCGGCGGCCTTCTGGTGGGAATTATAAGCGAACTCATCCTGTGCCTCACGGCTGATCTGGTAGTCACGGCGCAGGTTTTCCGCCGTCTCGATCATGCCACCCGGCACGGGGTGGAACTTGCCGCCAGCCGTATAGCGCCCGCGCGACAGGCCATCATGCAGGGTCAGGCCATCGCCCTTCATGCCCCAGCGCATCTCGATGGAGAAGAACGGCGCATTCGACATGCTCTCCGCCCCGCCCGCGATGACAAGATCGTTCGCGCCGGAGCCAACCTGCATGACCGCATTGATCACCGCCTGCAGGCCGGAACCGCAGCGGCGGTCGATCTGGTAGCCGCCGGTCGTCGTGGTCAGGCCCGCATCGAGGGCCACCATACGGCCAAAGGCCGGGGCCTCCATGGTCGGGTAACACTGGGCGAAGATACAGTCTTCCACCGCCTCGGCAGGCAGTTTCGTCCGCGCCATCAGCTCACGGATGACGTGACTGGCCAGCTCATGCGCGTGCACGGTCTTGAAGCTGCCTCCAAAGCCGCCAACGGCGGTACGGATCGGTTCACAGATTACGACGTCTCTCATGATTTCATCCCTGTTGGTCACGGCCACGTGCGGTGACCTGTTTGCGTGCTTCTTCAACGGATTCCGCCGTTACCGAATTGGCGTGCTCGATCGAGCGGCGGACTTCTTCCTTCATCGCCTCGGCGAAGGGCATGCCATAGCCGTCATCAATCAGCGCCTTGTACTTCTTCAGCAGTACTGGCTGCGTGCCGCACATCTCATGGGCAAGCTTCATGGCCGCAGGAACCAGGTCTTCCGCCTTGTAGACGCGGTTGACGAGGCCCCAGCGTTCCGCCGTTTCGGCGTCCAGGAAGTTGCCGGTGAAAGACAGTTCCTTGGCGCGGCTGATGCCGATCAGGCGGGACAGTTTCTGCGACAGGCCCCAGCCCGGTACGATGCCAACGCGGGCATGCGTGTCAGCGAATTTCGCATTCTCGGAGGCCAGCAGCACATCGCACATCAGGGCCAGTTCGAAACCGCCCGTGATGGCAAAACCATTGATCGCGCCAATGATCGGCCACGGATAGGCATCCATCGCGGCAAGGATGTTGATGGCTTTCGACTCCTCGTCAGCGCCGAGGGCAAAGCCGGTCTGGCCAGCCTCTTTCAGGTCCACGCCTGCGGTGAAGGCGCGGCCCGATCCGGTCAGCACGACGGCTCGGATCTCCGGATCGTCCTTCAGTTCGGTGAACACGCGCACGATCTCGGAACGTAGCGCCCGGCTGAGCGCGTTCAGCGCATCCGGACGGTTCATCGTGACCAGTGCGACAGGCCCGTCGCGTTCGACCAATATGATTTCGTCAGCCATTTTGGCCTCCCTTTTTCATCCGCCTGAAGAGGATCAGGCGCTTTTCTTGCGGAACATGTTGAGGATGGCGATGACCAGCGCGGCCAGTGCAATGAGACCGGCCGGCCAGATCAGCATGAATTTCAGTGGCGTCAGCCAGTCCTTGGCGGCCAGCACATCAGCCGTGCCTGTCAGGCCCAGCGCCTGGACCATGTTCTCGGTCAGGTCCAGCACGATCACGGCCAGCGCCGGCGCGGCGGCCAGTTTCCCGAAGCGGCCGAAGAAGCGCAGCGCCATGCCTGCCAGGAAACCGCCATAGGCCAGCGGATAGGCCGTATCGAGCAGCACGGTCACCCAGAAATGCGCCGTCTTCTGCGAGGCGCTCATCCCGTCGATGACGGCGCGCGCCTCGGTGCCGGAGCTGATGAAGTCCAGATACGTTCCGCCGACCGCTTCGCGGAACACGCCGAACCCCATGCCGATCAGGATCTGCAGCACGAACAGGGCCCACAGGACCGGGGTGCGGGTCAGGAAGCTCATGCGCCCTCATTCTCCAGCCGCTCCGGCGTGACGCCTGCGGCTTCAATGATGGCGGAGAGTTTCGCCGCGACCGTGTCGATCAGTTCGCCATGAAGGGTCGAGGCGACAAGGTGAACGCCATTGTCGCCAACCGCCCGGAACCATGGATAGGAGCCGAAGGAGACTTCCGGCATGTCTTTCGCGAGTTGCCCCAGAGGCTCGGCAATGTCCCCTTCCCGGAGGCCGACGCCCCTGATGGTGACCTTGTGCACGACCGCGCCGGTTTCGAGCCTTGGCCCGATGTCTTCCAGCATGGCGCGGGCCACCTGCGGCACACCGGCCAGGGTGAAGACATTCTCCGTCTGGAAGCCCGGCGCCCCGGAAACCGGGTTGGCGACGATGCTGGCGCCGTGCGGAATACGCGCCATGCGGCGGCGCGCGGGCGTGTACTCGGTGCCCATCGCGGCATAGCGCTCGGCCAGCATGGCGGTGACTTCGGGATGTTCGGAAATGCCGACACCGAAGGCTTTGGCAATTGCGTCGGCAGTAATGTCGTCATGCGTCGGCCCGATGCCGCCCGTGGTGAAGACATAGGTGTATTTCGCCCGCAGCGCGTTCACGGCGGCGACGATCTCGTCCTCGATGTCCGGCACGGTCCGGCACTCGCGCACCGGGATGCCCAACGGGGCCAGATAGGTGGCGATCTGTTGCAGATTGATATCACGGGTGCGGCCGGAGAGGAGTTCATCCCCGATCAGCAGGACGGCGGCAGTGGGCGAGCTGTGGTCAGTCATGCCAGTTCCATCACCCAAGCAGCCTCACTCTGCAAGCGCGCGATAAACGAGATCGGCGGATTCCGACCGCATGTCCCGATCAAGGCCACCCGGGAAGCGCTGGATCATGCCGATGAAAAAGAGATCGTTCACCGGATCAATCCAGAACCATGTTCCGGCTGCACCGCCCCAATAGTATGAACCTTCCGGCTGGCTGGCGCCACTCGCCGACGGGTCGACATAGATCGCGAAATCGAGCCCAAAACCCTGCCCCGCCATTTGCGGATTCGGGCTGACGCCATCCGAGAACAGGCCGACGCCCTCGGGCAGCACATCGGTGTGCATCAGCGCCACCGTCTCCGGCTGCAGGATGCGGGCGCCGTTCAGCTCCCCGCCATTGACCAGCATCTGGCAGAAGCGCGCATAGTCACCCATGGTGGAGACGAGGCCGTGCCCGCCCTTTTCCATGCCGGTCTCGCCTTCCCGGAACGCGAAGCTTGGCGCCTCAATCGGCTCCAGCTCCCCGGTCTCCGCATCCGGAGTGAAGACGTCGGAGAAACGGTCACGTTTTTCCTCCGGCACGAAGAAGGCCGTGTCCGTCATGCCGAGGGGCGTGAAGATTTCATCCTCAAGATATTGGCCGAAACGCTTCCCGCTCAGCTTCTCCACGATATAGCCCTGCACATCGACAGCCGTGCTGTAGGCCCAGTTGGTACCCGGCTGGTAGAGCAGCGGCACTGTGGCGAGCCGGGAGATATAAGTCTCCATGTCCGGCGCCTGCAGCACCTCCGCCTTGGCAAACATCTTGTTGACCGGGTCATCGCTGAACAGGCCATAGGCGAAGCCTGCCGTGTGGCTCATCAGCTCCCGCATCGTGGCGGGACGGTCGACATTGACGAGGATTGGTTCGCCCGCCTCGTCGAGCCCCTTGAACACTTTCAGGTCTGCAAGTTCCGGCACGAATTTCGTGATCGGGTCGTCCAGGCTGAAGGCGCCGTCCTCATAGAGGGTCATCAGGGCAACCCCCGTGATGGGCTTGGACATGGAGTAAATGCGGAAGATCGTGTATTCAGTGATGGGCGCCTGATCGGCGGCGCGGCGGATGCCGTACTGGTCGTAATTGATGACCTGTCCATCCTTCACAAGAAGCGTGGAAATGCCCCGCACCTTCCCCTCATCGACAGACCTGCGCATCGAGGCATCCAGCGAAGCCAATCCTGTTTTGGAAAAACCGGACGGGGATTCCGTATCCGCCAGATGGTCGAACGTGATGGCTTCCGGTTCCACTGCCGGGGCCGTGGCGCACCCCGCTATGGTGATCAGGGCGATTGCCGATAGGAAAGTGTGGATCTGACGCTTCATGAGGCTCCCCCTGCTGATTGTTGAATTCAGGTGTCAGATGCACCCATTTTCCGCACGTTACAGAAGTCAGGTGGTCAGCGCCAAGCTGAACCTCGCGTCAAGCTGCCTGCCCCCTCCCGCCATTCACACACCATGCGGTGGAATTTCATGGCCTGAACTGCTATCTGTCCTGGCAAGACGCCTGTTTTCAGAACGGGCCCTCCAAAGGCACAGACATGACTGATACAAACCTCCTCCTGCCCATGCGCACGGGCGAAATCCGCATTCATGATGCCGAAGGCTTCGAAGGCATGCGCAAGGCCGGGCGTCTTGTGGCCGAATGCCTCGACATGCTGGTGCCCGAGGTGAAGCCCGGCGTGACCACCCAGCACCTCGATGATCTGGTGCGTGAATTCGTGCTGGACCATGGCGCGACCTCCGCCACGATCGGCTATCGCGGCTATCGCCACGCGTCCTGCATCTCGGTCAATCACGTCATCTGCCACGGCATTCCGGGGCCGAAGCCGCTGAAGGAAGGCGACATCGCCAATATCGACGTGACGCTGATCCTCGACGGCTGGCATGGCGACCATTCGCGCATGTACGGCGTCGGCGAAGTGAAGCGGAAGGCCGAGCGCCTGATGGAAGTCACCTATGAAGCCATGATGGCCGGCATCGCGCAGGTGAAGCCTGGCGCACGCTTCGGCGACATCGGCGGCGCGATCAGCGAGATTGCCCGCAAGAACCGCCTCTCCGTGGTCGAGGATTTCTGCGGCCACGGCCTCGGCCGCCTGTTCCATGACGAGCCGAACGTGATCCACTCGTCCGATTACAATACCGGCCCGGAACTGAAGCCCGGCATGTTCTTCACCATCGAACCGATGCTGAACCTTGGCCGCAAGGACGCCGCCATCCTGCCGGACGGCTGGACGGCCGTGACCCGCGACCGCCAGCTCACGGCCCAGTTCGAGCATTCCGTCGGCGTGACGGAAGACGGCGTCGAGATCTTCACGACCTCCCCGAAGGGCTGGCACCAGCCCTACAAGGTGGTCCTCTAGGCCCCTATTCCGCTGCTGGCGGAGGGGGCGGCGCGTAGAACGGCGCAGCCTCTGCCGGCATCTGGTCCATCGAAATGATGATGCCGTGCTCTGCGGCAAGCTGGCCGATCACGGCGCCGGCCTCTTCCGCATTGGCCGGTTTCGCCTCGGCAATGCGCGGGCCCGCGCTCGACATAAATTCCTCGAACGAACTTCCCGTCGTCGTCATGATCAGCTCGGTCGGCGTGTCGCTGCCGTTCCAGAACATGTGCGCATGGCCGCGGTTCAGCGCCGCAAAGTCCCCCGGATTGAGCCGCAGCGTCTCGCCATTCGACAGCACGTCCAGCGTGCCGGAAATGACGTAGAAATACTCGTCCTCAAGGCTGTGCGTGTGCGGCGGCGAGCCAGGGCTCTTCGGCGGCAGCAGGAATTCGTAGATCGTCACCTCACCGGCGGACTCCGCGTTCGACAGGAGCAGACGGACCGGGTGGAACGGATTGTCGACCATCTCCCCGGTGGCAGCACGAACCAGCTTGTCCGGATGGTCGGCATGATCCGGCATAGTCATGGCATGATCATGCGCATGATCATGCGAATGTCCGTCATGCGCACAGGCTGGCACGGTTAAAGACAGGCCAAGTGCCAGTGCGGGCAGGATTACCTTGGTCAGTTTCATGGATGCGTCCCCTTTTTTTCAAGGCCTCTTCGCGGGCCGTATAGAAAATGGTTCCACAGGATTTTGCCCCCGGCAAGCACGCCGAACCCACTTTGTCGAAACGGATTTTCGTGGTTTCTCCGCAAGGATGAAAGCAGAGCCCGGCAAACCGCAAACCGAAAAACCTCACTGGCAGGGCCATCGCGAGCGGCTGCGCGGCAAGCTGCTCGAACGCGGCGCCTCTGCCCTGGCCGATTATGAAATCCTGGAAGTGCTACTGATGGCGTTCATCCCCCGGCGGGACGTGAAGCCGATCGCCAAGGCGCTGGAGGCAAAATTCGGCAGCCTGTCGGGCGTGCTGGCCGCACCGGCCGCCGATCTCGTCAAGGTGGAGGGTATCGGCGAGACCGTGGCCGCCTATCTGAAGGCCGTCGCCGAGCTGCAAAGCCGCGCCAGCCTGCAGGAGATTCGCAAGCGCGAAGTGATTTCCTCCTGGTCTGCCCTGCTGGAATATGTCCGCCGCGAGATGCAGCACGAGACGCGTGAACAGTTCCGCGTCCTGTTCCTGGACCGCAAGAACCAGCTGATCGCCGATGAAGTGATGAGCCAGGGCACGGTGGACCATGCGCCCGTCTATCCGCGCGAGATTGCCCGGCGGGCGCTGGAGCTGGCCGCCTCCAGCCTGATCCTCGTGCACAACCACCCTTCCGGCGACACGACGCCCTCGCGCGCCGACATCGACATGACGCGTGAAATCATCGATGCGCTCATTCCCTTCGAGATTGAGGTGCACGACCATCTCATCGCCGGAACGGGCGGCGTCACCAGCTTCCGGTCTGCAGGTCTGATCTGACCGTTACCTTACGATAAGGCTTGCGGCGGGCGCGGGGGCCACTACCGTAGCGCCAACGGCAGCCAACGCCCCGGCGAGAAGTGCGGCGCTGCCAACGGAGGAGACTACATGAGCGATACAACTGCCGGCCCGGCGGCTCAGCCTGGCCACATCACGGGTTTCGGCTCTCGTGGCTACAGGACATACGTCCTGTTGTCTCTCATGCTGGTCTACACGCTGAACTTCATCGACCGGTCCCTGATCGGCGTTGTCGGCCAGCCGATCATGAACTCCTTCGGCCTGAACGATGCCCAGTGGGGCCTGCTGAACGGCCCGCCCTTCGCCCTGTTCTACGCCCTGATGGGTATTCCGATCGCCATGTGGGCCGACCGGGGCAACCGCGTTTTCATCATCGGCCTGTGCATTGTGATCTGGTCGATCATGACCGTCATGTGCGGCCTGGCCGCGGGCTTTATCTGGCTGCTCCTGTTCCGCGTCGGCGTGGCCATCGGCGAGGCGGGCTGCACCCCGCCGGCGAACTCCCTGATCACCGACTATTTCCCGCCCAAGAGCCGCGCCAATGCACTTGGCATCTATTCCATGGGCGTCACCATCGGCGGCGTTCTGGCCCAGCTGTTCGGCGGCATGATCGCCTCGATCAAGGGCCCGGACATGGGCGCCTGGCTGCACAGTATCGGCGTCGGCTTCCTGTTCGATCACCTGAACTGGGAAACCGTTGAAGGCTGGCGAATCGCATTCGTCGTTGTCGGCGCGCCCGGTGTCCTGATTGCCCTGCTGATCTGGTTCACCATGAAGGAGCCGCCCCGCGGCCATTCCGACCCGCCTTCTGCCCATGTCGAAAAGGCCGGCTTTTTCGAAGCTTTCAAGGAATTCGGACGGAAGCCGACTTTCTGGACCCTGTCGCTCGGCGCGGCCTTCGTGGCCTTTGTCGGCTATGGCCTGTTTGCCTTCCAGACGCCTTTCCTGATGCGCGTGCATGGCGTCAGCCTGCATGACGCCGCCGTGAAGTTCGGTGCGCCCCTCTCGGCTGTTGCCGCTGGCGGAACCTTCCTTGGCGGCTATCTTTCGGAAAAGCTGTCGCATCGCTTCCCGGCCGTCTCGGCCTGGCTGCCGGGTGTTGGCCTGCTGATCGCCGTCCCCGCCTACACGGTCGCCTTCCTCACCTCGTCGCTGACCATTGCCATCGCCTTCTGGGTTGTCGCCGCAATTGCGCACTATGCCTATCTCGGCGCGCAATACACGGTGGGCACCGGCATCGTCAGCCCGCGCGCCCGCGCCACGACGATCTCCGTCCTCCTGTTCATCGTTGCCCTGATCGGCAACGGCATCGGCCCGATGTTCACCGGCTGGATGAGCACGCACTTCATGGTGTCCAGCCTCGCCAGCCAGGGCCTTGCCGACCAGTTCGCCACGTTCGAACCGAAATTCTGCGCCACCAGCATCGAACAGCTCGGCGCAGACGGCCCGGCGCTCTGCTCGGCCTATGCCGAGGGCCTGCGCCATTCCATGGTCGCCACCGTGATGATCTTCATCATTGCCGCCATCTTCTACTTCCTCGCAGCGCGCACCTTCCTGCGCGACCGCTACGCCCCCACTCAAACCTCCGGACAAGGATAATTCACCCCCGGCCTACTGACAGGAGACGCCCATGACTGACGCCGCCGCAGCCCGACCGGGACACGAAACAGGGTATGGATCCTCCGGATACCGTGCCTATGTTCTCAGCGCCTTGCTCGTTGTCTACATCTTCAATTTCATCGACCGGTCGATCTTCGCGATCCTGACCGAGCCGATGAAGACATCGCTGCAGCTGGAAGACTGGCACATGGGCGTGCTGGGCGGCCTTGCCTTCGCGATCTTCTACACGACGCTCGGTATCCCGATTGCGCGCCTTGCCGAACGGCGCAGCCGGATCGGAATCATTGTGATCGCGCTTTCCCTGTGGAGCCTGATGACCGTTCTGTGCGGCTTTGCCGTCGGCTTCATGTCGCTCTTCATGTTCCGCCTGCTGGTCGGCGTCGGGGAAGCGGGCTGCACCCCGCCCGCCCAGTCCGTCATTGCCGATTATTTCAAGCCTTCAAGCCGCGCGACAGCCGCCTCGATCTATGCCCTTGGCGTGCCGCTTGGCGGCATGATCGCCGGTCTCGCCGGTGGTCCGATCAATGACTATGTGACCGGCCACAATGTCCATGCCCTGCTCGATGGCTGGGGCTGGACCTGGGCCCGCGATGCGATTGACTGGGAAAGCATGGAAGGCTGGCGCATTGCCTTCGTCGCTGTCGGCCTGCCGGGCGTCCTGATCGCCGCCGTCATCGGCTTCACCGTCAAGGAACCGCCACGCGGTCATACGGACCCGCCAAGCAGCGCAAAGGTCGAAGCACAGAGCTTCATGGCGTCCTTCCACACGCTGATGAAAAAGCCGACCTATGTGCACGTCGTCATCGGCGCCGCCATCGCCTCCTTTGCGGGCTATGGTATCGCGCAATTCTCCACCTCCTTCCTGCGCCGCACCCATGGCCTCAGCCTGACCGAAGCCGCGCTGATCTTCAGCCTCGTCATCGGACTGATGGCGGCCATCGGCGTGTTCCTGTCGGGCTTCCTGGCTGACAAGCTGGCCGTGCGCCATCCGAAGGCGCTCTCATGGATGCCCGCCCTCGGCATGGGCCTGTCGGTGCCGCTCTACTGGCTCGGCTATCTCGCCCCGACTGTGCCGCTGATGCTGCCCCCGCTGATGGCGGCGGCGACGCTGCACTATTTCTATCTCGGCCCGATGTATGCGGTCTCAACCGGCGTGGCAGACGCGCGCACGCGGGCGACGGCTGTGGCGCTCACCCTGTTTGCGGTGAACCTGATCGGCATCGGCCTTGGCCCCACCCTGATCGGCTTCCTGTCGACCTTCCTGAAGACCATGATGCTGGGCGGCCACGATCTCGGCCTGACGCTGGAAATCTGCAAGGATGTCACCGGCCTCGGCGCGGCTGAGGCAGCGGCCTGCAACAGCGCCAATGCCCGTGGCCTGCAATGGTCGATCATCATCTTCGCCACGCTCTATGGCTGGGCGGCGCTCCACTATCTGTGGGCCGGCAAGACACTCCAGCGTGACATGATCACCAAGGCAGCTTAATCGGGCTGCATGGCTGTCTACACTCAGGTTTCCGACGAGGCGCTCGCCGCCTTCCTGACCGAATACGATCTCGGCGCCCCGCTCTCCTTCAAGGGGATCGCGGAGGGCGTCGAGAACTCTAACTATTACCTTGAGACCCAAAAGGGCCGCTACATCCTCACCCTGTTCGAGAAACGGGTGAACGCGGCGGAGCTGCCCTATTTCGTCGGCCTGAAACAGCACCTTGCTGCCAAGGGCTATCCCTGCCCCTCACCCATCGCGGCGCGCGACGGCACAGCCCTGCGCACGCTGGAAGGACGCCCGGCGCTGATCGTCTCCTTCCTGGAAGGCCTCTCGCCCCGCAAGCCGAACGTCACCCAGTGCCGGGAGCTTGGCGCCGGCATGGCCCGCATGCACCTCGCCCTCGCAGACTTCGGCATGGAGCGCGAGAACAGCCTCGGCCCGGCCTCATGGCCCCGCCTCTGGGCGGGGCGCGAAGCCGACGCCGACGCGCTGCAGCCCGGCCTCGCCGACGCCATCGCGGGTGACCTTGCCGCCATCGCCGCTGCCAAGCCGCAATCGCTCGACCTGCCGCGCGGCACGATCCATGCGGATCTTTTCCCCGACAATGCCTTCTTCCTCGGTGACACGTTCTCCGGCGCGATCGACTTCTATTTCGCATGCACGGACGCCCTTGCCTATGACCTTGCCATCTGCCTCAACGCCTGGGCGTTCGAGGATGGCGGCGGCGCCTCGCTGGACTACAATTTCTCCAAGGGGGCAGCCCTGATCGCGGGCTATGAGAGCGTGCGTCCGCTGGAGCCTGCCGAGCGGGACGCCCTGCCCGTACTTGCCCGCGGCGCGGCCCTGCGCTTCTTCCTCACCCGCCTCGTCGACTGGTCGTCAACGCCGGAAGGTGCCCTCGTAAAACCCAAAAACCCCCTCGAATATGCCGGACGCCTCGCCTTCCATCGCAAAGTGGATACGGCGGAAGGCTATGGTGCATGAGCAAGGAGACCGGCAGCGGCGCGGATGAAACGGCCCTGCCCAGCTATGCCGGACCGGTCGCGCGGCGGTCGTTCAGACGGATCAAGCTCGGCCTGTTTCTCTCGTCGCTCGCGGCCTGTCTGCTCGTCACCCTGATCGGCATTGTCTTCTCGCAAATCCTGAGACTCGCCGTGGGCCTTGCCGGTGCCGCAATGGACTATAGCCAGTTCGCCTCCGGCGGGTTTCTTGGCGGGGTACAGGGCGCCCTCATACTGGCCAGCTACAATTTCTTCCTGTTCGTCATCACCGTGCCCGCCGCCTGGCTGGCGCTGGGCCTGTCCATCGGGCGCCTGCCCTATCGCGGCATCGTGCGGCGCGCGCCCTTCATCCGCTGGGGCAGCATCTGGGGCGCAATCCTCGTTGGCGGCACGACGGGCTTCTTCGGTCTCCTCGGCAGCGTGGTCAGTGGCATCGGCGCCCTGCTGGCCGGCGGCCTGGTCGGGGCGCTGGCAGGCGCGCTCTGCGGCCTCCTGTTCTATGCCATCGTGAAGCCCGCCAACCAGCTCGCCGATGTGGATATCGACGTCTTCTGACGCTTGACGCTTCCGGCAAAGCTCATCACCTGAGACCCATGACCGATCTTATCGAAATCTGGACCGATGGCGCCTGCAGCGGCAATCCCGGCCCCGGCGGCTGGGGCGCGCTGCTCGTGGCCGGTGAGAACCGCAAGGAGCTCTGGGGCGGCGACAAGGCCACCACCAACAACCGCATGGAAATGCAGGCCGTGATCGAGGCGCTGAACGCGCTGAAGAAGCCATCAAAGATCACGCTGCACGTCGATTCCACCTATGTGAAAGACGGCCTGACCAAATGGATCCATGGCTGGAAACGCAATGGCTGGAAGACCGCCGCGAAGAAGCCGGTCAAGAACCAGGACCTCTGGATGGCGATGGACGAGGCCTGCGCCCGCCACGACATCACCTGGAAATGGGTGAAGGGCCATGACGGCGACCCCGGCAACGAAAAGGCCGACGAACTCGCCCGCCGCGGCACGGACGAAGCCCGCGGGCGCTAGGCCAGCAGCTGCGCAGCGGCGGCGGTGAAATCCGCCTCACCGGTGCCTGTCATCTCGATCACGGTTTCCGGGGCATCCTCCCGCCGCTTGCGGCTGCGGGCGTAGAGCGGGTCGTAGTGCTGCTCCATCAGCTGGCGCGCGAGTTCGGTGAAGTTCTTCTGCGCCGCCAGCGCCAACCAGTCCTCGATGGTTTCCTTCGACTGGATGCCCTTCAGCTTGCCGATGGCCGCCGAGAGGCGCGGCGCTTCCCCGATAATGTCCGCATACGTCCGGACAAGGTAATCCGCGCGCACGTCGAGGCTCATATGCATCTCGATGCGCGGCGCGGCCAGCATGCTCCGCCACAGGCGCCTCGGCACACGGCGCCGGCCCACGAGGGCAGACTCCGCCTCCACGAAGACCGGCTTTGACAGATCCATCTGGCGCAGCTGGTCCCAGATCTCCGTCTCGAACATGCGCTGCGCAGGCTGCGCCCCGTCGCCCACATCGCCAAAAGCAGAGCCGCGATGATTGGCAAGGCCTTCAAGGTCCAGCACCTGCCCGCCCTCTGCCGCCAGCGCATGCAGCAGCGCCGTCTTGCCCGTGCCCGTCTGCCCGTCGATCAGGTGCACCGGCAGCAGCGGCTCGTCACAGTCCAGCCCTTCGACCACTTCGCGGCGCCATGTGCGGTAGCCGCCCTTCACCACGCCGGTCGGCCAGCCAACGGAAGACAGGATCGTCGCCATCGCATTCGACCGCATGCCGCCCCGCCAGCAATAGACCAGCGGCCGCCAGCTTTTCGGCTTGTCGGCCAGCGCCGTTTCCAGATGGTGGGCAATGTTGCGCGCCACGAGCGCCCCGCCGATCCGGTTTGCCCGGAACGGGCTCTCCTGCTTGTAAACCGTGCCGACCCGCGCCCGCTCGTCATTCGACAACACCGGCAGACTGATCGCGCCCGGCATGTGATCGTCCGCGAACTCGGCCGGCGAGCGCACATCAATGATGGCGTCATAGCGGGCCAGGTTTTCCGGGCTGAGATCGGTGACAGTTTCAAGGTATGGCATTGAACACAGACCTATCAGGTTTTCCCCGGCGCACCAGAGCGCTAGACTGCGGGCAACACAGGAGAATTCCGAATGGCCGATACGACAGCCGACATGATGGCCGACCCCCGCCTCACCTCCCTCGCCCATGGCGGCGGGTGCGGCTGCAAGCTCGCGCCGAATGTGCTGGCGGACATTCTCTCCGAAATGCCGCTCTCGCTTGGCAGCAAGGACCTGCTGGTCGATGCCGGCACCAGTGACGATGCCGCCGTCTACCGGATCAACGAGACCACGGCACTGGTGGCGACGACGGATTTCTTCACCCCCATCGTGGACGACCCGCACACATTCGGCCGCATCGCCGCCACCAATGCCCTGTCGGACGTGTTCGCAATGGGGGCCAAGCCGATCTTCTCGCTCGCCATTGTCGGCATGCCGGTGAACCGGATTTCGCCGGAGACGATCCGCGCCATCCTAGCGGGCGGGCAATCGGTGGCAGAGGCGGCGGGTGCCCCGGTCGCGGGCGGTCACTCCATCGACGCGGCAGAGCCGATCTATGGCCTCGTCGCCATGGGTCTCGTTGACCCTTCCCGCATCCTGATGAACTCGAACGCCAAGGCAGGCGACGTGCTGATCCTCGGCAAGCCGCTCGGCATCGGCATCTATTCCGCTGCGCTGAAGCGGGAGATCCTGCCGCCTGAGCAATATGAAGAGATGATCGCCTCCACCACGCGGCTCAACACGCCGGGCACGGATCTTTCCGCCATGGACGGCGTACATGCCGCCACTGATGTCACCGGCTTCGGCCTGATCGGCCATGGCAGCGAGATGGCCCGCGGCGCAGGCGTCTCCCTCGTGATCGAAAAGGCAAAGGTGCCGGTGTTCGAGGGGGCTCGGAAACTTGCCGAGGACGGCGTGAAGACCGGCGCCTCAGGCCGCAACTGGGACTCGGTCAAACACATGGTCAGCGGAGAGATGACAGACGCCGAACGCGACATGTTCTGCGACCCGCAGACCAGCGGCGGCCTGCTCGTCTCCTGCTCGCCGGACGTGGCAGAAGACGTGCTCGCCCTCTTTGCCCGTCACGGCCATGCAGGCGCTGCAGTGGTCGGCCGCGTCGAGGCCGGGGCTCCGGGCGTAAGCGTCGTCTAGGACGCGCGGCAGCTTTCCGGGTTACGGCGGGCGCGGCTCAGCGCATCCTCGATCGGCTGTGCCCCGCGCTTCAGCCGCTCTTCCGGAAAGCCGTAGAGACTGCCGTCCCGGTCATCCTCCAGCAGTTCGGCCACGTCTTCGGTGGACCGGTCTGTGCCCGCCCGCATGTCGATGACTTTCGACATCAGCGCATAGGTATCGGCGCGCGTCCCGGCATCGAGGCCCGCTTCGATCTGCACGAAACAGGCGCAGAAATCACCGGGTTCCGACCCGCTCCGCGACAGGCGTCCGGCAAGGTCTTCGTCCCCCGCCGACATCGCCTCGCACATGACCAGCGGGTCTTTAGCCGCTTCCTCCGGCGTGCTGGCACAGGCCGCAAGCGCGAGCCCGGCCAGCAGGCCAGCGGAAAGTTTCAATTGTCCCCACCCCATGACGATCAGGCCGGAACCTTGCCCGCCAGCATGCCGGACAGCGTGCCCGCGATGATGTCCTCGGCTTCCTTCATGATCCGGTCGATCAGTTCCTTGACCGTCGGGATGTCATGGATCAGGCCCGCAACCATGCCGCAGCTCCACGCGCCCGCATCCATGTCGCCGTCCACCATGACCTTCGGATAGACGCCCGCGACTTCCGCGATGATGTCCTCGAACTTGATCTTGGAACCGAGCTCTTTCTCTTTCTCCAGCAGGCGCTCGACGCCCGCATTGGTCAGCACACGTTCGGTGTTGCGCAGCGGACGCATCACGAGGCGCGTGTCGAGTTCGGTCGCCGCAACGATGGCCTTCTTCACATTCTCATGCACCGGCGCTTCCTTCGTGGCAATGAAGCGCGTGCCCATGTTCATGCCCTGCGCGCCCATGGCGAGCGAAGCGACCAGCGAGCGGCCATCGGCCATGCCGCCGGAGGAGATGAACGGGATTTCCAGCTCGTCGGCTGCCCGCGGCAGCAGGATGAAGTTCGGCACATCGTCCTCGCCCGGGTGGCCGCCGCACTCGAAGCCATCCACCGAAACTGCATCGCAGCCGATCGCCTGGGCCTTCAGCGCGTGGCGCACGGCGGTACACTTGTGGATCACCTTGATCCCGGCGCCCTGCAGCGCAGGCAGAACGGCGGACGGGTTGTTGCCAGCGGTTTCCACCACTTTCACGCCGCCCTTGATCACGGCTTCCACGATGCCCGGATAATCCGGCGGCGTGGTCGACGGCAGGAAGGTGATGTTCACGCCGAACGGCTTGTCCGTCATGTCCTTGCAGCGGGCGATCTCATTGGCGAGATCGGCCGGCGTGCGCTGCGTCAGCGCGGTAATGATGCCGAGGCCCCCGGCATTGGAGACAGCCGCCGCCATCTCGGCAAAACCGACATAATGCATGCCGCCCTGGACGATGGGGTGCTCAATGCCGAACATTTCGGTGATCTTGGTCTTCATGGATCGTCTCCTCCGGTCACTCTCTGGCGGATACTTTTGGAGGAAGGCACGGCGCCCTGCAAGCGTGACGAAAGGGAACCTTTCGGGCGCGTTGCCATGACGATTGTCGTGGAAGGGCGATAGACTTCTGCCCGGGATTGAACCAGAAATGCGGCATGAAACACCTCATTTCGCTCAGTGCGCTCGCCCTTCTCGCCGCCTGCCAGACTGTCCAGGCTCCTGCTGACCCAGCGGAAACCGTCTCCGAAACCGTCACGGTGACCATGCCGGAAGACACCGCCGTTGCGGTGCCGCCGGTCATGCCGACCCCGCCCGCGACCCAGCAATGGCTGTACGGTTCGGCCGAGGCGCGTATCGCCCTCGTGCAGGACTGGAACGAGATCGCCGCCTATATCGAGGCGAAGGCCGCCACCCCGCCGAATGCCAGCGTCGTGCTCGCCCCCGGCGCCACGGCAGACGCGCCAGACTTCCTCGCCTGCGGGGACAAGCCGCTGGCCGCCGTCTTCGATGCCGACGAGACCCTGATCTGGAACCTCGGCGTCACTGCCTATTTCGACCGGACGGGGCAAAGCTTCGATCCGAAGATCTGGGACAATTGGGAAAAGACCGGCGCAGGCACCGCCGTCGCCATGCCCGGCGTGGAGAACGCTTTCCAGCGCATCCGCAACGCCGGCGTCGAGATCATCGTCAACACCAACCGCGACAATTCCAATCATGCCGGCACGGCCGACACGTTGAAGGCCGCTGGCCTTGGCGAGTTTGCCTACCAGCAGACCCTGTTCCTGAAGGGCGATGCCCCCGGTGGCAGCGGCAAGGATGGCCGCCGTTACCTGATCTCTGACAATTACTGCATCATCGCGCTGGCGGGCGACCAACTGGGCGACATTGCCGACATCTTCAACGACAAGGCCCTCTCCCCGCCGGAGCGCAAGGCGCTGAGTGCCGCCCCGGCCTTCGACCAGATGTGGGGCAATGGCTGGTTCATCCTGCCGAACCCGGTCTACGGCCCCTCCATCGCGGGCACGCTGGACGAAGTGTTCCCGGCAGATTCGTATTGGGAGCCGTCCATTCAGGACGAGTAGGAAGCACCGGGCATGATCGTCTTCATCCATGGCGTGCCGGATACGCCGCACCTCTGGAAGCCGCTGGTCGCCGCGCTCGGCCTTCAGCCGTCTGACTATCATGCCCCCGCCCTGCCGGGCTTTGGCACGCCCGTGCCCGCAGGCTTTCCCTGCACCAAGGATGCCTATGCCGGACACCTGATCGGAGAGATCGAGAAGCTCGGCCAAAAGATCCATCTTGTCGGCCATGACTGGGGCTCGCTCCTGTCGCTGCGCATTGCCAGCCTCCGGCCGGACCTGATCCGCACATGGTGCGTCACCAATGCGGTGATCGACCCTGACTATCGCGGGCACAAGGCCGCGCGCATGTGGGCGACGCCCCTGCTGGGCGAGTTCGTGATGATGAACATGCGCAACAAGCCCCGCCTCGAAGCCGGGCTGATCGCAGGCGGCATGCCCGCCGCCCTCGCCACCGAGGAAGTGCCGCTGATCGACAAGACGATGCGCCAGTCGATCCTGAAGCTCTACCGCTCCGCCATCGGCCTGCGCTTCTCCGGCCCCTGGGTCAGCGACCTTGCGAACCTGCCCGCCCCCGGCCAGCTCTTCTGGGGCGAGACAGACCCCTATGTCGACCTCTCCGTCGCCGAACGGTTTTCCGCGCAGCACGGCGTGCCCCTCCATGTCGAACTGGGCGCCGGCCACTGGGCCTGCGCCGAACGCGCGCAAGAGTTCGCCGCCGTCCTGAAAGCGCTGTGGGCAAAGGGCTGATCCGGTATAGTCCGGCATAGTCCGTTATAGTCATGGATAGTCATACGGGGTCATGGCGTAGCCGCGTATAGTCCTGCGCCAGTCACGCCTGACACGCCTCAAACGCGCCCCCCCTCCGACCGCTTCGCGGCCACCTCCCCCGCTTCGCAGGGGAGGATATGCCTGCCGCACGCACCGGACTCATCCTCCACCGCTTGCGGGGGAGGTGGCAGACGGCGAAGCCGGCTGACGGAGGGGGGCTTATCCACCCCCTCAGACACCCCATCCTGCCGCAGTCATTGCCCCAAAAACAAATCCATCCGACACTTCCGTGCTCGGATGTATAGTGCGGCACATGTCACTCCTGCACCCACCCCAAGGCTTCCCGCCACACCTAAAGGTGATCTGGCCCCTCATCTGGTGCCAGCTCCTGCTGCTCCGCGCAGCGGTGCGGGCTGCCTATGGGAGAGGTGTGCAGTACCATTGGAGCGTCTCGCCCAATGGCCGGGTGTTCCTGACATCCATTGACTATGTGCCGGGCCAGAAGAAGGAACGGACATTCCCGAAACCCGCAAACGATCGCCTCGCCGCAGCGTGCGATGGGCGAGCGTTTGCGCCTGATTATCTCCGCATGGATCCCCTCTCCCTCGGGAGAGGGGCTGGGGTGAGGGGTAAAGGCGTTTCCGCAAGTGCAGTCTCTGCAGCAGCTATGCTACCCCTCATCCCCAACCCCTTGCTCGGGCGAATGCAGTGCATTCGCTTCTCCTCGCAAGCCCCCAGGAGAAGGGGCTTGCACCTCCCCCTGCCGGACTCATAACCCCAAACCTGCCCCCGAAAACCAGCCTCCCCCCACCAAGCGCCTTCACGGGCGCCGCATGTGCTGGCGGAAGCTACCAATACCCCGCCATGATCTCTTTCGCCCAGTCCGGCTCGTGGAAGGACCCGCGCGGGGCGAAGCCGGACATGACGGGCTTGATGTCCAGGACCGGCGTACCATGGATGGCATCGAGCCCCACCAGCGTCAGGCGCAGTCCGTCCACGGAGACGACGCGGCAGACCGTGGCGCCGAGGCGGTTCGGCCGGTTCTTGCCGCGCTGGGCAAAGATGCCGATGCGCGGCCAGTCTGCCCTGCCCCGCGGATGGCGCGCGCCGGTCTCGATCTTCTCGTCCGGCACCCGGTCGAACAGGAAGAGGATTTCACAATGTGAAAACGCATCGAGGCCCATCAGGGCCTCGGGCGTGAATTGCTCCGGATCGAGATCAATATGGGCCGGGATGGAATCCCAGTTATCGTCAATGGGCGTGTCGCGAGAGGAGGATACTGAACCGATCGGGCGGAGGGTGAAGCTGTCGCTCATTTCACCCTCTCCTCCTCGGCAGCCTTTCAGGCGGCTTCCTTGCTGGGCGTTCCCAGTTCCTGTTTCACCCGTTCGGCCAGCTGGCGCACGGTGAACGGTTTCGGCAGGAAGGAGACGGCCCGGTCATCGTCCAGCTGCTGGGCAATATCGCGCTCGGCATAGCCGGAGATGAAGATCACGCGGGCATGGCCCAGCAGGTCCTTCGCCTCGCGGATCAGCGTCGGTCCATCCTTGCCCGGCATGACGACGTCGGAGATGACGAGGTCGAAGCTTTCCGGATTGTCTTCGAGGATTTCCATGGCTTCCTCGCCATCGCAGGCTTCTTCCACCTCATAGCCGCGCGAGCGCAGCAGGGAGGCCGCAATGCCGCGCACGCCATCCTCGTCCTCGATGAGAAGGATCCGTCCGCGTCCGGAAATATCCATCGGACGGCTGCTCGCCTTGTCGGCAGCGGTCACCTCGACCGGGGCCGGCACTTCCTCCGGCTTCAGGGCCGGCAGGTAGATGTGGAAGGTCGTGCCCTTGCCCACGGCAGACGTCGTACAGACATAACCGCCCGACTGCTTGATGATGCCGTACACCGTGGCGAGGCCAAGCCCCGTGCCGACGCCGGCTTCCTTGGTGGTGAAGAAGGGCTGGAACATCTTCTCCATCACGTCCTTCGGCATGCCGTGGCCGGTGTCTTCCACCTCGATCAGCATGTACTCGCCATCCTCGACGAACTTGAAGCCCTTGGCATGGGCATCGGCGCCGGTGGCCCGCGCGGTGCGGATCGTCAGCTTGCCGCCATTCTTGTGGCTCAGCATCGCATCGCGCGCATTGGTGGCGAGGTTCAGGATCGCGTTTTCCAGCTGGTTCTTGTCAGCCTTGATATAAGGCACGTCGCGGCCATGCTTCACCTCCAGCTCGATCCGCTCGTCCAGCAGCTGGCGCAGCAGGATGGAGAACTCGCTCAGGAAGTCCGGCACAGCGAAGATCTCGCGCTTGAACGTCTGCTGGCGCGCATAGGCGAGCAGCATCTTAACCAGTTCCTTCGCCCGCATCGCGAATTCATTGATGGACTGAAGGTTGGAATAGGACGGATCGCCCAGCGGGTGCTGGACCATAAGCTGCTCATTGTTGAGGATGATGCCCTGCAGCACGTTGTTGAAATCGTGCGCAACGCCGCCGGCGAGCTGGCCGATAGCCTGCATCTTCTCGCCATGCGCCAGGCGGATCTCCAGCTGGCGCTGGTCGGTAATGTCCATCACATAGGCCACCGACGGGCGGCCGTTGGAGTCGAGCGCCACGAACACGTTGACGTGGCGCGGATCTTTCCCGGCAAGCTTGAGGCCAACCGGCTTGTCGATGGCGTCGACCAGAACGCTGGAGAGCGCATCCTCGCCCTCTTCCGCCTGGAACAGTGCCGCAAACTGGCCGCCGGGTGCAGCCTGGCCGCCGGTCATTTCCATCAGCGCGCGGTTGGAGTCGAGGATGATCGCGCCCTGAACGCTGTCGCCCTGCAGGCGGACGGCACCGAACGGCGCATCGTCGAACATCGGATCGCCATCCGGACGCGGCGGGCGCGAACCGGTCAGGGCGAAGCGCTCTTCCCCGCCATTCAGCATCTGCGCACTCGGCAGCAGGATCGTGCGGCCAGCCGCATCGGCGCCCCGGCCCGACCAGGTGGTAATGGCATGAACCGGGATCTCGATGCCGTCGCGGCCGCGGATCTGGATGTCCACACGGCCCGGCAGGCCAGTCTTGCGGTCACGCGAAAGCATCTTCACGAATTCCGGGCGCATGATGTCGTCGATGCGGACATTGCGCGCAGACTCCGGCAGGCCCAGAGTGTCCCGCAGCCAGGAGTTGGCATAAGTGATCGTGCCATCCGGACGGGCCGCGAAGAAGCCCATCGGCGCGTCTTCGACATAGAGCGACTTCAGGTCTGCTGCGCCGGTCGCCTCACGCTCGCCCGCAATCGGGCGGATGCGCCACAGGACCTTGCCGCGCGGCAGCGGCGACACGGAAATCTCGTACTGCGCCGGCACCTGCTCCGGCCCGATGGTGATCGGCGGCAGCACTTCGCGGCGCGACATGCCGGCCTTCGCATCCTTCGACAGGCGATAGACCGGAGCGGCCAGACCGGGGCTTGCACCGAACAGGCGGTCCACGGTCACCGGGGCATTGTCCCCCTGGCTGACCATCAGCGCCATCGTGGTCAGGTCCTTGTAGGCGGTGTTCGCGGCAACCGGGGCACCGCCCTGGTCGGCGATCAGCACGCTCTCGTCCAGCGCCTCGATCCAGCCGAAGCGCGGCTGGCTGGCCTGGGCCGCACGGATGGCAGAGCCCTTCTCCGGGAAGAGGCCCAGCATGCGGCCCGCCCCGCGCACAGTCCACAGCAGGAAGACGAGCCCGCCCGACCCCATGGCGATCAGCAGGATAGGCCCCGGCGCACCGGAGGCTTTCGGCCAGGCAAGCGCCACGCTGGCGGCAGCGATGGAAATCAGCAGGCAGCCCCAGAACAGGAGCTGCATCACGTCGATCCGGTGACGCGGACTGCCCATGCCAGCCGCTTCAGCCGTTTCGGCCTCGTCCGACGGGCTCTCATGCATCCGGTTCATGGTGTCCATGCTGCTCTTCACTCCCGCCATCGGCCAATGGAAATACGCGCCGGGCAATACAGTCTGGCCGGGCCGGCAGGCCGACTCAGCCAATATGAATCCTAGTCCACAGAGAGTTAGGCCGCAAAGGTTAACGAAAGCGAAAAAAGCGTTAAGACTGCCCGCCAAGATTACAGATTCCCGCTTACCTGGAGTACCTCATGAAACCTGTCCTGATCGCCCGTTCCACAGCACTTACCTCAGCACTGGCCCTGCTCATCGCAACGGCTGGATGCGTCATGAGCGAAGAAACTGCAGCGCCCGCTGCAGGGACCGAGGCGGCCGCCATCGAAGCAGTGGGATCGCCCGCTGTGCCGACCGCCGAAGACATCGCCGCCGAGACCGCGCGCATCAATGACTGGTTCGACCAAAAATTCGCCGAAACCGTCTCCCGCAGCCCGATCAGGCAGACCTATCTGGGCATCAAGGACAATTACGGCGAATGGGACGATGTCTCCGATGCCAATGCGCTGAAGGAGCTGGAAATCCAGCGCGCCGACATCGCCGAAATGGAAGCGAGCTTCAATCCGGACCTGCTGGACCATCAGGCCAAAATCTCGTGGCGCATCGCGAAGATGAACCTGAAGAATGCCGAGGAGGACTACAAATACCTCCACCATGACTATGTCTTCGACCAGATGGGCGGCGTTCAGGCCCAGATCCCGGCCTTCCTGATCAACCAGCATCAGATCACGTCGAGATCGGATGCCGAGGCCTACATTTCCCGCCTCAACAACGTTCCGGCCTATCTGGAACAGAACCTGGAGAATGCGCGCATCGCGCTGAGCCAGGGCATCCAGCCGCCCGCTTTCGTCTACGCCTATGTCCTGTCGGACTCCCAGGGCGTGATCACCGGCGCCCCCTTCGATGACAGCGGCGAGGACAGCCCGCTGATGGCCGATTTCCGCGGCAAGGTCATGAAGCTGACCGAAGACGACACGATCACGCCGGATGAGGCAAATGCCCTGATCGCCGAGGCCGCAGAGGCACTGAAAACCTCCGTCGGCCCGGCCTATGAAGCGGCCATTGCAGAGCTCGGCGAGCAGGCGAAATCCGCCACCACGGATGACGGCGCATGGAAGCTGCCGGAGGGCGACGCTTATTACGCCTCAAGGCTCGCCGACTACACGACCACGGACATGACAGCCGAGGAGATCCACAATCTCGGCCTCGCCGAAGTCGAACGCATTCAGGGCGAAATGCGCGAAATCATGAAGCAGGTCGGCTTCGAGGGCACGCTGAAGGAGTTCTTCGACTTCACGCGCACCGACCCGCAATTCTTCAAGCCGAATACGCCGGAAGGCAAAGCCGAATACCTGACCGAAGCCACGGCCTATATCGATGAGATGCGCGCGGACCTGCCGAGCGTGTTCAACACCTTCCCCAAGGCGGAAATGATCGTGAAGGCGGTGGAGCCATTCCGCGAGAAGTCTGCCGGCAAGGCCTTCTATTCCCGCCCTGCCCCCGATGGCAGCCGCCCGGGCACCTATTATGCGAACCTCTACCGCATGCAGGACATGCCGACCTACCAGATGCAGGCCCTCGCCTTCCATGAAGGCATTCCCGGCCACCACATGCAGATCGCCATCGCGCAGGAGCTGACCGGCGTTCCGAAATTCCGCAAGTTCGGTGGCTTCACCGCCTTCATCGAAGGCTGGGGTCTCTATTCGGAATACCTGCCCAAGGAGATGGGCTATTACAGCGACCCTTATGACGATTTCGGGCGCCTCGCCATGGAGATCTGGCGGGCAGCGCGCCTAGTGGTCGACACCGGCATCCATGACAAGCACTGGACCCGAGAGGAAGCGATCCAGTACCTGATGGACAATACGCCGAACCCAGAGGGCGACTGCAAGAAGGCCATCGAGCGCTACATCGTGATGCCGGGCCAGGCGACGGCCTACAAGATCGGCATGAACCGCATCCTTGAGCTGCGCGAACATGCAAAGGCCGAGCTTGGCGACAAGTTCGACATCCGTGACTTCCACGATGTGGTGCTGAAAGACGGTGCGCTGCCGCTGGATATTCTTGAAGAGAATGTCGATGCCTGGATCACGGAGACCAAGGCCGCCGAATAGGACCGGAAAGGATTAACGGAAGCCCGGCAGTCGGCGCGAGATTCTGAGCGCCATCTTGTTGCCCTTGCGCCCGATCTGGGCTTCCGCCACCACCGGGCCATCGCGCCCGCCGGAGAGCAGTTCCACCGGCTGGTCGGCCGGCACACCCAACAGCAGGGTCGAGCCTGCCGTGAGATCTGACAGGCGGGAAAGCGGTACGCTGAGCGAGGCGACGCGCGCCGTGAGCACCACGGTAACGGAAGACGGAGCCGCTTGGCCGACAGGTGCCGCTTCCGGGGCCGGCAGGGCGGCAGGTTCTGCCTCTTCCACCAGTTCCTTCGAGAGGATCAGGCGCGCCGCGTGGCGCCCGCCCTCAACCCGGATTTCGAAATCGATGATTTCTGCCGTGCCCGGACGGGCGAGCGCAGCGGCAAAGTCTGCCTCGGTCTCCATACCGGCAAAGGCAAGCCCCGGCGCAATGGCGTGCCCCAGTGGACGGACGAGCCCTTCCAGCAGAGCGCTGTCGAGCGGCGTCAGATCACGCGGGGCCCAATCTCCCGGCATGCCTGCCCCGCCACAAGCTGTTTCAATCAGGGCATTTGCGAGTTCTGGTGACAGGATGAGCATGGCATCCACTTCGCCCTCGCCCACCGCGAAACAGGCAATCGCAGACCCGCGCCCGGCAATGCCTGTGGCCAGCCCTGAATCGAAATCGCCTTCGCTGGCCGACCGCGCCGCCGCCGCCGCACGCAGGCCGCACCCTTTGCGAAGCGCCAGTGAGAGACGCGACGCCAGATGCCGCGCCGTGACCGGAATATCCGTAGCCGGGATGTCTGCCTGTACCGGCTCGGCTGCAGGCGAAACCTCCGGCAGGGGCTTCTCTGAAATGCTCTCGGGTGGTGGCTCGGGCGCACTCTCCGGCAGGTCCGACAGGTCGGGACGCAGGAGGGCCTCGATCTCCGCCGCGCTCAGCACGCCACGGGCGGACGGCAAGGGCCGGTCCGGCGCGAGCGGCTCGAACGACGTCGGCATGTCCACCATGACCGCCGTTTCCCGGCGGGGGGACATGTCCCAGCCGTCGTCGGCGGCAAGGGGGAGGTCTGACTTCATGCGCGGCGCTTCCGTAATGGTTACTTTTGCAGCCGGGAGGGTTAACGGACGGTTAGGACTTCCGGTTCGCCCGCCTTCCAGGCCCCCGCCTAATACCCGACCGAATCAGTCAGACCCTAACAAAACTGCATCTCACGTTAAACATAAGGGTTCAGCCTTAAGACCTTGATTACCAAGATGTAAGGGATCGTTTGGATCTTCGTGGCAATGTCAGGTCAACGCAGACAGGCTGCCGTTGAGACGGGAAGCGCCGTGGCGTTGGGATGGTACAGCCGGTGGCGTTGGGATGATAAAAAAGGCGGCGTCTCCTTACGGAGGCGCCGCCATAATAATTGCGGAAAAGGTTTTTCGCCTCAGTCGTCGCGCAGGGTGCGTTCCTTGCGCTCGTGGCGTTCCTGGGCCTCCAGGCTGAGCGTCGCGGTCGGGCGGGCCTCGAGACGGCGCAGGCCGATCGGCTCCCCTGTCACCTCGCAATAGCCATAGCTGCCATCCTCGATCCGGCGCAGGGCTGCGTCGATCTTGGAGATCAGCTTGCGCTGGCGATCCCGCGTACGCAGCTCAAGCGCCTTGTCGCTCTCTGCGGACGCCCGGTCGACGATATCAGGCAGAGACCCGGACTCATCCTGCAGATTCGTGATGGTCTGCTTGGCGCCGTCGAGAATGTCGGCTTTCCAGTTCTCGAGCAGCCGGCGGAAGTAAGCCAGCTGCTTCTCGTTCATGAATTCCTCGTCATCCGAGGGACGATAGTCTTCTGCAATTTCGACACTCATCGCAGGACACCTCATTGAAACTTGGCCGGGATATAAAGCCGCAGGCGATTCATCGCAATCGGCAATGCTGTGTAAATTTCATCAGCCTTTTCAGGCATCTGAGCCAATAACCCGGAATTATCATAATATTGTGACCGTCCCGGGTCGGTCCAATCGGCTCAATTCAGTGCAATTTGCAGGCCGGGACTTGATCTTTCATGCCCTCACGCGCTCTATGAAAACTCGCCCCATCGTACAGCTTTCGCAACGGTTTCAGCGTTCATGGCCCGACGCCGGAAAAGCACTGACAAAACGACGGGCTGGATGCTGTCCGCGGTTTTCAACTCCATGCTTGTCCTGCTTGCGGTCATTGGTTCGCAGGTGCTGGGCGCCGCCTTTTCGGGGTCTGCCTTCTCCGATTCGCCGGGCATTGAGGCTATCGACAAGACCCGCAAGAACATGGACGAGGCTTTCGCCTCCTTCGCCCCGCGCAACCCGTCAGACCGGTATGAATTCTGGTATGATGTGGTCGACCGGGAACTGAGCGAGCGCGATGTCGCTGCCGCACATGGGTTCCTGCTTGCCGCGCCGCAGATGCTGGAACGCAAGGATGTGAAAGAGCTGATGGTCGCCGCGGATGCCGAGCGGCTGGACCGTGCCGATGACCGGCTGAGCGCGGCGGCTCTGCGCAAACTGCCAACCGCGATCAGCCTGAAATATGAAGAGGCCCAGGTTTCGGAACGGGTTGTCGACGTACAGTCCGATGAGACTGAAGCGGCTGAAACGGTTGCCGAAGACACCGCCAATCAGGGCGCCCCTGAAGGGCCAGAAGTGGAAGTTGCCTCCGAACGGGCAGCGGCCGAAACGCGCTTCCGCCTGCTGGGCACCTACCGGGACCTTGCGGACAATTCCGACCGCTGGCTGCATGGTGACCGGGTGGACGAGATTGCCCTGAAGATCACAGCGATCGGCCTACTGGAAGCAGAGTCTGCCGACGGCCTGTCGGACGCCAACATCCGCGCCGCCTCGATCCTGAAATCTGCCCTGCGCTCGCGCCGTCTGACGGAAGACTTCCAGGATTACCTGTCCGCCCGGGTGAATGCCGCCCTGCCCGACTCGGTCCTGCGTCCTGCGCTCGAATCTGCGCTGGGAGAGCTGGCCACGAATGATGTGCGCACCGAGCGTGTGAAGGCTGCCTTCGTCGACTCCATCGACGCGCGCGGCCTGCAGCGTCTGGAATCGGATCTGGAACAGATCGACCGGATCGGCACGCTGACCAGCCCGGCGGCAGCCGTCACGCTGATCGAACAGGTAAGAGATGCCTCCGACCTGCGCCGGGTGCGCCTGATCGCTGAAGCTGGCGGGGACCGCGCTGTCGCGCTGGTCAAGCAATCGGGGGCTGGCGCCCTGCGTATCGCGGACACCGGCATCCGCTGGACACTGGAGATGGTGTTGCAGGTTATGGGCATGACCGCCGCGGCGCTTGCCCTGTTCTTCGTGACCTGGTCGACCTTCCGCCGGAATGTCAGGAAACGGAAAAAGCTGGAGCCCATGGGCGCTTGAAGAATGGGTGCTTGAATGGGCACCTGATCCGCACGCAGCAGATCAGCCCAGATTGAAAGCGCCCTTGATGCCGTCGATCAGCAGCTGGATCGACAGGGCGGCCAGCACTACCCCCAGGATCCGCGTCATCGCGCCGGCGACACTCGCCCCCAGCAGGCGCACAAGCGGCCCGGCCAGCAGGAAAACTATAAGCGTCAGCAGCAGGTTGAGGCCGATGGCTGCAAGCACGACCCCCTTCTCCATCCAGTTCGAAGCATCCGACATGTAGAACATGGCCGTGGCGATGGAGCCCGGCCCGGCAATCATGGGAATGCCCATCGGGAACACGGAAATATCGTCTGGTTCCTGATGGTTCTGGCGCTCTTCAAGCACGCCCTCAGCGCGGTGTTCACGCCGTTCCGTCCGCTTCTCGAACACCATGTCGAGCGCGATGAGGAACAGGAGCACACCGCCTGCAGCCCGGAAGGCATCAATGGAGATGTGCATGGCATCCATCAGCCACGCCCCGCCAAACGCAAACAGGAACAGGATCACTGTCGCCACGAAGATGGACTTGACCGCCATACGGCGGCGCCAGGCAGGCGTACCTTCGGCCGACAGGGTCGCGAAAACGGGTGCCACCCCCAGCGCGTCGATCAGGACGAAGAAGGTGACAAACGTGGCGGTAAAGAGAGAGATCAGGTCGGCGCTCATGCGCGGGCCTCTAATCCCGATGGGTCGTTGCGTCGAGGATTTCCTGCACGCCGGGTGCAATCGTCAACGCACGCGGGACGGCGGAAAAGCGCGACAGGTCTGCCGCGCCGGATGCAAGCGCCAGCATCATCTTGTGCCCCCGTAAACGCTGCAGCAGGCCTTCGGAGCCGCGCGGGCCGTCTGCGCGGGCGAGGCGTCCATCGCCGAGATCAACGCAGATGTCCTGCCCTTCCCCAGCCTCCAGCAGGCGGATCGCCTCGTCCAGGCCGAGCGGCTGGGCGTCAGGGGCGGGGTGCGCGCGCATCGCGAAGCCGCCCGGCATTATGCCGCCACCCCTTCACCGTCAGCCAGCAGACGCCGGCACCGGCTGAGGGCGCGATACAGATTGGAACAGGCCACATCGGCAGAAATGTCGAGCACGGCCGTGCGGGCCTCTTCATCCTCACTGGCCGCCAGCAGCGCCGCAAGCGTCTCGGCCGTCTGCGAATAGGCCGGGCCATCCACCTCGCCCAGCAGGTACATCTGCATGACACTGAAATAGGCCCGGGCAGCAGGCGTCGTGGCATCGCTCGGATGCAGGATATCCTTCTCGCGCAGGACCCGGGCATGGTTTTCGAGCAGAAGCACGCCACGACGGTCGCCATTGCGCACGACGGCGCCGTTCACGACGAACGTTTCACCCGGCTTGAGCGACAGTTTGAGAGGCATGGTTCCAGATCCAATGCGGCGAATTTCGCAAAGGATTGCAGGAAGGCGTTAACGCTTGATTGCCGGTTTGAGAACTTTCGGCCCCACGGCAGCGCCCGGATATCCCGAAGGAAAAGTGCCATGCGCGCGTTTCCCGGCAGGGTTCTGGATCACAAGTCCTGCATCGGTCCGGGCCCGTCCCGACCCACCGGGCCAAACCTGCCCGGACCGGCGCGGCACTCCACTGAAGCATGAGAAGCTGCGGACATGCGCATGGCGATCCCTGTTTACCACAGGCCGGCATGCCCGAAAAATGAATCCCTTGCTGCGGTGCAGAATGCACCTCCCGCCACGTCAGCGCTTGCCCCTGTCCGGGCACCCCTTATTGTGGAGAGAAGACAGACAAGGATGGGACTCTCATGCGCTTCGAAGGCACTGAAAACTATGTGGCAACTGACGATCTGCGCGTGGCCGTCAACGCCGCCATCGCGCTGGAGCGTCCCCTGCTGGTCAAGGGCGAGCCCGGCACAGGCAAAACGGTGCTGGCCATCGAAGTGGCCAAGGCGCTGGGCTGCGAGCTGATCGAGTGGCACATCAAGTCCACCACCAAGGCCAGCCAGGGCCTCTACGAGTATGACGCAGTGTCCCGCCTGCGCGATGGCCAGATGGGCGAAGAGCGCGCCAAGGATGTTGCCAACTACATCAAGAAGGGCAAGCTGTGGGAGGCCTTCACCGCCGACAAACGCCCTGTGCTGCTGATCGACGAGATCGACAAGGCAGACATCGAATTCCCGAACGACCTCCTGCAGGAGCTCGACCGGATGGAGTTCTATGTCTACGAGACCGACGAAACCGTGAAGGCGAAACAGCGCCCGATCGTCATCATCACCTCGAACAATGAGAAGGAACTGCCGGACGCCTTCCTGCGCCGCTGCTTCTTCCACTTCATCAAGTTCCCGGATGAGGAAACGATGCAGGAGATCGTGGACGTCCACTATCCGGGCATCAAGCAGAAGCTGGTGAAGGACGCGCTGACGACCTTCTATGCCATGCGCGAACTGCCGGGCGTGAAGAAGAAGCCGTCGACCAGTGAACTGCTCGACTGGCTGAAGCTGCTGATGAACGAGGACATCGACCTCGAAACCCTGCGCGAGAAAGACCCGGAGCGCCTGACGCCGCCACTGCATGGCGCGCTGCTGAAGAACGAACAGGACATCGCCCTGTTCGAGCGCCTCGCCTTCCTCGCCCGCCGTCAGGACGGCCCCCAACGCCGCGGCCCTGCAGGCTGAGCAGGCCTCGACAAGGCAGAACGAAGCGTCCAATATTCCCTCAGAAATTGGGGGACGGATGTCATGGCGATCACTCGAGAATGGCCAACGGCGCTACTCGCGCTTGCCTTGCTGGCAGGCTGTGCATCAGCACCGGAACCGACAGCAACCGATGAGGCGACGATCTACGTCGATGCGCAGACAGGCGAGGTTGTCTATCCCAATGACAATCCGTCCGATGAAGAACTGGTCATGGGCGCACTCCTCGGCGCTCTCACGGGCGTGCTCGCACCCGAGGCACTCGAAGAAGATGAGATCCTGAGCGTCGATTCGTCTGGCAATGTGACCCACATTCAGTCTGGCCTCTCATGCCCGAAAACCTGGTCGCAGCTCTTCTTGCAAGACACGCAGATCTACAAGCAGGATGGGCAAGATGTCGGCTGTAGCTACCAGGACGGAGACGGCGTATTCCTGACGCTCTATGCCTACCGCTCGAACATGACCGTCGATGACGAACTGAATGCCATTATGGATCAGGTCGTAAAAGCGCGTCACCCTATCCATGAAAGTGCTGGCATTCTGAACCTGACTGAAGCTGGAACGTCGGTGCGCTATGAAGCCGATGCGATCACTTTCAAGGGTGGCGATGGGCGCCTGATGAAGTCTGGCCTTGCTCTGGCTGATTATTCAGGCTGGCGCATGAAGGCGCGGGTTACCTATCCGGAAGCTGTTGCGGATGAATTTGAGCGCTTTTTGACAGTCGTCATGCTGAGTGAGTACGACCAGATCTCAGCCCGCCAGAAGCAGCTTGAAGCGATTTCCGGCGACACAGGTGATGACCTCTGATTGATGCCCGTATGTTATCATGGACGCCCTCCCCCAGAGCGGAGGCGCAATGCACCTTGTAAGTGCGGCCACAATTTTCACCCTTAAGGAGTATCGACACCAACCAAGATAGATATATAATTTCATTACAGATACGAGGGGGGATACATGATACGGTTCATGAAATGGAGTGCCGCTGCGCTGGCCGGTCTTTCTATAAGTGCTTGCGCAAGCCAGCCTGAAGCGACGTCTGCGGACATGGCTGCCGAATGTGGTGCACCAGCCGGCTGGGAGAGCATCGCAGAGGCGTCCGAACACAAAGTGCTGATCTTCGGGGAGTCGCACGGCACGAACGAGATGCCGGACGCCTTTGCCCGCTACGTCTGTGCGGCCTCGGCCCAAGGCGGAAAAACGCTGGTCCTGCTCGAAATCGACACGTCCTACGAAGATACGTTTTCAGAAGCCTCCGACGCTGCGGACCCGCATGCGGTGCTCGTGACCGAGATGCCGAAATACTGGTCCAGCACGGACGGCCGGGGCAGCGTCGCCATGCTGGATATGGTGGAGCGGCTGATCACCCTGCGACAGGCTGGACGGGACGTGACCATCGGGCCAATGGACCAGATGACAGGTTGGCCGGACATGAAATCACCAGAGGAACTCTCTGTTTGGCTGGCGTCCCAGCCGCCGACAAAAGCCCAGCAGATGAGGGATGCCGGCATGGCGGAGAAAATCCGCGCTGAGTCCGAAGGCTTCGATCGGACAATCGTGCTGGTCGGCAACGTCCATGCCCGCGAGGCCGAACTAAAAGTGCTGCCGGGTGTCCAGCTCATGGCCATGCTTGTTCCAGACGCGATCTCCCTCTTCGGCATCTATGATGGCGGGACAAGTTGGAGCAACCGTGACGGTCTGACCGGAAGCGTGAGCGAGATGTACAGGCTAAACCTCATCGGCGCACCGGCCGATGCCATGGCGCTCACCCCAGAGAGGCTGCCAGCCTATCCGGGCGATGTACCAGCTTATGACGGCTATTTCTCCGTCGGCATGCTCAGCGCTTCAGAGCCGGTACTTCCATCGGTGCAGTAAGCCTAAAACCCGAGAATATCCGTTTCGGCTTTCAGGTTCTCGCGTTCGCGGGCGGCTTCACGGCGGTTCACATCTTCCCGGCTTTTCAGGAAGTCGGCCATCTTGGTCTTGTCGTGACGCTCGTCCAGCCAGGTTTTCCAGGCAAGGGTGATCCAGCCAATATGGAAACCGACCCCGCACAAAAGCGCCAGCCAGCCAGGGATCGGCCCGATATGCGCGCGGCGCATGAAATGGGCGAAATTGTCCACATCCGTCGGGTGAATAGCGATCTTGGCGAAATAGGCCGCGCCGAGGATGGCAAAGATCCAGCCATAATTGCGGCGCAGGCGCCGACCGATCGCGCGGATCATCGGGATGCGGTATTGCGGCTTTTCATAGTCGTCCGACAGGGCCGTGCCCCGGTCGAGCGGGATCTGCGCCCCTTCCCCCCGCAGCATGGGCACATAGAAGGCGATCTCCAGCACACGAGCGCGGAAGCGCCAGACGTAGAAGAACCGGTAGCGCCGGGCTTCCAGCATCAGGAACATGACGCAAAGCGCACCCACCAGCACGATGGGAAACGGCGAGGCGCGCTCTGACGCAAAGGCGGCCGAAAGGCCGATGCCTGTCGAGATCACGGCCCAGTTGGTAGTCTGGTCGAGGCGCTGGCGCCAAACGGTCGAGCGGTAGACCTCGGCCCGGTAAAGATGGGCGATCGCGCCAACTTCCTTGTTGCCGCAAATACCCGTCAGCGGATCCCCGTCCGGATCGCCATCTGTCGGCTCAACTACGGCCATGTCGTATTTGTCGTCGAATTCATTCATGCGGGCGTTTCCTCGTCACCCGCCTACTCCCAAAGGGGCTGCCGGATCAAGCCGGGCAATAGCCCCGCTCAAGAATGGCGCCATAGCCTTCGAGGGCTTCGCGGACATGGGTTGTGTCGTCTGTACTCCCTTCGGCACGTAGCCGCGGCACCAGTGTCACCGCCCCGCCTGTCATGCGCGTTCGCCAGAAAGCATAGCGCACCCCGGCCGGCTCGACCGTCAGTTGAACGGCCCGGTCGAAGGCGGCCAGATCGCAGGCTTCCATCGTCAGTTCACTCAGCACATGGCCGAAATTGCCCCGTTCGAAATTTTCCAGGGGCTGGGCGCCAGGCTGTGGCGGCCCGGCCAAGGCGAACATGGCGTCCATGACCTTCCGGCGCGTACCGGGATCGGGCGCCAGACGCGCCCCGGCGGCCATCAGCTCCGGCCGACCAATATTAAAAGGCGGAAGCCCGGCCTGTGCCCGCTGCAGGAAGCCGTCCCAACCGGCCTCCTGCAGCACGGCCTCCGCCCGCTCGCGGACATAGTCGGGATACTCGGCCCGAGGCGCTGCCACGCCGCCAAGCCGTCCCTCCCAGTCCGCGAGCAGCGCTGTGTCCCCACTCAGCGCAACCGTATTCAGGAACAAGGGTTTCAGGCGCGCCTGCTTGTCAGCAGGCAATTCCCCCGCCGCCTCCCAGATCGCCTGAAGGATGCACTCAGCCTCCCCGTCTCCCGGTGCACAGGCCGGTGCTGCGACAGCAGCAGGCCCAGCAAACAGCAGGGCAACAGACAGGAAAGCGGCACGCATCATCTCCTTCCCCGGCTACGCGTTCCAAGCTGAACGCAGGATGAGCGTATGGTTAGCGTGACGTCAGCTTGGACAGGAGGCAGCAGGCGGGCTATGTTTGTGACAAGCCAAAGCGAGACATCCTCATGTTCCTCAACTTCTTCAACGAATTGCGCGCTGCGAAGGTGCCCGTCACGCTGAAGGAATATCTGATGCTGATGGAAGCGATGGACGAGAAAGTCATCGATATGGATGTCGAGGACTTCTACTATCTGTCCCGCGCTGCGCTGGTGAAGGACGAGCGCAACATCGACAAGTTCGACAAGGTGTTCTCACACGTCTTCAAGGGGCTCGATTCCCTGGCTGACGCCGTGGACGTGCAGGACCTTCCCGAGGAATGGCTGCGCAAGATGTCCGAGAAATTCCTGACGAAGGAAGAAATGGACGAAATCGAAGCCATGGGCGGCTTCGAGAAGCTCATGGAAACCCTCAAGCAGCGCCTTGAGGAACAGAAAAAGCGCCACGAAGGCGGCAACAAATGGATCGGCACGGGCGGCACCTCGCCCTTCGGGGCAAACGGCTACAACCCGGAAGGCGTTCGCATCGGGCAGGAAAAGTCCCGCCACCGCCGCGCCGTGAAGGTCTGGGACAAGCGCGAATTCAAAAATTACGACGACAGCGTCGAACTTGGCACACGGAACATCAAGGTCGCCATGAAGCGCCTGCGCAAATGGGCCCGCAAGGGTGCGCCGGACGAACTGGACCTTGACCAGACCATCCGCAACACAGCCCGCAAGGGCTATCTGGATGTCGAAATGCGCCCGGAAAAGCGCAATACGGTTTCCGTCCTCCTCCTGCTGGACGTCGGCGGCTCGATGGACCCTTATGTGCGCGTGATGGAGGAACTGTTCTCCGCCGCCCGCTCAGAGATCAAGAACCTCGAATACTACTACTTCCACAACTGCCCTTATGAGGGCCTGTGGAAAGACAACCGCCGCCGCATGAACAACCGCATCCCCACCTGGGATGTGCTGAACAAGTATCCCTCGGACTACAAGGTTATCGTCGTAGGCGACGCCACGATGAGCCCGTACGAAATCACCTATGCAGGCGGTTCGGTCGAGCACTGGAACGAGGAAGCCGGCGGGATCTGGATCCAGCGCTTTGTCGAGCGCTTCCCGAACCTCGTCTGGCTGAACCCGGTCAAGGAAGGCGCCTGGGAATATACCGGCTCCATCAAGCTGATCCGTGAGCTGATCGGTCCGCAACGCATGTTCGAGCTGACCCTCGGCGGCCTTGACGAGGCAATGAAAGAACTCAGCCGCTAGCCACCTGCCTCCTCCCCGGAACCTGCACATACAGCCTGACGCGTCCGAAGCGCAGGCAGCAATGTTCAGGAGGGGATAATGATCCGCTATTTCAAGATCGCTCTGATCGTACTGGTCGGGCTTCAGGGCCTGTTCTATTTCATCTCGAATGCCGTGAACTGGGAATATGCCCAGATGGCCGTCGGAGCCGTTCTGAGCCAGGCTGACAGTCCGGCCTATCCAAACCTCATCGTACCGGCGATCACTTCCCCGTTTCTGGTGAAGCTTGCATTGGCTAGCATCATGACCGGAGAGCTGCTGGTCGGACTGATGTGCTTCAAGGGAGCATATGACCTGTGGAAGCAAGTCGGCCACGATGCTGCGACTTTCAACGCGGCAAAGACATGGGCCATCGCCGGATGTTGCATGGCCCTCATCGTCTGGTTCGGCATCTTCCAGGTTTTCGGAGCTGCCCTGTTCCAGATGTGGCAAGGTCAAGTCGGAATCGGCTCTTTCGAAGGGGCGTTCATGTACCATGCCGCCAGCGCAATCATCCTGATTTTCGTCAATCAGGCCGATAGCTAGACAGCCCGGCCCAGTCTCCTCCAGGGCAACGCTTGTGCTTTGCTCTGCGGCTCTTAAGCTGCCCTCAAAAAGATATGGAGGAACGGCGTGGCGCAGATCAAGGCAAACGGTATCGAAATCGAATATGAGGAGATGGGATCGCCTGACGATCCCCTCATGCTGCTCGTCTCCGGCTTTTCCTCGCAGATGATCACATGGCCGGAAAGTTTCAAACGCGGCCTGGCAGACGCCGGACGGCGCGTCGTCGTTTTCGATAATCGCGATATTGGCCTCTCCACCGAATTTGCGGGCCGGACGGCGCCATCTCCGCGCGAGATCGTGAAGGGGACTGCCGCCGGCGAGCCGATGCATGAGCGCGTGCCTTACCTGCTGAACGACATGGCCGCGGATGCCGCCGCGCTGATTGAAGCGCTCGGCGCGGACAAGGCGGACATTCTGGGTGTCTCCATGGGCGGCATGATCGTGCAGCTGATGGCCCTGAACCATCCGGACCGCGTCCGCACATTGATCCCGGTGATGACGACTTCCGGCGACCCGTCCCTGCCCCCCGCGACGCGGGAGGCGACGGCGGCGCTGACCGCTGTGCCGGAGCAACGCACGCCGGAATCCATTGCCGATCTCGCCGTGACATCGCGGGCCGCCTATGGCTCTGCGTCCGATGTCCGGAACCCGGATGATGACATCCGCTCCCTTTCGATCGCAGCCACAAACCGTTCAGACCGACCCGAAGGCGTTGCCCGGCAATATGCGGCGATCCTGGCACAGCCGCGTTGGCATGACAGGCTGGCTTCACTGGATGTGCCGACACTTGTGCTACACGGCGCGGTGGACAATCTGATCCTGCCCGCTGCCGGGGAAGATATCGCCCGCCGCGTTCCGGGTGCAGAGATCGAAATCATCGAGAAATGGGGGCATGATCTGCCGGAAAAAGTGATCCCTGTCCTGCTGAACCGGATCGTCCCGTTCCTGGGCCGCACAACACCTGCGGGAATTGCCTGATGCTCGAAGCCATCGATACAGATCTGTGGCTCACTGAGGGGCCTGTGGTCGATTTCCATGGCTTCCCCTATCCTACACGGTCCATCATTGTGCGCCTGCCCGATGGAACGCTATGGGTATGGTCTCCCGTCGCGCTGACAGCGGACCTGAAAGCTGCTGTGGACGCGTTAGGGCCGGTGGCGCAACTCGTCAGTCCGAACAAGATTCATCACCTGTATCTTACCGAATGGCACACAGCTTATCCGGATGCAAAGCTATGGGGACCGGCCTCTACAATCCGTAAGCGGAGCGAACTTCCCTTCCAGCCTGCCCTGGAAGATGCGCCGCCGGAAGACTGGCAAGGCGTCTTCGACCAAGCCTGGTTCCGTGGCTCCTTCTTCATGGACGAAATTGCCTTCGTTCACCTACCTACCCGCACGGCCATCTTCGCAGACCTGTCGGAAAACTTCAGTGACGACTTTCTACAACGTTACTGGAAAGGCTGGAAAGCCGCACTCGCAAAGCCATGGGGCATCGTGGTCGGCAAGGGCCACGCCCCGCTTGAGTGGCGCCTCAGCTTCACCAATCGCAGCCCCGCCCGCACAGCCATTGAAAAAGTGGCGGCCACCCATCCTGACCGGATCATCATGGCCCATGGCGAATGGGTAAGAACCGGCGGAGAGGCTTACCTGAGACAGGCCTTCGCCTGGCTGATCCGCTAAAACAGAGGCAGACACATGACGAACGCCACATCCGGCATCCGCACTGAAACCGATGGCGACATCCTGATCGTCACGATCGACCGTCCCGGCGCGCGCAATGCCGTCGACCGGCCAACCGCCGATGCCCTCTATGAAACCTTCAAGGCCTTCGATGCGGACGAAGCGCTTTCTGTCGCGATCCTGACCGGGGCCGGCGGGAATTTCTGTGCCGGCGCGGACCTGAAGGCCGTTGCCGCCGGGCGTGGCAACAAATCCGTGCCCGATGGCGACTATGGCCCGATGGGCCCCACCCGGCTGGACCTCTCAAAACCCGTCATTGCCGCTGTGGACGGCTATGCCGTGGCAGGCGGCCTGGAGCTTGCCTGCTGGTGTGACCTGCGTGTCGTGTCGCCCGGCGCAAAGTTCGGGGTATTCTGCCGCCGTTTTGGCGTGCCGCTGATCGATGGCGGCACGATCCGCCTGCCCCGCCTCATCGGCGCTTCACGGGCAATGGACATGATCCTTACCGGCCGGGAAGTCGGCGCAGAGGAAGCGCTCGCCTTTGGCCTCGCCAATTATGTCTCCGAAGAAGACAGCGCCCTGCCAAAAGCGCTGGACGTGGCCCGCCGGATCGCCGCCTTTCCGCAACTCTGCATGCGAACGGATCGTGCCTCGGCGATTACGCAGTGGTCCTTGCCGTTGGAGGAGGCGCTAGGCCGGGAGATCACCGGCGGGCTTCGAGTCATCGAGGCTGGAGAGACCCGGGATGGCGCCAAACGTTTCACCTCCGGCATCGGCCGCGGCGGCATCTTCTGACAGGTAGGGCGCACCGGGCCGCTCTGTCAGGCGACGGTGGTGCCATAGCGTGAACAGGCCAATCCCCACCCAGATAATATTGATCGTCGTCGACGGGATCGCGCCATTATAGCCGCTATTCACAATGAAGCCGGCAGCTCCGGCCACATTCATCCACTGATAGGCACGCGAACGCCCATCCAGCTTGCCGGCGGACAGCAACAGATAAGCGACAAGAATGAGAACAGCGCCAGCCCAGCCGGCGATCTCGATAAGCAAGTGCGTGACAGACATGGGGCACCTCACGGGTCCGGCAGTTTTCCGCCCCGTAGTCCTGCTTTTCCCATCAGGCAATCGCTAAAAAGCACTGCCCATGAAATGTCATTTTTGTGCCACGCGCGGAACAGCAGCAGCCTACCAGCCGCCGCCGCCGCCACCACCGCCGCCGCCACCGGACGAACCGCCCCCGCCGCTGCCGGAAGAGCTGGAGCTTTGCGGCAAGGAACTGGAAACACCGGTGTTCATGCTGGACATGATGGCATCGTTCATACCGCCGACATTCCGGAAGGAGCGACTGCCAAACTGGCCCCATGCCGGGGCGTAGTTCTCTGCCTCAGTTGGCAACTGGTCCTCGAAATATTTCGTCCAGGGCTTCTCGACATCCAGCGCGACGGCATAAGGCAGGAAGCGCTCATAACGCTCAAGGCTCATCGGCGGCAGGGCATCGCTGCCGACCTTGACGGCGTTCATCTGCAACTTCTCGGCCGTCTCAAGATAAAGCCGGAAACCCTCAATTTCCGTACGGATTTTCTGCCCTTTCGGGGTCGGTGCAGGCATCAGGTACATGAAGAGGCCATTGAGCCCCGCAAAGGCCAGGACGACCAGCGTGTGCAGGCCCGACCAGTTCGGCGCCTGCGTGATCGCAAACGCAATGGCACCAACCGTCATGACAGCCGCGGCCAGGGTGTAGCCGATATTCCAGCGGAAATAGGCGCTGCCATATTTGCGGGCCAGTGAACTGCGGAACTTCATATAGGCCGAAGTAAAGCCCGCATCATATTTGCCTCCCAGCGTGCGCTCGCTCTGCCCGCCGAACAAGCCCGCATCGAGGATCGCCTCATCCGGCGTGATCGCCGAGGAATCGCCCTGCTTGCGCGTGAGAATGGTTTCCTTCTTACTCGACGCATCAATATCGACGAGCCCTTTCACCCCCATGCCGATCAGCGTGGAGATCAGCGCATTGTGCCCGCGCATGCCGCGATAGAAGATATAATGCACAGCAGCCGGAGAATAGTCTTTGGGCGGTTCATAGCGCGGGAAGACCGGTTCCTTGGGCGGGTCCTGCCCCACTTTCCGGAAGCTCGACATCAGAAAGCCCGCAACCCCGCAGAAGGATGCGACGAGGATCGCCAAAGCCCCGTAGCGGAACCACCAGAGCATGCCCTTGTCGCCCATCGACGGCGGGGCAATCGTTCCCTGCGGCATCGACACGGAAATCGTCATTCCCTCGCGCCGCCCCATCGGACGGGTCGTTTCGAAAACCAGCGCATCAGCGTCCTGCCGATAGGAATAATCCCGCCCCGCAGTCCCTGATTTGCCCGTGTAGGCAATCGCTTCTATGACCCTCGCCCCCTCCGGGAGCATGACACGCGCTGATGCTTCCTCGATAGGAAACAGCCAGTAATTGCCGGTGACATTCCAATAGAGTTCGTCATGACTCTCGAAATACCGGATCTGGTTCTTCACCTCGTATTTGATGACATAGGTGTGATCGCCATAGGTCAGTAGCACATCGGCGTCACCGATCATGATCCTGTAGGCATTGCCATCATGTTCGACCGTGTAGGGTTCTCTTTGCCCATCGCGGCGAATGCTGAGGACATCATACTGATAGGGCAGCTTGTCGCCAGGCTTCAGGTCATCTTCGTAATAGCGCGGCAGATCCCGAAAGATCCCGCGCCGGATATCCTGCCCCTCAACCGTCACATTGATCGTCTCGGTGACGATGATGTCGCCATCCTGCTGAACTTCGATCCCGACATCGAAGCGGTTGATTTTTTCTTCCGCCCCAGCCGTCAGCACGACCAGATAGGCAGCGAGAGCCCCCAGCAGATAACGCAGCATCAGCTGGCGCCTCCGAGATCGACTTTCGGCAACGCCCGCTCCGGCATGGAGATCTCGAAGAAGCCCCGCGTGCGAAATCCGAACATTCCCGCCAGCAGATTGGCCGGGAAGCTCTGCACCCGCGTGTTCAGCTCCCGCACGGCGCCGTTGTAGAACCGGCGCGCCATTTCGATCTTGTCTTCGGTGTCAGCCAGCTCCTGCTGCAGTTCCAGAAAGTTCTGGCTGGCCTTCATGTCAGGATAATCCTCCGCCACCGCCATCAGCCGGGCAACCGGCCGGGCAAGCGCGCTTTCCGCCTCCCCCCGGCTGGCAAGGTCATCCCCTGCAGCGAGGGCTTTGGCCCGCTTCTCGGCAATATCGGCGAACAGTTCCCGCTCATGCGTGGCATAGCCCTGCACCGTATTGACCAGTTGCGGGATAAGGTTTGCCCGGCGCTTCAGCTGCACGTCGATATCCGACCAGCCATTATCCGCCATCTGAGATTTCTGCACCAGGCCGTTATAGATCAAAATAACGCCCACGATCAGCAGGATCAGAATGGCGCCGGCAATGTAAAGTCCCACTTGTCGCGTCCTCCACGTCAGGAACTTCCATGCATATCCAGCATTGGCCGCGCTGTTAAGGTGTCAGCCTCTTGCGGCCCATTCCTGGCGTGTCATTTCCCAGACAAGCGATTCGCGCGTCGTGCCATCAGGCCTGGTGCTGGTCACCTGGCCCATGCGGCGGAATCCCATTCCATCCAGCATGCGCTGGGTGATCACGTTCTGAAGGCTGGCCGTCTCACAGAGAAGATCGAGATGCAGGACCTCGAACATCCAGGTAAAGGTCTGGGCCGCACCCTGCGTGCCCGTGCCCTTTGAATGCAGCGACGGGTGCAGTCCCCCTGCGATCTCGCCAGCCGCCCAGTCCGGCCAGACCTGGATATCGGAATAGCCCATGATCTGGCCATCGCCAGGGTCCCGCACGAACAACAGGCCTTCACCGCGCTCACGCTGGGCAATGTGATCCTCGATAAAGGCCCGCACATTCTCGACTGTCAGGGGCCGAGGGAGGGAATAGATCGGGGCATTCACTTTTGGCTCTGAGAACAAGGCATAAAGGCCCGGCGCATCATTCGGGGTGGCAAGGCGCGAGTCGCCCAATTGCCCTGCCCCGCGCACGGCTGCGCGGATGCGTTCCACCTGTTCCGGCGATGCCGGACGGCGCGTGATCGGAATGCCCTCCGCCATGCCGGGCATCCTGCGCTCCTGCCATTCAGGGAGCAATCCATCACGCCGCGTCAAAACGATTGACCCTACCAAAGGGCAAGGCCAAACCTGCCGCCCATGACAGATGCTTCCGCTCCCCGCACGCATGGCAAGAACGCCTTCTTTTTCGTGATCGTGACGGTCGCGATCGACATGCTCGGCTTTGGCCTGATCATCCCGGTGATCCCGGCCCTGATCCGTGAGCTGGCGCATGTCACCTCAGAGGAGGCGACTCTCTGGCTGGGTCCGCTGGCCGCGACCTATGCGGTGATGAACTTCCTGTTCGGCCCGGTCATGGGCGCCCTGTCGGACAAGTTCGGCCGGCGGCCGGTCCTGCTGGCATCCATCGCCACGCTGGCGATCGACTTCCTGATCATGGGCTTTGCGCATACGATCTGGCTGCTGTTCCTGGGCCGGGCCCTCTCTGGCATTTCCGGGGCGACCTATTCCACCGCCAATGCCTATATCGCCGATGTGACAACGCCGGAGGAACGCGGCCGGGCCTTCGGCATGATCGGTGCGGCCTTCGGTTTCGGCTTTGTCTTCGGGCCTGTGATCGGTGGCTTCCTGGGAGAAGTCGACCCGCGCGCGCCGTTCTTTGCCGGGGCGGGCCTGGCGTTTCTGAATTTCCTCTATGGCATGTTCGTGCTGCCGGAGTCGCTAAATCCGGAACATCGCCGTTCCTTCGATATCCGCCGCGCCAATCCACTGGGCGCAGCGAAACACTTCTCGAAGCTTCCTCATGTCGGCTGGTTCCTGATCGCGGCTGGCATCTTCATGCTGGCGCACACGGTCTTTCCGTCCACCTGGAACGTTTATGCCGAGATCCGGTACAACTGGACGCCGAAGGAAATCGGCTTCTCGCTTGGCATGGTCGGCGTCGGGGCCGCTATCGTGCAGGCGGGCCTGATGGGAATGATCCTCAACCGCCTCGGCACCGTGCGCACGGCGCTGCTGGGCTTCGGCGTCAATGTCATCGCCTTGTTCGCCTATGCCTTCGCCAGCCATGGCTGGATGGTCTATGCGATCATCCCCTTCGGCGCCCTCGGCGGTGTCGCTTCACCCTCACTGAACTCGCTGATGTCGACCGTGACGCCAGCCAATGCGCAGGGCGAACTGCAGGGCGCCTCCTCCAGTCTGAATGCCATGGCCATGATCATCGGCCCGCTCACCATGAATGCGGTCCTATATACCTTCACCCGCGAAGGCGCCGCCGTGCACTTTGCCGGGGCAGCCTTCATGCTGGCCTGCGTGTTGACGCTGGTATCGCTGGCGCCGTTCATGCGCGGCGTGGCCATAAACCGGAAGCTCATCGCCTCCACAGCAAAGTAGGCTCAGCGTTTCTTCCGCATCATGAAGCCCCCGGCCAGGCCCAGCACGCCGCCGCCCAAAGCCCCTTGAATGAGGGCTACCAGACCACCCGGCAACGCCTCTTCCGTTGCGGGGTAGATGGCAAAGTGCACCGCCATCGCACCGATCATTCCGCCCAGCAGGCCGCCGGTCATGTTCCCGCGACTGACACGCGCCGCCGTCAGGCCCGCCACGATGCCCCCAAGCGCACTTAGCAGAACGGACACAAGAAACGACATCGGCACAATCTCCCGGCAGGGGTGCAACAAACGCTGTCTTCCCGCTGCCGTCCAGCCCGATCCCCGTTTGCCGCAGTTGCCAGTGCCAGAGGATACGGGCAAAGACCGGCGCAATGGCTGACCAGCGCCCTGCCCTTTTCCTGGACCGTGACGGCGTGATCAACGTCGACAAGGGCTATGTCAGCCGCATTGAAGATTTCGAATGGATCGAGGGCGCCGCAGAGGCGATCGCCGCCTTCAACAAGCGCGGCTGGTATGTCTTCGTGATCACCAACCAGTCCGGCATCGCACAGAATTACTATACTGAAGCCGACATGCAGGCGCTGCATGACTGGATGCAGGCAGAGCTGGCCAAGGCCGGGGCGCACATAGACCGCATCTATTACTGCCCCTACCACGAAGCCGGTGCGAACCCCGCCTACAGGAAAGACAGTTTCGACCGAAAACCAAAGCCCGGCATGCTGCTTCACGCCATGTCAGACTTTCCGGTGAAGCGGGAACTCAGCTTCATGATCGGAGACAAGGAAGCAGACATGGAAGCCGCCCGCGCCGCTGGCGTCGCAGGCTTCCTCTTCACGGGCGGCAACCTCGCCACCTTTGCCGAATGGACACTCGCCAGCTTCGAGGACGGCAACCGGGGATAATCCGGAAACAACCTCGCGCCGAAACACGTCCTGTGTTAAAAGCCGGAAGATGATTTATCTGTCCCCTGATCTCACGCATAGATGAAGCGCTACACTCCGGAAACTTTCGGCGAGCTGAATGCGGAAGAGTATGACCTTCTGCACAATCCCGGCACAACCAATGCCGCCGTTGATCTGTTGGCGGAATTCGCCCTGCCCGGGCGCACACTGGAACTGGCCATCGGCACAGGCCGGGTTGCCTTGCCGCTGGCGGCGCGCGCTTGCCGGATCGAGGGGATAGAAGCCTCCCCGCTCATGGTGGAGAAACTGCGTGAAAAGCCCGGCGGACATGCCATTCCGGTCACCATCGGCGACATGTCGGAAGTCAGGGCCGAAGGGACTTTCGATTTCATCTTCCTGATCTTCAACACGCTTTTCAACCTGACCAGCCAGGCCGCACAGGTGAAATGCTTCCGCAATGCCGCCGCCATGCTGGCGCCGGGCGGCGCGTTTCTGGTGGAGGCTTTTGTGCCTGACCTGACCCAGTTTCATGATCATCGCAGCGTGAAGCCCCGGCACGTCAGTTTCAGTTCTCTCGCGCTTGAAGCAGCTGTCCATGATCCGACCACGCAGCGGATTGATTATCAGGTCCTGCGCGTCACCGCCGAAGGCACGCGCCTGACACCGCTACCCATGCGCTATGCCTGGCCGCAGGAAACGGACCTGATGGCACAACTGGTCGGGCTGGAGCTGGAAAACCGCTGGGGCGGCTGGGACAAATCGCCCTTCACAGCCGACAGCCGCATGCACATCTCAGTCTATCGGAAACCGGTAGCCTAGACCGGCTTCAGCATTTTCGGGTCGATCCCGCCCATGCGGCAGACTTCTTTCCATTCGTCCGCCGTCACCGGCTGGACGGACAGGCGGAAGGACTTCACCAGGCTCATCTCGCTAAGCTTCGGATTGGCCTTCACATCCTTCAGGCTGACCGGCTTCGGCATCGGCGCCAGCGCCTTGACCCACACGCAGTCCCAGCGCGGATCATCCGTGGTCGAATCCGGCGTGCTCTCCTTGCAGACCTCGACAATGCCGACGACTTCAAGCCCCTTGTTGGAGTGGTAGAAGAACAGCCGGTCACCCAGCTTCATTTCACGCATATTGTTGCGGGCGGTGTAGTTGCGGATGCCGCTCCACTCTTCGCCTTCTTCGCCTTTGGCGACCTGTTCGTCCCAGCTCCAGGCATCGGGTTCGGATTTGATCAGCCAGTATTTCATTGCGTCTTCCGTCTTTGGTCCTGCGGTATACGATTCGGCCTGAGGCATAGCGTGCTTGCCGCTCTCAGGAAAGGCGTGCCAGGGCCGCACGCACCAGCCGCTCATAGGCTGGCCAGCCCTTATACTTCGCCAGCGCCGGGGCCGTTCCCTCCCATGCAGTGCGGAATGCCGAGACATTTTGAGGCGACGACAGCGCCGCGCGCAGCGGGTCCACCGCAATGCGGATCGTGAACAGCAACAAGCCGCTTTCCGGCAGTTTGGATATGGTCTGCCGCTCCACACGCAAGTGCAGCACATCCAGCGCCGCCTCATCCGGCGTGGCGGCCGCCAGCGCCTTCAGCGGTGCGGAAGTCGGCGTGAAACGCGCGGGGCCTGCCTGTACGGTCCAGTTGAAGCGCTCCAACACCTGTCCCGGCCGCAAGGCATCGAACATGCGTGCAATCCGTCCAACCAGGCCGGGATTCGCCTCCGGCACCGGATCGTGCAGGCCTCCCAAAGGCTGGCCCAGTTTTTCCGACAGCAGCCAGAAGGTCGGCGCGACAAGGCTCGCCGCCTGCAACCGCCAGAGCCCGTCTTCCCCACGCTGCAGCAGGCACAGATCATCCGATACGCGCGCGGCAGCTGCCTCCAAAGGTGTTGGCCAATTCTCTTCCGATGGCGGAAGATGTGCCGTAACCAGCGCAGCGGCTTCCGCGAGCGCCGCCTCCGGCAGGACCGATCCGAACACCTCTGCGCGATGCTCACGCATGATCTGCCGCTTCTCCGGCAGCCAGGTCCCCGCCTCCGTATCCGGCGCAATCAGATGCTCTGCCGGAATGGGCTTCAGCCCCGGCGCGAGGCTGGCCGGGCCGGAGAGGAATGGCAGATAGGGCGGCTCCCGCATATCAGGCCGGAACGGCAGATCCCCAGGAACAGAAGCCTGCAATCTTTGGCGTGCCCGGCAGATACATCGTCTCGGCATCCTGCAGGGTGAAGCCAGCCTCCTCCAGCATCTTCCGCGTATCGCGGGTCAGGTGACAGCCGCCGGCCAACGGCTTCCACACCGGTTCAACCCGTCGCTGCCACTTGGCCACCTCTTCATCCGGCGCAAGCCCGTGTTCAGAGAAAATGATCTTCCCGCCCGGCTTCAGCACGCGGCGCGTCTCTGCCAGCGCACCTTTCCAGTCCGGAATGGTGCACAGGACGAACGTGTACACCACTGTATCAATGGAGTGGTCTTCCAGCGGAACAGCCTCCGCGCCAGTCTCCAGGAATTCGATATTGTTGCCATAGCCGAGGGCGCCTGCGGTGCGGCGCGCCTTTTTCAGCATGCCTTCCGATGGCTCCAGCGCATACAGGCGCTCAACCTTGTCGGGGTCGTAATAGGAAAAGTTCGTCCCGCTGCCGCAGCCGATTTCCAGTACCTTGCCTTCTGCAAACGGAATAACTTTCTCGCGTTGTTTCATCATCGGCCGGGAAGCACAGGCACAGGAAACGAGATTCGGAACGACGTATTTTTCCCAGGGGTTCATGGTGTGGACTCCGCCCCGGGCTGGAAACCCGGATAAGCGGCCCGCTGCATCATCAGGCGCGTCGGCTCCGTCGGCCGGGCGACGAGGGCATCCTGCGTGATGTTGACATCGAACTCATAGCCATCCCCCATCGGCATGTAGGTGGCCGAGCCGTATTGTGCGTCCTCAAGACCGAAGCGCGCGCCCTGCTCGGCCGCAAACTTGCGTACATCCAGCCCCGGATTTTCGTACAGGCGAATGCCATTCGATTCCGCGGCGGTCACGCCTTCGGTAGAGTAGCGATTGGAATTGCGGCCTTCGAGATATTCCAGCCGGTAGACAGAGTCATAGCCCAGCATATTGGCCAGCGGCTTGAACTTGATCACCTGCGCACCCATCGAGAACTCATCGCCCTTCAGCGTGTAGACGCGGGGCTCAGGCTCCTGCGGCAGGGTCACCGTGGCCTGGAATGTGCCCGGCTGTTCGGCCACGGCATCGAAGCGGATATGGGCCGCATCCCGCTCCAGCGTCAGGCGCTTGTAGGTCTGCAGGTTCAGGCCAGACAGCGCCACAATCCCGGCAAGACCAAGAAAGCCGACACCGAAAATCAGCCGGCCGCCGCCGCTGACCGGCTTCAGGCTGGCCAGCTTCCCGAAGCCGGCAAACAGCAGCATCAGCCCGATCACACCCGAAATCGCCGGCAGAATCCACCAGATCAGAGACATCCACCTACTCCCAAAAACGCCGCTTTACCCCTGCGGCACAACCGGCCACCCCTACAAAGGTTAACTTAAACCCAGCCTGAATGCCGCTTCAATAGTACGCATGCGCCCGCCTTCGGGTTCCCCGGCGGCCCGCATGGATAATATCTGCCCAAAACCGGAAAAGCCTGATACGGGGCGCGCATGAATTTCCGCGATTTTCTTCTTCTGTTCGGCGTTTGCCTCGTCTGGGGCCTGAACCTGGTGCTGACCCGCTGGGTGGTAGCGGACATGCATGTGCCGCCTCTGTTCTTTGCCGCTGTGCGCTTTGCCGGGGTTGCCCTGTTCCTGATCCCTTTCCTGCGGCCCGTTCCGAAGAAGATCGGCACCCTCATCATGATCTCGATCATGATCGGGTCCCTTAACTTCGCCCTCCTGTTCATCGGCCTGAAGAGCGCGGAAGCCTCCGCCGTCGCTGTGACCGGCCAGCTGGGCGTGCCGATCTCCACGCTGATGAGCATGGCATTCCTGGGCGAAACCATCGGCTGGCGCCGCGGGCTCGGCATCATGCTGTCCTTTGCAGGGGTGGTTCTGATTGCGTTCGACCCGACGAGTTTCCAGATCTCGACCGGCCTCCTCTTCGTCGTCGGTTCTGCCTTTATCGGATCCTATGGCGGGATCCTGATGAAGAAGATGCCACCGCTGACCGGGCTGCAGGTTCAGGCCTGGGTTGGCCTGTTCAGCTTCGCGCCGCTGTTTGCCGTGTCCTTCCTGTGGGAGTCCCATCAGGTGGCCGCCTATGTCCATGGCGGCTGGCCGGTCTGGCTGGCGAGCCTGTTTGCCATTTGCGGGGTTTCCATATTCGGCCATGGCGCGTTCTATACTCTGATCAAGAAATATGACGTCTCCATGCTCTCTCCCCTCACGCTAATGACGCCGATCTGGGGCGTCGTGTTTGGCGTCGTCCTGCTGAACGAGCCGATGTCGCCGCGCCTTCTGGTCGGCGCAGTCGTGGCGCTGGCCGGAGTGTTCATGATCGCGGTGCGCCAGAACAGCCGCCTGCCCGAAGCGGCCCTCGGCCGGAAAGCAGGCGCCGGAGACAGCTGATGGACATGACCACCTCCCCCAGCCCGAACTTCGACGCGCGCAAGTATCCGGTCGACATGCTGGTGCTGCACTATACCGGCATGGAGACCGGACAGGCCGCCCTCGACCAGCTCTGCAACCCCGCCGCCAAGGTCTCGTCCCATTACCTCCTCTGGGAGGATGGGCGGGTGGACCAACTGGTCCCCGATGAGCTTCGCGCCTGGCATGCCGGCGTGTCCAGCTGGCAGGGCGAGGAAGACCTCAACTCCCGCTCCATCGGCATCGAGATCGTCAATGGCGGGCACGACTTCCCGCAGGCCGACGGCACCCTGCCGCCCTATCCGGAGGCGCAGATCGAGGCGCTGATCGAGCTTTGCCACGAAATCATCGCCGGTCATGACATTCCGCAGACGCGGATCGTTGGCCATTCCGACATCGCGCCCCTGCGCAAGCAGGACCCCGGCGAACACTTCCCGTGGCAGCGCCTCGCCCTCGCAGGCATCGGCATCTGGCCGGACACTGGCGGCGCACAAGACACCGAAGGCCAGGGCCTTGGCCCCGGTGAGGAAAGCGCCAGCGTCCGCCGGATGCAGGAACACCTGCAGCGTATCGGCTATGGCCTCTCCCCGACCGGCGCCTATGACACGCTGACCGAAGCGGTGGTCCGCGCCTTCCAGCGCCGCTGGCTGCCGGAGAATGTCACCGGCGTGGCGGACATTCAGACGCTGCACCAGATCGGTGCGATCCACGCGATCTATACCGCCAGCTAGGCGCCGGGCGCCTCCACATCGTCCTCATCGTCGACGAGTTCCGGCTCTTTCTGGCGGGCGGCCCATTCGGCTGTCAGCGCCGCGCCGAAGAGAAGCGACGACACCGACGTCGCCAGCCAGATGAAGCCAAGGATCACCGAGGCCAGCGCGCCGTAGAAATTGTCCAGCGCGGTGAACTTCAGATAGAGGTGAAAGCCCCAGGTGGCGATGACCCAGGCAAGCGCCCCGGCCGCCGCGCCCGCGAGCTTTGCCCGCTGCCCCTTCAGCCGTCCGTGCAGGGCGACGGCGAGGATCATGTAGAAAATCGCAAAGCAGGCGATCCACTTGCTGACCCAGAGACTGGCGGCGAGGTGGCTGATCTCGACAGCAAGGTCATAGGCGATGAAGCCCTGCTTCTCCGTGATGAAGGACAGGATCAGCTGCATTGCCCCGAGCAGCCAGACGGTGAGGATCAGCAGCGTCGTCATCAGGATGGACACACCCTGAAAGCGGATGATGCGCGTGCGCCGTTCAGAGCCGGTCACCATGCGCAGGCCCGTGATCGCCGCTTTCGCCCCGGAACTTGCCGTATACAGAACGACAATCACGGCCAGGAAGGCCCGCAGGGTGATGCCCTGCGGGGTGACCTGCCGGATGGTTTCAAGGTCTGTCCGCGACAGCGGCGCAACGGCGGAGACGAGCACTTCGTCCACCGTCCCGGCGAGCCGCTGTGACAGGTCCGCCGGCAGGAGGGCGAACAGCAGGCTGAGCGTGAGATAGATGATCGGGAAAATCGAGAATAGCGCATAGAAACTGATCCCGCCGGTCACGATGCGCACTTCCGGTTTCGACAGGCGCACGATCGCCCCCCAGACCGGTTCGACGGCCCAGACCTTCAGCCAGTCCGGCAGAGGCAGTTTCTCAATCCATGGCCGCATGGGGATCCTGTCGCTTCGGGAGGTTGGGCCGCGAGGTTGGAATTTGTTTAAGCCGGTTCGGACGGCTTGGCCATGGCGGGACCAATCGCAGGGTGAAGCACGCGCGCAGGCGCCGCGCCCCCCCCTCCGACCGCTTCGCGGCCACCTCCCCCGCAAGCGGTGGAGGATGCCCTTGCCGCACCGACCGGACACAATCCTCCCCTGCGAAGCGGGGGAGGTGCTGAGCGTAGCGAAGCGGAGGGGGAATGCAGCACTTGCGACCGGCAACGCGCCCCGCGTTCCGGCAAACCTCTCAATTCTCAGACAAGATCAGCCCGTATCCGGCCAGCTTTTCAGCGCCTCGATCAGCTGCACGGTGAGTCCGCCCGAAACGAGCGCGATGGCGGCCGGCAGGCGGTGAGCGTTCGGGATGGGCGGCACATGGGGCCGGGCTTCGCCTGCGGCCTGCCAGCGCTGGATCGTGCGGGCGAGCCGCCGCGCCCGGCGCTTGTGATGTTTCAGCGTGTCCAGCATGGCCTGCCAGCGGGCAATCAGCGGCGCAGCAGGCACAGGCCCGCGTATGGGAACAGTGACCGGCCCTTTCAGGAAGTGCGGACATGAGCGCGATGGCGCGGGCACCATGGTGAAGACATAGCGATACGCTGCGTCTTCCTGTTTCGGCTCGTAATAATTGCTGCCGATGCGCGGCTTCAGAGGCGCCAGCTCCATCTGCAGCGCCATCAGGAAGATCAGACGGCGGAGCAGCATAGCGAGGCGCTTCAGTTCCGCCCTCACCTTCCGGTTCACCGACTTCGCAATCGTCTCAGGCGTCTTGAACAGATCCACGTTCACGCCTGCCTCGGCAATGGCGCGGGCAATCGTGTACAAGGCATGGGAGAGGAAACCGGCGCGATCTGTCATGGCGCGGAGCGTGCCATGCGGACCTATCCGGGAGGATAGAGGCACCGCTTTTCCGCGTGCTGCGTAACAGGTCCGGGCACGCGATGGTGGGGATCGCTCCGCTGAACCCACCCATTCCACATTTTGCAACACTCCGGAACAGATCAACGATGCCAGGTCATGACCGGCAGAGACGTAGCCATGTCTTCGTCATGACTATGCATGACTAGCCATGATCATACCGGACTATGACGGATCATGAGCGATTACGGCGGGGCGGGAGCTGGACTTGCCTCCCCCACGCCGATTCCACTCCCAAGCGTATCGCTTTGGCGGGGAGACCCTGTTGCAGTAAACAGAGGGGCAAATGTCCAAAGGGGCCCCACCTTGTCCTATTCCTTCCGCCTGTCCGATGCATCGCTGACCGAAAGCATGCAGCGTATCGCGCGCAGCCAGATCCAGACGGCAATTGCCGAGATCGACGATGCCGCGCTTGGCCCGGTGACGACGGTTCACCAGCTGCGCAAGCGCTGCAAGAAACTGCGCGGCCTGGTCCGCCTCGTCCGGCCTGGCTTCAAGGCCTATGACATCGAGAACGCCGCCTTCCGCGACCTGTCGCGCAGCCTGGCCGACCTGCGCGATGCCGGGGCGCTGATCGAAACGGTGGGCACGCTGGAGGAACGGTTTGGCGATGTGATCGGCGCGCCTTTCTTCGCCGCCGTGCGCGAGACGCTCGCCGCGGCAGGCCCGCCTGCGGAGGATGAAGCCGTTACCGCCCGGCTGGCCGGGGCGCGCGACACCTTCTCCGCCGCCCTGATCCGTACCGAGGACTGGAAGGTGAAAGGCAAGGCGCCCCGCATTCTGGGCCGCGGCGTGAAGCAGACCTACAAGCGCGCCGTCACCGCCCTGCATGAAGCGGAGGAAACCGGCACGCCGGTCGAGTTCCACGAGTTCCGCAAACGGGTGAAGTATCACTGGTACCAGATGCGGATGCTGAAACATGTCTGGCCGAAAATGATCCATGCACGGATCGTCGAGGCGCGCCACCTGGCTACGGCCCTCGGCGAGCAGCATGACCTTGCCATCTTCCGCCTCACCGTGCTGCCGCTGGTCGCAGGCGCCGATGCCAAGGTGGGTGAAGTGCTGGGCGGCCTGATCGAGGCGGAGGAAAAGCGCCTGGCGCCGCTCTGCCTGCAGCATGGGCATCGACTGTTTGCCGAAGCGCCAGGTGAGTTTGGCGACAGTATCGCCGCCTACTGGTCCACCTGGCGGGAGATGGCGCAGGACTGACGCCGCCCGCCCCTCTTTTTGAAATTTCTTGCGGAAGGCCCTGCCCGGCCTTATGTGCAGGTCTCTCTCGTGTTGCCGCGGCTGCTGAACCCGACAACATGAGGAAAGAACCATGTCACATCCCGCAAGCCGGGCTGCACGCCGTGCGGCTGCCCGCAACCATGATGGCGACCGCAAGGTGCGCCCGACCTATCGTGGCTTCGAGGACAAGAACTGGAAACTGATCTACCGGCGCGCGAACAAGCTTGGCCGCGCGCGCCAGATCGGCAAGATATGGCCCTACAGGGAATGGGAGAAACTGATGGCCGATGCGGCACCCGTGAAAGTCCTGTTCGTGTGCAGCCACAACAAGTGGCGCAGCACGACGGGCGAAGCGGTGTTTTCGCGTGTGGCCGGTGTCTCCGCCCGTTCGGCCGGGACGGCGCGCGATGCCCGCCACCAGATCACCCTGGCGGATGTGCGCTGGGCCGACCTGATCCTCGTCATGGAGGACAAGCACGAACAGCGCCTGCGCGCCGATTTCCGCCAGGAAGTCGCGTACAAGCCCCTGCACGTGCTGGATATTCCGGACGATTACCAGTTCATGGACGAGGACCTCGTGGCCCTGCTGCGCGAGAAGTGCGAGCCACTGATCTTCGGGGCGGAATAAGCGCCGCCGCAGCTTCCGTTTGTCAGCGGCCCCGCCCCGCTCTATATGAGCCCCCTGACCAGACGGCCGGGCAGCCGCTGGTATGCTGGTAACGGCATACTGGAGGAAAGTCCGGGCTCCAGGGGTACAGGGCGACGGCTAACGGCCGCCCGGCGTGAGCCGAGGGAAAGTGCCACAGAAAGCAAACCGCCCCTCCTCGGAGGGGTAAGGGTGAAAGGGTGGGGTAAGAGCCCACCGCGGGACTGGCGACAGGACCGGCACGGTAAACCCCGCCCGGAGCAAGACCGAATAGGGGGCGCGCATGGGCTGTATCCCGCCTGCGCCCCGGGTGTGTCGCGTGAGGTGCCTGGCAACAGGCATCCCAGAGGAATGGCTGCCAGACCTGAGCAATCAGGCGAACAGAACCCGGCTTACAGGCCGTCTGGTCATATTTTTCCATCTGGTTCCCCTCTCCGGGGCGTATCAGCCTTGAGCCCTATCCTGCCGGGGCTGCAACAGGACCGGAGGCGCCGTGACGGCCCCTTGCCGTGAAAAGGCCAAGAATTACAGTATTCTGGCATGCGGCATGCACAATATCCGGCAGAAATGCACTGGACCCGGTCAAAGGAGACGGAATCCATTATGCTGAAAAATATTCTCGTGAGCGCGCTGCTGCTGGCTGTGCCAGCCTGCGCCAACAAGGACACTGTCCCTCAGGGCCCGCTTCCGGACCTGCCCGGGAAAGTGCTGATCGTCGGCGATTCCATCTCTCTCGGCCTCGGCGCCATGGGGCCGGACAAGACGTGCCAGCTGACGCCGGAATACAACTCGCAGCGCAACGCCTTCGGCGCTCAGGTCGCGGACGCGCTCGGCACGGACTATGTGGTCTTCGCCTGGCCGGGCATCGGCCTCGTCCACAATTACGGCGAGGACCAGACCGGCACGATGTCCGTTCGCCTGAGACAGCTGGACGAGAAGCAGCGCCTTGCCTCCACCGGCCCGGTGCAGCTGGTGCTGGTGAACCTCGGCACGCATGACTACTTCCACAATGACCCGACCGAGACCTTCGAGCCGGCCATGGAAGACCTTCTGTCCATGCTGAGCGGGGAATATCCCGATGCGATCATCTACGCCCTGACCGGCCCGATGCTGGGCGGAACCGACAGGATCCTCCATGAGAATGCCGTGCAGACGGCCGTCGATGCCGTGAATGCGGAAAAGGGCACGGCGATCCGTTTCCTCGCCCTGACCGGCGGTGACAAATCCGTGGCCTATGGCTGCCAGTGGCACCCTTCCGTGCCCGCACATGAGCATATGGCCGGGATGATCCTGGACGACCTGCGCGCCCACAATCAGTAGGCAAGTTGCCTGCCCTTTCCCCCTGAGACTTACATACCGCCCCCTCTCCTCAGGGACGGGAGGCGCGGTCTCTTCACCTGCCCGGACAAGAGGCGGGCAGACCGGCATTCCGCACGCCCGCATGCCGCGCTTGACCCTCCGGCAAAGCAGGCGACACGCCAAACGCGATTGACACCCGGCGCGACAATACTTTAGTCGCAACTACAGGATGAGGGCTCCGGAGACGGGATCCTCGCCAGAATAGTCAAAAGAGGCAGGCGCTTTCATGGCCCGCACACCCGGAGCCCGGAACTACAACTTCGACGCGAAGCGCGCTGCCCTGCTCGAAAGCGTAATCGACTTTTCCCTGTCCGGAGAGATCCGGCGTCCCTCCCTGCGTCAGCTGGCCCTGGCCGCTGACACGTCAGAGCCGACGCTGCGCCACTATTTTACGGACCGGAAGGGCCTGGTGATTGCCATGATGGAAGAATTGGGCGAGCGCGCCCAACCCATCTGGCGGCAGCTGGAACAGCCGCACGACAGTATCGAGGAAGCGGTCAATGCCTGCTTCCAGCACGCCCTGACGCGGATGGGTGACGACATTTTCGTCCGGATGCATGCTTTCGGCATGGTCGAGGGCATGGCCGAGCCGGATGTCGGCCAGGCCTATCTGGAACATGTGCTGGAGCCTTCGCTGGATTGCGTCTGCCGCAAGCTGGCAGGCACGCCCGGCTCTCCGGATAATGCGGATGAGATCCGGACCGCGGCCATCGCGATCTTCTCCCCGGTCATCATGATGAGCCTGCACCAGCACCTGCTTGGCGGGCGCAGCGTTGCCCCGCTGGACGATCAGTCAACGGTCCAGCATCTCAGCAACTGGCTGAGCGGCGTCTTTACCGGGACCGCCTAAGCCGCAAGCGCGTTTGCCACGGCGGCAATCTCGTTTTCGCCCGTGCACCAGGAACAGACGAAGCGATAGCCCCCGCTTTGCCAGGGGTAGAAGACTGCGCCAGCCTCCCTGAGGCGCGCAGCATCTTCCGTCGACAGCAGCGCGAACACTTCATTGCCATCCACCGGATAGGCGAGCTCCACCCCGCTCGCCATGAACCCGTTGGCCAATTCCTGCGCCCGGGCATTGGCCTCCCCGGCCAGTTTCAGCCACAGCCCGTCTTCCAGCATGGCGTGGGCCTGCGCCGCAAGGAACCGCATCTTGGGCGGCATGTGGCCTGCGCGTTTGGCACGCGCTTTCAATTCTTCGAACTTTGCCCGCGCCGCGCCGAACAGGACAATCACTTCGCATCCGAGGGCACCGGTCTTGGAGAGGCCGAAGCTCAGCACGTCGACGCCCGCCTTCCAGGTCATCTCCGCAGCGCTGCTATGGCTGCCTGCCAGCAGGTTCCCGAGCCGCGAGCCGTCCATGTGCACGGCGAGCCCCTTCTCCTTCGCCATGCCGGCATAAAGCGCGACCTCTGCCGCACGATAGGCCGTGCCACACTCGGTCAGGTTCGTGAGGGACAGAACGTCCGCAGGCGTCTGGTGGGTGAAAGCACGGTTGATCCCGGCAAGCGCGCCTTCCAGCGCCTCACGGTCGATGCGCGCCCCGAAGCCTTTCAGCAACTGGAGCTTGCCGCCGCCCATGAAGAATTCCGGGGCACCCCGCTCATCATTCTGGATGTGCGCCTCTTCATGGCAGAGGACCGCGCCCATCGGCGAGCAGAAACAGGCAAGCGCCAGCGCGTTCGATGCCGTGCCGGAAACCGTGATCCAGTAGTCGAAGTCTTCCGTCTCGAAGACCGCGGCGAGCTTCCCGCGCAGGGACGCCATCATCTCGTCGCCGCCATAGCTGGCCGCCATGCCGCTATTGGCCGCCATGACCGCCTCAACCACGTTCGGATGGGCGGGGGCGGCGGTGTCGGAAGCAAAATTCATATTTGTATGTCCGGTGTCTGCCACAACAGATGCTGGCCGCCATCGCTGGCGATCATCTGGCCGGTTACGCTGGTTGCGGCGATGAGATAGCGCATGGCGCGCACGATTTCTTCCGGCGACGAGCCCTGCCCCGTCAGCGTTGCGGCCTTCTCGGCGGCGAACTCTTCCGGCGTCTGATGAACGCTGGCCAGCGTCGGGCCGGGGCCGATCGCGTTGACGCGAATGTCCGGCGCCAGCGCCTGGGCCAGCGTCTGCGTCGCCTGCCACAGCGCCGCCTTGGACAGCGTATAGGTAAAGAAGATGGGGTTCAGCTTCCAGACGCGCTGGTCGATGATGTTGATGACGAGCCCCTTCTGCCCATCCGGCAGCGCATCGGCGAGCTGCTGGGCCAGATGGACCGGCGCCCGCAAATTCGGCTCCATATGCGCGTCCCAGTCATCCCGGGAATGCGTCAGGGCCGTGTCGTCATGGAAGGCTGAGGCGGAGTTGATCAGCAAGCTCACCGGGCCGCCGAACTGTTCGGCCACCCGGTCGACAAGACCATCGCGGGCCCCCTCGTTTGCCAGATCGGCCTGAACGGGCTCTGCCCTGCCACCGGCCTTGCGGATCAGGGCACACGTCTCTTCCGCGCCCTCGCGGGAGGTGTGGTAATGAACGGCGACCTGCCAGCCATCCTCGCCCAGCGCCAAGGCCATGGCGCGGCCAAGGCGGGCCCCGGCGCCGGTGGCGAGTGCGATGCCGGGCGTCATGTCCCCGCCGGCCGGAACAGGCCGGTAATGTTGAGGCCGGTGATCAGGCCATAGATGTAGGCCGCATAGACCAGCAGGAGCAGGACCCCTGTCAGGCGGCCGATGCGCGCCTTGGTCACGATCAGAAGGCCGGCGACCAGCGTGGCGAGGGCCAGCGCCCAGTGGTCATATTGCTGGAAGGTCGGCGCCATGTTGATCGGGCCGAACAGGGAGATAATGCCGCCTGCGCCGAGGATGTTGAACACGTTCGAGCCGAGCACATTGCCGATCAGCACTTCGCCCTGCTTCTTCACGGCGGCGGCCAGACCGGCACCAATCTCGGGCAGCGACGTGCCGACCGCCAGAAGGGTGAGCCCGATATATTCCTCCGGCACACTGAAGAACGTCGCGATGCCGACACCGCCGTCGATCACGAGATCAGCGCCGAGGATCAGGCCCAGAATGCCCAGCGGCACGTAGACCAGCGCCAGCCAAAGCGGCAGGTGCGGGTCTTCTTCCTCCGTCACGCCGGGGTCCTTGCCAGCCGCGACAGCGCGGCGCGCGGCGATGAAGGTCAGCCCCGAATAGGCAACCAGGATGGCCAGGAAACAGATGCCGACCAGCGGGGTCAGCGGCATGACGGCGGTGATGCCGATCCAGGCGACGGCGGCAATGACAACCGCCAGCAGGCCGCGCTTTTCCCCCACACCGCCAGCTACAATTGGCGCAATGAGGGCAGGCAGGCCCAGGACCAGGAAAACATTGGCAATGTTCGAGCCGACAATATTGCCGAGCGCGAGGCCCGAACGGTCCGACAGGGCCGCATCGAGCGAGACAATCATTTCAGGGGCAGACGTGCCGAAGCCGACAATGAAAATGCCGGCGAAAAGCGGTGAGACGCCCATGCGCCCGGCAAGGGACACAGCCCCGCTGACCAGCGCATTTCCCGCCAGCGCCATGATCACGAGGCCCCCGACAAGGGCGGCGATCAGAGAAAGCTCCGGCATAGGCAAGACGGGCGGTTAGTCCAGCCGCTTGAATTCAATCAGGTTCAGGACGCCGAAAACGACGACGATAGCGGCAATGGCAAGCAGGGACGGATGGATCATATCGCTTTCTCGCTTGTGAATTATCTGTCACGCGGATGTTTCGTTGGCGTGTGCATAGCGCGGTGCGCCGCGCATGGCGAGCCCAATTCGGCATGGTTTTCATCCGATTTTTCACCAGAATCCCGGATTTTTCACCCAAGTGTGGGAAAATTATTGCATTCACCCGATCTTGAGACGAACCCGCTAGGCACGACACATGGCCCGCATTCGCACCCGCATCTTCCAGTCCTGGTTTCGCCTGTCACGCCCCATGACCCTGGGCGTGCGCGCCGTCGTGGAGAATGAGGCGGGGGAAGTCTTCCTGATCCGCCACACCTATACGCCCGGCTGGTACCTGCCCGGCGGGGGCGTGGAGAAGGCCGAAACCAGCCTGTACTCGCTGGAGCGGGAACTGCTGGAGGAAGGCGGCTTCACCCTGACCTCCCCGCCGGACCTTGTGGGCATCTATTCCAACCATTTCGTGTTTCCGAATGACCATGTCGTGCTTTACCGGGCCTATCCCGGCACCTGGACGCAGGGCGAGGCGACATCGCGCGGGGAAATCGCGGAGGCCGCCTGGGTCAATCCGCTGGCCCCGCCGGAAGGCACGACGGCCGGGACACGCGCGCGGCTGCAGGAGCTGTTCGCCAATGCCCCCAGCTCCCCCTACTGGGCGCCGGCTCAGGCAGCGGGCTGAACCTCATACTCCCCGCCCGAGACCCGCACCGCCGGGACGTGGCCCGTCTCTTCGAAATCCGCCCAGGCCGGAGCAAGCGAGCGCCAGAAGGCGGCGTTCGGGTCTCCGGCATGGCGCTGAAGGTTTGCTGCCGTCATCGGGAACGGGAAGATGTGCACCGGCACAGAGGTCTGCCCTGCATCCATGGCAGCCTGCATCAGGGTCCAGATTTCCTCGATCGCCTCATCGGTCATCGCGTAGCAGCCGATCGAGACACAATCGCCATGGACCATGAGATATGAGCCAGTGCGCCCATGCGCCCGGTCGTAGGCATTCGGATAGCCGAGATTGAAGGCGAGATGATAATCCGAAGACGCATTCATCTGGCCCGGCGCAATGGCATAGAAGCCTTCCGGGGCCTGCATGTCGCCTTCAGCCTGTTTCGGGCCAAGCTTGCCTGAATAGGCGCAGACCGGCCAGGTGCGGAACGGTTCGTACACCCCATCCTGATTGGCCACATAGGCCGTCAGTTCAGCAGGTTCCTTGGTAAGCCGGAGGTAAACCGGCGCGCCAAGGGACAGCCCCTGCTCTGCCAGCGCCTCGCTGAGCTCCGGCGCGTGGGTCTCGACGGCGGCGCGTGAGCGCGGCGTCTCGCGCACCGTATCCACACCGGCGGCAGCCAGCACGGCCGGCAGGCACAGGAACGCCATCGCCGCACCGAACACGGCCACCAGCTTCCAGGCATCGAAGGGGCGTTTACGTTTCATAAGCCCAGTGGTCTGCCCCGAATGAGGCAGCACAGGGGCACATCTCGTGGCAGTTTCGTGGAAATGGCACCGGATTTCCGCTGGCAGCATTAAACCTGCTTTAAGAACCCGGTGACAGGCTTCTCCCATGGCGGGGGAGTGACCCAATTCTCGTCATGAAAAGACAGCCGGCGCAGCGGGTTCCCCCTTGTCCTGCGCGCGGGCACAGCACACGGAACGCCGGCTCTCTTCCCCTTGGAGCCGGCGTTTTCGCGTTCAGGACTTATCGCTTTATTTGCCGCTTCGGGCAGCCGCCACCATGTAGCGCCAGCCGGTGAGCAGCGAGAGCGCAGCCGCAACCCACAACAGGCCGACCAGCCCCACCGCAGCAAGCTCTGCCAGAGTGTTCGTCGCGCCCCCTTGCGTCACCGCACTCTGCGGGATGGCAGCCAGCGGCAGCATCAGGCCGATGATGGCCGCCATTTCACAGGCGGTTTTCCATTTGGCGAGGTTCGAGGGGTCAACCACCGCCTTCCCGGCCGGCGTGGTGCGCAGCCAGGTCATGAAGGCATCACGCGAAATGATCGCGGCTGCCGGGAGATAGATCAGCCATGTATGGAAAATGAGTGCGAGACCAAGCAGCGCAAAGCCGACGAGAAACTTGTCCGCAATCGGATCGAGCCAGACACCGAAACGCGACTGGGCGTTCAGCTTCCGCGCCAGCCAGCCATCCAGGAAGTCCGTCAGCGCGCCGGAGAGAAACGACAGAAGGGCAAACTGGTACCAGAGCTGCTGAACCGCGATCCGGTTCGCCTGGTCTCCCGCCGCAACGTCCTGCGCCGTGCCAAGGTCAATCAGGTCCTGCACACGCAGCGCCTGCACGATGCCGCCAAGGCAAAGAAGTGCGAACACACAGCGCGCAATCGTCAGCGCATTGGGGAGCCATTTGAAGTTCATGTCGTCCCGTGTGCCAGCGGGAGCGCACCGGCGCAATGGGCGAGGCCACACCGGCGCCTCAACCCTTGATATTATTTTGTTTCTCTTTTGCCTGATGTTGCTTTTTGTTCATGTAGCCTCTCCTATAGACTTCATGAGTCGCGGTTTCCGGCTTGTCTTTTGCGCCTCTGCATGGGCGGCATTTTTTCTTTGATCACGGGAGACACTACATGAAATCGATCCCTCGATTTGCATTAGCTATTGCCTCGGCATTCATCGCATCTCAGGCCGGATTGGCCGCGCACGCACAGAAGCTGAGCGACAACGAATACCAGTTCGTCAAATTCATCGGCGATGCAGAATTCGACAAGGCCAACTTCTACGTCACCCAGGGTCTGGTGAATCCGCACGACCTGTCGAGCGGAAAAGCGCTGCCCTATTACTTCTATGGCCCCGGCACGGTCACCTATTCCAGCTGCCGTGCCCCCTCCTATGTGCAGCCCAGCGGCGGGGATTGCACGCCGGGATATGATGTCCTGGAATTCCTGATGTCCGGCGGGTTCGACATGAATGCGCCCGTCAATGGAAAGGCCCGCCCACTTACCTATGTCTGCTGGGGCAACTCGATCGGCGTCAACAACACCAAGATCCTTGTGGGCGAAGCAAAGGTCGAGACGGAATTCTACGACGACTATGGCTTCACGCCGCTGCACTACTGCACCTGGCGCGGCACAGGCGCCACGATGGGCAGCGAGGCATCAAACAATTTCATGCTGATCCTGGCGACGCTCATCCAGGGCGGTGCGGATGTGAACAGCCGCCTGAAGATCGATGCGCCGATGGGCGCCACGCAGGAAGTGCCCGTGAACCCCGGCGCAACGCCGGTGATGCTGTCCCTTGCCAGCTGGAATGGCGACAACAAGAACCTGCAGGCCCCGGACTTCCTCTTCATGCTGGGCGCTGATCCGGCCGCTGAAGACGACATGGGCGCGGGCGTCGTGAACTACCTGATCTATCCCTATCGCGACCGCCATTATGAGCCGACGCTCCAGATGCTGGAACAGCTGCATGCCCGCGGCGTCGACATCCTGCACCCGCGCCCGAAAGACGGCAAAACGCTGGTCGACCGCGCAATGGAAAAAGGTGACGTCGAGTTCGCCATGAAAATCATGGCGATCGCCCAGTCCTGATAAATTCTGCCGCCAGGCAGAAAAAAGCCCTCACTTCCGGCCGGAGGTGAGGGCTTTTCTTTGGGGCTCAGTTCGCTGCGCCGGTAACCTTTTCGATGGGCACCGTATAGTGGCGTCCGCAGAACTGGCAGTCGATGGCCAGCGTACCATCGTCTTCCACCAGGTCCCGGAGGCTCTCATCCGGCATGCTCTGCAGCGTTGCGATGAGGCGTTCCTCATTGCAGGTGCAGCGGTCGTCCAGCTGGACTGGCGGCTCCATGCGGACGCCCTGCTCGTGGAACAGGCGGTAGAGCAGCCGGTCCATCGGCAGGTCCGGGTCGACGAGTTCCTGGTCAGTGATCGTGGCAAACAGGGCCTGCGCCTCGTTCCACGCCTCCTCCGTATCGCCGCGCGTCTCGTCCGCCGCGATACGCTGGACCATCATGCCGCCGGAAACCCACTGGCCCGGTTCGCCCTTGCGCTCGAACTCGGCCACTGACAGGCGGATACGGGTCGGCACCTGTTCGGACTGGGCGAAATAATCCTCCGCACACTCGGCCAGCGTGCCTTTCACCAGCGGGACAATTCCCTGATAGGGCTGGATCGCCGGATTGTCCTGGATGATGATCAGGCCCAGCCGCCCGGCTGCCCCGAACAGCTGGGGCATGTGGGGCGCAGCGCCCTTGTTCAGCTTGTCGAGATGCGCCCATGCCTCCGCATCGAAACGGGCATAGCCGCGCACGCCGCCATCGCTGCGGTATTCGCCGACCAGCATCTTCACCGGGCCATCGCCTTCAGCCTGCACCAGAAGGCGCCCGTCGAACTTCAGCGACGAGCCGACCAGCGCGGCCAGCGTGACAGCCTCTCCCAGAATGCGGGCAAGGCTCACCGGGTAATCGTGACGGTGCAGGATGGGCGAGATGCTGCCTGCGCCCATGCGAACGGCGCGGCCGCGAACAGGCCGTTGTTCGATCTGGAAATTGGCAACAAAGTCGCTGAGGGGATGGATCGTGTCAGCCATGACGGGCTCCTTGTGACGCCCCCATGTGGCAGCGCCTCTTGCCTGTATCAAGGCCGCTGCCTGTGATCGCCCCCGGAAGGGGCTATACGGGGCCGGCGCAAACAGCTTTTGATTGACTCGTCCCGGCCAGCTTCGTCTTATTGGGTTATGGGGGTTGATCTGAAAATCGCGGGCCTGACGGCAGATGCTCTGGAACTTGATGTTCCGGAGGAGCTTCGCCCGTCCACTCTGCGCGAGCTGGGCATCCGGCCAGAACTGGACAGCCGTATTGATGCGATGCCACCCCTGAAGGGTTGGGGGCTGCGCCAGACGGCCATAGCCTTCTTACGTCTCTACCGCGGGGTGCGGCCAGACACGATCGGGAACCGCTGCGTCTATGAGCCGAGTTGTTCGCGCTACAGCGAGCTGGCGTTCCGCACGAAACCCTTCCCCACAGCCCTACGGCTTACCTTAAGCCGCCTGCACCGGTGCAAACCCGGCCATGGCGGCACCGACATGTCAGAATTGGAGCTACCAGAATGAAATACCGCGTCCAGGCCATCGGAAGGGTCTTTTCCGACAAGGCGATCAAAGACCTCGAAGACAAGCTCAACCGCGCCCACGACAAGGGGTACCGCTTTCACAGTGTAATGGAGATCACCCAACCGGGCTGCGCCGGGATCGGTGCCCCGTCGATCACCTATCTTGCGGTGTTTGAACAGGTCGACCCGAACGCACCGCCGCTGAACTGAACGAAGCCCGGATCAGGCCGAACAGCTGCCGCCGCCCAGCACGCAAAAGCTGGCGCACCAGGGATGGTTCAGCTTGACCGGATGTGCCGTCGCTTCGGCCAGCGTGTGGCCCAGCTCGAAGGCCGGATCGTCCACCAGCAGGGTGCAGGCTGTAACGCTCGCCCGGCCCGCGCCCTTGCGGCGGATCACCATGCGCTGGTTCGCGCACATGATGCTGTCGGGAGACTTGTTCAGGATGCCCCAGCAGGCCGTGGTGATTTCCGGCGGATCGTCCCGCGCGATCATTTCCGGGAAGAGAACCAGCTGTTTCGGGTCTGCCGGATCGAGCTGCAGGCCCAGGGAGGCGGCCAGCGCCCCGTACGCCTGACGGGCTGCGGCTTCGTCCTCGTGCAGGGATTGGCGTCCGGCCAGTGCAACGGGAAACCCCTCCTCCGCCAGCCAGCGGAGGCCCGCGCAGGCTTCCGCAAAAGCGCCTTCGCCACGCTCGGCATCGTGCAGGGCCGGGTCATGGCTGTCGAGCGACACACGAAGCGTCAGCTTCTCCGCCAGCCCCTCATCGCGCAGGCGGCGCAGGCCATCCTGCAGGCGCGGGCGCATCATTGGGCGCATGGCATTGGTGAGGAACAGGAGGCTGTGCCCGCACTGGAGGATGGCCTCCATGATGGGCAGGATCTCCGGGCACATGAAGGGCTCACCGCCCGTGATGCCGATTTCGACCTCGCCCTCGATCTCGTCCAGATAGGGCGTGACATCGTCCAGCTTCAGATAGACCAGCCGGTCATTCTTCGGCGAGGAGAGGATATAGCAATTGCGGCACTCGATATTGCAGAGCGTACCCGTGTTGAACCACAGCGTTTTCAGCCCGGTCCAGGCAACGCTGGCGCGGGTCTCGCCCTTCGCCGTGATGTCCGGATGGGCGAATTTTTCTGCGGGGAATTCTGTATCAGCCATGGCCGCACCCTAGCGGCCCGCGCGGGGCGCGCCAGCGAGAAAATACCGGCCTGACAAAGGTTTGATCAGTGCGTGTGCTGGTCGCTGGGTTTCTGCGCCTGCTCGACCAGGTCACGCACGAGACCGCGTACATGCGCCGGACGCAGGCCAAGGCCCGCACCGATTTCGAGGATCGTGTCCTCTTCCTCACGCGAGAAGATGCCATCGGCCGCCGCGATGCGGAATACGGCGTTCACGATCATCTCCTTGCCTTCATCGTTCAGCATGTTGCCAGCCCGCGTAGCGACCGAAAGCGCATCGTCCAGCGAATTCTCAGCCGCGGCGATTTCCGCCTCGACTTCGGCGCGGGTGAAGTCACGCGCGCACATGAGGTTCACAACATGCTCGATCGCGTCCACCTCTTCCGGCTCGATCTTTCCATCGGCCCAGGCCATGCGCACCAGGATGGCGAGCGCTGTCGTCTCGAACTCGGCCCGGATCGCATCGGAGGTCGCCCCGGTCGATCCATTCAGGACGCCTTCGACAAATGTCCCTTTGCACGCCTTGCACTCGACATAGGCCGGGAAGGTCTCAAGCGGGATGACAGGGATGAAATAGAGATGGAACCATTTGCGCGCGCGGCGCTTTTCAAAGTTCGCGGTCTGCTGGCATTGCGGGCAATCGAACGTGCCCTGGTCCAGCAATTTGCGTGTCGCCTTGGTTCCGAAAATGATCATGGCGGATCCCCATCTTCCTGATGGGAACGAGGCTCGCAGCCGGCCCCGGCAATTGCAAGGGAAAATCCGGAGGTTTCCGGGCACCCCAGTCCATTTCCACAGGTAACGGCCAGAATTGCCTGCTCAGCGCGCAGGTAGTTTGGCTTCATCGATTACAAATACAAATCGCGTGCGCCACCGGCCCTGTATCACCGCACCGCCAGCCCCCGCGCCGGCGGTTTCATGCAGTTGTCCCCGGACTTGTACTGCAGCGGCAATGCCAGTCAGCCTCTTGAACTATTCAGGCAGACCTAACGTTGAAGGACAATCTCATCGCCGGTCAGAGAGGCAAAAACCTGAGGTTTGATAGTCTCGGCAGATGCCCAGCGGTTTTCCTGAACGTGGGCATTCCACAAGGTGTCGCTATCGACGCTTGCAACCGCCAGGTTCACAGCATCGCGGTAGCAGGTTGTCTGCGCGCTTTGCAGCGCCAGGCCACGTGTTCCGTATTCGAAGCAAATCTTCGAAGCTGCGCTGCTGAGCCTGTTCAGGAGCACACCAGCCCCGGCCTCCGAATTGAGATTGAGGTCGGCGAAGGAAACGGCGATAGCGTTGGGGCGCACCACGAGTTTGGCCTGACGCGAGGCGGGATCCGCAGAGGCAGGAGCTGCCAATGCCAGAATAACGGCCGTAGCACAGATAGCCTTTCGGGCGTGATGACTTAGATCTAACAAGAACATGACGTTTTCTCCAGGGTTGAACTTTTTGTACCTCTGTTGAGGGCAGAACGGCTTTGTGAGATTATACGAGCGCCGATGTCTCGGTGTTTGAATTGCTATCCAAGGAGCTCGGTGGACGGAACCGGACATCAACTGCCAGCCGGTCGTCAGCCGCAAATGTCCGTCGATGGCCATCCTTCCCGTATGATGCGGCAAGAGAAGCGCAGCACTGCGAGGGATGCCATCATGACACGGGACAGGAATTCAAAAGATCCGCCTCAAGACGGTGAACGTCTGGACTCATGGAAACGCCTGGCACAATACCTTGGCCGGTCCGAGCGCACCGTCCGCCGCTGGGAACAGGACGAGGGATTGCCGGTGCACCGGCTGCAGCATGGAGCGGGGATATCCGTGTACGCCTACTCCCACGAACTCGATGACTGGATGGAAGACCGAAGCGACCATCCCTCGCCTCTCGAGACGGAGAACACATTGCCGAGCCTGATGGTGCACCGGTTCCTGGATCTCAGCATGAACCAGTCACACCGGGACTTCTGCCTCGGGCTGACGGAAGAACTGACAAGCCAGCTGCACCGCGAATGTGCCGGACTGGTCGATGTACGCGATTGGCGCAGCGATCCGGCGCCGAATGCACGCGACCATGGCGTCGATTTCACGATCCAGGGCAGCGTCAGGAGCAGCACGAACCTGCAAAAGGTCACGCTTCACTTCATCAAGCATCCCGAAGACGGGCTGATTGGTTCGCTCGACCTCTACCCAAGGCAGGAAAACCTCATCCTGCAGGAAGAGGAAATCGCACTTGCGGCCATTGCCGCCTTCCTGCCTATCCTCCGCAAGACCTGCGACTAGGCGGCAGGCCTATTTTTCAAGGCACCAGCGAAGGACTGCCTTTTGAGCATGTAGGCGGTTTTCTGCCTCGTCGAAGACAAGGCTTTGTGGGCCGTCGATGACTTCGGCGTCGACTTCCTCGCCGCGGTGCGCCGGAAGGCAGTGCAGGAAGTAAGCGCCCTTGCTGGCCATCTCCATCAGCTCTTCAGTGACGGCATAAGGCTCCAGGATTTCGAGGCGGCGCTCGGCATCCTTGTCACCCATGGAGACGAACGTGTCGGCGATGACGACATCAGCCCCGGCGACAGCTTCCTCGGCCGTCTCATAGAGGTCGATCTTACCCTGCAACTCGCGGGCGATGTCGAGATCCTCATCGTCCGGGGCAAAGCGGGCGGGCGTGCCGACAGCCAGCGAGAAGCCGAACTTTGCAGCGGCATGAATGAAGCTGGCGCAAACATTGTTGCCATCGCCCACCCAGGCGAGGCGTGCCCCTCGAAGCTCCACGCCCTTCTCTTCCAGCGTCTGCAGGTCCGCCATGATCTGGCAGGGATGCGACCGGTCGGTCAGGCCGTTGATGACGGGAACGGAGGAAAACTCCGCAAAGGCCTCGACGTCGGAATGGTCATTGGCGCGGATCATCACCGCGTCGACATAGCGGGAGAGAACACGGGCCGTGTCCTCGATCGTTTCACCACGGCCGAGCTGCATGTCGCTGGACGTCGCCGTGATCGAGGAACCGCCAAGCTGGCGCATGGCCATGTCAAAGGAAAAGCGCGTGCGGGTGGACGATTTCTCGAAAATCATCGCCAGCGTGTGGCCTTCCAGCGGCGCGCCGGTATCGACACGGCCCTTCGGCCAGCCAGCGCGCGCTTTCTTCATGGCATGGGCCATGTCGAGAATTTCGCGCAGCTCGACATGGTCGAGATGCCAGAGATCGATAAAGTGACGGCCTGCCATGAAAAGTCTCCCCGCAATACGCGCCGGAAAAAAGGAAGCGCGGGCCATAGCGCATTATGGCCCGCACCACCAGTGTCTGTTGGGAATTGTTGGTCTCGCCGCCTTGTTGCCCGTCAGGTGACCCGTCAGGCCTCCTGATCAGGCGCGCTTCAGCACACGCACAATCAGAAGCAGGATCACCGCGCCAATCGTGGCATGTATGATTGCACCGACAATTCCTGCTCCCAGGCTGACATTCAGGGCCGGCAGCAGGAAGCCCGCGACGAAAGCCCCGACGATCCCGACCAGGATATTGCCGACGAGGCCGAAGCCGCCGCCTTTGACGATCAGCCCGGCGAGCCAGCCGGCGACACCGCCAACCAGCAGAAAAACAATAAGACTTTCAAGGGTCATGTGACGCCTCCTCCTCTTTGACTGCCCCTGTTCCAGTAGAGATCAGGGGCCCGTCCGTTCCAGATAGAACCCTCAGGCCGGGAATTTGTTCCCGGAGGCAAGCCGCGCGCAGGCTGCACGGCTTCATACAGGGTCACCTGCGACACTTTTGAGAATGACTTGCAAAAGGCAGCAGGTTATGGCAAGTATTAATTTGCAAATGCTTCTCAATTGCAAGGAGAGTGTTCATGTGCCTGCCCATCGACGATTCTGCCATGCTTTGCTGGCTGGAAAGCCAGTCACGCGTTCTGGAGGCCTGGCAGGATGAACTGGCCAGCCGGCCGGATAGCGATCCCCTCCAGGTCGAGCGGCTGGCCCGCCATCATGCCTGGCTGAATGAGGAACTCAGCCGCCTGTCCCCCCTGCGACAGGCCGCCTGAGCTTTCCCCCGCCGCAGCGTGGGCGGAGCCTCGTTTCCTCCCATAGACGCCTTCTGCCTGCGCTGCGGCACCCCTTCATGTCTCCACTGGCGAAGCCCCCCGCTTTGCCCTATGTGACGGGTCAGATCACACCCTTCCAGACCCACGGAGACACAGCCCTCATGGATCGCGTTCTCATTATCGGTGCCGGCGCTGCCGGTTCGGTCGTCGCCCAGAAATGCGCGATGGACCGCGACACGTTCAAGCACATCACCCTCGCCTCGCGCCGCATCGAGAGCTGCGAGAAAGTCGCGAAGCTCTGCAAGACACCGATCGAGATCGCCCAGGTGGATGCCGACAATGTGGCAGAGGTCGTCGCGCTCATCGAAAAGGTGAAGCCGGACCTGCTGATCAACATGGCCCTGCCCTATCAGGACCTGCCAATCATGGATGCCTGCCTCGAGACCGGCTGCAACTATATGGACACGGCGAACTATGAGCCGCGCGAAGTGGCGAAGTTCGAATACTCCTGGCAGTGGGCCTATCATGAGCGCTTCAAGGAGAAGGGCATCACCGCCATTCTCGGCTGCGGTTTCGACCCCGGCGTGACCAACGTCTACTGCGCCTATGCGCAGGAACACCTGTTCGACGAGATCGAATATATCGACATCGTGGACTGCAATGCCGGCGACCACGGCAAGACCTTCGCCACGAACTTCAATCCAGAGATCAACCTGCGCGAAGTCACGCAGGACGGTAAATACTGGAAGAATGGCGAGTGGATCGAGATCCCGGCCCTCTCCATCAATTGCGATATCGACTATCCCGAAGTCGGCCCGAAGGATTCCTACCTCATCTATCACGAGGAAGAGGAAAGCCTGGTCAAGCACATCAAGGGCCTGAAGCAGATCCGCTTCTGGATGACGTTCGGTTCCGAATACATCAAGCACCTGCAGGTGTTCAAATCCATCGGCCTGATCGGCCTCGAACCGATCAAGCACAAGGGCATGGACATCATCCCGATGGAGTTCCTGAAGGACCTCCTGCCCGTGCCGTCCTCCCTCGCTGAAGGCTATACCGGCAAGACCAGTATCGGCGTGATCTTCCGTGGCAAGAAGGATGGCAAGCCGCTGACCAAGATGATCTACAATGTCTGCGATCATGCCGAGACCAACAAGGAAGTCTCCGCGCAGGCCGTTTCCTACACGACAGGCGTGCCGCCGGTGTCCGGCGCGGCCATGTTCTTCCGTGGGCATTGGGCCGGCAAGGGCGTGTTCAACGTGGAACAGTTCCCGGCCAAACCCTTCCTCGAAGACGTTGCCACCCGTGGCCTGCCCTGGCACGTCATCGACGTGAACCCCGGTGACCAGGACGAACTCTTCGCGGTGGAAACCTGACGGCATGCGCCGCGCTGCCGTCTCGCTTCTCGCCGCACTGGCCTTCGCTGCGTGCGGCGAGGAAGCCGCTGCGCCGCAAGGACCGCTCGTCTTCGAGAAGGCGGTCGACTATGCCGCCTTCCAGCCCATCGAGGGCTGCACGGGCGAACGGACGAAGCCCACCTATTTCAAATGCCTCGACCCGCGGCAGCTGTATGATGCTGCCTTCAGCCGGGCACAGGAAGAAGGCCGTCCCCTGATGATCGTCTGGGGCTTTGACGAATGCCCGTCCTGCATGGCGCTGGAGAAGACGGAACTTTCCGGCAAGAAGGCATGGACGGTGGACCGCTTCCTGAAAGATGCGCTGACGCCTGCTCAGCGCGAAGCCGCCCTCGCCAGCCAGGATGACTACAGGATCCTGAACCTGAAAATCGACGTCCGCCGCCCGAGCGGCAATGCCCTTGCCGAAGAACTCGGCGTCACCGCCATCGCCCGCGAGCGAGGCTACGACCGCATCAGGACGCCGTTCATCACACTTACCAATACGGAAACCGGTGTTCTGGTCTCACAGGCAGAGCGCGAAGCGGGTGCCCGCCCCTGCAATCGCGCCGATGAATTCGTCCTCAATCTCGTCGAGGCCGGGTTCCTGCCGGACGATCCCTCACGCGAACGCCGAAAGTGCTAGATCGGACAAGCCATGACATTGCCCGCCAACATCCCTACCCCCGTCTTCGTGCTCGACATTGCCCGCCTCCGGAAGAATCTGGAGACGGCGAAGCGTGTGCGGGAAGAAGCTGGTTGCAAGATCCTGCTCGCCACCAAGGCCTTTGCCATGCCGGCAGCTTTCCCGGTGATGAAAGACTATCTGGACGGCACCACGGCCAGCGGCGAGCATGAAGCCATCATGGGGCAGGAAAGCTTCGGCAAGGAAGTGCATGTTTATTCCCCGGCCTATACGGAAGAGACTGTCCGCCGCCTGACGAAGATTGCCCAGCACATCTATTTCAACTCCGCCGCACAGCTCGCCCGGTTTGGCGACATTGCCCGTGATGCAGGCTGTCATGTCGGCCTGCGGGTGAACCCTGGCTATTCCAATGCGACGCTTGGCGGGGACCTCTACAACCCGACCGCGCCGATGAGCCGGTTTGGCGAAGTGCCTGCGAAGCTGGACGATATCGACTGGTCCGGCGTCGACATTTTCCATGTCCACGCCCTCTGCGAAAGCCTGCACGAGGGCTCCGTCGGGCTGATCAATCACGTCGCCGAGAATTTCGGGCAGTATATCGAACAGGTCTCCGCGGTGAATTTCGGCGGCGGCCACTTCCTGAACAAGCCCGGCTATGATGTCAGCACGCTGATTGAGGCGATCAGGGCCTTCAAGGCCCGCTTCGGCGTGGACGTGATCCTCGAGCCCGGCGGCGGCCTCGTCGTCAACACGGGGGAGCTTCACGCCTCCGTTCTGGACCTGCACTGGAACGAGATGGACCTTGCCATTCTCGATGCCTCGGCTTCCACCCATATGCCAGACGTTCTGGAAGTGCCTTACCGGCCGGATGTGGTCGATGCGGGCCAGCCCGGCGAAAAAGCGTATACTTACCGGTTCGGCGGCAACACCTGCATGACCGGAGATGTGATCGGCGATTATTCCTTTCACAAACCGCTGAAGCCCGGTGACCAGGTGATCTTCACCGACCAGATGCACTACAGCTTCGTCAAGACGAACACGTTCAACGGCACGCCACTGGCTAATCTGGCCATCCGCTGGGAAGACGGCCGCGTGGAGCAGATTTCCCATTTCGGCTATGAGGAATTCCGCAGGCGTCTCGGCCGCTGACGAAGCTTAACGGGGTTTCGCCAAACCCCGGAAATCTCACGGAACTATTTTCACCGGAAATTCCCCCTCTTCTGCAATACTGCAGGGATGGGAGGACACGCGCATGGCTGGGCGTATCGCATTGGGGTGTCTCGTTCTGTGTCTGCTGGCGGTGTGCCTGCTGCCTCAGGCCACGGCAACCGCCTAATCACCTGACCGCATCACCGGGACGTCCCGGTCATTCCCCAGCGAGGGTATGCGTCCGCGCGCCTTTGCCACTTCATCGAGATCCAGATCGGCCAGGATGATGCCGGGCTCTGCCCCGCCTGCTTCAGCCAGCACGTCACCCCATGGTGCCACGATCAGCGAGTGGCCAAACGTCTCGCGCCCATCCTCATGCTTGCCGCCCTGCGCCGGGGCAATGACGAAACTGCCCGTCTCGATCGCCCGCGCCCGCACCAGCACATGCCAGTGCGCCTCGCCCGTCACGCGCGTAAACGCTGCCGGTATGGTCAGGATCTCCGCCCCCGCCTGCGCAAGGCGGCGGTAGAGATGCGGGAAGCGAAGGTCGTAACAGATCGTCATGCCGACCTTGCCGAAAGGCGCCGCCGCCAGCATTGCGGCCTCGCCCGGCCGGTAGGCCCGGCTCTCGCGATAGCTCTGCCCGTCGCCGACTTCGACATCGAACATGTGGATCTTGTCGTATCGCGCGATTACGCCGCCATCCGGCCCGATCAGAAAGGAGCGGTTGGCAAAGCGTTCCTCGCCTTCCAGCGTCACGGCCAGGGAACCGATCAGCAGCGTCACGCGAAGCTCCGCCGCCAGCGCCTGGAAGGCGTGCAGGGGAATGTCGTCCTGTTCCACAATCTTCGGCCGCGCCATGCCGGGACGGATGTCCAGCAGGTTGGTCATCTCCGGTGTCGCGATGAAAGTCGCGCCCTTCCCGGCGGCCTCACGGATGAGGGCAGCGGCCGCCGCGATATTGGGGGCAACTTCCACACCAGAACGCATCTGGACACAGGCGGCACGTATCTTTGTCATGCCCTGATCTTAGTGCCGAAAATTGCCGGCGCCAGCGCGTATCTTCAACCACCCGCGCCGGGCAGCAGGTCTTCCAGAAAATAGGCAGACAAGGCATTCCGCCCGGCCAGATTGCTCTTGCGGTAAACTGCGCGGGCCTGCTCGCGTACGGTACGTTCACTTGTCTCTCGCAGGTCGGCAATCTCCTGCAGGGACAACCCCTTCAGCAGCAGGAGCCCCACGTCCGATTCCGCATCCGTCAGGCCCCAGGCCGAGAACTGGCGCGCAATGGCAATACCCAGCCCCTGGACCAGTTCGCGGTTCTCCGCCTGCCAGCGCCCGGCATCCTGCCGCGCATCGGCCAGGGCCCTGCGTAACCGGCCAAGGCGCCACAACATGGCTCCCAGTCCGAATGAGGCCGCCACCAGCACGGTCAGCTCTGCGAGCAGGTGTCCTGCGCCAGCGCCTTCCCCGCTATCGGTGACAAGGTCCACACCAATAAACACCGCGATCGCGCCAAACAGCGCGGCCACGCCCAAAATGCCCCTGCGTCCGGATACGTCATCTGACATACACCCTTCTCGCCGATCCCGCCGGCAAAGGGAATGCGTCATCTGACGGATGGACGCTACGAGGCCCCGGCGCCACGCTCCAGCCAAGCCAGCAGGTAGGCCGGAGACAAATGCCATGAGCCAGACCAAGACCCCCACCCGCCCGGTATGGGACCCCCTAATTCGTATCGGGCACTGGACTCTCGTGATTGCCTTTTTCACGGCCTACCTGTCTGGCGATGACCTTTTCAGTATCCACAAATGGGCTGGCTATGTCGTGGCAGCCTATGTGCTGATCCGCATCGTCTGGGGGCTCATCGGCACGCGGCATGCGCGGTTTACCGATTTCGTGCGCGGGCCAGGCGCCGTGTTCGGATACCTGCGCGGTCTCGTAACCGGGAAAGTGAAGGATTATGCCGGCCACAACCCTGCGGGCGGCGCCATGGTTGTCGCCCTTCTCTTCAGCCTTCTGGTCACGACCTCAGCCGGCATGGCGCTCTATGCGGTCGAAGACAATGCGGGCCCGCTGGCCGGCATCGTGACGGAAGAGACCTTCGCGCCGCTGGCCTCCGCCTTCGGGGAAGCAGGCGAAGAGGAAGAATCCGGCGCCGAGGAGCTGCTCGAAGGCGTGCACAAGGCATTCGTTTACATCACGCTTGCCCTTGTCGGCCTGCACCTTGCCGGGGTTGTCGCCTCAAGCCTCGCCCACAAGGAAAATCTCGCCCGCGCCATGGTGACCGGCCGCAAGCAGGTACATGACGACACGGCCGAGGACGCCTAGCCCCCGCTAGCCTCCCGGCCGGGGCAGGCACATCAACTGGGAAGATCCGGTGACAAGCAGGTTTCCACCTGCGTCCCGGATCTCTCCATCGGTGGCCATCAGCCCGTTTGCGGCGACAGGCGCCCGCACCCGCATGTGCAGCCAGTCGGCATGGCAGGTCGGGCGGTGGAAACGGTAATGATAGTCGATGTTCGGCGCGATCCATGGCGACGGACTATCCGCCGGATGAGCCGGATACTGAGCCAGCCAGCCGAACGTATCCATCAGGATCAGGGCCCGCCCCGCATCGGCAAAGACATCCTCCGTCACAGCCTGCGGCATGAACCGATAGAAACCTGTCAGTTCCGGATCGCGCGGCGCTTCTCCCGCACGCGGCATTCCCAGGATGGGGCGCTGATCGAAACGCCGGAAGAAGGGATGAACCGGCTCGTCCGGATGCTGTTCCTCGAAAGTCGGCACACTTTCCGGATCCGGCAGGGCTTCGTGCATGTCGTCATGTTCCAGGCCGGGCATGGCGTCCGGCACGGTCCAGACATGGCAGATCAGCAGCGTCTTGCCGTCCTGCATCAGCTCTGCCCGCAATAATTCGCTGCGCTTTCCGGCCCGGACCGTTTCCACGCGAATCTCAGCCGGGGCGTATTTGCCCATGCGCAGGAAGTGGCAGGTCATGCTGGCGGGGCGCGGCAGGCTGCTCGCCTCCCCCACAGCCCGCAAGGCAAGCGCGGTGATATAGCCACCCGCCGGGCTCCACAGGCCCCACGCCTCCGGCAGGTCGACAGCCCAACGGCCCTCTCCCACAGGGGTCAGACGGGTTGCCTGTTCAAAATCGTCGGCGGCCTGCATGAATATCTCCTCCCGGTGTTTTGTGTTCCCGCGGACTTTACCTGCCCGGCCGGAACACAGAACCCCGAAAGGAGAAATTCAGATCAACTTTTACGATACGGGATGACCGGTCAGGCCATGTCCCAGTCCGTGATCGCTTCGTCCATGATGCGGGTGGCTTCGCGGACGTTTTCATCGCTGATGACCAGCGGCGGCGCGAGGCGCAGCACATTGGCACCGGCAACGCCGACCAGCAGGTTCTTGTCGCGGCAGACGCCCTGCAGGCCTTTCGGATCAGCCTTCATTTTCAGGCCGGTCAGCAGACCCTTGCCGGTGACGGTTTCCACCTTGTCCGGGTGGCTGTCGGCAATGCTCTTCAGGCTTTGGGCCAGCGCGCCGGAAACGCGGCGCACTTCGGCCAGGAAGTCCTCGCTGGAGATGATGTCCCAGACGACATTGCCAACGGCCATGGCCAGCGGGTTGCCGCCATAGGTCGAGCCGTGGCTGCCCGGCTGCATGTGCTCGCCGCAGGCTTCGGTCGTCAGGCAGGCGCCGAACGGGAAGCCGCCGCCAATGCCTTTGGCCGAACACAGAATATCCGGCGCGGCGCCATCGGCCCATTCATAGGCAAACAGCTTGCCGGTCCGGCCCATGCCGCACTGGACTTCATCATAGATCAGCAGCACGCCGTTCTCGTCGCAGAGTTCGCGGAAGCGCTTCAGATGCTCTTCCGGCAGGGCGCGCACGCCGCCCTCGCCCTGCACCGGCTCGATCAGCACGGCTGCGGCGGTCGGGCGGGAGACCGCCTCTTCCAGCGCATCCATGTCGCCCCATTCCAGGTGAACGAAGCCGGGCAGCGCCGGGCCGAAGCCTTCCAGGTATTTCGGATTGCCGCCGGCATTGATCGCCCCGATCGAGCGGCCGTGGAAGGCGCCCGTGAAGGTGATGATGTCGATCCGCTCTTCATTGCCATTGGCCCAGTGATACTTGCGCGCGGTCTTGATCGCGCACTCGATCGCCTCGGTGCCGGAGTTCGTGAAGAAAACACGGTCAGCAAAGGTGTCGCGGCAGATCTTGTCGGCCAGCTCCTCTGCCCCGCGCACACGGAACATGTTGGACGTGTGCCACAGCTTGCCTGCCTGTTCGCGCAGGGCGTCCACCATGGCGGGGTGCGAATGGCCAAGCGCGTTGACCGCGATGCCCGCGATGAAGTCCAGATATCGGGTGCCGTCTTCGGTATAGAGGTAGACGCCCTCTCCCTTCTCGAAGACCTGTTCCGGCGGCCGGTAGACCGGCATGATATGCTGGCGGGGATCGCTCATCTTTTGCCCTTCCGATGTCGCGAGGATTTCACTCAGGGCGCCACGCATGACGGGGGGCTGACCGGAAGTCAACACACCGCATACCCGCGCATGTGACAGCGGCCTCGATTCGCGCTTAAGTGAGGGGCAGAGACAAGGGAGTTACCGGATGAAAATGCTTGCCAGCCTGGCAGCAGGACTTGGCCTGCTTGTGCTGCCTGCGGCCGCGCAGGGCGAGGCGCAGCGCCTGGCTCCGCCGGTCAATGTCCTGCAACCGCAAGCGGCTCCCGCCCCGGTAGAAGGCGAGAAAGTTACGCAACGTCAATCCATGGTGATCGAGGAAGACGGCACCGTCCGTTTCCTCACGCCGCAGGAAGCGGCTGACCTGTTCCTGCCTGCCAGCGAGTTCAATGTTGAACTGGATCAGCCCGCTGACGCGCCGGATTCGCTGCGGATCGAAGTCTCCGGGGCGGAAATCAGCGAAACCCGCACGCCTGATGGCGGCACACGCATCCTGCGTGTCGTTCCGGGCGACGGGAGCCCGGCCTGGCTGATCACGATTACAAAAGATTAATCGAAAAACGATAATAGTGCTTGACGATAAACGATAAGTGCTTATTGTTAATCGTGAAGCCGGGCGGGACGGATGTGATGTCCTAACGCCCCCTACCTCACCTGAGCCGTTACTTCGGCCTGCCCGGTTTCCCTGAAATACACCCCTGAAAATACCTCCAAACGGAAAGAGGCGCGGGCTCTTAGCCTCGCGCCTCCCACCGTTTGCAGCGTTTCCTCCCAGAAACTTGCTGGACATAAGGCCGCGCTTTTGCGGATGTGTCAAGAATGTGTCCTAGATTTTTTCTAGTAATTCCTTACCTTTAATTGCTGCACCTGCGAACAAGACCTCCAGACTCGCCTTCGCTTCAGGTGACCATACGGCACCCGGTGATGCGGCAAACACGGCCTCGCTTTTGAGGATCAGCCCGTCTGACAGGATTTTCAGCCCGTTGGCCTTCAGCGTCGCTCCGGTGGAAGTGATATCCACGATCACATCGGCCGAGCCGGTCGTTGGGGCAGCTTCGGTCGCCCCGGCGCTTTCGACGAGTCGGTATTCGCCCACGGACCGGGCCGCGAAGAAGCGACGGGTCAGCCGCATATATTTGGTCGCCACGCGCAGGCGGCGGTGATGCGCCTTGCGGAACGATGCCCCGGCAGCTTCCAGGTCTGACATCGTGTCGACATCGACCCAGGCCTGCGGCACCGCCACGATCACATCCGCCCCACCAAAGCCGAGACGCTTTAGCACATGGAAGTCGCTCTCCCCCACTGGGGCGAGATCATGCAGCAGGTCTTCCCCGGTGACACCCGCATGCAGGCTGCCATCGACGAGGCCCTGCGCGATCTCCCGCGCGGAGAGGAGCCGCATCTCGACATCGCCCAGCCCGGCAATCTCGGCCTGATAGCCGCGCTCGCCGCCAATCTGGGTGACCGGGAAACCGGCTGAGGCCAGCCATTCCTCGGATTTTTCCTTCAGCCGTCCCTTGGACGGAATGGCGAGTGACAGACGGGTCATGCGCCCCTCCCTTTCGCACGCAGCACACGATCAGGCCGCACCACGCCGCCAATGGCGGTGGCATTTGCCTTGCCGTTCGACAGGCCGGAAACGAGACCATCATACCGCCCGCCTGAAGCAATCGGCTGGCGCTCGGTCAGGTTCGGCCCCAGCGTCTCGAACAGGAAGCCGTCATAATAGGTGAAGCGCCGCCCGAAGCCGGACCGGAACCGGCAGATCGCTTTCAGCTCCGGCAGCATTTCGCGGATCAGCTCCATCCGCCGGGCCACACGCTCGATGGCGGCGGACGTGCGCGACAGGCTGTAGCGCGCCGCGATGGCGTCCAGCTGGTCTGCCGCCTCCGATGCCGTGCAGTTGACCGAGGCGAGCGCGCCGATCACATCCCGCACCGTATCCGGCACGCCGCCCGCCGCGAGGGCCGCAGCCCTGGCCCGCAGGCCAGCAATGATTTCGGAAACGCTCCGTGTCCCGATCAGAGGGATGCCCCGCTCGGCCAGCGCCGCACGGAAAGCCGCCTCTGCCTCTTCCGGGGTTGCAGCTTCCAGCGTCGGCACAAGGTCTGCCTCGATCGGTACCGGCGCCGCCTCGACCAGCGCCCGCACGCCGCCTTCCTGCCGGAAGGCCCGCTTCAGCAGCTCCGCTGTCACACGCGGCAGGCCAAGTGCATCAATAAAGGCCGGGAACACAGCAAGGTCGCCCATCGCCACCGCTTCCGGCACCGCACCGCAGGCGCGCACGGCCTCGTGCACCAGTGCAAAAGCCTCGGCATCCTCGACCGGACCGGAGTCGCGGCCGAACCATTCGAAACCAACCTGCGTGAACTCCATCGGGTCTTCAGAGGCCGCCGGCAGGCGGAAGGCTTCTGCGGCATAACAATAGGCCTTTGGCCCGTTGGTGCCGCTGGCCAGCCGCTCAGCTTCCATGCCAGCAACCGGCAGGGTCAGGTCCGGGCGCATGACCATTTCATTGCCGCGATGATCCGTGAACACGCAAAGGCGCGCACGCACCGCCTCCCCCGACAGTTCCAGCGGAATGTCCGATGGCAGGATATAGGCCGGATCGACCAGTTCGGCGCCAGAGCCCTCGAACCGGGACCGGGCCGCCTTGACGATGGCTGAATGCGTCATGCCTGGGCCTCGACGATGCGGCGTATGGCCTCAACCATTTCGGCACGCGGCACTTCAATCTGGCCGGGCCGCGCCTCGCGGTATTCCTCATTGGACTTGATGGCCTGCGCCTTCAGCGCGCCCATCTCGAGATCCTTGATGGTGACAGTGCCCTTGGCCATCTCGTCCTCGCCGACGATGACCACAGCCGGAGCATTGCGGCGATCAGCATATTTCATCTGCGGCCGCATGCCGGACGCGCCCATATAGGCTTCCGCCCGGATGCCTGCGCGGCGCAGGTCCGTCGCAATGGAAAGCGCGGTGGACGGATTTTCCTTGTCGAGGTTCAGCACCACAACCGGCCCGTCCAGCTTGCCCGTCTCACCCATGATCTGCAGTGCGGAAGCGAGCCGCGAAATGCCGATGGAGAAGCCCGTGGCCGGAACCGTCTCGCCGGTGAAGCGCGCGACGAGATCGTCATAGCGTCCGCCGCCACCGATGGAGCCGATGCGATAGGTCTTGCCGTCTTCGCCGGTCACTTCGCGCAACAGCTCGGCCTCATAGACCGGGCCCGTATAGTATTCGAGGCCACGCACGACCGATGGGTCGATCACGACATCGCCCTCCGGCGCGCCGAACGCATCGAGGGCCAGCGCGATGGCTTCCAGTTCAGCGAGGCCCGCCTTGCCTTCTTCAGTGTTGCCGGTCGCTTTCGACAGGTTGGCCAGCGTTTCAGCGCGCGTCTCGGCGCCTGCCTCGGCGAAGGCGAGCACGGTCTTCACCTTGTCGGCATCCAGCCCGGCGCCCTTGGTGAAATCGCCGCTTTCATCCATGCGGCCCTTGCCCAGCAGGTCTGCCACGCCGGAGGCGCCAAGCCGGTCCAGCTTGTCCAGCGCACGCAGGATGGCGAGGCGGCCCTCGGCGGTCGTCGCGCCCACCCCGTCCAGCACGCCATTCAGCAGGCGGCGGGTGTTCACGCGGATCACGAACTCACCGGTCTCCATGCCCACCGCGCGCAGCGCCTCGGCGCCCATGGCGATCATCTCGGCATCGGCATGGAAGCCCGGCGCGCCGATCGTGTCGGCATCGCACTGCCAGAACTCGCGGAAACGGCCCGGCCCCGGCTTCTCGTTCCGCCACACCGGCCCGGCGGCATAGCGGCGGAAAGGCTTGCCGAGCGACTGCCCGGCCTCGGCCACGAAACGGGCGAGCGGCGCTGTCAGGTCGTAGCGCAGCGAGATCCACTGCTCGTCATCATCCTGAAGCGAGAACACGCCGGCATTCGGCCGGTCATCATCCGGCAGGAACTTGCCGAGCGCGTCGGCATATTCGAAGGCCCCGGTGTCGAGCGCCTCGAAACCCCATTTGCGGTATACGCCGGTCACGGTCTCGACCAGCTGCGCCTGCGCATGGATCAGGCCCTCGCGCTTGTCGGGAAAGCCGCGCGGTTTGCGGGCGAGGTCCTTGCCGGAGAGGGGCTGGCTGTCTTTGTCGCTCATGGATCGCTCTTAGTCCTGTTTGCGCACCGCATAATCGGTGCTGGTCCGGATTGGAAGGCGACACGTCAACATCAGGCACGCCCCGGCTGTGGCCTGCCTCGTCTGGTATGGTTCTGGAGAGAACACTTGCACGAGGCGCAGCCGGACCGGTTCGCGCCTCATCGGCGCGTCACGAATGATGGTGATGGTGGTGCAGTGCAGTATTCATTACGAAATGCCGATAGTTGCGCAGCCCCGCCGAGTCAACCGAAAGCTCAGGCGCCCTGTCCGGGGCGGGTAAACGGCTTCTGCTGCCCTTCCCGGCGTTCGATCACCTTGAAGATGCCCGTGCCCCGCATCAGCAGCTTGTCACCGGCCCAGATGCGCCCTTCCACGGTGAACACATCGTCCTGGCGGCCGATCACTTTGCCCTTGCCCTCGACAAAGCTGCCCATGTTGGCGCCGGAGAGAAAGTCGCACATCAGGCGGACAGTCACCCACCAGGTGTCTTCGTCCTTCTCCACGGCTGCGCCCCAGGCCATGTCGGCAAAGGTCATGAGCATGCCGCCATGCGCATTCATCATGCCGTTGGTGTGGTGCTCCTCGACGCGGAAAGCGCGGGTCAGTCCCGTTTCGTCCCGCTTCTCGAAAAGCGGGCCAACCTGGCGGCCAAAGCCCCGGTGCCAGGGCAGCATCTGGTAGCCTTCCGGCAGGTCGAATGTCTGGTTGCGTGATAGATCGTCCGTCATGGCGCCCGCTTAGCGCTGTCCGCCCGGCATTTCCAGCCCTGCCGCAACGCCCGCTGCTACACTGAAATGGAGATCAGGTTGATGAATAGGTGCGCCATGATCGGCGCGAACAGCCCGCCGCTGGCCACACGCAGCATGCCCAGCACAAAGCCATAGACCAGAACCATCGCGATCCCGATCCAGCCATACTGGATATGCTGGACCGCGAAGATCAGCGCGGACAGGCCAGCCGCAGAGACCGGCGTCCAGCCCCGCGCCAACAGCACGCCCATGAACAGGCCGCGATAGATGAACTCTTCCGCAAGGGGCGCGACCAGGACGATCGTGAACAGGACTTCCATGTGCGTCCCGGCGTTGATCTGGTCCAGGAAATTGTCGCTGACGCTCAGCCCGCCCGGCCCGAAGATCGCCGCCAGAAGGCCGGACAGGAAGGTCGTGACCGTGACGGCGACGACAGCCGCCACGGCAGCAAACCCGACCACAACCAGATTCACATCGCCCGGCTCCGCCACCTCCCACGCAACGCCGCGCATCTTCAGATAGCCATAGATCGCCAGCATGGTGAGAATGTTGGACAGCCCCGCCAGCAGGATCAGCGAGATGCCCGGCATAAGGAGGTGCAGAAAGATCGCCGGCAGTATGACGAGAAACTGGTAGGCCACCGCGACAATGCCGGCCGTCCAGATCATCGAGCGAAGACTGGTCAAATGTGTCGCCCGTCCCTGTTGCGCGGCCAAATCGTTCCGCACCCGTAGAACTCCCGGCCCTGCGGATCAAGCGCTGCGCAAGGCAATCACGCAAACAGCAAAAGCCGCCGGCGCGAACCGGCGGCTTCTGTGTGCTTCCGAAATGCTAGTCGCGGAAGTTCAGTTCCTGCAGCAGAGTCGTTCCGGTGATTTCCCGGAACTCGGCCCGATCGGCGTTTTCCGAAGCAAGCTGCTCCGTCGTCGCCTTGGCCCAGGCACGGAATTCCTCGTATTGCGCTTCGGATTCCGGCCCGGTCGGGATCTTCTCCATGACCGTCACAAGATACAGGTCCGGCTCACCCGGACGGTTATAATAGTTGCCGAAGACCATATAGTTCTTGATCCAGCCCTTGGACTTCGCGAACTCCTGCGATGCACGCCACCGGTCTGCCAGATGGTTGGCATAGTAGAGGCCGCCACCGGGCTTGATGTCCACGCCGGTGACTTCCCAGAAATCCCCGCTGACCAGCGGATAGCCATTATCGGCCGGAGCCGCTGTGGCAGCAGGCTCCTGTGCTGTTGCACTGGTTACGCAACCCGCCAGAGCGATAGCCATCGCGATGCCCGAGATCTTCAGTGAATTGATTAAGCGCATTGTCCTCTCCCTTATATTTTATTCGATATAGTTAACATAAATTAACTATTTCGCCTATCGCTTGTTTTGGGGAAGATTTTCTCGCTCGTTTTGTCCTCTGGAATAATATTTTTCGGCAGATATGGCCCGCTACAGTTCGATCATGTCGAAATCGGACTTCGGCGTCCCGCAGAGCGGACAGACCCAGTCGTCCGGGATCTCTGTCCAGCGTGTGCCGGGGGCGAGCCCTTCATTCGGGTCGCCATGCTCTTCTTCATAGATGTAACCGCAGGTCCGGCACTGCCAGACCTTGTAAGGTATTGCGCTCATTCTTCCCCTCCTCCTTTGACCGGCGCCAGACGCGCGCGGAGCGACCCGATCAAGGCATCCCGGATTGGCGCAATGGCCGTGTCCGGGTCGATCAGGCTCTGCATACGTATACCCAACAGGGCGCAGCCGGCCATCAGGGCCGTCGCGTCCGCATCTGCATCCGCCCTGATACTCCCTTCTGCCTGGCCGCGTTCGATAAGGGCGCGGATCAGCACGCGCTCCACCTCATGAGACTCGGCAAAGGCCGCCCGCGTCTCCAGCCGGTCGGCCACCGCCGCGGCGAGCAGCATGTAATAGGCCTTGTCTTCCTCATGCCCGTCCAGCGTGCGGCAATGCAGGTCGACAAAGGCGCAGAGGGCCGTCAGCCCGTCCATCTCCGTTACCTGCGCCTCGTCCAGCGCGTCCCGCTGCCAGGCATGCAGGGCGGTGATGAGGCTGCGGATCAGGCCATCCTTGGAACCAAAGCGCTGGGTGACGAGCCCGCGGGAATAGCCAGCCTCCCGCCCGATCGCATCGAACGTGGCCGCAGCCACCCCCTTCTCCGACACGACGCGCATGGTTGCTTCCAGCAATTCCTGCTCGGATCGCTCGCGCCGCTCGGCCTGGGTCATCCGGCCCGTCTCGGAGGCTGTGCTCGTATCAGACATGAGTCTGCCTAACATATTTGTTGGCCGTATAGCAAGTATATGGTAGACGCTTGCCCCAGCAAGGGAGCCGCAAGCCGCTCCCGCACCGGAGGAACGCATGACCATACCCGCCAATATCGCCGAAGCCGTTGTCGACCCGAAGGCCTATGCCGACTGGGACCGCTCGCACGAAGCCTTTGCCTGGCTGCGCAAGAACGCGCCGCTGGACGTCGCCGAGATCGAAGGCTTCGATCCGTTCTGGGTGGTCTCCAAGCATGCGGACATCCTGAACATCGAGAAGCAGAACGACCTCTTCCATAATGAAGACCGCTCCGCGACGCTGACCAATATCGAAACGGACAAGAAGGTCCGCGAGATGATGGGCGGCTCGCCGAACCTGCTGCGCTCCCTCGTCCAGATGGATAATCCGGACCACATGCAGTACCGCCGCCTGACGCAGGCCTGGTTCATGCCGCAGAACCTGCGCAAGCTGGAAGACCGCATCCGCGAGATCGCACGCGGCTTCATCGACAAGATGGCCGACAAGGGCACCGAGTGCGACTTCGCCCGCGATGTGGCTTTCCTCTACCCCCTGCATGTCATCATGGAAGTGCTGGGCGTGCCGGAGATTGACGAGCCGCGCATGCTGAAGCTGACGCAGGAACTGTTCGGCGCGCAGGACCCGGAGGTCAATCGTTCGGGCAAGGAGGTTTCGGACAGCGATACCGGCCTCGCCAATATCCAGGCCACGGTGGCGGACTTCTTCACCTATTTCATGGAAATGACCGAAAGCCGCCGCAAGAACCCGCGCGAAGACCTCGCCAGCGTGATCGCGAACGGTGAAGTCTATGGCAAGCCGCTCGGCCACCTGGAGGCCATGTCCTATTACATCATCGCCGCGACCGCCGGGCATGACACGACGTCCAACACGACCGCGGGGGCGCTCTGGGCGCTGGCGGAAAACCAGGACCAGTTCCGCAAGCTGAAGGACGACCTGTCACTGATCCCGTCCATGGTGGAAGAGTCGATCCGCTGGGAAACGCCGGTGAAGCATTTCATGCGCACCGCGACCGACGACACCGAGGTTCATGGACAGAAGATCAAAAAGGGCGACTGGCTGTTCCTGGCCTATCCGTCGGGCAACCGCGACGAGGATGTGTTCGAGGATCCGTACAAGTTCAAGATCGACCGCTCGCCGAACAAGCATGTCGCCTTCGGCTATGGCGCGCATGTCTGCCTCGGCCAGCACCTCGGCCGGATGGAAATGCGCGTCCTGTGGGAAGAGCTGCTGCCGCGCCTGCAATCGGTCGAACTCGCCGGAAAGCCGACGCGCGTTCAGGCGAACTTCGTCAGCGGACCGAAGTCGATCCCGATCAAGTTCAAGATGAACTAAAGCGCCAGCACCAGCGGCGCCCGTGAAGGCGCTTGCTGGTGTGGCTGGTTTTCGGGGGCAGGTTCGGGGTTATGAGTCCGGCAGGGGCAGGTTCAAGCCCCTTCTCCTGGGGGCTTGCGAGGAGAAGCGAATGCACTGCATTCGCCCGAGCAAGGGGTTGGGGATGAGGGGCAGCATAGCTGCTGCAGAGACGGCACTTGCGGAAACGCCTTTACCCCTCACCCCTGCCCCTCTCCCAAGGGAGAGGGGATCCAGGCGGAGATACTGAGGCGTAAATAGCCGCCCATCACACGCGGCGGCGAGGCGGTCATTTGCGGGTTTTGGGAAGGTACGTTCGGTCTTCTGTCCCGGCATCCAGTCAATGGATGTGAGGAAAACGCGGCCGTTCGGGGTGACGCTCCAATGGTATTGCACGCCTCTCCCATAGGCGGCCCTCACCGCTGCGCGGAGCAGCAGCACCTGGACCCAGATGAGGGGCCAGACCATCGCGAGATGCGGCGGGAAGCCTTGGGGTGGGTGCAGGAGTGACATGTGCCGCACTATACATCCGGATACGGAGGTGTCGGATGGATTTGTTTTTGCGGTAATGATTGCGGCAGGATGGGGGGCATAAGGGGGTGGATAAGCCCCCCTCCGTCAGCCGGCTTCGCCGCCTGCCACCTCCCCCGCTTCGCAGGGGAGGATTGCCTGCCTCACGCACCGGACTCATCCTCCACCGCTTGCGGGGGAGGTGGCCGCGAAGCGGTCGGAGGGGGCGCGTGTGGGGCGTGTCAGGCATGACTGGCGCGTGACCACAGACGGCTACGCCATGACCATGCATGACTGCCCATGACTATACCGGACTATAGTGGACTATACCGGACCCGCCCTTCGTTTGCGCTGCGGGTCTGCCTCTGGAAATTATAAAAGACCCACCGCGCCCATGGCGTCGGCCTGGCGCTTTGCCACGGCGTCGACGTTGAAACCTTCGAGGCTTTCCTCGAAGAGGCGGCAATAGTTCAGTTCGGCATGCAGGCGCAGATAGGCCGCGCCGAGGCCGATGGCGGCGCGGTCCATGAAGACGAATTCCCGCGGGATCTTCACCGGACCTTTCTCCTTCAGGAGCTTGCGGACGGTGAAGGCTTCCTTGCGGCCATACTCCCCGGCGGTGACGCCATCGGCGACGCTGCGCACGCGGTCGTCCAGCAGCGGACCATAGATGAAGCGCGCCCAGATATTCAGAACCTCGACCAGTTCCTTCGAGAGGCCGACGAAGCCCCACTTCTCATAGGCGGCATAGGTCGCGTCGAAATCGTCCTTCTGGAGGGCGCGGTAGAGGTCCACCACGCCTTCCACGAAGGTCGGCGGGAAAATGCGGATACAGCCGAAGTCGAGCAGGTTCAGCCCCGTCCCCTCCCCGGTCACCTGGTAATTCCCGAGATGGGGGTCGCCATGGATCACGGCGTGGGAGTTGAACGGGCCCCACCAGGTCCAGAACAGCATTTCAGCGATATGGTTACGCACCTCCTGCGGGGCATCCTCAAAATCGGTGAGACGCCGCCCGGTGAGCCAGGTCATGGTCAGGAGACGCGGCGTGGAAAGCTCCTCCACCGGCTCCGGCACCTGAACGAAATCCTTGTCCGCCAGCATGCGGGCATAGAGCGCCATATGTTTTGCCTCGCGGGCGTAATCGAGTTCCTCACGCAGGCGGTCGGTGATCTCCTCCACCATGGCGGTCGGGTCGATGGAGCCGTCCATGCGCTTGAAGAGGCCGAGCACGGTCTTCAGCTGGCCGACATCGCTCTCCACGGCGCTCGCCATGTCCGGGTATTGCAGCTTGCAGGCGACCTTGCGGCCATCATGCAGCGTTGCGGCATGCACCTGGCCGAGGGAGGCGGCGTGGGAGGCCTCATGCCCGAACTCCGCGAAACGGCCCTGCCAGTCCCCGCCCAGCTCTGCCCGCATGCGGCGGCGCACGAAGGGCCAGCCCATGGCGGGGGCCTGGGCCTGCAGCTGGGCGAACTCGGCGGCGTATTGCTCCGGCAGGAGATCCGGCACGGTGGACAGCATCTGCGCCACCTTCATCAGGGGCCCTTTTGACTTGCCGAGCGCGCCCGCCAGAGCTCTGGCGATCTTCTCGTCGCCCTGGTCGCCGCCAAACAGGCTCTGCGCCGCGAAGGTGAGCCCTGCGCCGGAAAGGTTCGCGCCCACCTTCGCCGTGCGGGCCAGGCGGCCGCTGAAACGGTTGCGTTCGGGGTCTGCGCCGGGGGTGCCGGACGGGTCTGATGTGTCGCTCATGTCTTTCATATAGAGTGCCGGGGCGCCTCTGGCACAGGGTTTGCGGCGCCGCAGGCCCCGATCCTGCGATCTGACTCCACGGGGTGACAAGCACTTCTGGCGGCGTTATAGCGCGCGCCTCGAATTCATGACCGGCCTGTAATGCCAGGTTAACCACGATGAGGTTCCCGCCGGCCCCGCCCGGCCCCGCCAATCCCTTCTTAACCAAGACACACTCATACTGGGCCCTTGTGCTGTCTCAGCGACAGACCGCGGCCACCGAAAGGATACCCTTTCCATGCCCTACGAGACCCTTCTCACCGAGTTCGACGAGGATACCGGCGTTGCCGTGATCCAGATGAACCGGCCGGACGCGCTGAATGCGCTGTCCGAAGCCATGATGAACGACCTCTCCGCCGCGCTCGACCGCTGCGACAAGGAAGACAAGGTCGGCTGCGTGATCCTGACAGGCTCCAAGAAAGCCTTCTCGGGCGGCGCAGACATCAAGGAAATCAAGGACAAGACCTATCCGGAGTCCTATTATGAGGACTTCATTTCCCGGAACTGGGAGCGCACGGCCCGCCTGCGCAAGCCGATCATCGCCGCCGTAGCAGGCTATGCCGTGGGCGGCGGCTGTGAGCTGGCCCTGATGTGCGACATCATCCTGGCGGCAGACAATGCCAAGTTCGGCCAGCCGGAAGTGCGCCTTGGCGTGATGCCGGGCGCCGGCGGCACCCAGCGCCTCACCCGCGCCATCGGCAAGTCGAAAACGATGGAACTCTGCCTCACCGGCCGCCTGATGGACGCCGCAGAAGCCGAGCGCTTCGGCCTTGTCAGCCGCGTGGTGAAGGCCGACGACCTGATGGACGAAGCCTGGGAACTGGCCCGCACCATCGCCTCCATGCCCATGGCCGGCGCCATGATGACCAAGGAGGCCGTGAACTATGCCTATGAGACGCCGCTCTCGCAGGGCATCCGCTTCGAACGGCGCCTGTTCCAGTCCCTCTTCTCGACCGCAGACCAGAAGGAAGGCATGGACGCCTATATCGAAAAGCGTACAGCCCATTTCCGCGACAAGTAAAATAACCGGCCGGAAGGTGCATTTTTCCCGCATTCTGCAGGACTCTCCGGTTGACGCCCAACCGGCCATTATGTATCTCCCCGCCTTCAGCCTGAGGGTCACCCCTCGGGCAACAGGAGTTTGATATGGCTAATACCCGTTCCGCCAAGAAAATGGTCCGCAAGATCGAGCGGCGCACCGAGGTCAACAAGGCCCGCCGTTCGCGCGTGCGCACCTTCGTCCGCAAGGTCGAGGAAGCCATCGCTTCGGGCGACAAGACCGCTGCCGCTGAAGCCTTCAAGGCTGCCCAGCCGGAGCTGATGCGTGCCGTCACCAAAGGCGTCATGCACAAGAACACCTCTGCGCGCAAAGTCTCGCGTCTGGCTGCCCGCGTGAAGTCGATGGCCTGAGGCCTGACCTGACCGATCACGGGCCGGACCACCGGCACGAAAACAAGCCCGCCTGGCCCCTCGCCCGGCGGGTTTTTTCTTGCCCGGAATCCGGTTTTCGGGTTTTCTTTCCCTGTGCCTCAGGCTTAGTCAGGCCGTGCCCGGTTTACTGTCACACGAACACGGGAAGAACCTACAGAAATGCGATATTGCAAGGCAGCACCGCACCTCTCTGCACGAATGGACCCGCAGCGCGGCCAATCAGGATCGTTCCAAAAAAATTATGCCTTTCGGGGCGAATTTCACAGCCAATTTCCATGAGCCCGTGTTGACAGAACAAAAGTGAACATTTGTATGCGGTGATTCACTCGAAAAAAAATACACAGGCTCTCCACAAGAGAAAAGCATTGAGCCATATGGGTTTTTCTCGCCTGAGAGGGGTGCCGACAAAAGAGTCAACACGCCAATCACGGCTGTCCGAAAAAAGATACACTTGTCTTTGATCACCCCCGTCGGTACCTTGAGTTTACCAACGATAAACATCCCTGTACGGAGTATTTTCGGGGCCAGTTTCGGGTAGCTGGACAGGGGTGTTGCGTGCCGGTTTGGTGGCTGTAACAGATAACAAAAAAATGGGGCTCGGCATGGACCGAAACAGACTCTTTGACACTCCAGCCAGCGTAGATTCGGATACCAACAAGAAGATCTCCAGCCTTCCCGGTCAGGCCATCTGGCGTGCCGTCCGGGAGCATCTGAAGGAGGTCCTCTCCGCGGCGGATTTCGAGCGGTGGATCACCGACCTGAAGCTGATCGCAGAGGTTGACGGGAAAATCGTGATCGCTGCACGCGACCGCCTTTCCTACGACCGCGTGTCGGCCGATCACCGTCACACGCTCCAGCGCATCTGGCGCGAGCATGACGATGCGCGGCGCGATATCCGCCTCGTCTGCTGGAAGGATGCCGGCACGGCGCTACGCGCCATTGTCGAGGATCCGTGGGCAGAGGCCGAGGCAGAGCCGGAAGCGGCTGCAAGCAGCGCCGGCGGCAATGATGGCGGCGCGGCAAGCACGCCCCGTCCCTCCTCCGGCGCACCGGAAATGACCTTCGCCACGCTGGTGACAGGCAAATCGAACGCGATTTCCGTGGAACTGGCCAAGCGCATTGCCGATGGCCAGCCGATCGGGACGCAGGTTCACCTGATCTCCGGCCCGCAAGGCACCGGCAAGACGCACACGCTGCTGGCCCTGCGCGCCCGCGCGCTGGAAACCAATGGCGACGCCACGGTGGTTTATCTCACGGCGGAGGAATTCCTCTCGGCCTATACCGATGGCGTGAAGGCCAAGGACACGAGCGCCCTGAAAAAGCGCCTGCGGGCTGCCTCCATCCTGCTGATCGACGACCTGCACCGGATTTCCGGCAAGCCGGGCACCGAGACGGAGCTGTTCCAGAACATCCGCGAAGTCACCGGCCAGGGCGGCAATGTCGTCCTCGCAGGCGACAAGACACCGGGCGAACTGGCTGGCTTCTCGCCGCGGATGATGAGCGAGCTGAAGGGCGCCACGGTCGTCGAGGTCGAACTGCCGGACGAGGACATGCGCCGCGACATCGTTCGCCGCCTGGCCGCGCACATCGCGCAGGATCATCCGGACTTCGTGCTGAACGAAGCCCTGGTCGAGCGCATCCACACCGGCATTCGCGGCCCCGGCCGTGAGCTGACCGGCGCGGTCTGGAACCTCTTCACCGAGGCTGGCTTCGGCACGATGGCGCCGACGTCCGACATGCTGGAGCGGGTCATCCGCCGCATGGAAGGCGAAGTGCGCGCGCCGACGATCGAGCTGGTGAAAAAGGCGACGATGAAGGTCTTCAACGTGTCGAAGGCCGACCTCGAAAGCCCGTCCAAGGCCCGCACGGTCGTCTATCCGCGCCAGATCGCCATGTATCTGTGCCGGGAGCAGACCCATAAGTCCTTCCCGCAGATCGGGCGTGCCTTCGGCCGGCGCGATCACACGACCGTGCTCTATGCCCACCGCAAGCTCGCCAAGGAGCTTCCGAAGGATGCAGAACTGTCCGCGGACATCGCCCGCGTGGCCGCTGCCATCCTCGAATTGCAGGCCGCAGGCGTCCATTAACGAACTCAGAAGGCCCGGACCGCGATCAGCGCTTGGCTTTTTCGTATGGATGTTTAAATGTTCTCAGCCCGTTCCCTGCCGTGGAACGGGCTGATTCTGTCGGCACGTACCGACCGGACAGACCAGCAGGCAAACGCAACAGGGTTTAACGGACAGTGGCCACACTGTCCGGGATGGACGGAACAGACGATGAAACTGACGATCGAACGCGGCGACCTCCTCAACGCACTCTCCCACGTGCAGAACGTGGTCGAGCGGCGGAACACGATCCCGATCCTGTCCAACGTGCTGCTTCAGGCTTCCAATGGCGAGCTGCGCCTGACCGCAACCGACCTCGACATCGAGGCGGTCGACAGCGCCCCGGCCAAAGTGGCAACCGAAGGCGCCGTGACGGCCCCGGCCGGCACCCTGTTCGACGTGGTGCGCAAACTGCCCGCAGGCGCCGAGGTGGAGCTAGAGCTGCAACCGGCGAACCAGCGCCTGTCGATCCAGGCCGGCCGCTCGCACTTCGAACTGCCGACCCTGCCCGCGTCCGATTTCCAGACCATGACGACCGACGACAGCGCCATCAAGTTCGCGCTCGACGCCAAGGACCTGGCCCGCCTGGTCGACAAGACGCGCTTTGCGATCTCGACCGAGGAAACCCGTTACTATCTGAACGGCGTCTACCTGCACGCCACGAATGACGATGACGGCAAGCCGGTGCTGCGCGCCGTGGCGACCGACGGCCACCGTCTGGCGCTTGCCGAGGCGAAGGCGCCGGAAGGCTCTGCCGGTCTTGAAGGCGTGATCGTGCCACGCAAGGCCGTGGGCGAGGCCCGCCGCCTGATCGACGGCCTGGACGGCCCGGTCGATGTGGAAGTCTCCGATACCAAGATCATCATCCGCGCAGGCCGCGCCACGCTGACCTCGAAACTGATCGATGGTGCGTTCCCGGACTATGCCCGCGTGATCCCGAAGGGCAATTCACGCAAGCTGTCGATCGACAACAAGGCCTTCGAAGCCGCTGTCGACCGCGTGTCCACCGTTTCGGCGGAGCGGTCGCGCTCGGTCAAGCTGTCCCTCTCGGACGGCAAGCTGGTGCTGGCCGTGAACCATGCCGAAACGGGCGTGGGTAATGAGGAACTGGAAGCCGAGTATGGCGACGAGCCGATGGAGATCGGCTTCAACGCCAAATACCTGCTCGACATTGCCGGCCAGATCGAGGCAGCCGAAGCCGAATTCATGTTCAATGACCCGGCCTCCCCTGCTCTCGTGCTGGACCCGTCCGACGACTCCGCGCGCTATGTGCTGATGCCGCTGCGCGTCTAATTCCTGACACGGAGCGGCCGGAACGCCAGAGGCAGGCCGCGTGACGACATGACCGCCCTAACGAGACTGTCGCTCACCGATTTCCGCAATTATGCGTCGCTGACCCTGCCGCTGGATGGCCGGCATGTCTGCCTCTATGGCGCCAATGGCGCGGGCAAGACCAACCTGCTGGAAGCCGTCAGCCAGCTGGGGCCCGGCCGGGGCCTGCGTTCCTCCACCCTTCCGGAAATGGCCCGCACCGGCTCGGCAGGCAGCTGGACCGTGGCTGCGACGCTGGCGGACGAGCACAAGGTGGGCGTCACGCTGGACAATTCCGGCGGCGGCTCCAAACGGGTCGTGCGGCTGGACGGGGCGCCCTCCACCGCGACCGAGCTTGCAGAGATTGTCCGCATCGTCTGGCTGACCCCGAACATGGATGGCGTCTTCCGCGGCAGCGCCAGCGACCGGCGGCGTTTCTATGACCGCCTCGTCCTGGCGCACACGCCGTCGCATGCCAGCGCTTCCAGCCGCTATGAGCGCGCCATGCGCGAGCGCAATGCTCTGCTGGAGCGCGGCCATGTCGACCCGGCCTGGGCGGATGCGATCGAGACGCGCCTTGCCGAAAGCGGCGCGGAGATCGCCATCAACCGTGCCCACCTGCTGGACTCGCTGCAGGCCGCGATCGAGGCCCGGCCGGAAGGGCATTTTCCGAAGGCGGACATTTCCCTCGAAGGCAAGGCCGAGCAGGCCGCCGTGCGCGGGGATGATTTCAAGTCAATTTTCGAAATGCTGGCCGAGACCTGGCGCAATTCCCGGCGGCGCGACATGGCGGCCGGACGTACGCTGGAAGGGCCGCACCGCTCTGATCTCGCCGTCATTCACCGGCCGACCGGCGCGCCTGCGAAAGATGCCTCCACCGGCCAGCAGAAGGCCCTGCTGATCGGCCTGATCCTCGCCTCGGCCACGGCGTTGAAGGCGGAGCGCGACGGGCCGCCGCCCCTGCTCCTGCTGGACGAAGCCGCCGCGCATCTCGACCCGGACCGGCGCGCTGCCCTGTTCGACGAGATCTGCGCGCTTGGCGGCCAGGCCTGGCTGACGGGTACGGAGAAATTCCTGTTCGACAGTTTCGGCGACCGCGCCCAGGCCCTGCATGTGCAGGAAGGCGCGGTGACCGTAGAGGGCTAAGCCCGGCGCTTATGCTTGGGCCTTCTCGGGGAAATCGATCCACTGGATCGATTTCTGATCCCTCGAAGCCTACTGCTTGATGCGCAGGTCGGCGATCGACTGGGCGATCTGTTTGTAGACCTGAAGCAGCTCGTCGCCATCGGAAGCCGAATAGGCAAAGGCCGGGCTGGTGGCGCAGTATTCGAGGATCGTGCGCCCGTCGCCGGTCTTCTGCACAGCAGAAGGCACCTGGAAGCCGACCGTGTAGATCGTCACCTTCGAGGGCGAGGCCTTCATCTGGTCACAGAGGTCCATGGACTGCTGGAAGGAATCCTTGGTGGCCGTGTAGTGCTCCGAGTTGAAGTCACCATCGGTCATCAGGATGATCGCCTTGGTGGCGTTCACCTCGTCATACTTCCACGGCTCGGACGCAGTCGGCCAGATGGACGACCAGTTCGGCGAGATCAGGTACCAGCCCCAGGCAATGCCGAGATGGCCTGCCGTGCCGCCGCCTGCCGTCAGCCCGTTCACGTGCGACTTGAGCGCGGCCTTGTCATCGGTCAGCGGAACCGGGCCGGACTCCCGGCAGGTGGCGTAATTGTTCGAGAACGCCCCTTTGTTGGAGTCTGCCCCGCCATAGGCGACCTCGCGCCAGCCATCATATTTGTTGCGGTCGTTGGAACTGAAATTCCATTGCGGATTGGAGGCGCCGATCCAGGCGAACGAACCGGGGGCCGCATCGGTCGCCGCCTGAGAGCCGGTCCGCTCATAGACACAGCTGGTAGGCACCGAGACATCCGAATAGAAGCGGCGCGCCGGATCCCAGTCCCAGTTCGAGTTGCGGTCGCAATAGCCGTAATCGAGGCAGGTGCCGGTCTGGTAGTAGAAGAAGCGCTTGTTGGTGGCCGCATCGACCATGCGCTTGCCATTGTACGAATTGTAATTGGCAGAGGCCGCCAGGTTCGAGACATCCGCAGGCAGGGAGACGCCATCGGTCACCGAATTGATGTACGAACCGGCATTGACGGAATTGTTGTAGGTGGCGATCGCGATGCGGATCGTCTTGTCGTCCGGCATGTCGTCCGGCAGCAGCGTGTCGAAGGCCGCATTGGCCGCCGTCTTCAGCAGCGACAGGCGGTTATAGCTGTTCATCGAGCCCGAGACGTCGAACACGAATGCCACGTCCACCTTGCCGACCGAATAGGTCGATGTGGTGGACACGGTGAAATCGAGATGATCCTGGCCGAGGATCTGCGAAATGAAGGTCGGCTGCTTGCAGGTCACACGCGCATTGATGTCCTCGCTGACGTCATCCATGGACACCGCGATATCTGCGCAGGTCATGCCGCCGCCCTGCATGCCGATCAGGGCCCCGGCATATTGGCGGACTTCCGCCTTCACTTCCTCCTCGGTCCTGCCTTTCTGGCGCTCCAGCGCACCGGCCAGAACCGCAGAGTCGAGCGCATACTGGACCTTTTCCTTCTGGGAGAGCGTGTAGCGCAGGTCCACCGCCATGCCGGCGAGCCCCATGATGGCGACCATGACCAGTGCCATCAGCACCATGATGTTGCCGCCGGTATCGTCGCGCCACCGTCTGAGAAGGCCCTGAAAGCCTGACATTTGCATTTTCATTGTCCTGCTCCGCCACCCGGAAAACCAATCCAATATGCACAGGATGGGTTGCCCCGTCGTTCTGTCGCCGCGGGCAATTTGCGCCCAGGCGCTAAAACGGATTTAACCAATAGAGGCTGGTTCCAGGGGGAACTCCCTGTATCCGCCCCCATGTCCGACAAGGGCAGCGCAAGCGAAGGAATCGCGCTAGGCATTATGGACTTGCGCCTGCCATCGACAGTGCCGCCGAAACTGAGGAGCCCCAAGCCATGCAACAGTATCTCGACCTGCTGCGCGATGCCCTGGAAAACGGTTTCGAGCGGAGCGACCGCACCGGCACCGGCACGCGGGCCGTTTTCGGCCGCCAGATGCGCTTCAATCTGGAAGACGGCTTCCCGATGGTGACCACCAAGAAGCTGCACCTGCGCTCGATCATCATCGAGCTGCTCTGGTTCCTGAAAGGCGACACCAACATCAAGTACCTGAAGGACAACAAGGTCTCGATCTGGGATGAGTGGGCCGACGAAAACGGCGACCTCGGCCCCGTCTATGGCAAGCAGTGGCGCAGCTGGGCCGCGCCGGACGGGCGCACGATCGACCAGATCCAGTGGGTGCTGGACGAGATCCGCACCAATCCGAACTCGCGCCGCCTGATCGTCTCGGCCTGGAACCCGGCCGACGTGAACGAGATGGCCCTGCCGCCCTGCCACTGCCTGTTCCAGTTCAATGTCATGGACGGCAAGCTGAACTGCCAGCTCTACCAGCGCTCGGCCGACATATTCCTCGGCGTGCCGTTCAACATCGCCTCCTATGCCCTGCTGACCATGATGATGGCGCGCGCCACGGGCCTGAAGCCCGGCGAGTTCATCCACACGTTCGGGGATGCGCACCTCTACCTGAACCATGTGGAACAGGCAGAGCTGCAGCTGTCGCGCGAGCCCCTGCCCCTGCCGACCATGGCCATGAACCCGGACAAGACGGACCTGTTCGGCTGGGAGTATGAAGACTTCAAGCTGGAGAACTATCAGGCCCACGCCCATATCAAGGCGCCGGTGGCCGTCTGATCCTGCCAGCCTGATCTTGCCAGCTTGGTGGCCTAGTCTTCCTTGAGGGCTTCCCAGGCCGTCCAGGCATCGCCCGCATACATCAGCGCCGGGCCGCCGCCCAGATAGACGACCATGCCCAGCGCCTCGGCGACTTCGCCATCCGTGGCGCCAAGCCGTTTTAGGGCCTTGGTGTGGAAACCGATGCAGCCGTCGCACTGTTTGGCCGTACCGATGGCCAGCGCGATCAGTTCCTTCGTCTTCATGTCCAGCGCCCCGTCGGTCAGGGCTGCCTTGGCCATGGCGTTGAAGTGGTTGATCGTCTCCTTCGCGCCGCCGGCACGCAGGCCGCCAATCCCCTGGCTGATGGCTCCGGTAATGGCGGCATAATCCTTGGGTCCAGCACTCATGATCGCTCCTCTTTCGGGCCTGTTGCTCAAACTGTTTCCTAGCTGGTCACTTAAAGTGGCACCTTCAATAAGGGTTTAACCGGATGGATGCCGTCTTCCGGTTTCCGATTACCAAGGATGGTTGCCAGTTCCGATTGGCAGAGAAGGCGGCGGCCTCTAACCTGCCGCCATGTGCGGACGGTTTTTCAGGCATGAGATCAGCTGGGCGGAGTATCAGGACGCCCTGTCGATCATTCCCCCGGCAGGCGTCGCGCCGCCGGAAGCGGCCTACAATATCGCGCCGACGCAATATGCCCCCATCATCCGCCTTGCCCCCGAAGGAGAGGCCCAGACCGCCGGCACATTGCAGATGGCGCCCGCCATGTGGGGCCTCGTGCCCAGCTGGTGGCACCAGCCGCTGAAAGAGAAGAGGTTCGCCACCTTCAATGCCCGCGCCGAGGGGCTGCAGGAATCGAACACGTTCCGCGGGCCTTCCGCCACCGGCGCTGTCTCGTCCCCGCCAGCGGCTTCTATGAATGGACCGGGCCGAAGGCGCATCGCACGCCCTTTGCCATCGGCCTGCGTAACCGGCGCTGGTTCTGCTTTGCGGGCCTCTGGGACAGGGCCATGATCGACGGGTCGGAGATCGACAGTTTCACCATCCTCACCACGAAACCGAACGACCTGATGGCCGGGCTGCACACGCGCATGCCGGTGATCCTGGACGCGCAGGACCATACCCGCTGGCTGAAGGCGTCCACGCGCGATGTCGAAGACCTGTTCGAGCCCTTCCCCACCGACGCGATGCACGCCTGGCCGGTCGGCGCAGCGGTGGGCAATGTGCGTAATCAGGGGCCCCAGCTGATCGAGGAGGCCTGACGGGGCGCCGGGCCAGCCGCTTCGCCCTGAACGTGTAATCGTTTGCCGCCAAACGCGAATTCGACCAGTCTCAGCCGATCCACCGGGGAAACGCCCCTGATGGATTTCTACGGGAGGGTACCCAATGAAAGTCTTTATCGCGGAACTTATCGGCACGTTCACGCTGGTCCTGTTCGGGTGCGGCGCGGCCGTGCTGGCGGGCGAGTTCGTCGGCCAGCTGGGCATTGCCATGGCCTTCGGCCTGTCCATCGTGGCCATGGCCTATGGCATCGGGCCGATCTCCGGCTGTCACATCAATCCGGCCGTCAGCTTCGGCGCCTTCATCGCCGGGCGCCTGTCCATGAAGGACATGCTGCTCTACTGGGCCGCGCAGTTCGTCGGCGCCCTCATCGCGGCGGGCGTGCTCTACCTCATCGCCAGCGGCAAGCCGGGCTATGACATCGCCGTCAACGGCCTCGGCCAGAACGGCTATGATGCAGGCTCGCCCGGCGGGTACAGCCTGGCGGCAGGCTTCATCTTCGAAGTCGTGGCGACCTTCCTGTTCCTGGTGGTTATCCTCGGCTCCACCTCGAAGAACGCGCCTGCAGGCTTTGCCGGTATCTCCATCGGCCTGACGCTGGCCATGATCCACATTGCCGGCATCCAGGTGACCGGTGTGTCGGTGAACCCGGCGCGCAGCTTCGGCCCGGCCGTGTTTGTTGGGGGCCAGGCCCTCACCCAGCTCTGGCTGTTCATTGTCGCCCCGCTGATCGGCGCAGGGCTCGCCGGTCTCCTCGCCACGATGAACCTCACCGTCAGCGACGACTAGGCGCCTTCAGAGTTCGGCAGGATTGGTCAGGCCGAGGTCCTCTCGCCGCCGGATGATGGCGGAGACGATCACGGCCCCGACCATCTTGCCGATCACGAAGACGATCCAGTTCCACATGTGCAGCGAATTGCCGGGCTCGGCGCCGAACTCGATCTGCTTGGCAAGGTCAGCCCCGTACAGGAACACCGTCGTGTCGACCGGCGCCGCCAGTGCGCTGGACATCAGGATCCGCGTCGACAGGCGGTATTTGGTGAAGGTGAACAGCAGCCAGTCCACGCCTTCCGACACGGCGAAGGCAATGCCGCTGGCCAGCGCGATCACCGGCCATGCGTAGTAGAACGACCAGCCCACTGCCAGCAGCATGACGATCAGCACGCGATGATGCATCTCGCGCTGAACGAAATCCCGCACCACGAACACCATGCCGGTCACCATGGTCATCGGGTGCAGCGACATGCCGTGGGCAAACAGCGTGCCCGCATGCGGCGCGATCACCTGATATTCCGGAATGACCCCGAACGACCAGTTCAGGAAGGGAATCAGGGCGACATAAAGAATCGCCCAGAACCGCCCCTGCAGCAGCCAGATGGCACTGAAGGTCAACGCCAGGGCCAGAAGCGCAGGCAGCAACTGCCCCGCGTGCCCATTCGTAAGCACTGAAATCAAGGTGTTAATCACGGCACTCCCCGGCACAGCTGCATTATTAGCCATTGAGACTGACTTGCAAGCCTTGTCATTACACGCGTGTAATGGCCATTACTGAGTCGTGTTCAGGGCAGGAACCCGATCCACTACGACAGGACTTCCGCAACAAAGGTGTTGCCGCCATGCCGGATCAGCTGAATGTCTGCCTTATTGCCGCCCGAGGGCGGAATAATGTCATCGGCAATGAGGGCGACCTGCCCTGGCGGCTGAAGGACGATCTCGCCTTTTTCAAGAAGGTCACCATGGGCTGCCCCATCCTGATGGGCCGCAAGACCTGGGAGAGCCTGCCCTTCCGCCCGCTGAAAGGCCGCGAGAACATCGTGATGACGCGCGACTGGACCTATAATGCGCCGGGCGCACGGGTCTATTCCAGCTTTCCGGCAGCCATCAATGCGGCCCGGGCCATCGCCACGCGGCAGGGGGCCGGCTGTGTCTTCGTCATCGGCGGCGCCACGATCTATGACCTGGCCCTGCCCTATGTCGACCGGATCTTCATGACCGAAGTCGATGCAAGCCCTGAAGGCGACGTCTTCTTCCCGCACTCGCCCGCGATGAGTGGAAAACCGAGACCATGGCCAGCCACGAGGCCGGCGACGGCAACGACCATGCCTTCTCCATCGTGAAAATGCAGCGCGAGCCGGCCTGTCACCCGGCGCTGATCCGGCGGCGACGCGCCAGGATTCCTGACATTCCAACTGCCATATTGCGGTCCCGGCAAGTCCTGCCTAGGGTGACCGCAAAAATGGGAGGAATGAATGGAATTCGAAACAGTCGCCAGCGGTCTGCGCTTTCCCGAAGGCCCCGTGGTCATGGCCGACGGGTCCATCATTGTCGTCGAGATCGAGAAGAAGTGCATCACGCGCTGCTGGGATGGCGGCAAGACCGAAGTGATCTGCACGCCCGGCGGCGGCCCGAACGGCCTCGCCATCGGCCCGGACGGGGCGCTCTGGGTCTGCAACAATGGCGGTTTCGAATATCACGAGATGGACGGCATGCTGATCCCCGGCAACTGTCCGGACAATTATGATGGCGGCCGCATCGAACGGGTGGACCTCTCCACCGGCAAGGTCGAGCGCGTGCTGGACGCCGTGGACGGCAATCCGCTGAGAGGCCCGAACGACCTGGTCTTCGACAAGGCGGGCAACCTCTATTTCACCGACCACGGCAAAGTGTTCCCGCGCCACCGCGAGTTCGGCGGGCTCTATTACCTCGCCAATGGCGCCAGCGAGGCGAAGGAACTCGACTATCACTATTCCAGCCCGAACGGCGTCGGCCTCTCGCCGGATGAGCAGACCGTCTACATGGCCGACACGATGACCGGCCGCATGTGGGCCTTCGACCTGGAAAGCCCCGGAATCATCAAACCGGCGAGCCCGCTGAATGGCGGCCGCGTCGTCGCCACCATGCCGGGCCTGCAATATTTCGACAGTCTCGGCATGACGGCGGCCGGAAACGTCTGTGTGGCAACCATCCTGAATGGCGGCATCACCACGATCACGCCGGACGGCCAGCACAGCCATATCGCCTTCCCGGACCTTCTGGTTACCAATATCGCCTTTGGCGGGGACGACATGCGCGATGCCTACGTCACGCTGTCGGGCACCGGGAACCTGATCAAGTGCCGATGGCCGGAGCCCGGCCTGAAGCTCAACTTCAACGCCTGATCCATGAGATAGGGGGACGCTCATGAAAATCCTGAAACCGGTTCTTGTCATCCTTGCGCTGGTGCTGGTGGCAGGGGCCATCGCGCGCACAGCCTTCAGCACACAGATCGGGGAAGCTGTCTTCAGGTCCGCTGTGAAAAAGAATGTCGGGCGCAATGCGCTGGCCGATGCGCCCGACGGGCTGACGGTCGTTCTGGTGGGGACAGGCTCCCCCCTGCCCGATCCGAAACGCGCAGGCCCGATGACCGTGGTGGCGGCAGGCGACCGGGTGTTCATCGTGGATGCGGGCGCGGGTTCCGGACGGCGCTTCGGCGATCTCGCCCTGCCCTGGGGCCGGGTGGAAGCGGCCTTCCTGACGCATTTCCACTCCGACCATATCGACGGCCTCGGCGAAGTCATGCTGCAGCACTGGGCGGCTGGCGGGGCGGATACGCCGCTCGCCCTCTATGGCCCGGAAGGCGTGGAGCGGATCGCGGCTGGCTTCAACGAAGCCTATGCGCAGGACGCGGTCTATCGCATCGCCCATCACGGGGCGGATGTCGTGCCGCCTTCGGGCACGGGCGCGGAGGCCTTCCCCTTCTCCACCGATGGCGGCGCCGTGCGCGTCTATGAGCGTGACGGCCTGACCATCACAGCCGTGCCGGTGGATCACAGCCCGGTCCATCCCGCCGTTGCCTACCGCTTCGATTACAAGGGCCGCTCGGTCACGGTTTCGGGCGACACGAAAAAGGACCAGGCCCTGATCGACCTCGCCCGTGGCACGGACGTACTGGTGCACGAGGCGCTGAACGACGAGATGGTGGGCACCATTGCAGGCCAGCTGGACACACTTGGCGCGAAACGTCTGGAAAAGATCATGACCGACATTCCGGACTATCACACCAGCCCCGTCCAGGCCGCCGAAGTGGCAAGCGAGGCAGGCGCGGGCCTGCTCGTCTTCACCCATATCGTCCCGGCCCAGCCAAGCCGCATTCTCTACCCCGCTTTCATGAAGGGCACGAAGAAGGCCTTCGACGGCCCCATCCTGATGGGCGAAGACGGCATGGCCTTCGAACTGCCCGCCGGCAGCGACAAGATCGTCCGTAAGCGGCTGGATTAGGCTCCGTCCTGCCAGCAGATCACAATTCCCGGCCCGCGGTCGCCCCGCGGGCCGAATCATTTCAGGTCTCTGCCTCCGCTGGCACCCCAAGACAGGAGCAGTGATGAAAAAGCGTTTCGTAGCGGCCCTTGCCGTATCCTTTCTCGCCTTTGGTTGTACGGCGGAGCAAGCCTCTCCCGGCGCGCCGGTCGAAGCGGCTGATACCGGAGAGAGCGAGGACGCCCTCGCGGCCCTGCTGGACGAGCTGGACTTTTCAGGCACGCTTCTTGTCAGCAAGGGCGACGAGATGCTGCTGCGCGAGGCGGTCAACGCCTCCGGCATCGGGGATGCACAGGAGGTGACCCCGGACACTCGCTTCCCGATCGCCTCGATGACCAAGAGCTTCACGGCTGCACTGGTGCTGAAACTGGTGGATGAAGGCAAGCTCGGGCTGGACCAGACGCTGGCGGAATTGCTGCCGGAGTTTGACGTGCCCTATGCCAGCGAAGTCACGCTGCGCCACCTGCTGCAGAACCGTTCCGGCATCCCGCACTATATCGACATCCCCGGCTGGTTCGACAATGACGTGAAGCGGGCCTTCACCGATGAGTCTTTCATGGACACGCTGGAACAGCTGGAGCTGAAATTCCCGCCCGGCAGTGATTATCTGTACTCGAACGTCAATTACTACCTGCTGGCCCTGATGATCGACCGGTATTCGGGCATGGATTACGAGGCTTATCTGCAAACGCAGATCCTGGATCCGCTTGGCATGAGCGCGACCGGGCAGCTCTACCGGGACGCAGACGGCCTTGCCGCGAACTATCTGAGGAATGATGACGGCTCTTACGAGATCATTCCCGTCGTGAACCCTGCCCTGTTCCGCGGCACTGCTTCCATGGTCTCGACTGCAGACGACCTCAGGGCCTGGGGCCGGGCGGTCATCGACGGCGAGGCCTATTCAGAGGCGGCCGCCGCAGAAGCCTTCAATGCCGACACGCCCATGGCCTGGAGCGTGGCGGGCATTCCGCTCAATGACGGCAAGACCGCCCGCATCCTCTACTATAATGGCCGCCTGATCGGGTATCTCAGCCTGATCATGCTGTTGCCGGAGGAAGACGGCGTGATCGTCATCCTCAACAACAACACGGTCGGCTATGAGAACATGCTGGGCATCGCCAGCACGCTGGCAACGCAGTATTTCGTCGGCGCGGATTAGTCCTCGAACACGATTTCCGGCGGGGCCTTGGTTTCCAGCGTGTCGAGGCCGATGGCGACTTTGCGGGCGAGCTCATGGAAGGCTTCCGCCGTGTCCTTGTCGCCAATGGCCGCGGGCACGCCATTGTCACCGCCCTCGCGGATGGCCTGCAGCATGGGGATCTCCGCCAGCAGCGGCAGGCCCAGCGCTTCGGCCATGCGTTTGCCGCCGCCATGGCCCATCAGGTAATGCTTCTGGCCAGCCGGGTCCTGGAAATAGCTCATCGTTTCGACAAGGCCGATCACCGGCACGGCGGTCTTGGTGAACATGGCCGCGCCGCGGCGCACGTCTGCCAGGGCCACTTCCTGCGGCGTCGTCACGATCAGCGCGGCGGTGACAGGCACTTTCTGCGCGATGGTCAGCTGGGCGTCGCCCGTGCCGGGCGGCGTGTCGATCACCAGAATGTCCAGCGGGTCTTCCGGCGTGCCCCATTCGGCATCGTGCAGCATCTGCGTGATGGCCGACATGACGATCGGGCCGCGCCAGATCATCGGGGCATCCGGGTCCGACAGGTAGCCGATGGACAGCGTCTTCAGCCCGTGCGCCTCGACCGGCACCAGTTTCTTGTTCTTCGAGCCTTTCGGCTCGGCATCCTGCGTGCCCATCATGGTGGGGATGGAGGGGCCGTAGATGTCGGCATCCAGCAGGCCGACCTTCATGCCCGCCTTGGCAAGGGCGGTGGCGAGGTTCACCGACACGGTGGACTTGCCCACCCCGCCCTTGGCGCTGGCGACGACCAGGATGCGGGAAATGCCGGGGATCTTCGCAACGCCCGCCTGCTGGCGCTGGGGCGCGCCCTGCTGCAGTGCCTCGTCGGAGAGGCGGGCGCCTTTCTGCACCCGGCGCGGCGCCGACGGGGTGAGGTTCAGCAGTTCCGTGCGGCCTTTTTGCCCGGAGGGCGCATGGCTGTGTGCGTGATCATGCCCATGGTTGTGCGGCGCAGCAGTGCCCGGCTGGCGCACGGCGGTCAGTACGGTGGTGACGGATTTGATGCCGGAAACCAGTCCCGCCTTGCCTTCGGCCTGCATCCGCAACGCCTCAGCTGCAGCCGTATCTGCAGGATCGGCCTCGATCACCAGCACGGCGCGGCCGGTCTCATCCACGCTGACTGATTCCAGCCAGGGCGGGTTGCCCAGCGCCTTCATGACAGCATCTGCCTGTTTTTGCCGGGTTTTCCCCCTGGAACCGAACATGACCGCGACCCTCTATCCCTTGAAGCCCTCAAAAGGGCATGCACTTATTAGCAAAGCACCTATATGGAAGCGAACACGCGCAACAGGAGGGGCCATGCCCTGGGATGACAAGACAAAAGGTAGCGGCCCTTGGGGCGGCGGTGGCGGCGACAATGGAGGCGGCGACGGCAACTCACCGTGGAAGCGCCCCACTGGCGGCAATGGCGGGGGTGACCTCGAAGACCAGATGCGCCGCATGCAGGAACGCTTCCGCCAGCGCGGCAATGGTGGCGGCGGTGGCCGGCGCCGTGGCGGCGGGTCCGGCCCGAACTTTGGCCCTCTCGGCATCCTTGTGCTCGCCGGCATCGCACTCGTTGCCTGGCTGATGACGGGTGTCGTCGTGGTTGACGAAGGCTCGCGCGCTGCTGTGTTCCGCTTTGGCCAGTGGCAGACGAATTTCACGCCGGGCCTGCACTTCCACATGCCCGCGCCGATCGAGTCGCATGTCATCATGCCGTCCGAGAAGCAGCAGGAAACGCAGATCGGCAACAATTCCAACGAAGCGCTGATGCTGACCGGCGACGAGAACATCGTCGACGTCCGCTTCCGCATCTTCTGGTTCTACGATCCGGCCAATCCGGAAAACTACATCCTCAACGTCGATGACGGCGCCGAGCTGCTGAAGGCCTCGGCCGAAAGCGTGATGCGTGAAGTGGTCGGCAAGACGAAACTCGATGACGTCATCACCACAGGCCGGGGCACGATCTCCGAGCAGGTGAAGACCCAGCTGCAGGCCCTGATGAACGACTACCGCGCCGGCATCCAGGTGCAGAACGTCGAGATCCAGGAAGCTGCCGCCCCCGCGCAGGTGCGTCAGGCCTTCATCGACGTGGTCAATGCCGGCCAGGATGCCGAGAAGACCATCCAGGAAGCCAACAAGTACGCAAACGACATCATCCCGCGTGCCGAGGGCCAGGCCCTTCAGGTGATCCAGAACGCCGAAGCCTATCGCGAGCAGGTGGTTGCCAATGCAACGGGTGAAGCCGCCCGCTTCAACGCCATCCTCGACGAATACCGCAAGGCGCCGCAGGTGACCCGCGAGCGGATGTATCTCGAAACGATGGAACGCGTGCTCGGCAATACCGACAAGCTGGTGCTCGATTCCGGGTCCGGCGCGGTGCCTTACCTGCCCATCGATCCCAACCGCAGCAACAAATAAGGATAATAAACATGCGCGGACTTGGAATTTTCGCCCTTATCATCGCCGCCGCGGTCCTGATCGTCGGCATGAACAGCTTCTTCATCGTCAACCAGACCGAACAGGCCCTCGTCCTGCAGGTTGGTAAGGCGCAGGCTGCCTATAACGCCCCCGGGCAGAACCAGGCCGGCCTGAAGATGAAGATGCCCTTCATCCAGAACGTCGTGAAATACGACCGCCGCAATATCGGCCTCGACATTCCGAACATCGAGGTTCTGGCCTCCAACCAGGAACAGCTGATCGTGGACGCCTTCGTGCGCTACCAGATCTCTGATCCCCTCGCCTTCTACCAGCGCCTGCAGACGCAGCGCGTGGCCGAGAACCAGCTGTCGCAGTTCACCAACACGGCCATCCGGAACGCGCTGGCCAACAAGCTGCCGGAAGAGATCATCTCCGGCCAGCGGGCCACGCTGATGGACCAGATCCGCCAGAACCTGTCGGACGCCATCGCCGGACGCGGTATCGACATCATCGACGTCCGCATCCGCCGGGCAGACCTGCCGGCGGACGTGTCCGAACGCGTCTTCCGCCGTATGGAAGCTGCCCGGAACCAGGAAGCCGAGCTGATCCGCGCCAATGGCGACAAGCAGGCCCAGGCCATCCGCGCCAAGGCCGACCGCGACCGGACGGTGATCCTCGCCGAGGCGAACCAGAAGTCGGAAGAGGTCCGCGGTGAAGGCGATGCGAAACGGAACGAGATCTATGCCAGCGCCTATGGCCGCGATCCGGACTTCTTCCGCTTTCAACGGGCCCTGATCGCCTGCGAAACCTCGCTGAAGAAAAGCAACACGCAGATCGTGATCGGCCCGGAAAACCTTGGCCTGTGCGACGAGTTCATCGCCGCCGCGCGCAAGAACGCCAACTGAGCTGAGGGAGTCTTTCAGCCATGACTCTGCCACTGATCCTGCTGGCGGGTATCGGCATGTGGTTTTTACTGGAAGGGGCGGCCTATGCGGTCGCCCCTGACTTCATGCGCCGCCTTGCCGTCCTGGTGACCCAGATGAGCACGCGTGAGCTGACCCTGGCGGGCCTCGCTGGCGGGGCCGTCGGCATCGTGCTGATCTGGCTTGCAGTTCACCTCCTCTGAACCTGTTGCACCTTGCCCGCAAAGCGCCATAGTCTGGGGCGAAAATAATTTCATAATCCGCCCGCAGAGGAAGCTCCGGTCCCATGCGTTTTCCGGCTCTTGCCGCTCTCGCCCTTCTCGTCTCCGTTCCGCTGGCCGCGCCTGCCGCAGCGCAGCAAAGCCTGTCGCGCCCGCTTGAGCGCGTGGACCAGAAAGAACGCCCGGCGAGCTTCCGTGACCTTTCCAAGCGCCTGATGCCGGCGGTGGTGAACATTTCCACCTCCCGGACGATTGCGCCGGAAGGCATGCCCTCCTTCCCGGAGGGCTCTCCGATGGAGCGGTTCAACGATTTCTTCGGCCGCGATGAAGACGGCTTCCGCCGCGAAGGCTCGCTCGGCTCCGGCTTCGTGATCAGCGCCGACGGCTATGTCGTCACCAACAATCACGTCATCGAAGGCGCCGACGAGATTGAAGTGAACTTCTCCAATGGCCGCGTGCTGGAGGCCGAACTGGTTGGACGTGACCAGGACACAGACCTCGCCGTTCTGAAGGTGAAATCCGACACGCCCCTGCCCTTTGTCAGCTTCGCTGACAGCGACGCGGCGGAAGTGGGTGACTGGGTGATTGCCATCGGCAACCCGTTCGGCTTTGGCGGCTCGGTCTCCGCCGGCATCATCTCCGCCAGAAACCGCGACCTGAATTCAGGCCGCTCGGATGACTTCATCCAGACGGACGCAGCCATCAACCGCGGCAATTCCGGCGGGCCCCTGTTCAATCTCGGCGGCGAAGTCGTCGGCGTGAACACGGCCATCATCTCGCCCACGGGCGGCTCGGTCGGCATCGGCTTCTCCGTGCCGTCGAACCTCGTCAACCGGATCACAGGCGAACTCATCAAGTCCGGCCGCATCCGCCGCTCCTGGCTGGGCGTCAATGTTCAGGATGCGGACGAAGCCCTCGTGCGCGCCTACAAGGCCACCGGCAAGGGCGGCGTGATCGTCACCCGCATCAGCGATGACGGCCCGGCCGACAAGGCAAAGCTTGAAGTCGGCGACCTGATCCTCAGTTTCGACGGCCAGCCCGTCGCCAGCGTGCGGGAGCTGACCCGTGTCATCGCCGACACGCCGATCGGCAAGGACGTGCCCGTGCGCCTCGTGCGCGACGGCCGCGCCCGCACCTTCACCGTCACCATGGGCGAGCTTCAGGAGCAGGACGAGGAAGACGCCTCCCAGCTGCCGGACCTGCCCGCCTCGGCCAATGATCTTGGCGCAGACCTTTCCAGCCTCGATGAAGACATCCGCCGCCGCTATGGCATCCCGAAGGATGTCGACGGCGTTGTCGTCACCTCCGTCTCCGCCCGCGGGCCGACCTATGGCAAGCTGGTGCGCGGCGACGTGATCATCGAGGTGAATTTCGAGCGCGTGACCACGGTCTCCGACACGCTGGAAAAAGTGAAAGCCGCCCGCGCCACCCCGTCCGAGCCACTCCTCCTCCGCGTCAAACGCCGCGGCGAAAGCGGCTGGTTCGACCAGTTCCTCAGCGTGGACCTCGGGAAGTAGGCAGGCCCGCAAGGAGACGGGCGACATCCATACATGGCCCCTACACGGTCCTTACATGGTCTTTAAATGGTGTTTTACACGGTCTGAAGGCCCGCTTATCCAACACCTCAGCCGACGAATTCCTTCGCCTCATAGCCCTGGAAGAAGAGCGCGGCGCGCAGGTCCGTATGCTCGATGGCGGCATGGGCCTCTGCGGCAACGATGGGCTTGGCGTGGTAGGCGATGCCGAGGCCGGACGCCTTGATCATGGCGAGATCGTTCGCCCCGTCGCCCATCGCGATGACATCGCTGCGGGCGATGCCTCCGGCGGCCACAAACTCGTCCAGCGCGGCCAGCTTTGCCTCACGGCCAAGGATCGGGCGGCCCACCTCCCCGGTCAGCGCCCTGCCGTCGTCGATCAGCGTGTTGCCCCGATGCGTGTGGAAGCCTGCCGCCTCTGCCACGCGGGAGGTGAAATAGGTGAAGCCGCCTGAGACGAGCACCGTCTGCGCGCCGTCCGCCTTCATTGTTTCGACAAGGGTTTTTGCGCCGGGGTTCAGCGAAATCCGCTCGGCATAGGCATGGTCCAGCGCGTCGAGACCGAGACCTTTCAGCATGGCGACGCGCGTCGTCAGGGCGCCTTCAAAGTCCAGCTCGCCGCGCATGGCACGTTCGGTGATGGCGGAGACTTCAGCCTTCAGGCCCGCAAAATCCGCCAGTTCATCAAGGCATTCCTGGCCGATGATGGTGGAGTCCATGTCCGAGATCAGGAGGCGCTTGCGGCCGCTGCCTGCAGGCAGGACAGCGATGTCGACCGGGCGGCCCCGCTCTGCCAGGCGCGTGCGCAGGCGGGCTACCTCGTCCCCCTCGCCCGGCACCTGCCATTCCAGCGCCACCAGCCCGTCCACGCTGCCCAGCGCGCGCGACGGCGCGACACGGCCCAGTTCGGACGAAACGTCCGCTTCCAGTTTCGCAGCATCCATGGCAGCGACGGCGACAATCCTAAGGCTCATGACAGAATTCCCGGGTTTTCCCGCGTCATCATGGGTTTCCTCTTGGATGACAACCCCTTACGTCTATTGGCATGCATCCCGCCATCCTGATCCATGGCCCCACGGCCAGCGGCAAGACCGCCCTCGCCATCGAAGTCGCCAAGCGGCTCGACGGAGAGGTGATCAATGCCGACTCCATGCAGGTCTATCGCGACCTGAAAGTCATCTCGGCCCGCCCAGACGAGGAAGAGATGGCCGGCGTGCCGCACCACCTGTTTGGGCATGTCGATGCAGCAGAGCGCTATTCCACCGGCCAGTGGCTGGAAGAGGCGCGCGGCCGAATCCGCGTGCTGCAAAAGCAGAACAAGCGCGCCGTGCTTGTCGGCGGCACGGGCCTTTACCTGCTGGCACTGACACAGGGCCTCTCGGCGATCCCGCCCGTGCCGGAAGAGATTCGTGCCGAAGTGCGTGACATTACCGAGGCCGAAGGCGCCGAGGGCCTGCGTGCCCGCCTCGCCCCGCATGACCCGGAAACGGCCGAACGCCTTGGTACCGGCGACAAGCAGCGCCTCGCCCGCGCCTATGAGATCTGGCTCGCCACCGGACGGCCGATTACCGACTTCCACAATGAGCGCCAGCCGCCTGTCCTGCTGGACCGGGAATGGATCGGCTTTGCCCTCACCCCGCCCCGCGCCAAGCTCTATGCAAAGATCGACCGGCGCTTCGAAGGCATGCTGATGCAGGGCGCCATGGCCGAGGCGCGCGCCCTGATCGAGCGGGATCTCGACCCCGAACTGCCTGCGATGAAGGCCCATGGCATGCCCTGGCTAGCCGCCTTTGCCCGCGGCGAGATCAGCGCCGAATTCGCCGCCGAGAACGCCAAACGCGACACAAGGCGCTATGCAAAGAGGCAATTCACGTGGATCGGCAGGCAATTCCCGTTCTGGCCGAGAATTCCCGGCACCGAAATGGCCGAACGCATGCGGGTGATTCTTGCCCTCTATAGGGAGATTGACAGGGAGATGGAGGCAGATTATTCCTAGCCCCCGTCGTTGGAGGAAACGCACGTGCGCATGTCAGAGGTACTCGTACTTAGATACCCGTAGCCGGAGTTCGCCAGAGCCGGTTGCGGGTGCGCGCACAAAAGGGTCTCCCAGCGGGACCCTTTTTCTTTTCAGAAAACATCCCGGACAAACCCTTCCTTTCAAACCTTCAGACGCCAGAGCCAAGCCATGACCGTCAAAGCCAAACAGAAGACCGAAACCCGCCTGATGACCGGTGCCGAGATCGTAATCTCCGCCCTCCGGGAACAGGGCGTAGAGGTCATGTTCGGCTATCCGGGCGGCGCGGTCCTACCGATTTACGACACGCTTTTCGCCGCTGACGACATCCGCCACATCCTGGTGCGCCACGAACAGGGCGCCGGCCATGCCGCCGAAGGCTATGCCCGCTCGACCGGCAAATGCGGCGTCGCCCTCGTCACCTCCGGCCCCGGCGCGACCAATATGGTCACCCCGATCACCGATGCGATGATGGATTCGATCCCCATGGTCGTCATCTCCGGCCAGGTGCCGACGCACCTGATCGGCACGGATGCCTTCCAGGAGGCTGACACGACCGGCATCACGCGCAGCTGTGCCAAGCACAACTACCTCGTCACCGATGTCGACCAGTTGGCCCGCACGATCCACGAGGCGTTCCACATCGCCACTTCCGGCCGCCCCGGCCCGGTCGTCATCGACATTCCGAAGGACGTCCAGTTCGCCACCGGCACCTATGTCGGCAAGGATGGCGTCCACAAGCCGACCTATGCCCCGCGCACAGAGCCCCAGCCGGAAGCCATCGAGGCGGTTGCCGAACTGATCGCCATGGCCCGCCGCCCCATTTTCTACACCGGCGGCGGCGTCATCAATTCGGGCACGAAGGCCTCCGAAGCGCTGCGCAAGCTGCAGGCCGAGACGGGTATCCCGGTCACGTCCACGCTGATGGGCCTCGGCGCCTTCCCCGCCTCCCACAAGGACTGGCTGGGAATGGTCGGCATGCATGGCAGCTACGAAGCCAACAATGCGATGCATGATTGCGACCTGATGATCTGCGTCGGCGCCCGTTTCGACGACCGCGTCACCGGCCGGGTCGATGCCTTCTCGCCGAACTCCAAGAAGGTCCACATCGACATCGACCCCTCCTCGATCAACAAGATCGTCCGCGTCGACGTGCCGATCGTGGCCGATTGCGGCATCGCCCTCGAAGCGCTGCTGGCTGCCGTGAAACATCGCAAGGGCAAGCGGCCGGACCTGAAGCCGTGGAAAGCCGAGATCGATGCCTGGCGCGCCCGCAACTGCTTTGCCTATGAGCCCTCCGACACGATCATCAAGCCGCAATTCGCCATCGAGCGCCTGTACGAGCTGACCAAAGAGCGCGACCCGTTCATCACGACCGAAGTCGGCCAGCACCAGATGTGGGCGGCGCAGTTCTTCCACTTCGATGCCCCGAACCACTGGATGACCTCCGGCGGCCTTGGCACGATGGGCTATGGCCTGCCGGCCGCTGTCGGCGTCCAGTGCGCCCATCCGGATGCCCTCGTCATCGACATTGCCGGCGAAGCCTCGATCCAGATGATGATGCAGGAACTGTCCACCGCGGTTCAGTTCTGCCTGCCGGTGAAAGTCTTCATCCTCAACAATGAGTGGATGGGCATGGTGCGCCAGTGGCAGGAATTGCTGCACGGGGAGCGTTATTCGCACTCCTATTCGCAAAGCCTGCCGGACTTCGTGAAACTGGCCGAAGCCATGGGCGCCCACGGTATCCGCTGCGAGGACCCGACCCAGCTGGACGAGAAGATCATCGAGATGATCGAACATCCGGGCCCGGTCCTGTTCGACTGCCGGATCGAAAAGGATGGCAACTGCCTGCCGATGATCCCGTCGGGCTCTGCACATAACGAGATGATCCTCGGGCAGATAACTGGTAACGAGATTGATGAGGCAGGGCGCAAGCTGGTCTGACCTCGGACAGACCGGAAACCGGCACCGCTGCAGGGGATGGTAATGGCCATAGACACGATCTGGCAGATGCTGGCCGACAATGTCGGCACGGTTGTCACCGTGCTGTCGGCCATTGCTGCCGTTATCGGCGCCCTTGCCAGCCGCGCTGAAACCCGCAAGCAGCGCCAGCTGCGTACGGAGCAGCTGCGCCAGTCGATCGACAGTTCCAGCCTCGACTGGGGCAGCGCCGCCATCGACACGCTGGTCCGGGCCGCCATGCTGGCGCGCACCCGCCACCTGCATGCCAATGAAGGCGCCTTCCAGACCGCCCGCGCCGCCACGCTGATCAATCTGTCGTCCCTGATCGACCGGGGCCGCATGTTCTTCCCCAATCTCGACGAGACAAAAAAGGGCGTGGAGAAAGACGGTGCCTATCGCGGCTCCCGCCCCCCTATTCTCGACGCGATGGTCTGGGCGCACAGCGAAATCCATGCCCTCACACGCGATGGCGGGCCGACCGGCGACAACAGTGCCGCCTTCATCGACGATTGCCGCCGGCTGGTGGTTTCGGAACTGCAGGCCCACCTCGATCCGCGCCGCCTGAACCAGGTCGTCGGCCGCTATAGCGGGCAGACCCGTACCCATCAGCAGCAGGCCATCGAGCGCGCTGAAGCGCTCAGGCAGCAACTCTTGACTCGGCGTCCCGGGGTCTCCATCGACAACCCTGTCCGCCACCCTGAACAACCGGAGACGAGACAATGAGCGACGGATCCGGAGCTCCTGCACCGACTGCCCCGCAAAATGGGCCCCAAAACGGGCCAAAGTCGGCTTATTTCCTCAACCATGCGGATGAGGAAGTCGAACGCCGCACGCTGGCCGTGCTGGTCGACAACGAGCCGGGCGTGCTGGCCCGCGTGGTGGGCCTGTTCTCCGGCCGCGGCTACAATATCGACAGCTTGACCGTGGCCGAGGTGGACGCCTCCAGCCATCAGTCGCGCATCACCATCGTCACCCAGGGCACACCGCACATCCTGGAGCAGATCGAAGCGCACCTGATGCGCCTCGTGCCGGTGGGTGAAGTCGTCGACATCACCAAATCCAAGCGCGGCATCGAGCGCGAACTGGCCCTCGTCAAAGTGGCGGGCACCGGCGAGAAGCGCGTCGAAGCGCTGCGTATCGCCCAGATCTTCCGCGCCAATGTGATCGACACAACGAATGAGAGCTTCATCTTCGAACTCACCGGCGCCTCCGACAAGATCAGCCAGTTCGTGGACCTGATGACGCCGCTCGGCCTCGTCGAAGTCAGCCGGACGGGTGTCTTGTCCATCAAGCGCGGGAAGGAAAAGGGATGAAGCGTCTCCCGGCCCTCACTCTGCTTCCGGTCCTGTTCGCTGCCGGTTTCGCCATGCCGGCACAGGCCGAGATGCCTGTGCCCGATAGCTGCAAGCCCCGCATCGCGGGCGTTGCGCTGGCCGTGGCCGGGGAAGCGAACGAAGCGCAGCTGAAATGCGACATCGACCGGGCCGCGATCTATGAGGGCCGCGCCGATGCGATCTTCGGAGCCATCTCCAACCCGTTGGTCAGCGTGGTCGACACGGACGTTTCGCCCAGCGGCGCCGTCTATGTCTACACCGTCAGCGACGTGCAGGGCACGATGATCCTCAATGCCCGCTCCGTACCGGCAGACATGGACCAGCCCGGCGCTGTGCCCATCTGCCACCTGCGCACGCTGATGCCGGATACGGCTGCATCCCAGGTCTCCATCGGCCTGCTGCAGGCCGCTGCCCCCGAACTGCCAGGCTATGCCGAGCGTATGGAAGTCGTGGTCAATCCCGACGGCTCACAGCGCTCGGTCCTGATGCTCGATTCCCATGATGTGGTCAGCCGTGTGCAGACCGCGAATGGCGAACGTGCCTTCTCGCGCCACATCCGCCAGACCGACGATGTGGCCAGACTCAACGAATTGATCATTGGCGTCGCCAATGTCAGCGACGGCTGGGAATGCAACGCCCCCTGACCGCCAGAATCCAATCCAGAACAACCCCGACGGAGCCGAACGGAATCCCATGAAAGTTTATTACGAGCAGGACGCAGATCTTTCCCTGATCCAGAGCAAGAAAGTGGCCGTTGTCGGCTATGGCAGCCAGGGCCACGCCCACGTGCTGAACATGCGCGACAGCGGTGTGAAGCAGGTGAAGGTCGCCCTTCAGGAAGGCTCCGCCAGCCGCAAGAAGGCTGAAGCCGAAGGCCTGGAAGTCGTCACCCCGGCTGAAGCTGCCCAGTGGGCCGACGTGATCATGATCCTCGTCCCGGACGAAAAGCAGGCCGTGCTTTACGCCAACGAGATCGAGCCGCACCTGCGCGCTGGCCAGCACATCATGTTCGGCCACGGCTTCAACGTGCACTACAACCTGATCCGCCCGCGCGCCGATGTCGACGTGTCCCTGTCGGCGCCGAAAGGCCCCGGCCACACGCTGCGCGCGCAATACCAGATGGGCTTCGGCCTGCCGGGCCTGATCGCCATCCATCAGGATGCCACCGGCACGGCCCAGGCAGTTGCCCTCTCCTACTCGAAAGCCATCGGCAACACCCGCGCCGGCGTGATCGAGACCAGCTTCCGTGAAGAGACCGAAACCGACCTCTTCGGCGAACAGGCCGTGCTCTGCGGCGGTATCGTTGAGCTGATCAAGGCTGGCTACGAAACCCTGGTCGAAGCCGGCTACGCGCCGGAAATGGCCTATTTCGAATGCCTCCACGAGACCAAGCTGATCGTCGACCTGATCTATGAAGGCGGCATCGCCAACATGAACTACTCGATCTCCAACACGGCCGAGTATGGCGAATATGTTTCCGGCCCGCGTGTCGTGAACTCCGAAGCCAAGGCGAACATGAAGAAGGTTCTGGAAGACATCCAGAACGGCACCTTCGCCCGTAACTGGGTGCTGGAAAACCAGGCCGGCGCACCGGGCTTCAACGCCATGCGCCAGCGCATGAACAGCCACCCGATCGAGGAAGTCGGCGAAAAACTGCGCGGCATGATGCACTGGGCCCAGAACGACCGCCTGGTCGACAAGTCCCGCAACTAGAGATCTCCGGCGCAGGCCTCAGTGCGGGGCCTGCGCCTTTTCTCCCGGCACACGGTTCAGGTCCACGAACCCCTCCACGCCGGGCACACTCCCCTTCATCGAATACTGCCAGATCAGCACCTCGCCCTCAGGCGGGCCTGAGAGGCTGCGCATCCAGACCGGGTGATCCGGGAACCGGCCTGCCAGCCAGTCCCGATGGAATTCCGGCGTCGTGTAGAGCACCGGCCGGGCGCCATATTCGGCCTCCAGTGCCGACAGAAAGTCCCTGATCTCCGCCAGCACGGCCTCTTTTGAGCCCTCAGGCATACAATTGTGGGCGTATTCCAGGTCCACGGCCGGGGGCAGCGCGCCCTCCCTCACCTCAACTGACTGGATGAAGTTCGCTGCCTGCGCCGCCCCGTTCCGGCAGAGCAGGTAGAAATGATAGGCCCCGACATGCCAGCCGCGCTGGCTTGCCTCCAGCCAGTTCTCCTGAAAGCGCGTATCCTTCCAGTCCCGCCCTTCGGTGGCCTTGAGGTACACGAAATCGAGCGGGGCTGCGCTCAGCGCTTCCCAGTTCACCCGGCCATTATGGTGCGACAGGTCGATACCCTCATTGCCGGGGGCAAATGGGCCATCCGCCACAGGCTGCGGTGCCGGGGCGGGCGCCTTCGAGCAGGCCGCCAGAACGGCGAGGCAAGCCAGGATGAGGCGGGTCGTGCGCATTTTCTGATCCAACCTCCCCTGCCCGGCAGCCATGCGGCCTGCCCACGGCCAAACCGGGGCAATCGCTCACCTTGTCCATCAGACAGGCCAGATAACCCGTGAAATCAAGCCATTCCGTATCCGAGGCATGAACCCTGCATAGGCGGACCGGATTCAAGAAAGGTTGAAACGGCCATGGCACCTGCAGACAGAACGCGCGGCGGAGAAGCGGCAAACGTGATCCTGAAAGGCACGCGGCTGGAAGGTGATCTTCTTTTTGCGGCACAAACGGTCGTCGGCGGCCACCTGAAAGGCAATGTCCGCTGCGACTCCACACTGGTAATCGAGCGCGGCGGCCGGATCGAAGGGCGTATCGAAGCCCAGACAATCGTCGTTCAGGGAGAGCTGGAAGGCACGGTTCTGGCGTCCCAGTCGCTGGAAATCTGGTCTGGCGCTGTGGTGGCCGGTGACGTGGCGGCCCGCGCCGTCCGTGTCGACGAAGGCGCCATACTAACAGCAAACCTGATGATTTCCGCAAACCTGCCGGATCGCCTCGGCCCGCCTGCAGCTGCACCAGCCCCTGCGCCAGTTACGGCTCCTGCCACAACGCCCGTTTCCGCTGAACCGGCCAGGGCGACTGCCCCGCAAACGGCACAGGCACAGCCGGTCCCGCCGCAACCCCGGCCAGCCACACCACTGTCACCGCCAGCGTCTTTCCTGTCGCCAAGCCCGATGACCAGCCGCAGCTAGAGCCGGGACAAAGCGGCGGATCAGCCGCCGCGCATGTCCTTCAGGCGCTGGTATGCCACTGAATTCGGGTCATAGGCGCCAAGCTCGTTCAGCCGGTCGCACGCCCATTTATAGTCGCGATTACAGGCATCCTGCAGCACACGCGTACCTTCCGGTACGTTCTTCGTGCCGCCGGTGCCCGTGAACAGCATGTTGCCATAACCGGCACAGCCGCTGACTTCGCCAAGATCGCAGGACTGCTTGTACAGGCTGCGCGCCTTGGCCGGATCTGCGTCCACGCCCCTACCCAGCATAGTGAGATAGGCCAGCGAAGCGCAGCCCTTGCCATTCTGCCCCGTGCAGGCCCGGTCATAGGCCTTGATGGCCAGCGCATAGTCCTGCGTCCCGCCCGTGCCCTTGCGATAGGAATCGCCAGCCGTCAGGCAGGCTTCATAGTCGCGTGCGGCACAGGCCGTGTTGGCTTCCTGGCGCGCGGCCTTTTGCTTCGCAAAATCGGACTTTGCGTTTTCCAGTGCGATCTCGGCCTGGGTTTTCTCAACCTGCCCATACTGAGCGGAGGCCGGCAGGGCGATGGCACAACAGGTCAGGGCCGCTGCAATCAGAGGGGAGCGTAACATGGGATCTACCCTTCCTAAGTCATTGTTCCGCTTCTGATATAGGGGGCGGCCCCTGCCGTCACCAAGCGTTTGCCAGCTTAAGCTTTCTTAACCCACACTTGCCGCCTTCCCCTGCGCGCGGCAGTATCCGCCGCTCAAAGGCACACCGGGAAAGGGAGATGTCCGGATGGCAGCAGAGGATCAGGCCCCGATCGGATCGGGCTTTCACGCAAAATCCACCGCCGCCGAAGTGATCGCCGGCATAGACCTGTCCGGCAAGAACGCCGTGGTGACGGGCGGTTATTCAGGCATCGGGCTGGAAACGGTCCGCGCGCTGGCCTCGGCGGGCGCCCGTGTGACCGTGCCTGCCCGGCGGCTCGACACGGCAGAGGCCGCGCTGGCGCATGTGGCAGGCGACATCGAGATCGCCGCCATGGACCTGGCCGACCTTGCCAGCATCGAGAAATTCACCCGCGAATATGACGAGACCGGCCGCGGGCTCGACATCCTGATCAACAATGCCGGGATCATGGCCTGCCCGCTCGCCCGCGTAGGGCCGGGCTGGGAAAGCCAGTTCGGGGTCAACCATCTCGGCCATATGGCGATGAGCCTTGCCCTCGCCCCGGCCATGCAGCGCACGGAAGGTGCCCGGCTCGTGGCGCTTTCCTCCACCGGGCACATCCGTTCGGACATCATCTGGGACGATCCGAACTATCTGGAGCGCCCCTATGACAAATGGGAAGCTTACGGACAGGCCAAGACAGCCGATGCGCTGTTTGCCCTCGGCGTAGACCGTCGTGGGCGCGATATCGGTATCCGGGCCTTCTCGGTCCACCCCGGCGGCATCTTCACGCCGCTGCAGCGCCACCTGCCTGAAGAAGAAATGGTCGCCCTTGGCTGGAAAGCCCCGGACGGCTCCATCCCGCCCATGGTGCAGGCCATGTTCAAGACACCCGAACAGGGCGCCTCCACCACAGTGTGGGCGGCCACCTCTCCACAGCTCAATGGGCGCGGCGGCGTCTATTGCGAGGATTGCGACATCGCCCGGCTCGCCACGGAAGACAGCCAGCGCTGGGAACATGTCCGCCCCTGGGCCTGTGACGACGAGCGCGCAGAACGCCTATGGGCCATGAGTGAAAAAATGCTGACCGACGCCTGAGACGGCGCGGCCAGGAATTGATCGTACAGGGACACCCCTGAGGAGGACAGGAACATGAAACAGATTGCAGTTCTCAGCCTTGCCGGCGCCCTGCTGGCAGCCTGCACCACACCCGCGGCAGAACCCGTGCCGGATGCCGCGCCTGCGGAAGTTACGGCCACTGCTCCGGCAGATCCGGCCCCGGAAGCTCCTTCCCCGAAAGTGGCCCCGGGCGGCTTCGACTATGAAAGCGTGTTCCGCCAGGATGACCGGCCCGAGCAGGACTATGAAATGTATCCGGTGCGGAAGTCCGCTGAGGTTCTTTCCTTCACGGGCGTCATGCCGGGCATGCGGGTCGTGGAAATGGAGGCCGGAGGCGGTTTCTACACAGAGCTTTTCTCCCGCGTCGTCGGACCGGAGGGAAAGGTCTACATGCAGAACCCGGTCTCTTTCAAAAACTTCCTTGGCGATTCCGTCGCCAAACGTGTGGATGGCCGGTTGCTGAACGTGCAGATCGTGGAAAGTGCGTTCGATAATCTGAGCGACGTGCCGGACAATGACGCCGACATCGTGACCTGGTTCCTCGGCCCGCACGAGCTCTGGTACTCTCCGGAGGGAGAGCCTGAAGGTGCCCTAGGCGATCCGGACATGTCATTCGACGAGATTGCCCGCGTCCTGAAGCCGGGCGGTCATCTGGTGGTGCTGGATCACAGCGCCCCGGCCGGATCCCCGCCGACAACCGGCGGCGAAACGCACCGGATCGACAAGGCAGTGATCATTGCGCTGGCAGAGCAGCATGGGCTGACATTGGTCGAGGAAAGCGACATCCTGGCCAATCCGGACGACGACAGGACCATTCAGGTCTTCAATCCGGCCGTCCGGCGCAAGACGGATCGCTTCCTGCTCAAATTCTCCAAATAGGCGTTTTTGGCACAGAAGATGCATCTCTCAGGGCGAGTCTGGTCTTGCCCGGGAGTTGTACCATGTCCGCCATTCGCTTTTTCGCCGCCACCCTCGCCGCCGCGAGCCTGGCACTGCCTGGCCTTGCCTCGGAAGGCAGCCTGCTGCGCGGACGCCTCGACGCAGACTTCCTGCCGAAAACAGAGACTGCCGAGGAAGCCCCGGCCGTCATGGACACTGTGGTTGTGACGGAAAAGGACGGATCGGACCTGCTGGTCTCGAAACCGGCTATCCTACGCTATGACGAAGCCCCGCTCGTTCCGGCCCGGATTGTTGCGGAAACGCGCGGCCAGGATCCGGACCGCGTGGACGCAAACCGCTCAGAAACGCACTGACGCGCCCCTGCACAGGCGTCTCAGGACGGAGCACTCTCCGACAGAAGCAGTTCACGCTGGGCGCTGACGGCGCGCATGGCCTGTGCCGGCAGCCAGCAGGTGACCTCAAGCCCGCCGCCATCGACCGGCTTCATGCCGACCGTGCCGCCGTGCAGATCGACAAAGTGCTTCACCAGCGCAAGGCCAAGACCCGCCCCGCGCTGATCGCCTGAAACGAAACTGTCGAAACTGGTTGCGCGCTTGTCCGCTTCCAGGCCGCGGCCATTGTCGCGCACAGAGAAGGTGACCATGTCGCCCATCCGCTGTGCCGAAATGACGATCTCGCCACCGGAATCGGTAAAGCGCAGGGAATTTGAAATCAGGTTGAACAGGATCTGGCGGATGCGGCGCTCGTCCGCACGGATCAGGCCCAGCTTGCCGGTGATGTCCGAACGCACCGCGATCTGCGTGTCCTCGGCCTTCGAGACGACCATCTCGATGCTTTCCTCGATCACATTGCGCAGGTCGACATCTTCAAGGTCGAGGTCCATGCGGCCCGCTTCGATCATGGCGAGATCGAGGATGTTCTCGATCAGCTTGGAGAGATGGTCCGAAGCCGAGAGGATCGCGCTCACATAATCCTTCTGGCGTTCCGTCAGCTGACCATTGCGCTGGGTTTCCAGCAGTTCGGCATAGCCGAAGATGACGGTCAGCGGCGAGCGCAGCTGGTAGGAAACATTGCGCACGAATTCGGTTTTCAGCCGGTCGGCAGCCTCGAAGGCTTCGGCACGCTCGCGAAGGGCCGACTCGACCCGCCGCGTTGCGGTGACATCGGCAAAGGCGATCAGCGTGTTCCCGTCCGGCAGCGGATGGGTCAGATAGGTCAGGATGGAGCCATCGGAACGGCGCATCTCGCCCGTGGTGGACTGGCGCGCCTTGGCGGACGGATCCGTGATATGGCTCTTCATCGCCGCCCAGATTTCCGTGTCGTGGAACAGCGGAATGCATTCCTCGATCACGGCATCATAATCGGGCTGGTCCTTCAGCTTCTCGCCGCTGAGACTCCACAGGCGTTCGAATGCATTGTTGTGCAGCTTCAGGCGCCCGTCGCCACCGAACACCACGACAGCTTCATGGAGATTGTCGAGCGTGGAGCTTTGCGTCTTCACGATGGCGTTGAACTTGGTCTGCAGTTCCAGTTCGCCGGTAATATCCTTGAAGAGAAGAAGCAGGCCGCCCATCGGGTGGCGCTGGCGCGTCACAGAGAGGGTGCGTTCGTCCGGCAGCGACCAGGTGTCTTCCTTCACCCCGTCGATATCGAGATAATAGGAAAGTTCTTCCGCGCGCCACTCGGCATAGTTGGCACGGGCCGGCAGCTTGCGGCGCTCGCGCAGGCGGTCCAGCAGCTGGCCATGGCCCGGGCGGTCTAGCAGGAAGCTCTCATCGAGATCCCACATGTCGCGGAAGGCCTTGTTGTAGAAGGTCAGCTTCCGGTCGGCGCCGAAAATGGCAACGGCATCTGCCACATGGTTCAGCGTCTCGTCATGGGCGCGGACGTGGCGGTTCAGTTCCTCGCGCGCATCTTCCTGCGCGGTCACATCCAGCGCCATCGCCCCTGCCCCGCCGGACAGCGGGAAAGTCAGGATGCGCATCGCCCGGCGCGCGCCATTGATGGTGATGTGCCGCGTCTCGTCGATGTCGATGCCTTCGCTGATCGTCTTGCGGGCCTGATCGGCGGTGGCCTGGTCCAGCATCAGCTGGCGGTCCAGAACGCGGTCCAGATTGGTGCCGTCCACGGCCTCGATATAGGCCGGGTTCACCCATTGCAGCTTGCCCATGCCGGACATGCGCCAGGCCGGGAACGGGGCCTTGCCCAGCATGTCGAGGAAAGCCGTGGGGTCACGCGCAATGACTTGGCGCGCCTCTTCCAGCTTGCCGCGGGCAGAGCTTTCCTCCAGCCCCTTGATCGTCGCATCGCTGACCCAGACCACGGCGCGGGCGCCGGCCGTGCGGCCATCGGCTTCAAGGAAACGGCCGGATGGGCCGATAATGGTCAGCGAGAAGGCCTGACCCGTCTCGCGCAGCTCGCGCAGGCGAATGCGCAGCGTGGTGTCCTGTCCGGCGCTGTCGCGGGCCTCAAGGTCTGCAAGACCTTCGATGATACGCACGGCCGGGTCCGGCGAGATGGCATCGTCTGTAAAGCTGAGCAGCCCGGCCAGCGCGACCGGAGAGCCATACATTTCCGGCGGAATGATCTCGTCGCCTTCGGCTTCCAGCGCCTCGCCCTGCCAGACGAGGATCACGCCGGGATGCGCCCCGAGGATGGAGCGGTGGGCGGCGAGCGTCGTTTCCAGCTCTGCCGAGCGGTCGCGATACTTGCGAGCCGCACCGCGTGCGCCGTCCGACACCCGCAGCGCCCAGAGCAGCGCGGCGAGGCCAAGCGCCGCCGCGCCGGCGGCCATAATGATCGGAACCTGATCCGCTGTAAGTGCCATGGCGTGTCATCCAAAAGCCCGAATCGACCGCGATAACGGCCGACGAAACGGTTAACGAATTGCCCCCCGACCGTTAAGGGCGCGTTAACGGAGTGCTAATGCGCGGTCGGAGTTGGCGCAAGATAACTGAATCCACATGTTGCAAAAACACAACACTCGCATAGTCTACCCCCCTGTTTGCGGAGTGAATCCCATGGTTCTGCGCCCGATTGCCCTCGCCTGCGCCCTTTTCATGTCTGCCGCAGCGCCCGCCATGGCGCAGGGCGCAGACGACGATATCGTGCGCTTGCCCGGTCAGGGATTTACCAAACCCGAGGCACGCGGCCCCAACGGCACGCCCGACAGGCTGGTGGCCGGCGGCGGCCTGTTCCTAAGCTTCGACACGAATGGCGATGGACGGATCACCCGCGAGGAACTGCGTGCAGGAACGGAAGCCGCCTTCCAGAAGGCAGACACGAATGGCGACGGTTATCTGACGGCCTTCGAGCAGATCAGCTGGGCCGAAAGCCTGCCGACGCGGGATGACACACTGGCCAATCCCGTCCGCTTCGACCCGAATCTCGATCGCCGGGTCAGCCCGGAAGAATTCGAAACGGTTATCGCCGAACTCGCTGACCATTATGTCGAAGAGACAAGCGACGTGATCGTGATCGCGTCGCTAAAGGCACCGAAGCCGAAACCGGAACGCGCCGACCGCTCCTCCCCCTTCCCGGATGAGCAGCGCCAGTCTCGCGGCGTACCCGGCAGCAACTAGGCTACACCGGGCGGGCCCGGATCAAACAAAGCCAACTCAAACAAGCCAGCTCAGACAAGAATGTCGTACAGGTCCGTACGGCGGTCGCGGAAGAAGCCCCAGGCCGCCCGGTCACGGTCGATAACATCGAGATCGAAGCTGGCCAGCAGGACGCCTTCCTCGCTGCGCCCGAAATCGGTGACCACTTCGCCGACATGATCGGTGATGAAGCTGGTGCCGTAGAAGACCTGCCCTTCTTCGTTCCCTACGCGGTTGGCAGCCACCACGGGCATGACGTTCGCCACCGAATGACCCTGCATCACGCGGCGCCAGCGCGCTGCCGTGTCGAGGCTCGCATCATGCGGCTCGGCACCAATAGCCGTGGGGTAGAGCAGCACATCCGCGCCCATCAGCGCCATGGCACGCGCTGCCTCCGGGAACCACTGGTCCCAGCAGATGCCGACGCCGATATTGCCCTTCATTGTCTGCCAGGTGCGGAAGCCCGTATCGCCCGGCCGGAAGTAATACTTCTCCTGATAGCCGGGGCCATCCGGAATATGGCTCTTGCGATAGACACCCAACGGCGTGCCATCGGCATCGATCATCACCAGCGAATTGTAATAGTGCGGGCCGTCCTTCTCATAGATGGAGACCGGGATCACGACGCCCAGCTCAGCCGCCAGTTCGGAAAGCTGCACTATAGCCGGATGGTCCGGCCATGGCAGGGCCCGCTCGAAATGATGCTCTTCCTGCGTCTTGCAGAAATAATAGCCGCAGAAGAGTTCCGGCGGCAGCACGACATCGGCGCCCTGCGCGGCGGCCTCACGGACGAAACCGGCCACGCGGTCGATATTGGCCTGCATGTCATCGCTCGGCGTGAACTGGATACCGGCCAGGGTGATTGTACGGCTCATCTTCGGTTCCTCCGGATCAGGCGGGAATTTCGCGGGTCATGCAGTGGAAGCTTCCGCCGCCACCCAGGATATGTCCAGCCGGAAGGCCGACGATCTTGCGCCCGGGGAACAGCACGCGCATTTCCGACAGGGCGACGAGACTGTAGTGATCCTCGTACACAGGCACCAGGACCGCCCCATTTGTGATGGTGAAGTTCATATGGCTTGCCGGAATAGGCTCACCATCCTCACCGCGGATCAGGCCCGGCGACGGAATGGTCGTCACGTCCAGCCCTGCCTTGCGCAGTGTGGCCTCGATTTCCAGCAGGGTTTCCGTGTTTGGATCGTCCTCGCCCGACGGCATCTGGCAGAGGGCATGCCCCGGCCCGATAAAGCGGGCGATATTGTCGACATGCCCGTCGGTATGATCGTTCAACAGGCCATCGCCCAGCCAGATCATCTCGTCGATGCCCAGTGCCTCGCAGATGCGCGCCTCAATCTCATCGGCCATCAGGTCCGGGTTGCGGTTCGGGTTCAGCAGGCACTGGCGCGTGGTCAGCAGGCGGCCCGTACCGTCTGCGTCGATGGCGCCGCCCTCCAGCACGATCTCATGCTGAGTGGCCTGCAGGGACTCATGGGCCGCAATGGCGCCAGCCGTCTCTGTGTCGCCTGGCATCAGGTATTTGCCGCCCCAGCCATTGAAGCGGAACGCCTGCCCCACGCGCGCCCCGCCCTGCCCCGTCACGATGGGGCCGGTATCGCGGAGCCAGATGTCGCCAGCCGGAACTTCCACAACCTGCGCCACATCGCCAACAGCCGCCGTCGCAGTTGCAAAGGCCTCAGCCGACCCCGCCGCCACGCGGACCGGGACGAAGCCGGCTGCTACCCGGATGAAACCGGCAATCTGGGAGCGCGGCCCCTCAAGGCTCCCGCCCCATTCATCAGCAAGATGCGGCCAGCCACACCAGAGGGCAGCCTGCGGAGCCCATTCGGGCGGAAGGAAAGGTTTGTTGTCGCTCATCGCGCGCGCCATGCCACAGCTCTCGCCAAAGGAAAAGGGCGGCCCCACATGGAGGCCGCCCTTCCCGATTACATGTCGTTCAGGCCGTAAGGCTTAGAACTTGTACTTGATACCGAAGTGGACCTGCCACAGCGACGGGCTGACCACGATGGAGTCGCTGTCGGCATCGCCATTGAAGCTGGTGATCTCGTACTGGCCGTTCACGATGTTCGCGCTGTACAGCTCAGCATCGCCCGGGAAGCCGTGCTCACGCAGGATACCCCAGTCAGAGTTCAGCAGGTTGCCGACGTTCTCGATGGTGATCCATGCTTCGGTGCGGTCCTGCTTGCGGAAGCCCGGCAGCTCTTGCGAGAGCTTCAGGTCGAACTTCGTCCACCAGTCATCAGCCGCATCGTTGCGGGTGAAGATGCTGCCACGTGCGTTGCGCAGGTCATCATTGTTTTCAATGAAGTTGACCAGAGCAGCCACGGCATCCTGGTTGGAGCTTGCCGCGATGAGCGGATCAGCAATACCGGTCGGGATGTAGGCCAGCTGGCGGCTGTTGCGGAACGCCGACTCGATCGTGCTGCCGTAGGCCAGCGTGTAGCTGTACGGTGCACCTTCGTTCGCCGTGCCGAACAGGGAGACGCGGGTCTCCAGGTCCTTGATGTACTCTTTCGCGTAGTTGAACTGCAGCGTGAAGCGGTGTGCCACTTCATAGTCCGACGTACCGAGGCTCGGGTTCACCGGGTCATACGTCGCATAGTTCGAGAAGTTCGAATAGGCGACCGACGACGTCATCGGGTTGGTGTCTTTGGCATCCGTGTAAGCATAGCCAAGGGCCCAATCGATACCGTTGTCGTACTGCTGGGACAGGCCGAGCGAGAGAACCAGGGCGCTGCCCTTCTCGTCTGCATTGGTCAGCAGGAAGTCACTGGTGGAGCCGCCGTAAAGCGGACGGCCATCCGGTGCCGTACCAGTCTGGACGTAGCTGAGCGGAACGATCTGAGCAGCCTCGTTCGTTTTCGAGTACAGGATGTCAGCCATGACGCGCAGGTCGTTGCCGAGGATCGGCAGACCCGTGTCGACATCAGCCACTGCACCGAAGGCAAACTTCCATTCCGACGGGAGTTCGAAGTTCGGGTCGAGGGCGTTCACGCCGCCACGGCCCGTCGCGTTTGCGATGTAGTCGAGCGCCTCATCCGGAACATCGAAGAACGGCATGCCGGTGTCGGAATAGGTGTAGTCGGCCAGGTTGGTGCCCGACGGAGCGTAGTAATCGTTCAGCGTCACGCCGTTGTTCGAATAGTTGTTCGAAATCCAGACGTTCGGGTTACCGCCCGAGAACAGACCGAAGCCACCATGGAAGCTGAGATTATCAGCATACTCATAGTTGAAGCCGAAGCGCGGCTGCAGCAGGTCACGGCCATCCATGTTCTCGTCATTGCGGAAGCCATAATCAGCCTCGAAGCCGGCATTGTAACGCGGCTTGTCGCTCGACGTGTAGTAGTCATAGCGAAGACCCGCAGTCACATCGAGCTTGTCGGTGACCTGCCACTTGTCCTGGATGTAGATGGTGTTGATTTCATAGCCGAAATCAGCAGCGGCATCGTTCACATCGTTCGTGCCGGCAGAGTTCGTGTACTGGAAGTAATCGACGTCGCCATTGTAGAAGGCGTCCAGGCTGTAGAAGCGCCATTCACCGATCGCCTGCTGAACGAACAGGTTGAACACGGAGAATTCTTCGCGCTCAACACCAGCCGTGAACAGATGGTCGCCCATCGTGTAGTTTGCGGCGGCCTTGTAGTTCCACAGCTCGTAGCTCAGCTGGTTAGCCTGACGGCTGTCGTCGGCACCCAGGTAGAGGGTGGTCGTGCCAGAACCGAGGTCCTGCGGAACGCTGATCTGGACTTCACCCCAGTTGTTGGTGCCCCAAACCGGAATCTGACGGTTCTGAAGGTCAACATAGGACGCGCGCAGCTCGGTCGAGAAGTTCGGCGTCCAGTCGGAGTACAATGCACCCGTGTAGTTCTGGAGCTTGGCGCCACGCTCATAGTAGTGGTTACCATCGGCGAGGCGGGTCGAACCGGAATCGGACGGCGAGTAGTTGGCACCGTCATTATAGGTGTACGTGAACTCAGCGCGGTGATTGTCGTTGATGTTCCAGTCCAGCTTGCCGAAGAATTTCTCGTCTTCGACAGCCAGGGAGGTCGGCAGACCGCCCGGCGTGTAGCCGTATTCGCTGACTGCATAGTCGATGATGCTCTGGTAAAGGGCATCGGAAAGACCGACATCGTTCGCAGTGTAACCGAAGATGTTTGCACCTTCGAATTTTTCATAGGCCGCGAAGAAGAACAGTTTGTCCTTGATGATCGGGCCGCCGACATTGATGCCGTAACGCTTCTCTTCGAAGCTGCCGAGGTCGCGCTTGACGCCATCGGTCTCGTCGCCGGTCAGCGAGTCGTCGGTGTAGTCGAAGAACAGGCCGCCGTGGAATTCGTTGGAGCCGGTTTTCGTAACAGCGTTGATGTTACAAGCGGTGAACGAACCATAGTTCACGTCGAACGGCGCGAGTTCAACCGACACCTGCTCGATGGCGTCGTAGGAGAACGGAATGCGCTCGGTCGGGTAACCGTTGGAGTTCAGGCCGAAATTGTCGTTCAGGCGGACGCCGTCGACAGTCAGCGAGTTGTAGCGCGGGTTTGCACCGGCACAGTTGATCGAGTCGTTGAAGGCTTCGTCGACATAGACGCGCGGGTCGAGACGGACGATGTCCTTGATATCGCGGTTCATCGCCGGAGCATTTTCCAGCGTCGCGATGTTGAAGGTCGAAGACGGGCCGGTTGCGACCTGAGCGACCTGCAGAGCGGAACCGGTGATGACGACCGTTTCCATGCGGGCAGTGTCTTCGCTCGAAGAGGTCACGGCCAGGTTAAGGCTCGTGGCTTCACCGAGGTTGGCGTAGACGTTGTCAGCGCGGGCCGGAACGAAGCCTTCACCCGTGATGGTGACGCTGTACGGGCCGCCGACGCGCAGGTTCTGGCTGGCGAACTGGCCAGAAGCATTGGTGGTGGTCACGGAGACCGAGCCGGTCGGTTCGTGAAGGATGGTGACGGTGGCGCCGGAAACCGGCGAGCCGTTCTCGTCAGCGACCGTACCGCGGATCGACGAGGTGGTGACCTGTGCCGATGCAACGCCAGCCGCCGTGAGTGCGATGGCCGATACGGCCGCACCGCGTGCGAATGTATTCCAGTTGATCATGATTTTCCCCTGTCCGAGAGAGCCCCGGGCGGCGCCCTTGCACGTCGTCCGGTTTGGAGAGCGATTAACGTCCCCGCATGACAGATTAGTGACAAGAACTTGAAGGTTCGACACATGATCTTCGAATTTGTGTCGATGCTTGTGCTGCGATGCAAAAATGACACGGTCGTTAGAAATACCTCGCCCAAAAACGTGCGTTTCGAGGTATATTCTGTCACTTTCACGTCGCATAAACTGGGCCTGTACCGGAAAGGCCCTGGATCCATGACCGTATCTCCCGGCGAATCGTCTCAAGACTGGCGGCGCATCACGTTTCTGGCGCTTGCGATTCTCCTCGCTCTGCGGGTTCTGCTGCTGACAGTGTCACCGCTGAACCTCTACGCCGATGAGGCCCAGTACTGGCGCTGGGGCAAGACGCTGGACTGGGGCTACTATTCCAAGCCTCCCATGATTGCCTGGGTGATCCATGCCGTGACATCGGTTCTGGGCAATGCGGAATGGGCCGTGCGCCTGCCCGCCCCTTTCCTGCACACCGCCGGTGCCGTCTTCCTCTTCTTCCTGGGCCGGGACATGTATGACGGCCGCACCGGTATGCTGGCGGCGCTCGGCTATGCCCTGATGCCGGCCGTAATCCTCTCCTCTGCCGTGATTTCGACGGATGGCGTACTGATGCCTTTCTGGTGCGCCGGGCTCTATTGCTTCTGGCGCCTCCGGTCAGGTATTGGCCACCGGGTCAGTGCCGCCGGGCTGGGCCTCGCCATCGGCGCAGGCCTGTTGTCGAAATATGCGATGATCTACTTCCTGATCGGCACCGTCCTGACGTTGCTGATCGACCGTGACACGCGCCGGGCCCTGCTTTCCTGGAACGGGCTTGTCGTGCTTGCCGTCGCCAGCGCCGTGTTTGCCCCGCACATGGCCTGGAACGCCGCTCACAATTTCGAAACCGTCAGCCACACGGTCGACAATGCCAATCTGGGCGGAGACCTCATCCATCCGGAAAACGCGCTGACCTTCCTGGTCGACCAGCTGGGCGTGTTCGGCCCGGTCAGCTTCCTGGCGCTGCTGTTCGGCCTGTTCCTGATCCGCTCTCAGGATGCCTCGCTGATGGGACGAGACCGCTGGCTGCTATGTTTCATCCTGCCGGTCCTGGTCATCATTCTCGGGCAAGCCGTGCTCTCGCGGGCCAATGCGAACTGGGCGGCCACAGCCTACCCTGCCGCCAGCGTCCTCGTCGCTGCCTGGCTGGTACGGGCGCGCGCCAACCGCACGCTGTGGTTCGTGGTGGCCGGTCTCACATTCCTCGCCCTTCAGTTCGTGCCGGATGTCTCCATATGGGTCCGCCTCGTGCTTGGCCTGCTGGTCGGCGGCGGCCTGCTGTTGATCGCGGTTCTGGTGAAATACCGCCCCTCCGGCCTGCTCTGGTTCAGCATCGGCCTGCATGGCGTTCTGGCGCTCAGCTTTGCGGTCATCTCACTGTTGCCGCTGCAGTCTTCCACCTCGCTCGGCCTCGACAATGCGCTCAAGCGCACGCGCGGCTGGGACCAGGCCGCCAAAGACGTGTTCGGAATTGCCCAGTCGGTCGGTGCGACGGCGGTTCTGGTGGACGAGCGCGAAGCCTGGCACGGACTGGACTATTACGGGCACGACCGGCAGCTGCCCCTGCTTTCCTGGCGCCGCTATGGTGTTCCGAAAAGCTTCTCCGAAGCCCAGCCTCTGGTGCCGCCGCTGGACCAGCGCGTCCTCGTCGCGTCCATCCATCCCGGCATGCGGCCGATGCTGCGAAGCGAGTTCGAAACGTTCGAGCCAGCCGGTGAGATCTCTGTTCCGCTCGGAAAGCGCAGCAATGGCTGCCCGCTGTCACGCACTTTCGTACTATACGTGGCGTCCGGCTATCATCCGCAGGAACATGACGCGGCCTGGGAAGCCCGGTTCGACGGCCAGACGGAATTCCCGCCGCCGCCCTGCCCGGCCAAAAAGGACAATCCGGATCAGTGACCGGTTGAAGCGTCCGCCCAGACCTTCTTCACCCGCGCATCGCGGCCACAGGCCGTGCGGTAGTAGCGGTATTTAAGCGGGTTCTTCTTGTAATAGTCCTGGTGGTAATCCTCAGCCGGCCAGAAGGTGCTGGCATCCAGGATCTGCGTCACCACGGGCGTTCCGAGAACGCCGGAATTGTCGATCATCTCGACTTCCGTTTCGGCGACTTCGCGCTGGTCGGCATCCGTGACGAAGACGGCGGAGCGATAGCTCTCGCCCTTGTCGCAGAACTGTCCGGCCGCATCCGTCGGATCGATATGGTGGAAGTAATAGTCCACGAGGTCGGCATAGCTGACCTTGTCCGGATCATAAGTGACTTTGACGGCCTCATAATGGCCCGTGTTCTCGTGCGAGACCTGCTTGTAGGTCGGATTCGCCACCGTGCCGCCCGTATAGCCGGACACGGTCGAGACGACGCCGTCCACCTTGTCGAAGTCCGCTTCGACACACCAGAAACAGCCACCGGCAAACACGGCCGTGGACAGGCGTTTCGCATCCGGGCTGGAGACCTGGTCCTGTGCCCCGGCGCTCGAAAAGAAACCAAGCGCCATGGCGGCAAGGCCGGCCGCGAGGGCCACGGTTTGAGGAGAACGGGTACGCATCTTACTTCACTCTTTTATCCGGGCTGGAATCGCCTCCGGCCCTTCCCGCCTGATATGGGAAATGACCGCCGGTTCGTAACCCTGTAAACACAGTCCTAACGGGAATGTGTTGCCCGCGTGTTGTCCGACGGCGGCACAAATGTGGCGTTGCCGTGTTTTCAGGCAGGCCCGGTCAGAACACGGACACGTACGCGGCTGGCGCGTCCTGCAGCATCCACTGCAGTCACCGTGTAGAAGCCCGGCTTTTCCGGCTTCCAGACCGGCGCCCCGGCATCGTCGGTTTCGCAAGGCCGGCCATCGATATACCAGCTGAGCCGCCCTTCCCCCCGCCCGGCCAGGACAAAGCCGCGCGCCGAGCGGCCATTGACCGGCCCGGCCCAGAGTTCCGAAGAGGCTGGCGGGAACAGGATCTGCGGCGGCCCGGCAGCTTCCAGGGACTTCATCGCCCCTTGCGAGCGCAGCAGGCGTTTCTCATTGGTCAGGCGCATGGTGGCCTCACCCTCGTCCTGAAGGTGCTGGGAGACGCGGTCAGCCACTTCGAACAGGATCGGCAGCGCCGTGTCGTACCCGGTCTTGCCCGCGCGCGGCGCACCATCCGCCCGCCCGACCCAGACAATGATCACATGCTGGCCCGACACGCCCGCCGCCCAGGCATCGCGAAAGCCATAGGAGGTACCGGTCTTGAAGGCGATCTGAGGGGCGTGTGCCGTCAGCGATCCTGGCATGCGGCCTTCCGGTGTCGGGGCCTTGCGCAGGATGTCGAGTACTTCGTCCGCGCTTTCGCCGCTGACAAGGCGCTTGCCGGTGGCCTCATAGCTCGCCGCTTCCTCGTCCGCCCGCCAGACGAGCGGCTTGGCAACGCCCTCATCGCCAAGCGCGGCATAGAGCACGGCCAGCTCCCGCGCCGTCAGCCCTGCCCCGCCAAGTGCGATGGCCAGCCCCGCTTCATGGTCTGCCCCGCCGGAGATACGCGGACGCGCCCCGGCGAGCGCCAGCTGCGCCGCGAAACGCTCCGGCCCCACCCGGTCCAGCATGGCCACGGCCGGAATGTTCAGGGAATGCTGCAACGCATCCGACACCCGGACATCGCCGCGGAACATGCGGTCGAAGTTTTCCGGCTGATAGGAAGCAAAGCGCGTCGGCAGGTCGGCCACGCGCGTATCCGGCGCCGCCGTGCCATCATCGAAGGCCATGGCATAGATGAAGGGTTTCAGCGTGGAGCCGGGTGAGCGGGCCTGCGCCGTCAGGTCCAGCCAACCGCCGGGCCTGTCGCGGGAGGCAGACCCCGCAACTGCCCGCACAGCCCGCGTCGGCACATGCACGACCAGAACCGAAACCTGCACATCCTCGCCTTCGGCTTCGGCGCGCGTCAGGGCGATGCGCTCGACCTCCGCCTGCAGGCCGGCATCCAGCGTGGAGCGCACATCCTCGCGCGGGCCTTCCGCCAGTGCCTTGGCCGTGCCGTGCCAGGCGCGGTCCGGAAAGTCCCGCCGCCGTCCGGGCACGGACAGGGTGGCGACATCCTCGACATCGCCTTCGGTGAAGACGTCATAACGGCTCAGTTTTTCGGCCACCCAATTGCGGGCGCGTTCCGCATTTTCAGGATGCCTGTCCGGCCGCCGCGCCTCTGGCGATTGCGGCAGGGCGATCAGCAGGGCGATCTCGTCCTTCGACAGCTTATCTGCCTCGTGCCCGAAATAGCTCCAGCTGGCCGCGCGAACCCCTTCGAGGTTTCCGCCATAGGGCGTCAGCGACAGGTAAAGCGAGAGGATCTCGTCCTTGGTCAGGCGCCGTTCCAGCTGCCAGGCCCGGGCGATTTCCACCAGTTTGGAGCCGATATTGCGCGGGCGCGGCTCCAGCATGCGCGCCGTCTGCATGGTCAGTGTCGAGCCGCCGGAGACAACCCGCCTCGCCATCACGGAATCGATCAGTGCCCGGCTGAGGCCAGCCCAATCCGTGCCGCGGTGCTGATAGAACCTTTTGTCTTCAACGCGGATCAGCGCATCGACGAATTCCGGGTCGATCTTGTCGAGATCCCCGGCGAAGCGCCAGCGCCCGTCCGGCGTCGCGAAGGCACGCAGCGGCTTGCCTTCCCGGTCCGTGACGAGGGCGGACAGCCCCCCCGCCCTTTCCAGCGGCGGGGGAAACAGCCGGTCGGTAACGGCCACGACAAGGAACAGCGCGAAGAGGCCGATGAAGATCCGGCGCGCCGTCAGCATGGCCTTATTTGCCCCCCTCCGCACCGGCCTGCACCGGAGCGATGGTCACACGGCCTGCCTTTGAGCGGGCAAACACGGCCGGGCGGTACATGTCCTCGGCCACGACGCCCGGAATGGCGAAGTCACCCGGTGTCACCGCGCGGACGACATAGGCCATGGTCACCGAGTTCGAATAGACATCGACAGCGGCGACGTAGCGGTCATCCTGCGCCTGAGCCGTCTGGACAGAGGCCAGATCGCCCAGGAAGGCAAATGCACCGGAGGGGCCATATTCCTGGCGTCCGTCGGCCGGGCGCAGCACCGTCTCGATCTCGAAACCTGCAGGCAGCAGGTCTGCCACGATCACCGGGTTCAGGCGGCGCTCTTCAGGGGAGACAGTCAGCTTCACGACCAGCTGATCCCCCTGGGTGACGCGGCCCAGATCCACCCGGCCGCCGGTTAGCGTGTAGAAGGCCTTGTCGACCTTCAGTTTGGACGCAGCCACAGGTGGCGCGCTGGTCGGCGCACCGGACACCAGCACCGTGCGGAACATCGGCGCCTTGCCCTCCAACGTGAAGTTCACACCCTTGCGGGCCTGCTCTTCGGTCAGGGCATACTGGCGGTCATTGTCATTGCCGCGGCCGATGCCCTCGACCTTGAGACGGAAGCCTTCCGCACCCGCACCAAGATCATTCACCGCCTGCAGGAGGAAGGATTTCTCCTGCGTGGTCAGGCGGCCCGGATCCGGCGTTTCATTGCCGAGCTTCTCGGTCAGGCGTTCCAGCGTTCCAGCCTGTCCGGCCTCTGCCGCCAGTGCCAGCACCCCGGCCATGTCGCGCAGCGGCGTCTGGTAGTAGTCGCCGGTATTGTTGTAGCCGAGCGCATCTTCCGCCGCCTTGAAGGCCGAAGAGGCACGCGCCTTGTCACCCAGCTGCGCCAGAGCGGCACCGAGATGGGCACGCGCCAGCGGGCTGTCGATCGACTTCAGCTCACGGTCATGCAGGTAACGCAGGCGGGAAATGTCCGCCTTCCCGGCCTTGGCCAGCACATAGAGCGCATAGGCCGAGGACCGTTTCATCATCTGGTCGACCGTGTCGTTGGAATAACGGCTCTCATAGACATCGGTGTCATAGCCATAGACCCGCCAGGCATCGCCCGTCGCGATTTGGCGGAGGGCCCCATAGGCCCGGTCCAGCGCCTCGTCCGGCACGGCATAGCCGGCTTCCTTGGCGCGATAGATGAAGTCCGTCGCATAGGCACCGAGCCAGGGCGAGGCATAGCCGTCGCCTTCGCGCCAGAGGCCAAAGGCCCCATCCGCACTCTGACGGTTCAGCAGCGTATTGACCGCCACCTGCACCTTCATTTTCGGGTCGTCATTGGCGTCTTTCGCACCCATGGCCACCAGCTGTTCGGAGTAGAGCAGCGGCATGGCGCGGCTCGTCGTCTGTTCGGTACAGCCATAGGGATAGCGATCCAGCGAGGCATAGAGCGTTCCCGCATCCACCGGGATGGACGAGAAACCGACCGAGACGAAGCCCGAGCCCTGCACGAGATCCGTCAGCAGGCTTTCGTCCACCGAGAAGGAATCCCCCGGCTGCATCAGCTTCGACGTGACGCGTGTCACCGGCAGGTAAGGCGAACGGGTCTGGATCTGATAGGTCCTGTCCACGGCGTACTTGCCGGGGCCTGCCACATCGAGGCGGACAGTCGAGATGCCTTCATCCTCAGCCGTCACACGCACAGGCAGGTCCGTCCGTTCACCGGTTTTCAGCGTGCGGGTCAGCTTGCCGTCGGCAATGGTCACGCCCTTGCTCGCACCTACCAAGGCCGAGAACTCGCCATCCGCCAGTTCCACATTGTCGACGCTGGCAGTAAGGACAGCCTCGTCGCCCGGCGCCAGGAAGCGCGGCATGATCAGGTCGGCCGGCGCTTCATCGCGCACAGTCATGGTGGAAACGGCCGAGCCCAGCCCGGTCTTCGACCAGGCCACCGCCATCAGGCGCAACTCGCCATTGAACTCCGGCACATCGAAGCGGACCTTCGCCTTGCCGGACCGGCCGACATCGACGAGGCCGGAGAACAGCGCCACCGATTTGACCGGCACCACGGAGAGGCCTTCGCCGCCCAGCTGGTCACCCCCGGTGCGGACTTCCGCCGGAAGCCCCATGTTCGGATCGAGCAGGCGGCCATAATCGTCGTACAGCTCCACGCCGAGGGCCTTCTTGCCGTAATAGTACGACACCGGGTCCGGACTCTTGAACTTGGTCAGGCGCAGGATGCCTTCATCCACGGCGGCCAGCGTCAGGTAGACCGGCTCGCGCGGGCCTTCGCCAACATTCACCTCGATCACCTGCTCGCCGCGTGGACGCGCCACAGTCGGGGCCGTGATCGACATGTCGAACGTACGCGCCTCCATGTTGAGCGGCACATAGGTGACGCCCACAGCACGGCGAGGCTTCGCCCGCAGAACCGGGTCACGCTCGGTATAGACGGAGACCATGACATAGGCGCCATCGCCCCATTCATCGTTCACCGGCAACGTCACTTGCGTGCCGCCTTCGGTAACCGCAATGTTCTGCACAGAGATCACCTTGTCCGTGGCGACCACGACCTGGGCCTGCCCGTCATAAGGCGGCACGATGGTGATCTCGGCAGTCTGGCCGGAGGCCGGCGCCTTGGCCGGGCCGGTGACCTTCACGCGGTCCGGTGCCTCGACGCCATCTTCCGAGACATAGCCGCCCCAGCCGACATAGAAATCATCGCTGGCCGTGGTGCTGGCCTCTGATCCGGCCGTTTCGACGACCAGTTCATGGCTGCCCCAGTCGAGACCGGACACGGTAATCTCGCCCGTGCCGCCATCCGGCGTGCTCAGCACGCCTTCGTTCACCTTGGTCACGGTGCGCGACCGGCGCCAGCGCCAGCTGTCGCCGTCATAATACCAGTCATAGTGCCAGTCGATTGCCAGCACTTTCCATTTCAGGTCCTGGGCAACGGCATCGCCATCGGCATCCATGGCGACGACCTGATAGGTCGCGTCCCCGCCCTGCTCGACCGAATAATCGAAGCCGGGCTTCAGGCCGAGATAGAGGTCCTCAGGCCGGTAAGGCACGCGCACGCTTTCCGAGACAGCACGCCCGCCCGGCTCCAGCACGGAAACGACCGTGTTGAGGCGCAGCGGAACGCCGGCATTGCTGCCAGCATTGCCCGGCTGCAGCCGGATCACGGCATTGCCCGCACCATCGGTGGTCACATCGTCGAATTCAAGGATGCGTTCCTGGAACGTTGTATCATGACGGCCGAAGCGGAAGCCTTCAAAGGCCGGGAACGGATTTGGCTGACGCTCGACACGAGCCTCGGCCTTCACGGTCAGGCCAGCGCCCGGTGCGCCATAGAGGAAGCGCGAAGACACTTCCACGTCCCGCGTCCCGCCCAGCTTGACCGGCGTCTCCGCATCGGCGGCGAGGTCCACCGCAATCCGCTGCGGCACGAAATCCTCAACCGAGAAACGGACCGTGCCGGAAGCACCCGACAGGCCGTCAATCTGGGCTTCCACACGCCATTCACCGCGCGAGGCGCCCTTCGGCAGTTCGAAATCGCTCTGCACGGCAGCCGCCTCAGAACCTTCGAACCGGACTTTCTTCGAGACCAGCCCGTTCGGGCGATAGAGCACCAGGCTGCCTGCGCGGTCGCTCACGGCCTTGCCGGTCGCATCACGCAGCATGGCGGTCAGCTTCACGGTCTCGCCAGGGCGATAGATACCACGATCCGTATACAGATAGGCATCGACGAGACCCGGCATGCGGCGCCCGCCGATATCCTCTTCCGACAGGTCCACCGGAGCACGGCTCAGATCCAGTGCGGCCAGTTCACCCTTGGCGGTAAGGGCCAGCACGAGTTTCGGGGCCATATTCCCTTGGCCATTGGTCAGCTCCGCCGGGAAGACAACACGGCCCTGCTGGTCGGAGCGGGCTTCGGACAGGATGTCATTGTTGCGCGCAACAAGTTGCACCGTCGTGTCGGAGACCGGGCGGCCGTCCTTCAGGGAGCGCAGTGTGATGTCGAGACCGCTGCCGCCCTCATAGGCCGTGATGGCCAGATCGGTCAGCATGATCCAGCGGCTGGTCGATGCTGCCGGGCCGACCGCTTCGCCGATATCGTCAGCGTCCTTCACGGTCACGAAATAAGCGCCCGGCTTCAGCGTGCCGATGGCCGCTTCCAGCGGGAAGACGGTGATGACCGGCGCGTTCTGTTCACGCGCGACGTTCACCGTGCCCTTGAACAATTCTTCCTGCACATCATCCGGGTCGTCCTCGCCCCAGGTCCAGGAATAGCGGCCCTGCGCCGTGGTCGTGCCTTCGCTGATGCGCTTGAAGGCCAGCGCGCGGTCGTTGATGCGCGACACCGTCACTTCGATCTTGTCGACATTCACCGTTTCGATCGGCAGGCCGTCGGCATTCTCACGCGGCAGGATCACGCCCGTGCCTTTGAAGCCGACATAGGGCGGCCGGTCAGCGAAATCGATCGGAACGTCTTCCTGGTTCTTCAGCGTCCGGCCATCGGCAGCCGGCAGGCCGGAGAGAAGAGTCGCTGTCCGCTCCGTGCCGAAAGAGAGACCGCCTACGCAGAGTTCACGTCCCTCAACGCTCAGCGCCGGCTTGAAGGCCGGGCGGAATTCCACATAGGGCGAATAGTCCGCTTCAGGGTCCAGTGCAGCGGAGAAAACGAAGCAGGCCAGCGGCTCGTCCCCGCTGGTGTCGATCCGGTAGCGGAAATAGGTGAAGTCCTGTTCGCGTGCGTCGACAGCGGCCTGACGCCGCTTTTCGCGCTGGCGGGCGGCCACGCTGTCTGCGGGCGACAGCTGCACCACCGTCCCTTCGCCATCACCTTTCGTACCGGAGCGGTCGGTCTTGCCGCCCCCTCCACAAGCCGCGAGAACACCCAGAAGCAACGCCATCAGCATTGCCTTACCGTATCCCCCCTGGCCCGGGATGAAGTGCGTCATGAACCCTCTCCTACTGTGTACATGAACACTCTTACACATCTTCGCAGGGGCACGAACAGGGCGCGAATTGGACAAATCGGACATTATTCAGGGTTTTTCGGCGGGCCGGTGCGGGAAACCCAGCTTGCCAGCCGCCACGGCACGCGCCATCGTCGCGCCATGTGGAGCTGGCGCATCCTCGGATTGATTGCCTTCGCGTTCGGCGCGATCGGCCTTTTCATACCGATCTGGCCGACAACCGTGTTCTGGATCGTGGCGGCCCTGGCCTTCGCGCGTTCAAACCCGGCCTGGGCAGAATGGATTTATGCCCGCCCGAAAATCGGCCCTGTCATCCGCACTTTCGTTGAAACCGGCGCTCTGAACCGTGCGGGCAAGACGGCGGCGCTGGGCGGCATGGCACTCGCCGCGCTGATCATGGGAGTGGCTTTCTGGAAGCGCCCGGTGCCGCTGGGCATCGGCCTGTCGATCCTGGGGGTCGGCGCCCTGTTCGTCGCAACCCGGCCCCGGCCGCCCGCGGCAGACTAGTCTTCCAGGTTTCCGGATGTTCCCGGCAGCGGCACCGTGCCCTCCGGCGTCCGCTCCGCCTGCGCGGTATAGGCATGGGCAACGGCGTCCTGCTTTGCTTCCTGACGCTCGCGCAGCTCATCTGAAAACGCGCTGGCGAACACACCGGCCGGCAGCGCCACGACACCGATGCCCGCCACCGCGATGACCGAAGCAAACATGCGCCCCAGTGGCGTCACCGGATAGACATCGCCATAGCCAACCGTGGTCAGCGTGGCGATTGCCCACCAGATGGCCCGCGGAATGGAGGCGAAGCTTTCCTGATGCTCTCCCCCTACCCCTTCGATGAAATAGAGCGCCACCGCCGAAACATAGACCAGCATCAGCGCCATCGCGAGCGCCGTCAGGAGCTGTGACCCGGCGCGTCTCACGGCCGCCCCGAAAATGTCGAAGGCCGGCACGAAGCGGGCAATCTTGATCAGGCGGAACAGACGCAGCACCCGCAGCGCGATCAACGGCACGCCCAGCCCCAGCGCCATCACGACCAGTTCCGGCAGGAAGGCCAGCAGATCCGCAATCGAATAGAACCGCGTCATGTATTTCAGGCGCCCGCCGATCCCGGCATATTGCGGATCGAGCCCGGCAATGAACACCCGCAGCAGGTATTCCACCGCAAACGCAGCGACGACAAAGATGTTGAACACCCGGAACACGGCCTGCCAGTGCGGCTGGCTGTTCAGGGCCGGTTCGGTCTCAAGCGCCAGGAACAGGAAGCTCAGCAGGACCAGCGTGACGACCAGCATGTTGGCGAAGGAAATGCCCCGGAGCCGCGCCTCAGGCACCAGCTCCTGGTACATCCTGTAGCGCAGCCCCTTCTGCACCATCAGTTGCTGCACCACCATGTCCGCCTCGCTGTTGTCCCCCAGACGTGCCTATCCCCTTAGCACACCGCCGCAGCCCTTGGCGACGGCAGAGACAATCTTGTCCATCAGGGCCTGGATGTCCTCATCCTTCAGCTTTTCCTTCGGCTGGATGGTGACTTCGAAGGCGACGGACTTCTTGTCATCCGGCACGCCCTTGCCCTGGTAGACGTCAAAGACTTCCACCTGGTCGATCAGCTGCTTGTCGGCGCCCTTGGCGTGGCGCACGATGTCTGCCGCCGCGACGGCCTCGTCCACAAGGAATGCAAGGTCACGGCGGATCGGTGTCAGGTCAGACCGTTCGAGGACGGATTTCGTCTTCGTCGCCTTGGCCTTCATCACCGGCAGCGCATTGAGGTTCAGCTCAAAACCGAAGGCCGGGCCTTCCACGTCCAACTGCTTCAGCACGCCGGGGTGCAGCGCACCGAAATGCGCAACCGTCACTTTCGGGCCGAGTTTCAATGCAGCCGCCTGCCCCGGATGCCAGTGCGGCTGGGACGGCGTGGTGACCTGGAACCGGTCACCCGGCTGGCCCAGTGCTTCCAGCACGGCGAAGAGGTCTGCCTTGGCCGCATAGGCATCGTAAGGCTTCGGCGCGCCTTGCCAGTGACGTTCCGCCACCGGACGGACGAGCGCCGCCACCACGGTCCGCTGGTCACCCGGCCCGTCACCCAGATAGATCGGGCCTGCCTCGAAGAAGCGTGCACCCGGCTCACCCCGGTTTGCGGCGCGCTGTGCGGCGCTGGCGAGGTTGCCCATGATGGACGGACGCATCTGGTCGAGATCGCTGGCCACAGGGTTTGCGACCGTCAGGCAATCCGGCGTCTTGCCGAACAGGGCGGCATTCGCCTTAGACATGAAGCTCCACGTCACCGCTTCGAGATAGCCGCGCGCCGCCAGCACACGCCGCGCCGTGCGCACGCGCGCCTGCATCGGTGTGGTGATGGCGCGGATGCCACCTTCCGGAACCGGCAGGGAGGTCGTCGGCAGCTGGTCGAAGCCGACCATGCGGGCAATCTCTTCCACGATGTCGGCCGACTGTTCCATGTCGAACCGGAAGCTCGGCGGCATCAGGTACCAGGCATCGCCTGCATCCTCGATGCCAAATTCCAGATCCTTCAGGATACGGCGCATGTCGGTGCCTTTCACCGTCAGGCCGGTCAGGCGTTCCACATCCGCCGGGTAGAACGTCACCTTGTCGGCCCGTGCCGGGATCATGCCCGCCACATTGGCTTTCGACACGGTGCCGCCGCCGAACTCGGTGATCAGCGCCAGGGCGAGGTTCAGCCCATCCAGGCAGGATTGCGGATCGACGCCGCGCTCGAAGCGGTAGCGCGCATCGGAATGGATCCCGGTCGCGCGGCCCGTGCGCGCCGTGCGCAGCGGATCGAACCAGGCGCTTTCGATGAACACGTCCACCGTTTCGGCAGACACTGCCGTCGACTCGCCGCCCATCACGCCGCCAAGGCCGATGACACCGCTTTCGTCCGCGATCACGCACATCTCTTCAGAGATATTGTACGTCTTGCCATCAATGGCGACGAGCTTCTCGCCCGCCTTGCCGAGACGCGCCGACACAGCGCCCTGCAGCTTTGCCGCATCATAGGCGTGAAGCGGACGGGCACGGTCCAGCGAAATGAAGTTCGTCACGTCCACCAGCAGAGAGCGCGGCTGAATACCCACCGCCTTCAGGCGATGCTGCATCCATTCCGGTGACGGACCATTCTTCACGCCCTTCACCAGTGCACCGGCGAACATCGGACACGCCTCCGGCGCCTCCAGCCGGATCTCGACCGGGCAATCGAACGTGCCGGCGACCTTCTTCACCTCGTTCGGGATGAACCGCCCTGCCCCGGCCGCCGCCAGGTCACGCGCGATGCCCTGCACGCCCAGCCAGTCTGGGCGGTTCGGCGTCACTTCGAAATCAATAACGGGATCGGCCAGCCCAAGCGCCTCGGCAGCCGGCGTGCCGAGCGGGATCGAATTGTCCAGATCAGCGATGCCGTCATGGTCGTCGCCCGCTTCGATCTCCCTTGTGGAGCACATCATGCCATGGCTTTCCACGCCGCGGATCTTGCGGGGTTTCTTGTCCAGCGCGAAGTCCAGCCCCGGAATCCAGGTGCCTAGCGGCGCATAGATGGCCGTCATGCCCGCGCGGGCATTCGGCGCACCGCAGACGATCTGCTTCACGCCATCCACGGTTTCCACCTTGCACACGCGCAGCTTGTCCGCATCCGGATGCGGCTCCGCTTCGAGAACCTTGCAGACGGTAAATGCCTTCAGCTTCTCGCGCGGATCATGCACTTCCTCGACCTCAAGGCCGGCCTTCAGCATGCAGGCAAGAATCTCGTCCAGCGTTGCCTTGGAGGCGATGTGGTCGCTCAGCCAGGAAAGGGTGAATTTCATCGTCTATTCCAGTTCAGGATCTAATACGTCTTGGACCTGCGTCACCGGGGACAGGTCCTCGAAAATGTCTTTGTCGCTACGCTTACAGGCCTTCACCCGCCGCGCAGGCGTGTTCTCCGCAAGGCCATCGACCTCCCAGCACCGCTTGAACACGGAGCAATAGCAGACCTGCATGGTCAGCCCGCCCCATTTGGCGGCAGTCTCAGCCTGCTGAACGGGGCTGATCTCGTCCGCGGGCCAGGAAATGCGCAAGGCATTGATCGACTCACCCGGCGCCACGGCACGGCCGACCATGCTCGTCCAGGACAGGTCATAGCCCTGTTGCAGCTCATCACGATACGAGATGAGGCTGTCCATGCTCTCGCCGTCCTTCAGCAGATCGACAGATTCGATCAGCGCCGGGCCGACGCCGCTGTTGCGGAACCGGACACCGATTTCGCGCACATGCGGGTCTGCCGAAACATAGCCATCCGCCTGCAGAACAGGATACACCGCACCATGCTGCTGGGCCCGCATGACGCGGCCCTGGTCCCAGGCAATGAAGACCGCGATTGCGCTGGTAATCACCGCGCAGACCGCAATCAGCATTTCAGCCTTGTTACCGGTGCCCATGGGCGTGTCCTCAGCTCAGCCCGCCGCTCACGCTCGGCGTGCTCCACGGCGCGAAGCCGTAATGACGGGTCCATTGCGGGTCCGCCTCGAAATACGGGCGCAGGTCCGGCATGCCGTATTTCAGCATGGCCAGACGGTCGATGCCCATACCGAAGGCGAAGCCCTGATACTCGTTCGGGTCGATGCCGCAATTACGCAGCACGTTCGGGTGCACCATGCCGGAGCCGAGGATCTCCATCCAGCTGTCGCCGGCGCCAATCTCGATTGTCTCGCCCTTGCGGGTGTATTTCACGTCCATCTCGGCCGAAGGCTCCGTGAACGGAAAGAAGTGCGGACGGAAGCGTGCTTCCACATTATCCACTTCGAAGAAAGCCCGCACGAAGTCGATCAGGCAGCCTTTCAGGTGCCCCATATGGGTACCCTTCTCGATGACGAGGCCCTCGACCTGGTGGAACATCGGCGTATGCGTCGCGTCCCAGTCGTTCCGGAACACGCGGCCCGGCACGATGATGCGGATCGGCGGCTTCTGATCCATCATGGTGCGGATCTGGACGGGCGAAGTATGCGTGCGCAGCACTTTCGGCGTGTCGCCTTCCTGCGCTTTCATGAAGAAGGTGTCGTGCGTTTCGCGCGCCGGGTGCCCTTCCGGGAAGTTCAGCGCGGTGAAATTGTGCCAGTCGTCTTCCACGTCCGGCCCTTCGGCCACGGTGAAGCCCATGTCCCCGAAAATGGCAGCCACTTCCTCGAACACCTGCATCACCGGGTGCAGCGCGCCCGGTTTCGGGCCGGGGCTTGGCGGCAGGGTCAGGTCCAGCGTCTCACTGACGAGCTGCTTCTCCAGCGCCTCTGCTTCCAGCTCTGCCTTGCGGGCCTTCACGGCGTCATCGACGCGGTTCTTCAGCGCGTTCAGCTTCGGGCCGTTTTCCTTGCGCTCCTCCGGGCTCATCTTGCCCAGCGAGCCCATCAGGCCGGAAACCCGCCCCTTCTTGCCCAGCTCCGCCACGCGGACCGCGTCCAGCGCGTCCAGGTCACCCGCCGCGGCAATTGCCGCCAGCGCTTCTTTTTCGATCGTCGTAATATCGGACAAGGCCTTGCCCCTTATCTGGTTCCGCGGGCTTTTTAGGCGCTTCGCGGGATCATGCAAATCCGGAAACGGAAAAGCCCGGCACTGGGCCGGGCTTCTCGCGGAATGGGTCGGCGCCTGCCCTCACGGGCCGTCACCGGCGGCGCGTTGCTCGCAAAGGCTTACTTGCCGGCAGCCTTTTTGCGGGCGGTACGCGCACGCTTGGTGTTGCCAAACACGCGGACTTTCGCGCGCTTGCCGAGATTGGCCCGCCATGTCGCGTTACGGCGCTTGTTACGCGGCTTCTTGGACGGGTGCAGAACGGAGTTCGGGGACTTCGACATCGGGGAATTCCTGTCTGGTCTTTATAACTTAAGCGAGCGCGGCTTTGGCCTGGTCAACCAGGGCGCCGAATGCTGCCGGGTCCTTGATGGCGATGTCGGACATGACTTTCCGGTCGACTTCGATGCCAGCCTTGGTCAGGCCGTTGATGAAGGTCGAGTAGTTCATGTTCTCGTCGTGCAGGCGGACAGCGGCGTTGATGCGCTGGATCCAGAGCGAACGGAACTTCCGCTTTTTGACTTTACGGCCGACATAGGCGTACTGGCCGGCTTCCCAGACGGACTGGTTCGCAATGCGGAACGTATTCTTGCGGCGGTTACGGAAACCTTTGGCCTGCTTCAGAATCTTCTTGTGGCGGGCGTGGGCGGGTACTTTAGCGCGGGAACGGGGCATCTGAGCCTCCTTGTTTCAAGATCAGGTATAAGACAGCGACGGCGGCTTAGAGGCCGTACGGCAGGTACTTTTTCACGCGGGCTTCATCAGCCTTGGCGCCGACGGACGTGCCGCGGTTCTGGCGGATGTACTTCGCATTGTGGTTGATCAGGCGGTGGCGTTTGCCGGCAACGCCATGCTTCAGCTTGCCCGATGCGGTGATCTTGAAGCGCTTTGCAGCGGCCTTCTTGGTCTTCATCTTCGGCATTTCATTCTCCTTTTTATGGAGCTCGCACCCTGACGGGCGGCCCGGTCTGTCATGAGTGGAGGGCATGCCGTTCGCCAGCACCACTCGGAAGTGGCGGCTTATGACGGATCAGCGGAACGGAATCAAGGGGTGAAAGCGGCTGTAAATGCACCTGAAAACAGGCCGCCCCTGCCCCCTGAAACGGGAAAAGCCGGCGGGGCGTGCCCGGCCGGCTCTTCATGGCATATAAACGGCCTGTAAAAGGCGCTCACTACCCCGTTTTAGCGAGGCGCCAGCACCATGGTCATCTGGCGGCCTTCGAGCTTCGGCTCCAGCTCCACCTTCGCCGTTTCGTCGAAGTCTTCCTTCACGCGCTGAAGCAGTTCCATGCCGAGATGCTGGTGAGCCATTTCGCGGCCGCGGAAGCGCAGGGTGACCTTCACCTTGTCGCCCGCTTCGAAGAAACGCATCATCGCCTTCGCCTTGACCTCGTAGTCATGCGTATCGATGTTCGGGCGCATCTTGATTTCTTTGAGTTCGGAAGACTTCTGCTTCTTCTTCGCAGCGGCTTTTTTCTTCCGCTCCTCGAAGCGAAGCTTACCATAGTCGAGAATCTTGACGACGGGCACTTCCTGGTTCGGAGAAACCTCGACGAGGTCCATGCCCGCTTCGCGGGCAGCATCGAGCGCGGCGGCCAGCGGCATGATGCCCTGCTTCTCACCGTTCTCGTCGATCAGCAGGACCTTTGCGGCCCGGATCTCCTCATTCGTGCGCGGTCCCTTTTCCTTCTGGGGCGCCTCGTTCATTGGTCTGCGAGCTATGGCCGGTCTCCTTTGTGGCTATTTGCAGGATGCCTGAATATGCCTGTCGTTGCGGGGATATTCAAGGCAGAGCGCACTCGACAATTTCGGCTTCCCGGTCAAGCAGGAAGCACACCCAGAGCCAGAATCGACCGCCAGACGGCATCGACATCCAGTTCTGCGAGCGTCGGTGCCGAATTGATGATCGGCGAGCGGGCCCCGCGCGGGGCGGCATGATCAGGGTCACTTTCATTGGTCGCGAACAGGGCAACGCCCGGCGCCCCGGCGATCGCCGCCATATGCATGGGCCCCGTATCGTTGCCGACAACGAAGGCCGCCTTCTCCGCCAGCGTGACGATCTGGAACAGGTCTGTCCGGGTGACGAGGCTTTTCGCCCGCTTCTCCAGCTTCAGGATGTCCTGAGCGATCTTGCCTTCGGCCTTGCCGCCGATAATGGCCGGGGTCACGCCTGCATCGGCGATCCGTTTGGCCAGTTCGGCGAACCGCTCCACCGGCCAGCGCTTGGCTTCCCGGTGCTCCGACGCGCCCGGGATCAGCAGCATGTAGGGCTGTTCCAGCCCGAAATAGGCCGGTTGCAGGCGCGGCGCATCGCGCAATTTGGGGCGCACCCAGCTGAGATCCGGCTTCGGATAGTTCTGGCGGTTCCAGCGCCCGTCCGGCGCGACACCGGCGACGGCCAGCTGTTCGGCCAGCCGGTCGATCGAGTGCATCGTCCCGCGCTCGGGATTGTCATGGAAGAAGGCCGCCTTCTCATGATGGCCCGACCAGAGCGGCGCCTTGCCCGTGCGGCTGAGGGCCGTGAAATAGTTCTTCGTGCGCCCGGATGTCTGGAAATCGTAGATGATGTCGTATTTCTGCTTGCGGATACGGCTGAGCAGCGCCGTCGTCGCCTTCATCGTGGCGGGGCGTCCGTCGGTCTCGATCCGGTCGAAATACGGGCAATGGCTGGCAAAGTCTTCAAAGGGCGGCGTGGTCAGCAGCGTGATGCGGGCCGAGGGGTGAAATTCCCGCACAGCCTTCATGGCGCCCAGCGCCAGCACGAAATCGCCGAGCGCGCTCAGCTTGATGACCAGTACTTCCTTTGCGCTTGCCCCCGGATTCACCGGGCTGGCGAGCCGTGCGGTATTTGCCATGCCTACCTCGATGGGTCCCCTAACCGATCAGGCGCTTATAGACGCCGAGGGTTGCCATCTGAAGCCCCCGCTTGGAGAAATGGCTGCGCACATGCGCCTGCCCGGCCTTGCCCATGCCCGCGCGGGCCGTCTTGCCCACCGCCAGCAGCGCCCGGATCGCACCTGCCAGCGCTGCGGCATCGCCCGGCTCGACCCGCGCGCCGGTCTCCCCGTCCAGCACGGTTTCGCGCCCGCCGCCATGGTCCGACACGATCACCGGCCGCGCCATGGCAGAGGCTTCCGCCGCCACCCGCCCGAAGGCTTCCGGCCGGGTCGACGGGGCCAGCACGATATCGCTGGCAAGATAGGCCGCCGCCATGTCTGTCTCGTGGCCAACCACCAGCACCTGCCCGTCCAGCTGCAAATGGCGGATCGTGTCATAGATCCGGCCTTCATAGGCATCACGCCCCTGCGCATCCCCGGCCAGCACCAGCACCAGGCCCGCGCGCTCCTCTGGTGCCAGCTGGCCCAGCGCCTCAATCGCCAGCAGCTGGCCTTTCCACTCGGTCAGGCGCCCCGGCAGGAAAAGCGTAAGCCGCGTATCGCCCTTCAGGCCCCAGCGTTCACGCACCGCGTCGATCCGGCTCTGCGCCACATTGGCCGGGTCGAAGGCCACAAGGTCCACACCCCGCGGAATGGTCACGATCCGCTCCGGCGGCAGGCCGTGCACCTTCTGGACATGCTCGGCGATCCAGCGGGAATTGGCGATCACCAGTTCCCCCTTCGCCATGACGGAATTGTATTTCAGCTTCATGCCAGACGTGCCGGAATAGGCCCCGTGATAGGTCGTCACGAAGGGCACGCCCGTCGCCTTCGCAGCGGCGTAAGCACTCCACGCAGGCGCGCGGGATCGGGCATGCACAAGGTGAACGCCCTCGCCGCGGATGATGCGCTTCAGCTTGCCTTCATTGGCCTTCAGCACCAGCGGGTTCTTGGATTTGGCGTCCATGCGGAACAGCTCGCCGCCCAGCCGCTCGAATTCGCCTTCCAGGCGACCACCACGGCTGGCCAGCAGCGCCCGGCCGCCTGCCTCCACGATGGCCTCGGTCACTTCCAGTACGGTGCGTTCCACCCCGCCTGCTGAGAGTTCGGGGGCGACCTGCAGGATCGTCTTGCCGGTCAGATCGGGGAGAGGTTCCAAGGCGCGCGCCACCCATTCGCTTGACAGGCGAGAGAGATGGCGGAACGGACAGAGTATGACAACCGAACATTTCATCTCTCCTCACGGCAGACGGCTCGCCTACCGCCGTTTCGCCCCTGTCCGCAGCGACCTTACCTATGTGTGGCTGTGCGGCTTCAAGTCCGACATTACCGGCTCCAAGGTCATGTGCCTTGAGCAGTGGGCGAAGGATCAGGGCCACGGCTTCCTCGCCTTCGACTATTCCGGACATGGCGAATCAGGCGGCGCCTTCGAGGACGGCACCATCTCCCAGTGGCGCGAGGATGCGCTGGATGCGATCGACGCGCTGACAGACGGGCCGCTGGTCCTCGTCGGCTCCAGCATGGGCGGGTGGATGGCGCTGCTCTCCGGCCTCGCCCGGCGCGAGCGTCTCGCCGGCATGGTGCTGATCGCCCCGGCGCCTGACTTTACCGAAAAGCTGATGTGGCCGGAATTCACGCCCCGCCAGCAGGAAGAGATCATGCAGGATGGCCTGACCCTGCGCCCGTCGGACTATGGCGAGCCCTACCCCATCACGAAAGCGCTGATCGAGGATGGCCGCGGCTGGCAATTGCTGGACGAGACAATCGACCTCGAATGCCCCGTCCGCATCCTGCAGGGCGCCGAAGACCCGGACGTGCCCTGGCGCCACGCCTTCCGCCTTGTCGAGGCGATGAGCACCAGGGATCTCGTCTTCACCCTGATCAAGGATGGCGACCACCGCCTCTCCCGCGATCAGGACATTGCCCGCCTCTTGGCGACCTGCGCGGAAATCTCCGGCATTACAAATCAGTAAGCGCCGACGGAAAGCAAAGGAGCGGCCGTTCAAACCGGAATAACAACCGGCAGGAAGGCCTCTCCCATGTTCACCCCCCGCCCGGCAGCGCTGGCTGCCACCACCGCCCTGCTCGGCATCATGCTGATCGCCGCCTGCACCACGCGCCAGCCTCCGCGCGGCGGCCCGCCCGGTGAAGGTGGCCCCGGTGGCGGCGGTCCGGGAGGCAACCGGGGCGGCCCGACGCTCAGCCTCGATGGCGGCAACGTTGCCCGCCCGGTCGCGCTGCTGTTTGCCGCGATGGACCAGAACCGCGACTATATCGTCGACCAGTCCGAACTCGCCGCCGGGATCGACCGTGAATGGCAGGGCCTTCCGGGCTCCGCCAGCGGCGCCGTACCCGCCATCGCGATCGGCGACTGGGCCGGCGCAGCCCTCGGCGATCCGGAAGCCCTGCCCAACCATCTCGCCTTTGATGTCAATCTCGATGGCAAGGTCAGCGCGGACGAGTTCCGGGCGCGTTTCATGATGGAATTCGAACAGTTCGACCGTGACAAGGACGGCCGCCTCACACGGGCCGAAATGCTTCGTGCCCTGCCGGTGCGCAGCCAGCCGCAAGGCGGTCAGGGCGGCGGCATGTCAGGCGGCCCGCCTCCCGGCGGTGGCGGCGGCCGCCCACCCCGCTAAACCCGGCGCGCTGGTCCGCTCCCGGATCAGAATCCCATCTGATCCAGCCACCACTGGTTCATCTGCCAGATCGACTTTTCCAGCGGCGACAGGCGCCCGGCACGCGACAAGGGCGCTTTCAGCCCGGCCCAGACCAGATCGTTGGCGGCGATGTCTTCTTCATGCACCGCGCGCATGGAGGCTTCCGCGCCGTCGACGATTGCGCCGTACTCTTCCATCTCCTGCATCCAGTGCGGAAAGCAGAGATGGATCTTCAGGTCCAGCCGGCCCGGCGCCAGCGGCACCATCTGGTACCAGGCGACGAACGGTCCCTGCACCGCCAGAAGCAGACCCGGAAACGCGATGGCCGCCACCAGGTCGCGCAGCTGCCAGTCCTCCAGCCCCGGCACAGGCGGCTGGGGCGCCTCCCTGTCCGCTGCGGGCATATGCAGGATGGACCAGGGCTGGTCCGTATCCGGAACCTGTGAGTCGCGGGCATGGAAACCGGGCTCCAGCGTCGCCGAATGCGTCGCGATATGGTGGTAAGCCTCCATGAAATTCTCGGCCAGCACCTTCCAGTTCCAGTCATGGCTGTAGTCCAGCGTGCGCGCGACATGGAAATCGCCCAGCCGGTAATTCGCGAAATAGTCCGCCAGCCCGCTGACCTGCGGCGCGAAGGCGGGGACCTCCTCGTCCAGCGTCGCCATGACAAAGCCTTCCCAGATTTCCGAGCGGATCTCGCGCAGGCTGAGGCCGGCAGGATCGAAACCCTCCGCTCCCTCCATCAACGGCGCCCGCACAAGATTTCCCTTCGTATCGTACGACCACGCATGATACGGGCAGGTGAACAGCTTCCGGCAGCCCTGCCCCTCCGCCACCAGCGCAGAGCGGTGCCGGCACACGCGCGACAGCACGCGCACCGTGCCGTCATCCCCGCGCACCACCATGACCGGTTCGCCCGCAAGGTCTGCCGAGAGATAATCCCCTGCCCCCGGCACCTGGTCCACACGCGCCAGCGGCAGCCAGCCGCGCGCCAGAACGCGCGTTCGCTCCCGCTCCCAGATCCCCTCATCCGTGTAGGCAACGGGCGGCAAGGTAGCCGCTTCCTTCAGCGGCAGGCGGCAGGCTGAAACGTCTTCAGCGGCAAGAAATGTACGTGTCATGCCTCACCCTAAAAAAGATGACGCATGCGTCAAGTTTCATCTCGCAACATTTTTTTCGCGAGGCACAGGCCCCGCCCGGCCTATAGCGCCTTCAGCCCGCTTCTGCCGGCAGGTCATGTTCCAGCCTGACCAGCCGGGCCAGCATGCCGCGTGCGGCGATGGCGGGCGCTTTCGAGCGTACGGAATCCGTCATCGCCTGCATACGATAGCGTGTCGTCAGCAGGTGGCCCTCCGTGCTGTAGCTGCCCTTGTAGGTCTTGCCGCCAATCCGGATCTCGATCGGTGTGGGCATGGCGTTCCTCCTTTTTTATGTGCGGAAAAGAAGCGGTGTCCTTTCCTGCGGCGCAGACTAACATGCGCGGCGTCATGGCCCAATTACTGATCGTTTATCACTCCCGCACCGGCGGCACGCGCCAGATGGCCGGAGCCGCCTTCGCCGCCGCCAGCGAAGAGGCAGACACCGTGCTGAAACGCGCGGAAGACACGAGCGCCGAAGACCTGCTGGCCGCAGACGGCTATCTCTTCGCCGCGCCGGAAAACCTCGCCGCCCTCTCCGGCGCGATGAAGGAATTCTTTGACCGCTGCTATTATCCCGTCCTCGGACGGATCGAGGGGCGCCCCTACGCCCTGATGATCTGCGCAGGCTCTGACGGGGAAGGCGCCGCCCGCCAGGCCGCCCGCATCGCCAAAGGCTGGCGCCTCCGAGAGGTCCAGCCGCCCCTGATCATCAACACCAGCGCTCAGACCCCGGAACAAATCCTCACAGAGAAGACGATCCCGGAAGCGGACCTGGCGAAGTGCCGGGAGTTGGGGGCTGCGCTTGGGGCGGGACTGAAGATGGGGGTGTTTTAGATACCCCAACTCAATCTACTCACCCCCCTCTCGGCGCGCCCTCCGCCGCTCTCTATCTGCCTGTTTTTGTCTTCTTTTTTGTCGAGCTTTTCGCTCTTTTCTTGTAAATTTCTTTTTCTTTGGTGGCGCCTGACCAGGCACGCTCCCCACAAATGGAAATTCTTGATCCCGGTACTCGCGTTCCTCAAACCCTTGCTGAAAGATATTCAGCCGCCGACTCTGCTCAGTTACTGCAGCCTCGAATTCTTTTGTCCACTCACCACGCTCGATGTAGATTAGGTCTTCGGACGAACCGCCCCCTTGCGCTGGAGGCTCGACGGCAACGCCCACAACTCTCCGCAGATAGGAATAACGTAGTAATAATCCTTGCGCGTACGCAGTCATAAGCTCCTGACGCTTAAGCCGATAATGTTCGTATCCCCCGAGGGGCTCCATCCAATCCAAATATTTTAGAGTCAGAAAGAAAAAACCTGTTTCGCAACCTTGCTGCCCCCCTCTCTTGACCATCGCGCGGAAAAATCGATCCGCAACAGCGCCTTGTCGCATAGCTCCGTCTACTGCGACACCATGAGCGCGTCGATGCAATCGGTCCTCCAAGGCCATGTAGCGTATGGCCTTTTCGCTATTGCGAAGATCATACTCCACCCCATCTGGCACCTGCGAGGTACCACCCAGCATATGCTCGGTAAAATTTGTTATGAGGCCGTCCCAAAGATAGGAAATTTGGTCCGCGTCCTTTTTTGCCCTGTACTGAGGATTTTTCAGTAGAGTCGGGTAGTGACTACAATCTATAGTGATCGGTTGGTCGCCAGCTCCGCCCCCGTCGTTTTGAGGAACGAACACATGCGAACCATCTTCCTTAGTTTGCACCATGTAGTACGCTAGCAAGTCTTCCTCGCCACACGCACGCGCAAGGAGGCCTGACCTAATAAACTCCTCCTTCTTTTGAAGATAATTTGCGAAGTCGGATATTGTATCAAGTTCATCCAGAACGACGTCGAGAGATGCATCATCCAAAACGTGAACGAAGCCACCATCGGGATCTATGTCCCCAACGACAAAGGGCTGCACAGGCCGCTCCTTTGAGCTCCAATGACACGGCCCCTTCACAGACGGGTCAATTATGAAACTCCCTGTCCCGCCGTTAAAGAATTTCCTACAGGCTTCACCAGCCCCTCTTGCAACGACGATTCGATGGACGATTCTTTCTTCAGGAACAGGAAATGAAATCGGGAAAGGCTGCGTGCAATCCTTGTCCAGATAGATTCGGTCAGAGAATTCGGCAATCCACCTTTCCGCCCCCGCCAACTGATCGACAGCATTCTTGATAGCTCTTTTGCACCACCTCGCCCATGCTACAGGGACATCGGCGGCAGACCAACTAATGCACTTTTCACTAAATATAATTATGTGCTTTCCGCACACCACAAGCAGATCACAAAGTTCTTTACCGTCGCCTTCACCGCGTAATTTTTGGCTGCGATAAAGATTAGGATAGCACCACAAATCCAAGAAACTCTGTTCTGCAAGTTTCGCCAGATGACGCTCCGTCTCTGTTACACCTCGCCCGCGTACAATTGGCACACGTGTGGGCAGACCTGCAGCACCGCTGGGAGGATCAACAGGTTCCGTCATGGTGGTCTGAATCCCTTTGCTGATTTATCAAAGAGATTGAGTCGCCACTCACTGGCAAACGCAATCAAGAAAATCAAAGATGCTCTTCCTCAACATCGCCAGAAATCTACGGACTTTTTAAAAGGACGCCCTTCATGACCTGGACTGAAATCGCGGGCTTCGTAACCGGCGCCATTTGCGTCTGGCTGGTCGTGAAGCGGAATATCTGGAATTTTCCGATCGGGATCGCGAATTACGCGTTCTTCTTTATACTGTTCATCGGCGCGGGGCTTTATGCCGATGCGGGGTTGCAGGTGGTGTATACGGGGCTGGCGCTTTATGGCTGGTATTCCTGGCTGCGCGGGGGCGAGGATCATACTGCGCTGACAGTGCACAACCCCACCCTGCCCCAGTTCCTTGCCTGCCTCGTGGCCGTGGGCGTGATCGCCGCGGCGATCCAGTTCGGCCTGCACCGCTTCACCGATTCCACCGTGGCCGGGTGGGACGCGATCACCACGGCGCTCAGCCTCGTCGCGCAGTTCATGCTGTCGCGCAAATGGATCGCCAACTGGTGGCTGTGGATCGCGGCGGACCTGATCTACATCCCGCTCTATGCGTGGAAGGGCCTGTGGCTCACTTCCGGCCTCTACGCCATCTTCCTCGCCATGTGCGTGGTCGGCCTGATGGAATGGCGCGCCGCACGGGCGAGGATGCTGGCGCCGGATCCCTCCGCCACCTGATCAGCTCTCACCCGCCAAAATCGCCGCGAGCCCTTCGCGGTAAGTCGGGTATTTCGGGCGCCATTTGAGGGCGGCCTTGGTGCGGGCGTTGGAGACGCGTTTGCACTCGGCATAGAAACTCGCCGCCATGGGGCTGAGGCCTGCGTCCTCGAACGCCACTTCCGGCGGCGGGGGAATGCCCAGCAAGTGCGCGGCGTAGGCGATCACGTCCTGCGGCGGGGCGGGTTCGTCGTCGCAGAGATGGAACACGCCCCCGGCCCGCGCGGCTGCCTCGGGATTCTGGTGCAGGGCCAGAAGGCCGCCCGCGATGTCGTCCACATGCACACGGGAGAAGACCTGTCCCGGCTTCACGATGCGCCGCGCCGTGCCGTCGCGCAGCCGGTCGAAGGCGGACCGGCCGGGGCCGTAGATGCCCGGCAGGCGGACGATGTTCACCCGCCCCCCGGTCGCGGCGCGCCACTGGTCCTCGGCGAGGACGCGGGCCTTCGCGCGGCGGCTCTGCGGGCGGGTCTCGCTCCACTCGAACGCCCAGCCGCCGCCAAGGTCTCCATAGACGCCGGTGGTCGACAGATAAGTCACGGGGAAGTCATGGATTGGTCCGGTATAGTCATGGCCTAGTCCGGCATGATCATGGCCCGGTCCGGTATGCACATGGCGTAGCACGGGGCAGCCATGCTCATCCGGCGGGATCGTCACCAGAACGCATGCATTATCGGGCAGGTGCAGCGGGCTCTCCCCGTCCCACACGCGGGCGTCGATACCCTCTGCCTGCAGCGCCTTCGCCTTGCCCTCGCTGCGCACCGTGCCGGCCACAGGGCCCGGCCAGATCCGCGCCAGCTGTGTGGCACTATAGCCAAGCCCGGCGACAAAAAGCAGAGATGGCTGAACTGTCATTTGCGTGTGCCGATCCCATTGTATCTATGGGATTTGTTACAGGTTCCGGAGTGTCCGATCCATGCCATTTCTCGCCGCTGCTGCCATGTCGCTCGCCCTGTTGCAGTCGGCAGGAGACCTGATCGCCGCAGATGAACAGGCCCGGCTGGACGCCTGCCTCACCAAGATCGAAAGTGATCCGGAAGAGGCCTATGAGGACGGCCTCGCCTGGACCTATCAGGGCAACCGCCCCGGCGCCCGCCAGTGTACCGCCCTGGCCCTCATCGCCCTCGGCCATCCGGAAGAAGGCGCCGAGCGCCTGAAAAATCTAGCAAATTCAACGGATGGTGGCACGCTGGAACAACGCGCGGCCTATCTCTCCCAGGCCGGGAATGCCTGGATCGAGGCCGAAGATCCGGACGCTGCCCTGCAGGCTTTCGATGCCGCGCTGAAGATCGCCCCGGATGCGCCGGAACTGCTGCTGGACCGGGCCTCCGCCCATATCCTGCTGGAGAATTACAACGAGGCCATCGACGATCTCGACGGTGTGCTGCTGCGCGTGCCGGGCTCGGGCGATGCCCACCAGATGCGCGGCGCCGCCTGGCTCGCCAAGGGTGATCCCGACAAGGCCATGCTGGACGTGACCGCCGCGATGGAAGCAGACCCCGAGAATATCGACACGCTGGTCCTGCGCGGCCGCGTGCGCGAGGCACTGCGCCTGCAGGACGAGGCCGGCGGCCCAATCGAACGTCTCGACCCGAACTGAGGCTCAGCCGACGCGCTGGCCGCTTTCGTCGATCAGCATTTCGCCGTCTTCCTTGTAGAACGGGCCCGGCGGCAGGGTTTCCAGCAGGTCCAGCACTGCCTCGCTTGGCCGGCACAGGCGCACGCCCTTCGGACTGCACACGATCGGCCGGTTCACCAGCACCGGATGCTGCAGCATCGCCTCCAGGATGGCTTCGTCGCTGACACCCGGCTCCAGCAGGCCCAGCTCCTTCGCCGGTGATTTCGTCTCCCGAAGCGCCATGCGCGGCGTCAGCCCTGCCGCCGCAAACAGGCCGAGCAGCTGCGGCCGCGTCCAGCCTTGCTTCAGATACTCGATCACCACGGGCGCTTCGCCGCTCGCCTCGATGATGGCCAGCACATTCCGCGAAGTGCCGCAGTCCGGATTGTGATGAATGACGATCATGACGCGGCAGCCTCCTCTTCTGCAGCCGCAAAGGCCGAACGGGTACGATTGGCGAAAGCGACCAGCGACAACATCACAGGCACTTCGACCAACACCCCAACCACGGTGGCCAGCGCGGCCCCCGAATTCAGGCCGAACAGGCTGATTGCCACGGCGACGGCCAGCTCAAAGAAATTCGATGTGCCGATCATGGCGCACGGCGCGGCGATCTTGTGAGGCACTTTCCATGCCCATGCCGCAGCATAGGCAAGTGCAAAGATGCCATAGGACTGGATCAGGATCGGCACGGCGATCAGCGCGATCACAGCGGGCTGCGCCAGGATCGTCCCGCTCTGGAAGCCGAACAGCAGAACCACGGTTGCAAGCAATCCGACGACAGAGAGCGGCTTGATCCGATGGGTAAAGCGGGTCACGGCCGCCTCCCCACCCTGCCGGGCAAGGGCATTGCGCGTCAGGATACCGGCGATCAGGGGGATGACGACATAAAGCGCCACCGACAGGAGCAGCGTTTCCCAGGGCACGCGGATGTCCGTCACGCCCAGAAGGAAAGCCACGATCGGTGCAAAGGCGAACACCATGACCGCATCGTTCACGCTGACCTGCACCAGCGTGTAGTTCGGATCCCCGCGTGTCAGCTGGGACCAGACAAACACCATCGCCGTGCACGGTGCCGCACCCAGCAGGATAAGCCCGGCGATGTAACCTTCTGCATCCGCAGCAGGGATCAGGCCAGCAAAGACATGACGGAAGAACAGGACCCCCAGCGCGGCCATGGTGAACGGCTTGATCAGCCAGTTCACGACGAGCGTGATGACCAGCCCCTTGGGCCGCTCCCCCACACGGCGCATGGCCGAGAAGTCGATCCCGATCATCATGGGCCAGACCATCGCCCAGATCAGAATGGCGACCGCGAAATTGACGTTCGCATATTCCAAGGCCGCCAATGCGGAAAATGCACCGGGCATGACGGCCCCAAGTCCGATCCCGGTCAGGATGCAAAGGCCCACCCAGACCGAAAGGTATTTTTCGAAAACGCTCACAGGATCAGCTGCAGCAAGAGGAGCTTTTCGGTTCAGGCATAGCCGGCGCGCAGCAGGCCCGGTCCACGGCCATACCGGTCGGTGTCGAGGCAAGACGCCCGTCATTCAGCTGCGGCCCGCCGCCATAGACAGCGCTGTCGCCAGTCGTGTGGAACACTTCCCAGGGCACACCGGCCGGATCTGAAACCCAGCTTTTCTCGGACTGGGCGTAACAGCAGACCGTCGCCCCCTCTTCGAGCACCGGGGCGTCCGCCTTCTGGAGACGCGCATAAACTTCGGCGAGTTCCTCACCATTTTCCGCCTGGATGCCCAGATGCTCCACACCCGCCTTGGCACCGCGGGCACTGATCGCCAGATTTACCCGCGGATCATCCAGCATCCACTTGGCGTAATCATCCTTGCGCACACTTGGGGGCGTATCGAACAGGGTGGAGTAGAAGTCGATCGAGCGCTGGAGATCATCCACAGCGATATGGACATGCAGGCGTTTCATGGGACGTCCTTCCGAATGACGTGTTAGCAGCAGGAGGATTGCGCGGCGGCCATGATGGGGCTGCAGACTTCTGCCCTGCCCTGACAGCAGTCTTCCATGAGGAAGAGGATCAGCCCGCTGATGGCATCATAGTTTGCCGTATAGATGATCGAGCGCCCCTGCCGGTTGCCTTCGACAAGACCTGCATTCGACAGGATGTTGAGCTGTGCCGACAGCGTATTCGGCGGCACATCCAGCGCGGTGGCAATTTCCCCGGCAGGCAGGCCATCGCGCCCTGCCTTCACCAGAAGACGGAACACGGCGAGCCGGTTTTCCTGAGCCAGGGCCGACAATTGAGAGAGCGCAAGTTTTGATTCCATATTTCCACGATAATGGAAATATGGAATGCGTCAAGCCTCCCCTACGGGAGCGGGGCTTTACCGCTTCAGCGGTAGCGTTTCTGCAACATGGTCCAGACGGCCCGCAGGCCACAGGCGGCAGCACCTTCCGGCCGGCCATACTTGGCCTTGCGCCATGCCCAGACATCGAAGTGGGCCCAACTTTTCGCGTCGACGAACTGTTTCAGGAACAGGGCCGCCGTGATCGAGCCCCCGAAACCGCTGCCCGAGTTCACGAGGTCCGCGATCGGGCTTTTCAGCTCAGACAGGTACGGGTCCCAGAGTGGCATGCGCCACACCGGATCGCCGGACTCGGCAGCCCCCGCCAGCACATCCGCCACCAATTGCTCATCGTCGGAATAGACCGGGGCCAGATCGGCACCGAGCGCCACGCGGGCCGCGCCAGTCAGGGTCGCGAAGTCGAGCAGCAGATCCGGGTTGCCTTCGGAGGCCCGCGCCAGCGCATCCGCCAGGATCAGGCGCCCCTCGGCATCGGTATTGTCGATCTCCACCGTCAGCCCCTTGCGGGACGGCAGGATGTCACCAGGGCGGAACGCATCTCCGCTGATCGCATTCTCAACCGTCGGCACATAGAGCTTCAGATGAACAGGCAGCTTCGTCGCCATCACCAGGCGGGCAAGCGCGATGACATGGGCCGAACCGCCCATATCCTTCTTCATGATCCGCATGCCGTTGCCCGGCTTGATGTCGAGACCGCCGGAGTCGAACGTCACGCCCTTGCCGACCAGCGCCAGTTTCGGGTTCGAGGCATCGCCCCATTCCAGCTCCAGGAAGCGCGGCGCGGCCTTTGCCGCCCGTCCGACGGCGTGGACCATCGGATAGTTCTGTTCCAGCAGATCATCGCCCACGATGGCCGTCAGTTTCGCGCCGAACTCCCCGGCCAGCTTTTCGACGGTTTCATGGATCCCCGCCGGGGTCATGTCCCCTGCCGGCGTGTTCACCAGGTCCCGCAACAGCGCGACCGCATCGGCCTCAGCCGAAAGCGCCTCCCCCTCTTCGCCCTCCGGCACGACCAGTTTCGGCGGATTGGACTTGTCTTTCAGGTAGCGGTCGAACCGGTAGGCGCCATCTGCCCAGCCTGCTGCAATGGAAGCAACAGAGAGCCCCCCATCTTCAGCCACCTCATACTTGCCTTCCGGCAGCTTGCCGGAGAGCGCCGCCACAGCGAGCGCATCCTTGCCGTCACCAATGCCGCCCAGCACATGCGCCAGCGCCCCATCCGCACCCGGCACCAGCACCATCTGGCCCGCCCCGCCCTTGAACCCCTGCGCCGTACCGATGGCGCGGGCGGAAGGGAACGGATCGTTCTCCAGGGATTTGAACGCGTCTGCCGTGTACAGCCAGACCCTGACCGATGCGCCGGCTTGGGTGGTGAAACTCTTGTGCATGAAAGTGGCCTCGTGCGGGCAAGTGTTAATGGAGTCCGCATCGGCGTTAACCTATCCTTGACGCCCAATGGTTCAGACTCGCGCGGGAATACCCTGATTCAAACCCGGAGCGGTTCCATGTCCAGAGCCAAAACCTCCCTGGCTGCACTTGCCATCGCCCTCGCCGGCGTGACGGCCTGCGCATCGACGCCTGATCCGGAGGCCGAAGCGGCCGCACAGCTGCAGGCCGCAATGGAAGAGGCCATGAAGCCCGCAACGCCGGAAGAGATCGAAGCGGCCAACAATGCAGACCCGCTGACCAAGGCGAATTTCTGGTCGAAGGAATACTCCAAGGACGCAGAAAATCTCGACAACGCCCTGACCTTTGCCGAGGCCCTGCGCGGGATCGGGTCGACCGAGCGGGCGATCGAAGTGCTGTCTGAAGTGCTGGTCATCCATCCGGGAGAGCCGCGCATCCTGATGCCACTCGGCCGGGCTCTCGCGGCCAATGGCAACCAGCTCGGCGCCGCGCGCGCCTTCGAGCAGGTCGCCGTTACCCAGCCGGAACGCGCAGAAGCCTGGGCGGCCCTTGGCACAGCACTCGACCAGCTGGAAAACCATACCGGTGCCCAGGCGGCCTATGAGAAAGCGCTGGCCATCGAACCGGGGCGCGCCAGCACATTGTCGAATTACGGCCTGTCCCTCGCGCTGACCGGTGACCTGCCGGGCGCCGAGGCGAAACTGCGCCAAGCCTCCAGTGTCGCGCCGAATGACATCCGTGTCCGGGAAAACCTTGCCCTCATTCTCGGCCTGCAGGGGCGGTTCGACGAAATGGAAAAAACCAGTGCAGGCTATGCGCCGGACAAGGTGGTTGAGCAGAATGTGGAACTCCTGAAGGAGATGATCCAGCCTGCCCGCGACATTGACTCCCTCAAGGACGCATCCGTCCCGGCGCCTGCGGCATCGCCCTCAACGGAAGAAAGCCCGCCCGCCGAAGCGACCGGGCTGCGCCTTCGCCGCACGGGCGGCTGAACACTTCAGAAAACAAACACCGCCAGTGTGCCCCGCCCTGCAATCAGGCGAGGACGCGGACTTCCACACGCGGATCAACACCCATCAGGCTGCCAGCATCGGAACGGCGGTCACTCCCCCCTTCACGCGTCAAAGCAGGCGCCGCTTCATTTTTCTTCTGCATGGCCTGGTACTTGATATAGGCGGGGCCAAGTACGACCAGGAACAGAACCGGCAGGAAGAAGACAATCATCGGCACGGTCAGTTTTGCGGGCAGCGCAGCAGCCTTCTTCTCAGCCTCGGCCATACGCATGTCCCGGTTTTCCTTGGCCATCACGCGCAGCGCGTCGCCAAGTGGCGTACCATAACGTTCCGCCTGCCCCAGTGCCATACAGACGGCTTTCACACCCTCATGCCCCGTGCGCCGGGCAAGGTTTTCATAAGCCTGACGGCGCTCTGGCAGGTAAGCCAGTTCTGCCACGGTCAGGCCGAACTCCTCCGCCAGTTCCGGGGAAGCTGATCCGATTTCCTGACTCACCTTGTGGAAGCCAAGCTCAATGGACATGCCGGACTCCACACAGATCAGAAGCATGTCGAGCGCATCCGGAAAGGCCCGCATAATGGACTGCTGGCGCTTCTGCGCGAGGTTGGAGACATAGAGGTTCGGGGCATAGAAACCCGCCGCAGCGCCGAACAGGATGGAGCCATACTTCAACGCTGGCTGCATGCCGAGATCGTTGACGAAGAACACGTAGAAGAACACGACCAGCATGCCCACAAAGGGCAAGGCCATACGTGCAAAATAGAATGCCGAGACCGGACCTGGGCCGCGCATGCCCGCCTTGTTCAGCATATCCTGCAGGTTGGGGTCCTCCAGCGCCTTCGCCAGGTTCAGGCGCGAAGAAATCTCCCCAATTGCGGAATCGTCTTTCCGGCGCAGGCCCTTCTTGCTTTCGAGCGCTGCCCGGCTCTGCTTGCGCAGCCGTTCCCGCTGCATCGAAACTGATTTCAGGCGCGTCTCAAGCTTGTTGCCCTGGAGATAGGGCATGAACATGGTCAGCGCCGTTCCGAACACAGCAACAGCAACCAGGATCGAGGCCAGCGCCTCAGGCTTCGTCAGGGAAAGGAGAATCTCGTACACTGCGCCCGCCTAGATATCGAAGTTGATCATCTTCTTCATCGTCATGATCCCTGTAAACATCAGGGTCGAGCCTGCAGCCAGAATGACGTGACCGGTTTCAGTACGGAACAGCTCCATGATGTAATCCGGCGTCGTCAGGAAGACGAGCAAGCCGACAGCAAAAGGCAGGGAGCCGATGATCATTGCCGATGCCTTGGCCTCCGAGGACATGGCCTTGATTTTCTCACGCATCATCTTGCGGGAACGAATAACGCTGGAAAGGTTGCCAAGGGCTTCCGACAAGTTACCGCCAGCCTTTGCCTGAATCAGGAGAACGATCATGAAGAAGTTCACTTCCTGCAGCGGCACACGCTTGTAGAACATGTTCAGAGACCGCTCAGTGCCAGCGCCCATGGCCAGATTGTCCGCCAGTGTCGCGAACTCCGAACGCAGTGGTTCCGGGCTCTCCTTGGCAATAATCCGGATACATTCATTCAATGGCAGGCCGGACTTCACACCCCGCACGATGATATCCAGCGCATCCGCAAACTGGTTGATCATCTTCTTGTGACGGCCATTGATCATGAAATTTAGGATGAAGCGCGGCAAGCCGAACCCGCCGCCGATAAAGGCGCCCAGAACCAGTAGCGGGCGGCTCTTCAATGCAATCCCGGCAACGGTCAGCCCCTCAAAACCTGACATGAAGACAAGTCCGGCACACACGCCCCCCAGAATGACCGAGAACAGCCAGAAGGCTGACAATGGCACTTCCAGGCCAGCCTGAACCAGTTTTGATTTGACGGTCTGCGCACCATTATTGCGGCGCCGTGCCTCTCCCTGCTTGCGGAGGGAATCCAGCATTTCCTGGGTCTTGGCACGACGTTTTGCCGACTCGTCCATGACCTTTGCGCCCCTGCCCCTTCCAGAGAGAGTTGAACCGGTCCCGATGGCACGGGCGCGCTTGCGTGCGGCTTCCTTGTCCCCGCCCGAAAAGGCAAGGCCAACACCAGCAATGGCCAGAAACGCCAGAACGGCGACTGCGATGGTCAGCAGGTTCCCATCCATGGATCAGCCCCCCAGATCGTCGAGCGCGAGAGCCAGTTCGCGTTCAAGATTGTAATAGGATGCCCGATCCCAGAAGCGTGGGCGACCAATCCCGGTGCCGCGGTGTTTACCGACAACACGCCCGTTTTCGTCTTCGCCTTCGATCTCGTATTTGAGAACGTCCTGGAGAACGATCGTATCGCCTTCCAGGCCAAGGACTTCCGTGATGTTCATGATGCGGCGCGAACCATCGCGTAGACGCGACGCCTGAACAACGACATCAATGGAGCCGACAATCATCTCCCGGATGGTCTTCGCCGGAAGCGAAAAACCGCCCATGGTAATCATGGATTCAATACGGCTCAGGGCTTCACGCGGGCTGTTGGCGTGCAACGTGCCCATCGAGCCGTCGTGACCGGTGTTCATGGCCTGCAAAAGGTCGAAGGCTTCGGGTCCACGCACCTCGCCCACGATGATCCGCTCAGGACGCATACGCAGACAGTTCTTCACAAGATCACGCATCGTGATCTCGCCGGACCCTTCAATGTTCGGAGGACGCGTTTCAAGACGCACAACGTGCGGCTGCTGGAGCTGAAGTTCCGCAGAGTCTTCGCAGGTGATGACGCGTTCGCCGGGCTCAATGAAGCCCGTCAGACAGTTCAGCAACGTCGTTTTGCCGGAACCCGTACCCCCCGAAATCAGGATGTTACAGCGAGAGTGCCCGATGATCCGGAGCAGCTCGGCGCCCGGCTCACTGATAGATCCAAAATTCACCAGGTCCTGAAGGCGCAGCTTGTCCTTCTTGAACTTACGAATGGTGAGGGTTGGCCCATCAATCGCCAGCGGCGGGGCAATCACGTTCACACGGGACCCGTCCAGAAGGCGTGCGTCACAGATCGGTGAGGAATCATCAACGCGGCGGCCGACCTGGCTCACGATCCGCTGGCAGATGTTCATCAGCTGCGCATTGTCACGGAAACGAATATTGGTCCGCTCGATCTTGCCGTTGACCTCGATATAGGTCGTATCCGCGCCATTGACCATGATATCGGCAATGTCGTCACGTGCGAGCAGTGGCTCCAGCGGGCCGTATCCGAGAACGTCGTTACAGATATCGTCGAGCAGTTGTTCCTGCTCGGACAGCGACATCACGACATTCTTGATGGAAATGATTTCTACAACGATGTCGCGGATCTCTTCGCGCGCACTATCGGAATCGAGCTGCGCCAGCTGGGACAGGTCGATCGTATCAATCAGCGCGTTGAAGATTGTGGTCTTCGTTGCGTAATATTGCTCAGACTGCTGCAGGACCTGGCGAACCTTCTCCTGCTTCGGTGGTGGCGCCGGAGCGGGAGGCGGCGGAGCTTTCGGTGCCCCTTTGACGGCGACAGGTTCCGGAGCGGATGGCTTCGCTGCAGGCTGCGGCCGTGGGGCTGCCGGCACAGCCTTCGCCTCCGGTGCCATGGCCGGCGCCGCTGTCGGTGTCGCAGTTTGTGAGCGTTTCCCGAATGCCATCAGCTTGTCCCGCTTCGCCAGACCCTATTTGCCCAGCAGTTTCTTGATGAAGGATTTCTGCTGCAGTTCGACTGACCGGCCGGTCAGCAGCGATGCCAGGTGGTCGATCGCCTGAGAGGAGCGCGCTGTGGCATCCGTCTCGGAAATCATCTGACCATTATTGGCAGCCGTACCGAACAACTCCGGTTCAAACGGCAGGATCACCTCAGGTTCCACACCGATTGCGGCACCAAAGTCCTTCACCGGAATTTCCGGCCGCTTCGGCACACCGGACATATTGATGATCAGACGCGGCGGCGTGTCATTCGGGCGCGCAGCTTTCAGCTGGTCGATATAGTTCTTGCCATTCCGCAGGGATGCAAGATCCGGCTGACAAACGATGATCACCTCATCGGAAGCCACCAGCGTACGCTGGACCCAGCGGCTCCAGACATGCGGCAGGTCAAGCACAAGGTAGGAAACGTTGCGCCGGACAACTTCGATCACCGACAGATATGACTCGTCCGGGATATCCATGATCTGGCCAATGGAGGCCGGCGCCGTAAACAGAGACAGGCGATCGCTGGCCTTGGCCAGAAGACGCTCGATCACCGCGTCATCGGCGCGCTCCGGCTGAAGCAGAGCATCTGCGATGGTTTGCGTCGGCTCCTGGTTGAAGTCGAGCGCCGTCGTTCCGAAGGACAGGTCCAGATCAACCAGCGTCGTGTTCACCTTGGTTGTCTCGGCAAGCGCCCAGGCCAGGTTATGTGCGATCGTGGATGCCCCTACCCCGCCCTTGGCCCCGACAACAGAGATCTGCTTGCCAACAAAGGGGGCATCCGGATCCGCAAACAGACCGGAAATGGTGCGGAGAACCTGAAGAGGCTGGAATGGTGGCACCATGTATTCGCTGACACCGCGCGCCACGAGCTGGCGGTAAAGGGCGATATCGTTGATGGCACCAATCACCATCACCCTGACCGTCTCATCGCAGTGCTCGGCCAATCTGTCGATTTCCGACAGAAGCTGAGCCGAGCGGGCTGTCGATTCGATCAGCAACAGATTGGGGGTTGGGTTCTGGCGCATATACTCGATCGCAGCCGGAATACCACCGGCATGAGACTGGAGCGTCGCGCGCCCCATACGCCGGTCACGTTCGCAGACCTCCATCAGCAGGCGTGTTTCATCACGCTCATAGAAGACCTGGATCGAAATGGCCGGCAGGACGGCATCTCCACCAACCCCGTCATCCATGGAGGTGAATATCGGCTGATCATGCTCAAGCTCGCGCTGGGGCGTCTCAAGATCGACGATGACAGACGGATCCTGTGCAGGCGCGGCAACTTGTTCTTCCTTTGGCAGCACGAGGTCTGCCATTGGATCATCGGCAAAAACGTCTTCGAAATCAGATTCGAAGTCGGATTCGTGGAGCGGATTTTCTTTGGGCATAGCCTGTAGATCCCTTGTCATACGCTCTAGTTCGAAACGGCCTGAGACACGGTGCCAGACTCCTGGCTGGTACGTGTCGACGCGGTAGACTCACCCTCACGGAATTTTTCGAGGATAACGCCGCGACGGATCGGGTCGCCTTTGTCCAGCGCCCGCGTACCTAGCAGATCTGCGGGATCTGCAATCATGGCAGCCAGGTTTGACCGGACAGCGCATCCCAGATTCGACTGCTCATTGTTGGAGCTGAGGTCGGCGAAATCCATTCCCGCCTGCGACGGGCAATCCGGCGCAATGGCTTCATAGGCCTGGAAGGCAAGAATCATGGGCTCGGATACGGGTGAGCCTTCGCCATGATGGGTGCCCTTGATTTCCTCATACTGCACGCCGTTCTCATATGCGATCGCCCGCGCTTCGGCGACGGCAGCAACAGCCAGCTGAGGGTTAGCGGAAGATTCCGGCAGCGACATGATCAATGGACCATGTCCGTGATCACGATAGGCCGCAACAAACCTAGTGATCGCGCTCCGGTCCGCTAGGCTGATCTGGGATGCCTGCGGATGGATCTCGATCTCCAGGAACTCTGTCTTCTTCTGAACGCTGATCGCATTGCGGTCGAGCGCCGTGCCCTGCAGGTAGGAAGCAGGTACATTCGTTGGCGCAGAACTCGCGCAGGCAGCCAGCACGGTCAGCCCAACACCGGCAGCCATCAGAGTGTATGTGGATTTCAGGATATTGGTCACCTTCTGCTCCCCTATTCCTCGATAAAGCCCACGGGGGCGCGGTATTCCGATGCCGGGACGGGGGCACCATCGCGGCCATATTGTTCATTCAGCTTCCCGAAGAAGATGGTCTTCGCATCCGACGCATTCGCATATCCGTCTGCCGGCGTTCTCAACTGGTTCTTGCTGGTCGGATCGACCAGGTAAGGCGTCACGATGACAACCAGCTCTGTTTCTTCCTGAATGAAGTCACGCGAGCGGAACAAGGCGCCCAGGATTGGAAGCTTTTTGAGCCCCGGAATCTGGTCCAGGCTCTGACGAGATTTTGACTGGATGAGACCGGCCATCATCATGGAGCCACCCGAAGGGAGTTCAATGACCGACTCCGCCCTACGAACAGAAAGGGCCGGCAAAGTCACACCTTCATAGGTCGTTGTGTTCCCCTGACTGTCGACAACCGTGCTGCTTTCCCCCTGAAAGGCCCCTTCCGAGCTCAGTTCGGAAACCTCGGTCGAAACTTTCAGCGAAATACGGCCTTCGGAAAGAACGACCGGCGTGAAGCCAAGCCCGACACCATAAGGCTTGAACTCAATGGTGATCCGTCCGTTCTGGTCCTGACCGACCGGTACCGGGAATTCGCCACCAGCAAGGAATTTTGCACTCTCACCGGACATCGCGACGATGTTCGGTTCAGCCAGCGTCTTGACGATGCCAACCCGCTCAAGCGCGTTCAGTTCAAGCCCGATGCTCGACTGAAGATCGCTCCCCACATAGTTCGTGTAGGCCCCACTTGCCGAGAAACCACCCAGCGCACGCCCCTGAATTGGATAGGCCAGACCGGTTCCAATATCCGTCGAGACATCAAATGGAAGCCCTGGAAGAAGCGCGGTTGTGTCTGCGGAAACAGGCGGGTTACCCGTAAAAAGCTGTTTCTCGACCAGGTTCCCCAGGTCACCAAAACTCGGTGAACCGGTGAGGTTGATGCCCAGCTGCTTGATCGCATTGCGCTGCATTTCGACAATGCGGACCTCAAGCAGAACCTGATCCTTTGCGGCGATGTCGATCATGTTGACGATCTTGGTGTTTTCATCCGGACGCAGATACGCCTCGACCAGACGCTGCACTGCATCCGATTCAGCGAGGCTGTCAGTCGTACCGGTGATAACCACGCTGCCATTCAGGCCTTCGACCTTCACACGTGCGCCCGGCACATGGCGGGCAATCATCTGTTCGATGCTGGCCATGTCCATCTCGACATTGATTTCGAGATTGAGAAGCTGGTTACCATCGCGATCGAACACGAAAGCATTGGTCTGACCGTAATTGATGCCCCGGAAGATAATCCTCTGAGAGGTCTGAACGACGGCGTCCGCGATAGACGGATTTGTGATGACGACATCGGCGGCCGGCGAACCAAGATCAACAATGGTCGACTTGTTCAGGCCAAGCGTGACCTGCTCGCTGAACGGGGAGTCGCCTGGCTGGGTGATCTGCGTCGCGAGTCCATTCGGACCAGCGATCGCCGCTGGTCCCATGATGGTAGACAGCGCAAAAACCGCTGCTGATCTGACTGACAGGAAGACCTTCATAACTCAGCTACCCCCAAGGCCGGCAGATGCCTGGCCATTGCGATAAATTGTGACGCTGTTGCCGGGAGAGTTCCCGCCCTGGAGAAGATCCGTGCGGGCTCCCCGTGACCCCGTGTCGCGCGCATCCGCCCAGGGGCGAAGCGACAGCGAAATCGTTCCGAGCCGCTGCGCATGTGCAATCAGTTCGGCCTCTTCCGGCTTTACTTCCAGGGTGGCCGTATTGCCGATCTGTGATGCCGCTTCAGACTCTCCCTGGTAAAACACCTGGTCGATTGCCAGCACCCGGACGTTCTTGAGAATCGTTTCCGTTACCGGACGCTCGACGACAGCCTCCACCATCGCTACCTGTGCCTGATATGTCAGAATGACATCCACGCGGTCGTCCGGAAGGATGAAACCGCCCGAAGCCGATTCGGTAGAAATCTCAACGGAGATGGCCCGCATGCCGGGGGTCAGCAACGCAGCCATGAAGCCGGTCTCCCCTTTCTTCACGAGCTTCTGCGGCAGAATGGGCTCTTCTGCATAAATCGGAATGCGGACCACGCTGCCGGACAGTTCGGAAATCGCGTCCGCGTTGTCTTCTTCAGTCTGGTAACCGGCGACAACATTGTTTTCCGGCCAGGGGGCCCACTCGAAGTCGTCCGGTGACAGAAGCTCTCCGACCACCAGGTCCCGCCGGGCGACCAGGACATTGGTTTCCGAGACTTCCTTGGTTTGAACCAGCGTCTGCTGCTCCGTGACGGTTTGCATCACGGTACGCGGTTGGGTCAGCCCCCGGACAAGAAACGCCGCAGCGATGGCCGCAGCGGCCGCGCCAACCAGAATAATAAGACGCATCGGCGACATGGAGCCTAACTCCCTTCAGTTACGGTACACGGGGACTCTGGCTGATCAGCGCTATGGTCCCCATCCATGCGCCAGATTCTCACAGCTCGACTAAAGCAACGTTAACCGATTACTCCGGCAAATTTTAACGTTTGAGAAAGGATTGGAGACCCGGAAGCCGCCAGGAAGACGCCCGCGGCGATGGCCACGCCGTAAGGCACGCCGGCATTTTCTTCAAATGGGGCCCGGACTGGCGCAGGCAGGACTGCAGCCGGCACCATGTTGCGAACCAGAACGATAACAACAGCACAAAGGCCACCAACGACCGCCATGGCCAGAACGAATGGGAAAGCAGCCGTTGGGCCGACCCAGAGCATAACGGCCGGGATCATCTTCGCATCCCCTCCCCCAAATATGCGGAAGGCGAACAGGGCGAAGCCAATGACGAATGCGGCAAGTCCTGCCAGGACATGGCCAATGAGAATTTCCATCGGCAGACCCGAAAAAGCCGCAGCAGGAATGAACAGGCCCGCAAGGGTCAGGTTCAGCCAATTCGGAATTGTCAGACTATTGATGTCGTGCAAAGCGGCGAAAAGGCATAGGGCCAGAAACAAACCACCCAAAACAAACAGAACCATATCCACATTCCCCATCTCGTGAGATGTGTGGGACCCTGCCTTCTAATTCCTAATGAATGCTGATCGAGTTGTTCTGAGTACCGCGCATAGAAAAAGGCCGCCGGGTTTCCCCGGCGGCCTCTTCATGAATTGCTAAGCTTACGAGTTAGCAGCAGCAATCTCATCCGAAACCTTCGTGAAGGTGTCGTTAGCGTTCAAGCCAAGAGCGGAAACACCGCCGATGATGGCAACAGCGATCAGAGCGGCGATCAGGCCGTACTCGATAGCGGTTGCACCAGACTCGTCTTTCAGAAAACGTGCGAACATTGGAAACTCCCATCATGCATTTGTTAGTGCCCCGGATTGATTTGTGTGCCGGAACAGGACTGACCCTAGCCGATTATTGTTCACAGCCAGTTTAGAGAAACAGAAATTCCATGAAGGGGTTACAGGGATTTGTTTACTACCTGGATCCGGACACGGATCAGCCCGGCCCTGCAACCGGAACAGGATTCCTTATATATAGATCACCCGCAAAAAGCGAGCGCCAATCGGATTAGCACTCGTGAAACTTTCTTCAGACAAATTGCACCAAACAATTCCTGGAGCGACTGGACATGAAGACTCTCGCGCAAACATGCGTATTCAGCCTGGCAGGTTGCCTTATGGCCTTGCCAGCCGTTGCAGGCCCACTGACTGTTGAAGCGAACAAGACAGTGCCGCTGAAACTGAAAGGTACCGCCGCAAGCGTGGTCCTGGGGAACCAGAACATTGCCGACGTCGCCGTTCACGATGAACACCTGATCTTCATAACGGGGAAAACCTTCGGCACGACCAACCTCATGATCTTCGATCGCGCAGGCAACCAGCTCCTGAACACCGAAGTCGTGGTAACTGTGAACTCCTCAAACCTGGTGACAGTGAACCGGAGCGGCTCCAACTTCACATATGATTGTGCGCCTTCTTGCCGTCCGGTTGCCAGCCCAGGCGACAACAGCGACTATTTCGGTACGCTCATGGAACAGCAACGCGCCATGCAGGCCCTGACGGAAGGCGACTGATCGCAATTCGTCATCAAATCTGAACGGTCTCTCGAATTCAGCGGCAATTTGTAAAATTTTGTCGATTGGTGAAACCAAAGGCAAACCCCAATCTGGTACTCCGAAAACTGAGCGACTCTGGAAGAGGGGTTTGGGATGCGTTCATCACACAAGGGATTCCTTGTCTCCCGTCTGTCCCGCAAACTTGCGGAATGGGCGGAGGAGCACCGCGGGCAAGCTGCGGTGGAATTCGCACTGATCGCTGCACCCTTCTTCTTTATTATCTTTGGCCTGATGGAAATTTGCATGATTTTCATCATGTCGACAGTCCTGGAACACGCAATATCGGACGCATCACGCGAAATCCGTACTGGCCAGGCACAGAGTGCAGGTTTTTCGGAAGTCGAATTCCGCAAGTCTGTCTGTGACAATATGTTCGGACTTATGAGCTGTGATTCAAAGCTGCATATTGATGTCAAACGTCTGAGCAGTTTCAGCTCCGCCGATCTCAGTTCCCCGCTGGATGCTGACGGAAATTTTGACGATAGCGGCTTTGACTTCCAACCTGGCAGCGCCAACGACATCGTTGCAGTTCGCGTGTTCTACGAATGGAGCCTGATCACACCGATCCTCTCGGCACCGCTCGCCAACATGCCCAATGGAAAACGCATGCTGCAGGCCAGTGCCGTCTTCCGTAATGAACCGTTCGGAGACTGATCATGAAAATCGGCCAACTTCTCCGCACCCTCAATCCGCGTCTCAAATGGCGAGGCATCCGTGGCCTGCGCTATAATGAACAAGGAATTTCTGCGGTCGAATTCGCCCTGATCGCCCCCCTTCTCATCCTGCTCTATCTGGGTTCAATCGAGCTCAGCCTGCTGATGCAGGCTGACCGCCGCGTCACCCAGACCAGCGCGAGCCTTGGCGACCTGACGGCACGCCTGACGACCGTTACGGATACCGATATGGAAGAGATGTTTGCTGCGGCCAAAATCCTCATGGCCCCCTATGAGGCCGACGCCGCGGAAATGCGTATTTCCAGCATCGTGGACAGTGGTGACGGCAATCCAAAAGTAGCCTGGTCAGATGCGCACAACATGTCAGCCTATTCCAAGGGCCAGACAGTAACCCTTCCCGACGGCATCATGCCCTCGCCTGGCTCAGTTATCGTGGCAGAAGTCAGCTATGAGTATGAAAGCCAGTTCGGCTACATCATCTCGGCGTCGAGAACGATCAGCGACAAATTCTACCTGCGCCCGCGCCGCGTGTCCGAAATCGCTCGCGTGACAACCGCAGGCTCCAACCCGTTCGGCCCAACCAGCTGATTTCCAACTCCTCTCCCAGGAGCATTTACCGAAAGGCCGGCATCTTTTTTACAGGTGCCGGCCTTTTTTCCGTCTGCGATCAGCTGTCAAAGCCGCGCTTGGGCGCATGGACTTTCCAGAGGATGACGAGACCGATCAGGAACATGACCCCGATACCGCCCATGCCAATCCGCTGGTTACCTGTAATCCAGGTCAGTAGGCTGACAATACCGGGCCCCATCCAGACGGTGACCGTGCCGGCAATCGCATAGAGGCCAAAAAACTCCCCGATACGCTCACGCGGCGCAATATGCACAAGCATGTAACGGCTGGACGTAATACAGGCGACCACGGCGATGGCGACCGGAATGACCAGAAGGAAATAGGTTATGTCGGACAAGCTGCTGAAGAATGGGCTGTCCCAGACGGGCATGGCGGCGGGCATTGCCCCAAAGAACATCGACTGCGGCGTAATCGACAGCTGAATCACCAGGAACAGGGTCAGTGCGGAAATCTCCCAGACAAGCGCGAGCTTGGGCCCCAATAGCCTGTCCAGATACCCGCCGACAAAACCGCCAACGGCCCCAAACAGCACGCCCGTAATTCCGAAAAAGAGAATTTCCACGCCGCTCCAGCCAAGGAATGTGCCGGCATAGACAGCCCCAAGGGTCAAAAGCGCCGACATGGCATCGGCGTAGATTGTGCGCGCGATGAGGAAGCGCATGGTTTGCGGGTGTTCGCCAAACAAGCCTTTCAGGTAGCGAAGGAGAACCGTAATTCGTTCCCCCAGCCCCTGCGCCTCGCCGGTATTGCGGGCCTCCCCCCGGAACACGTCTGCTGCGGCCTCTTTCCAGGATTTCCCACCCTTGGCGCCGTCGGGCATGAACAGGAAAACGGAACCAGAAGCACGGCCATCCAGACAGCCACGAATGGTCCGGAAAAACGTTCTGGCGCGAATCTCTCCCGGTCCAGCTTGATCACCTGTTCTGCAGGCGCAAAGGGCAGACCGGATCCTGGCAACAGAAGACCAAACAGGAAGAAGAACAGGATCCCGACACTCAGGATATTGCCCATCGAGAGGCCCAGACCGGATATATACGGCAGCGCACTCGGACGTCCTGCAGTTGGCAGCATCGCATTGTGCAGCACCTCGGAATAACCATAGCAGCAATAAGCAACAGCCAGGATCATCATGGTCGGCCACATGGTCAGTGGTCCTTCGGGACGGGCCCACCACAGGCTGAAAGAACACACGATCATCAAGGCCATGAAGAACGCAATCGGCGGTTTGCGCTGGCCGGCCTTGTCCGCAATGACCCCCAGAAACGGCGCCGTCAGGGCGGTCACCACACCTGCAATCGTGATGGTCAGGCCCGACAGGCTGAGGCCATGCTCCCCTCCCCCGGCAAGCTGTTTCGCGAAGTAAGGCGCGAACACATAAATGACGATCAGGTTGTAGTACGGGTTGCGCGCGCCTTCGAAGATTGCCCAGGCCAGCCCCTTGATCCCGAACGGCCCACCATCGGCGCGCTCAGTTTCTGTTTCGGGCACAGCAAGAGTCGGTCCGACCACCTGCGTATCGCTCATATGCTCTCACTCCCTTGGCCATGGATCGCCTCTTGTCGGGCGTTGGCGCCCAACCTGCGACAATGGAAGACAAAGGGGAAGAGACCCGGCGCGGTACTTGCCGCGAGGTCAGCCTGCCGTTTGCAGTTTTGCGGCAAGTTCTCCGGCATAGCGTGTGATGTCGCCTGCGCCGAGGCAGACCACCATCCCGCCTGCCTGCGCGTGCGACCGGATCACATCCGGAAGACTGTCGAGCGAGTCCAGCAGGGAAACCGACCGGTGCCCATGACGGCGGATGGAGGCCACCAGGCTCTCCGCATCATATCCCTCTATCGGGCTTTCACCGGCCTCATAGACAGGCGCAACAAGAACCTCGTCCGCCTGATCGAAGCACCGGGAGAATTCCTCGAACAGGTCCCGCAGCCGCGTGTAACGGTGCGGCTGGCACACGGCGATCAGCTGGCCCTGCCCCTGCATCGCGCGGGCCGCCTTCAGCACGGCCGTGATCTCCACCGGGTGGTGCCCATAATCGTCGATAATCCGCACAGGCGCTTCGCCCGGCACAGGCGTCCACTCACCGACAGACGTGAAGCGCCGCTTCACACCGCCAAAGCCTATGAGCGCCTTGCGGATCTGTTCGTCCGTTGCACCCAGCTCCAGCGCCACGGCAATGGCCGCCAGGGAGTTCTGGACATTGTGCTCCCCCGCCATCGGCAGGGTCAGCCCCTCGATCAGGCGCGGCATGGCAGAGCCCGGACGGCGCAGGGCCACATCGAAATGCGCCCCGGCAAGGTCTGTTTGCAGATTGACGGCGCGAATATCGGCCTGGCGGTTGAAGCCGTACGTGATGCGCCTGCGGTCTGTCACACGGGCGGCAAGTGCCTGAACTTCCGGGTGGTCCGTACAGAGAACGGCAAACCCGTAGAAGGGCAGGTTTTCCACAAACGTATCGAACGCTTCGCGCAGCTTTTCCATGGTGCCGTAATGGTCCATGTGCTCCGGGTCGATATTGGTAACGATGGCACAGGTCGGGTGCAGCTTCGCAAAGGTGCCATCGCTCTCGTCACTCTCCACGACCATCCAGTCGCTTTCGCCTGCCTTGTAGTTCGAGCCATAGGCGTGGATGATCCCGCCATTGATGACGGTCGGGTCGATGCCTGCTCCATCCAGCAAGGCCGCGACCATGGACGTCGTCGTCGTCTTGCCATGCGTGCCCGCAACACAGACCGTGTATTTGAGGCGCGTTATCTCAGCCAGCATGTTCGCCCGGCGCACCACTGGAATACCAGCCGCACGCGCGGCGGCCACTTCCGGATTGTCGCCCTTGATGGCAGAGGAAATGATCACCGTTCCGGCGCCTTTGACGTTCTCTGCCTTGTGCCCGATGAACACTTTCGCACCGCGCTGGCGCAGGCGTTCAATGTTGTCGGAATCCTTGATGTCCGACCCCTGCACATCATAGCCCATGGTCAGCATCACATCGGCGATGCCGGACATGCCGATGCCGCCAATGCCGACAATATGAGCTGGGCCGAGATCAAAAGGAGTGGGGGAAGTCATGTCGGAATGTCTCCGGATATCTGTTCTGTTTAATGCTGCGCCAAGTCGGGTTTCTGGTCGAGACCTCAGTGCAGAGCCACCGCTTCGGCAAGATCGGCAAGGTCGCCTGCAGCATTGACCTTCGCGGAGGCCCGCGCGGCTTCGGCGCGCTGTTTCAGTTCCTCAGGATCTGACAAGCGCGCGGCGATCAGCTCACCCAGCAGGGCCGGATAGAGATTTCCCTCAAGGATCATGTCGGCAGCGCCCACATCCGTCAGCGCCTCGGCATTGGCGGCCTGATGGTCGTCCATGGCGATGGCGAGCGGGATGAGAATAGACGGCCGGCCGACCGCGGCAAGCTCGCTCACCGTCCCTGCCCCGCTGCGTGCGATAACGAGGTGAGCCGCCGCCAACTTCTCCGGCATGTCGGAGAAGAAAGGCGCAAGCTCTGCCTCGACCATGACCTTGTCATAGATCTCCTTCACCTTTTCCAACTGCTCTGCCCGGACCTGCTGGATCACTTTCAGGCGGGCGCGCAGCGGCGCCGGGATATGATTGGCGATGGCCAGCGGCACAGTCTCGCCAATGATTTGCGAACCCTGGCTGCCCCCGGTAATCAGGAGGGTCAGTTTTCCGTCCGTGGGCGGATACGGTTGTTCGCGCACCGCTAGAATGGGCTCCCGCACCGGGTTGCCCACCGCCTTGTGCGGCTTTCCGCCCGGCAAGCGATCAAGACGCTCGAACCCGCTGGCGATAACGCTCGCACTCGGCGCCATGTTCCGGTTCACCCGGCCAAGGACGGCGTTCTGTTCATGGATCAGGACCGGCACTTTCATGGCCTTCGCCGCCGCAAGGGCCGGAAAGGCCGGATAGCCGCCAAAGCCCGCGACAAGAGCCGGTTTCTGGTCTTTCATGATCCGCTTGGCCATGCCGATGCCCGCCTGGATCTTCAGGAAGGCCCCCGGCAGGGTCCACGGCTTGCGGAAGTTGGGGGATGCGGCGAACACCTCTTCCTTCCACTCGGCCGGGAAGTCGGTGGCATAATGCAGGCCGCGGCTATCGGAGATCAGGCCAACACGCCAGCCACGTTTGCGCATCTCGTCTGCAAAGGCCCGCGCCGGGAACATGTGCCCCCCGGTGCCGCCTGCTGCGATGATGACCAGTTTTTCGGCCTGTTTTCCGTTCGTGTCGTCAGCCATACCGGCCCCTTGTGCGCGTACCTTGTCCGCGCACAAGTGCCAGCGCAAGGCCCAGAGTCAATGCCGTGCCGAGCATGGATGAGCCACCATAGGAAACAAATGGCAGTGTCATCCCTTTCGGCGGGATCAGGGCCAGATTTACCGCCAGGTTTATGGCAGCCTGAAGACCGAAAAGCGTGAAAAGTCCGGCACTTGCGGCACGGGCGTAGCCGTCTTCTAAATGGGCGGACGCCCGGAAGCCGCGCAGCACGATCAGCGCGAAAGCCGCCAGCAGCACAATAGCCGCCACCAGGCCGAATTCCTCGGCCATAACGGCGAAGATAAAGTCTGTATGCGCATCAGGAAGGCGCGCCTTCACGAGACCCTCCCCCGGCCCGACGCCAAACAGGCCGCCCCGGCCGATAGCCTCCGCCGCGCGATCAATCTGCGAATGGTCACCATGCTGGACATTGGCAAAGCCGCGGATCCGCTCGCGCACATGAGGCAGCAGGGCATACAACATGCCGCCCAGCGCGACGCCGCCGCCAGCAAAGGCTGCGCCCCAGCGCCAAGGCAGGCCACTGACAAAGAAGGTGACGATAAAGGCAACGGTCAGCAGGAAGGACTGGCCGACATCCGGCTGCAGCAGGAAAAGGCCCACTGTCACGGCGAAGAAGATGAACGCCACGATCTCCCAGATCCGGTTCGGGTAGAGTTCGCGCTGCGCCAGCAGCCAGCCGGAGATAACGATCAGCGCAGGCTTGGCGACCTCAGACGGCTGCAGCGAAAAACCGGCAATCCGGATCCAGCGATGCGCGCCCTTCGCCTCGTGTCCGCCGCCGACGAGGATGTAGACCATCAATCCGATACAGCCGAACAGCAGCACCGCCGCGAAGCGCCGCGCCCATGCCCGGTCCAGCATGCTCGTGCCCAACAGTAGGATCACCCCGGCCGCCGCAAACATCGACTGGCGCATGGGAAAGAAATACGGGTTCTCATAGCCGATGCGCGCCGCCGCGCTCGGGCCAGCCGCCAGCGACATCAGAAGGCCGATCGCCATCAGGAAGAACGCCCCCGCCAGGAGGCCCCAATCGACTGTTCGCCGCCATTCCGTGAACCAGGACGTATCTGACCGGGCAAGAAATGGCGCTGTGGCTGTATAGCTCAAGCCAGTTCCCTCAGCTCTGTGGGCATCATCGCCTCCACGATCGACCGGAACGTATCGCCCCGGTGCTCAAAATCGCGGAACTGATCGAAGCTCGCACAGGCTGGTGAAAGAAGAATGACCGGATTGTCGATTCCGGCGTTACGGGCGTCACGGAAAGCGGCCTGAACTGCATTTTCCAGCGTACCGCAGCCTTGCGTGGGAACTTTCCCCTTCAGCACGGCGGCGAAAGCCTCTTCCGCCTCGCCGATCAGGTAGGCCTTGTTGATACGCGGGAAATATGGCGTCAGCGGCCCGATGCCATCGGATTTCGGCACGCCGCCGGCAATCCAGTAGATGTTCTCGTAGGCTTTCAGCGCCTGCTCTGCAGCTTGCGCATTAGTCGCCTTGGAGTCGTTGATGAAGCGCACGCCCTCGATCTCGCCCACACGCTCCATGCGGTGTGCGAGGCCGGGGAAGGATCTGAGGCCCGCCATGATGGCCCGGGGATCGAGCCCAAGCGCGCGGCAGGCGGCATAGGCCGCCACGGCGTTCTGATGATTGTGCTTGCCCGGCAGCGCAGCGCACTCGGCCAGATTGCCGACGAAGGCCGCATTGCCGCCATTGGAGTCATAAAGCCGTCCGTCCACGGCGCTTACCCCACGGCCAAGCGCATAGCTGGACGACACCTGGACCACCCGCGCCGGGCCACGTGCGGCAAGGCCGATGGCGATGGACTGGGTGGTCACATCGTCGAACCCGACCACAGCCGTGTCGCGATCTGTCTGGTTCTGGAAAATGCGCATCTTGGCGGCCTGATAGCCTTCCATGCCGCCATGACGGTCCAGATGGTCCGGGCTGATGTTCAGCAGGACGGCCACATCGCAATGCAGGCTCTTCACCAGGTCCAGCTGGTAGGAGCTGAGTTCCAGCACATAGATCGCATTGGCATGCAGGGGCGCAAGGTCCAGCACGCCAGTGCCGATATTGCCGCCGATCCGCGCGTCGCGGCCCGCCTGCTTCAGGATATGCCCGATCAGCGCCGTCGTGGTGGACTTGCCGTTCGTGCCGGTAATAGCAACGATCTTCGGACGGCCGCGCTCCGGCAGGGCCTGCACGGCGCGGGCGAAGAGTTCCATGTCACCAACGATCGGCACGCCGGTCATCTCGGCCATGCGCACGATCCGGTGCGGCTGCGGGAACTTGTAGGGAATGCCCGGCGACAGGACGAGCGCGGCAAAGGTCTGCCAGTCGCGCTTGTTGATGTCGGACAGGGTCAGGCCCGAGGCTTCCGCCTTTCGCCGGGTCTCTTCATTGTCATCCCAGGCATGAACACGCGCGCCGCCGGCCTTCAGGGCCTTGGCAGCGGAAAGGCCGGTGCGGCCAAGGCCGAACACCGCAACATCCCTTCCTGCGTATTCCGTAATCGGGATCATGCGCGCTCGCTCACCTCAGCTTCAGGGTTGCAAGGCCCGCAAGGGCGAACAGAACGGACAGAATCCAGAAGCGGACGACGACGCGGGTCTCCGGCCAGTTCTTCTTCTGGAAATGATGGTGCAGCGGCGCCATCAGGAAGATGCGCTTGCCTTCGCCGGTCAGGCGGCGGGTCAGCTTGAACCAGCTGACCTGCATGATCACGGACAGCGCCTCGATCACGAACAGGCCGCCGATCACGACCAGTGCAAACTCGTGCTTCGTCGAAACGGCCACGACGCCCAGCATGCCGCCGAGGCCGAGCGAGCCGGTGTCGCCCATGAAGACTTTCGCCGGATAGGCATTGTACCAGAGGAAGCCCATGCCCGCGCCCATCATCGCGCCCAGCAGCACGGCCAGCTCCCCTGCCCCTGGCGCGAACTGAATACCAAGGTATTCGGCGAAGACGAAGTTACCGGTGAGGTAGGCAATCATCGCATAGGAGGCTGCCGCGAACATCATCGGCACAATCGCAAGGCCATCCAGCCCGTCGGTGAAGTTCACCGCATTGGCGCTACCAACGATGACGATCATGCCGAACAGGATGAAAAACATGCCGAGCGGCAGGAAGTAATTGTTGATGAAAGGCACGGCCACGCCGCCGGAGAAGTCCGGATCGGCCGGCGTTACGCTGGTCTTCGGAGCGAGGGTCGCGATCTGTTCGGCGAGGCCGTTCAGCGCGCCCCATTCTGCATGACCGGCAGGCGTGTGGGCACCATGCAGGCCCATGATAAAGGCACAGGCCACAGCCGCGATGCCGAACCCGGCCAAGAGGCGCACCTTGGCGGAGACACCTGCGTCGGTCTGCTTGGTCACTTTCGCATAGTCGTCGAAGAAGCCCAGGAAGGCGTAAGACAGGGTCACGAACAAGGTGACCCAGATGTAGGGATTATGCAGGTTCGCCCACAGCAGCACGCCAGCCAGCAGGCCCAGCCAGATCAAGAAACCGCCCATGGTCGGTGTACCGCGCTTTTCCAGCTGCTGTTCCAGCGAGAGGTCGCGGATCGGCTGGCCCTTGCCCTGACGGGCGCGCAGGAAATTGATGATCTGGTCGCCAAAGATCACCGTCACCAGGAACGCCGTCACCACGGCCGCCCCTGTGCGGAAGGTAATGTAGTTGAGAACGTTCAGGATGCCACTGTCAGTGGCGAGCCATTCGTACAGCATCAACCAACCCCTGCAGCACCTTCTGCGCTGCTAACCATCTTGCCCATGTCTGCCGCTGCACTCCATTGGCGCAAACGGTCTGCTAGTCGTCCCATCCCGGATGCATTCGAGCCTTTGATCAAGACCACGTCGCCATCCCGAAGTGCATTTTCCAGTGTATTAAAAAGTTCGTCGGCCTTGGGCGCCCATACTGCCTGCAGATCCGTCGGAAGGGCCTCTGCCAGGTGAGTCATTTTGTCTCCCGCAAGGAAGACTCCTTCCGCCCCGGCAGCCACGACATCCGCTGCCAGTCCGGCATGTTCAGCATCCGACCTATCGCCGATTTCCAGCATCTCGCCGAGCGCAACCAGGCGCCGCCCGCTACTGCGTTGTTTCAGCGAGGAAAGCGCCGCCCGCATGGAGGCCGGGTTGGCATTGTAAGCATCGTCGATCAGCGTGAACGTGCCGCCACCGGGCAGGGCAAGACGCTCTGCCGTGCCGCGCCCTGGGGGCGGGGCATAGCCGGACAGGGCCTCGGCGCACTCGGCAACAGCCGCGCCTGACTGCGTCGCGGCCAGCAGCGCCGCCGCCACATTCATTGCCCAATGTTCACCAACCGCTTCCAGCGTCACCTCTACAGGCTTGCCGACCAGATCGACACGAACGCGGCTGGTCGTTCCGTCGGTCTCATAGCTGACAACGCGCGCCGTAGCGTCGGGCGACTTTCCGAACGTTTCCAGATTGCCCGTCGGGCACAGCACGCGGGCCCGGTCCGCCAGATATTCAAAGAAGGTGTCGTCGGAGGGCAGGATGAACGTGCCACCGGCCTCAAGCCCCGCAAAGATATCGGCTTTTTCGCGGGCCACCGCTTCCAGGCTGCCCAGCCCTTCAAGGTGGGCCCCGGCGATACAGGTGATCAGACCCGTGTGCGGACGAACCATGCGGCTGCGGGGCGCAATCTCGCCCGGCGTGGACATGCCGATCTCGAACACGGCACGTTCCGTCTCTTCCGGCATCCGGGCCAGCGTCAGCGGCACGCCCCAGTGATTGTTGAAACTTTTCTGGCTCCAGTGCGCCGGGCCAAGCGCGCGATAGATGCGCGCCAGCATTTCCTTGACGCTGGTCTTGCCTGCCGAGCCCGTGATCGCCGTGCGGTGCGCGCCGCAACGTGCCCGGGCCGCAACTCCCAGCTGCTCCAGCGCCGTCAGCGTGTCGTCGGTGATGACCTGCGGCCCTTCCCCCTTCCTGCGGGAGACAAGCGCGCCAGCGGCACCGGCATCAAGGGCCGCCTCGACGAAATCATGCCCGTCGCGCTGGTCCTTCAAGGCAACGAACAGGTCACCCGGCTGGATGGACCGTGTGTCGATCGACACCGTGCCCGTCACCGTGAACGGCGCCGTGGCTACACCGCCGGTGGCAAGGGCAATATCGTCGGAGGTCCAGAGCGGTTTCGTCATGCACGCTCCGCTTCCAGCGCTTCCCGCGCCGTATCCTGGTCGGAGAAGGGGTGAACCTCCTTGCCGATGATCTGCCCGGTCTCGTGGCCCTTGCCGGCGATGACCAGTGTGTCGCCCTTCTTCAGCTCTGCGATGACAGTGCGGATCGCCTCACCCCGGTCGCCGATCTCGCGGGCGCCCGGACAGCCGACGAGAACCTGCTTGCGGATCTCCGCAGCGTTTTCCGTGCGCGGATTGTCATCCGTGACGATCACGTCATCGGCCTGCATCGCGGCAATCTCGCCCATCAGCGGACGCTTGCGGGCATCCCGGTCGCCGCCGCAGCCGAAGATGACCTTCAGGTTCCCCGCTGTATGCGGGCGCACGGCGCGCAACAGCACGTCCAGCCCGTCCGGCGTGTGGGCATAATCGACGAACACGGCCGCGCCGGACTCAGTTCTGCCGATGAACTCCATCCGGCCCTTCACAGGCTCCAGATGCGTCAGCCCGTCGGCCACCTGGTCGAAATCCATACCCAGCGACAGGCAGATCGCGGCAGCGGCCAGCGCGTTCAGGGCCTGAAACTCCCCGATCAGCGGCAATTCCAGCGGCTTCTGTTCCACATCGCGCCAGTAGAGGTTCAGCACCTGTCCGGTCGCACGCGGCATGATCTCGTCGATCCAGAGGTCTTCGCCGCGCCAGCCGAAGGAAACGATCGGCATCTGCTGGCCAAGGGCAGCCGCCTCGAAGTCGTTGCACTGATCGCTGTCGGCATTGACGATCGCCGGCACGCCCGGCCGTCCCAGTTCGCGGAACAGGCGCAGCTTGGCCGTCAGGTATTCATCCATCGTCGAGTGGTAATCGAGATGGTCCTGCGTGAAGTTCAGGAAGGCAACAGCAGACAGCTCCACGCCATCGAGGCGGTGCTGTTCGAGGCCATGGCTGGAGGCTTCCATCGCGCAATGGGTCACGCCCTGACGGACGAGTTCCGCCAGCGTTTCGCTGATGGTCACCGGATCCGGCGTCGTATGGCCGACATCGATCCGCCCTTCAGGCCCGATGGCGCCCAGCGTGCCCATGGAGGCAGACTTCAGCCCGGCCCGCGCCCAGATCTGGCGGCAGAAATCGACCGTGGAGGATTTCCCGTTCGTGCCGGTCACGGCCACCACGGTTCCCGGCTGGGAATGGTAGAAACGCTTGGCCGCCAGGGCCAGCGCCCGGCGCGGTTCCACGTCGATGACATGAGGCACGGTAACCCCTTCCGCCCCGGCATCGGACAGAATGGCTGCCGCGCCTTTGGCGATGGCATCCGGAATGAACTGGCGCCCGTCGGTGACGGTCCCCTTCAGGGCTGCGAACAGATAACCCGGCTTCACACGGCGGCTGTCTGCCGTCATGCCGGTGATGACTGTTTCACCCTCTGGGGCATCCGGGAAAAGGTCTTTCAGTTTACAGGTCACAACGCGGTCCTCTCATCCGATCGGGCGCGGTAGCCGTCACCTGCAGGGCGGAAATCTTCAAAGCGTGGGGCGATGCCGAGCAGCGGCGCGACACGTTCTATGATGCGACCTGCGGTCGGCGCCGCATTCTGGGAAGCTACCGAACCTCCCGGCCCGGCTTTGGGATCATCCAGTGTCACAATCATGGCATACTGCGGGCTGTCATAGGGAAAAATCGCCGCAAAGCTGGAGATATTGCGCCCATCGTCATAGCCGCCCGGAACCGGCTTCTCCGCCGTGCCCGTTTTCCTGCCACGCGATAGCCGGCAACCTCGGCATTCTTGCCCGTTCCGTTCAGCACGGCTTCGCGCATCATTGTGTTCACGATGTCCGCCGTGATGGCCGACATCACGCGCACCGGCTGGGGCTTGCGCGCTTCGTCCACGATCAGGGTCGGCACCACCCGCTCTCCCCCATTGGCGAAGGCGGCAAGGCGGACAGGAACGCCATCGGCGTCACCGCAATCCCGTGGCCATAGGCCATGGTGGCCGCCGTCAGATCGTCCATCCGCTCGGGAAGGATCGGCGCGGCGCTGCCGGACAGTTCCACAGGCGAGCGCTCCAGCAGGCCAGCGACCTGCAGGAAAGCCTGCTGGCGGCGGGGGCCAAGCTTCTCGTTGATGTGAACGGTGCCGATGTTCGAGCTTTCGGCGATGATCTTCAACGTCCGCACGCGACCCGATGGAGTGCAGGTCAGAGATCGTGTAGCCGCGCATCTCAATCGGTGTGCGCACGTCGAACATGTCCGTCGGCTTGATCGCGCCCGCTTCAAGGGCCGCAGCCACCGTCAACGGCTTGAACACGGAGCCAAGTTCGTAAAGCGCGCCGGTAGCGCGGTTGAGGCGGGAAGGGTCGTCAATCGCCGTATCGGAGGCCCGGTTGGGATTGAACGGCGGCCAGCTCGCCATGGCGCGAACTTCGCCGGTGCGCGCTTCCAGCAGGATGACAGCAGCGCCATCGAACCCGTCCGCCGCGGCGGAGGCAGCAAGCTCTGCCTCGACGGCCGCCTGTACGCCATTGTCGATGGTCAGGCGCAGCGGTTCGCCGCCCGCAGCAAGGCGCGCATTCTGGCTGTATTCGATGCCGCCCGCGCCGACGCCGTCCACATTGACTGAGCCCAGCAACTGCCCGGCCAGCGTTCCGCGCGGATAAGCGCGGCTGGTTTCTTCCTTGAACCACAGGCCTTCCAGGCCAAGGTCGAATACGGTCTGGCGCTGGCGGGGCGTGAGGCCGCGCTTGACCCAGACAAATTCCCGCGACTGGTCGGACAGGCGCTGCGTCAGGGTGTCGACATCAATATCCTGCAGCACGCCGGACAGGCGCGTCGCCACCTCGCGCGGATCCCAGATCAGCTGCGGATTGGCCACGAGGGAATAGACCGTGACAGATGTCGCCAGCTGCTCCCCGTTCCGGTCGACGATGTCCGCCCGCACGATCTGTTCGCCAGCCCGCGCAACCAGGTCACCGGAATCCCGCCCAGGCGACAGCGCCAGGTAACCGGCCTTGCCGGCCAGCACCACAAACATCGCGCTGAGGCCGAGGCCGACCAGCCATGTCCGGTGGCGCGACGCATCCGTCATTCAGGCGCCTCCAGAGAGGCATCACCAGCATCGGTCGCGGGATCTGCGGGCAGGCCGATCAGCGCATCCAGATCACGCTCATTCGCCATCTGCTCCGGACGCGGCGGGGCCATGCCCAGCTCGTTGCGGGCATATTCCTCGATCCATTCCCGGCGGCTCACATGGGACAGCTCAGTCTCCAGCAGCGCCTTTCGTGACGCGCTTCCTCGATCTGGGCTTCCACCGCCATCAGTTCGGCAGCCGTATCCTGGCGCCGTATTTCGCGCGGTAGAGGCTGAACACCAGCAGCCCGACAATGACGAGACCCAGGATGAATACGCGGCGGCTCATGACACGTCCTCCAGTTTCGAAAGCGGGGGCAGGCTCATGCCGTCATCCGCTTCTTCGTCGATTACGGGTGCTTCCGTCCGGATCGCGGCCCGCAATTTTGCAGACCGTGCACGCGGATTGCCTTCCACTTCCTTATCCTGAGGCAGGATCGGCTTGTTTGGATGCAGTTCAAACGTCGCTTCCGGGCCTTTTGCCATCAGGGGCATGTGGCGCGATCCGCCGGCATTCTTGCCGGACCGGTCACGCAGCCATTGCTTCACCATGCGGTCTTCCAGCGAATGGAAGGTCACGATGACCAGCGCCCGCCCGGCTTCAGCAGGCGTTCGGCCGCGACGAGCGCCCGGGCAAGCTCGCCCAGCTCGTCGTTCACATACATGCGGATAGCCTGGAAGGTCAGCGTGGCGGGGTGAATACGGCTGCCTTTGCGCCCGCCCACGGCGGTTTCCACCGTCTGGGCCAGGTCGAGCGTCGTCTCGAAGGGCTGTTCCTTGCGGCGATTGACGATCTGCCGGGCGATCCGGCGGGCCTGCTTCTCTTCACCAAGGCGGAAGATGACATTGGCGAGGTCGCCCTCATCCATATGGTTGACCACGTCCGCAGCCGTCGGCCCGACTGCGCCCATGCGCATGTCCAGCGGGCCATCCTTGTTGAAGGAAAAGCCGCGATGGCCTTCGTCGATCTGGAAACTGGACACGCCTATATCCAGCACCACGCTGTCGACCTCTTCGCACCCTGTTGAGCGCACCAGCGTATCCATGTCGCCAAACCGGCCCAGCAGCGGGGTGATGCGGTCGGTCTCGGCGGCAAGCGCTTCCGCGCGCAGGATGGCGTCGAGGTCGCGGTCGATGGCAAAGACAGAGCAATTGGCCGCCGCGAGGATGGCGCGCGTATAACCGCCGCCACCAAATGTGCCGTCGACGATCAGGTCGTCATCCTTCGGGGCGAGGGCGGCAAGCACCTCGTCCAGCATGACGGGCTTGTGTCCGGAAGGCTGGGCTTCAGGCCGGGATCCTGCGGTCATCATCCTTCCCCTCCCTCAACCAGTTTGAGGTCCGGGTAGAGGCCCAGCTCATGCTGGCGCAGCACCTCGTTATAGGCCTGGCCCAGCGCTTCCAGGGTCTCCGGTTTCGCCGCCGTTTCGGACATGGCAGCGTGAAACTCTGCATGTTTGTCGGGGTTCCAGATCTGGAAGCTGTCCATGTTGCCGGCAAAGGTCACCCGGCCATCCAGCCCGGCCGCTGCGATCAGCTCATCGGTCAACTTGATACGGCCGGTGTCGTCCATTTTCAGGTCAGCAGAGCCGGCAATGATCGTGGCGACAAGCGCCTTGCGGACCGGAGATTGCGGGGGCAGGCGGGTCAGGGTCGCGCGGTACATGGCCATCAGGGCTTCGCCGCCGCCTTCCAGGCAGCCGGAACCGTCGAGGGCGCGCCACAGGAAAATCCGGTTTCCACCGCCCAGCGCGGCGCGAAAGGATGCCGGGATAGAAACCCGTCCTTTTGCATCAATAGCGCTTTCATAGGTGGATACGAACACCCGCCAGCCCGTTCTTCGTTTGCCTAAACCCCGCATGGGTAAACCATGTCTTAATTTGGAGTATCATGGGTCAGCATGGGCCTCAATGGGCCGGGCGCTGGAATCGAAATATCCACAACACGCCCAACAAGGAACACTACGCGCACAAACAGGAAACAAGCCGGAACAGACCTATGGGCCGGTATGGGCGCGGTGTGAATTTTCTTTTTGAATCAGTTCGGTGTCGAAATTGAGTCCGTTATCCACAGGCAGATCAAAAGTTACTGACTTTTTAACATCCACAGCCTGCAATCCGGGCAACCCATGTGAATTGCACAGACGATGACTTGGTTTCACTTCCCGAAAGCTTGGGCCTCAACTTGCCAAGACAGGTAACAACATGGGCGATCCGGACAGAGCACACAGTGATCCGCGACAGGTCGCTCATGATCCGTTATGATCATGCCAAGGTCCGCAGAAGTGGGGAAATAGGCCCGACAAGCCATCTGGCTTGGGAGGGGGACGGTGCCGAGCGCCTTGATGGGTGACAGACGCATGTTCCGGCTTGCCGGGCCATTTTCGCCGTCCAGAGCGGGGGTCTTGGGTGGGGAGTTGGATATCCCGCCCCGAACGGTTCACAGGCAATATGTCTGAACGCCAGATTTGGTTCCAAAATTTCCCGCACCGGCAGAACTTTTTTCCGCCAAAGGTCGCCAACCTCACATGGCGGTCTCAATTTAAGACATGCGCCAACAGGTTTGCATTGTTTTTAATACGCTTTTTGATCCCGAAACGAGACCCAAAACACGGGCGCATTTCAGCATGCGACAAAAAGAAATTTTGATCGCTTCGCCCAACCCTATAGATTGTCCCTATGATAATCCCGACACTCCGCCAGATGCAGTTCCTTGTCGCCCTCGGCGAAACAGGATCCTTCTCGCGCGCCGCTGAAGCCTGCCACGTCACCCAGCCCACCCTCTCGGCCGGCATTCGCGAGCTGGAGGACCTTCTGGGCGTGAAACTGGCAGAGCGCGAAGCCCGCGGCGCCAGCCTCACCCATGCCGGAGAGATCGCTGTCGCCCGCGCCTCCGCCCTGCTGAACGATGCCCACGCGCTGGTGCAGGCAGTACAGAGCGCCGGCGCCCTGCTGACAGGTCCCTTCCATCTCGGCGCCATTCCGACCATTGCGCCTTTCGTCCTGCCGCAAACGGTGCGCGCCCTGAACGCCGCCTATCCGGACCTGAAGCTCTACCTGCATGAGGACAAGACCGGGCGCCTCATCGACCAGCTGCGCACGCGCACGCTGGACGCCGCCCTGATCGCCCTGCCCTGGGACACACCCGGCATCGAAACCATGACCCTGCTCGATGACGAGTTCCTGTTTGCTGCCCCGGCCAACCACCCGCTCGCAAAAAAGAACGGGCTCGCCCCGGAGGACCTGGCCGACGAGAACCTCCTCCTGCTGGAGGACGGCCATTGCCTGCGAGATCACGCCCTCTCCATCTGCCGCATGCGCACCGGCGCCTCGAAGGATCAGGTTGCGGCCACATCGCTTGGCACATTGGTGAACATGATCGCAGGTGGCCTCGGCGTTTCTCTCCTTCCCAAACTGGCCGTGGATCATGGCCTGAATGTCGGCAGCGACGTTGCCGTCCGGGAGTTTGTCCGGCCCGTCATCGGCCGCAGGATCGGCATCGCCTGGCGCGCCGGCAGCCCGCGCGAAGCCGATGCGCGCAAGGTTGGCGAAGTCATCCGCGAACAGCTCGCCAAATCCGGTTGCTGATTTTTCCAGGCTCTCCTCAAATTCCGCTACACGGACAGGCACAAGCAGAGTAGTGCGATCCCGTTCATCTGAACGTGATTGCGGATCCCCTGACATGCCAACCGGCCCGTCCACCTTCAGCAGGCCCACCACATGCGCCTGAGCGATGCCTGGCGGGCCTCCCTCGCCGCTGGCGCCGTCAACCTCGTCCTCGGGGCGAACCTGCCATACCTGCCGGTCTGGATGGAGAAGGCAGGGGGCATGTCCGGCGCAGAGATTGCCGGGGCAGGCACACTGGCCGCCCTGATCCGTATCTTCGCCGGACCGCTTGCAGCAGGACGTGCCCAGTCACATGGGCTCCGCTCCACCCTGGCCGGGACGATGGCCATCTGCCTGGCAGGTTATGCGCTGCTGTTTCCCCATCTGCCGCATGCCGCCGCGTTCCTGGTCTGCATTGCAATCTATAGCGCAACCAATGTCTCAGGCCCCCTGTTCGAAGCGGTCCTGATCTACGGCACACGGAATGCCCGTCCGGACTATGGGCAGGGCCGCGCGATTGCCTCGCTTGCCTTCGTCATCGCGAATCTTGCCGGCGGCGCCATCCTCTCCGCCTACGGGCCCGACGGCATTCTGACATATCTGATAGGCGCTGCGCTTCTGGCGACGGCCGCCCCGCTCCTCACCCGGCAAGGTGCACGCCAGGCGCTGCCAAGGCGCACGATCCTCAGTACTTTCGCTGAAGGATTTTCACTCTACCGCATCCCGTCTGTCTTCGCCTTTGTGCTTGCCGCCGCGCTGATACAGGCAAGTCATGGCGTCTATTATGCCTTTTCGTCCGTGATCTGGGTTTCACAGGGGATTTCCGGCTCCAGCATCGGAGTGCTCTGGGCGGTTGGTGTGGTCACCGAGATTGCCCTGCTGATCCTCTCCGCCCGTCTGCTGCGCGGCTTCCGCCCTGTCGGCCTGCTCTGGCTGGGCGGACTCGGCGCCATTCTCCGCTGGTCGGCGGCAGGGTTCGTGCTGCCGGTTTTCGCAGCCGCCCTGTTCCAGACCCTGCATGCGGCCTCCTTCGCCCTTACGCATCTGGGAACCATGCGCTTCCTGCAACAGGCCTTGCCTGACGAACGCCTGCCGCTGGCTTATGCCGTCAACGGAGCGCTTGTCTTCGGCCCGATCCTCGCCCTGTCAACCTTCCTGTCAGGCGTCGCCTATGACGCCCTCGCCCCCGGCGGTGCGCCCGCACAAACGCATATTTACTGGCTGATGGTCATCGCCGCCGCTGCAGGCCTCGCTGTTGCCGCGGTTACCCGCCCTGACCCGGACAAAGCTGCAGCCTCGCTTCAGAGATCCCAGAGATAGCAACAGAAGAAAGTCGATAATCCCTCATTCTCCCGATTGACAAGCCAGTTATATAACTTGTTATATATCATGCGAACCTGATGGAGACACACATGACACGCGACGTTCTGGCGGAGATGGGCCCTCTGGCGCTTGGCAGCCGGCTGAAGCGTCTGGCCGAGAGGATGCAGGCGGATGCAACACGCGTCTTTGCCGATCGCGGCCTACCCATCCAGGGAACGCATTTCCCCCTGCTCGCTGCCCTGACGACCTATGGCCCGCTCAGCGTCAGCGAGGCCGTTGAAGCCGTCGGTATCAGCCAGCCTGCGGTGACCCGCATCCATAATTCCCTGCAGAAGCTCGGTCTGACAACGGTCACTCAAGTGGAAGGTGACAGCCGGCAGAAGCAGATCCGCCTGACACCGGAGGGCGAAGCACTCGTCAACGAGTTGAAGCGCGATCTCTGGCCTCAGGTGCGCCGGGCGGCCCAGCAGCTCTGCGAAGGGCCGGATGCTGACTTCCTGACCCAGATCGGACGCGTGGAAACGGCGCTCCAGGAACGCTCCCTGCATGACCGGATTCTGGATGAAGGCGCGGGGCCAACCCTGCGTCTGGTCGAATATGACGACCGGCTTGCTCCCGAATTCGATGCCATCACCCGGGAATGGGTGGAGGACATGTTCGTTCTTGAAATGAAGGATATCGAGATCATCGAGCATCCACGCGAGATGATCATCGACCGGGGCGGTGTCATCCTGTTCGTTGAAGCCACAGGTCTTGGCATCATCGGCACTTGCGCGCTGATGCCGGTGGACGGGGAATCCTTCGAACTGACCAAGATGGGCGTTCGCGCCAGCGCCCGCGGCCTGAAGGCCGGGGATTTCCTCCTGCAGCGGACGATCGAGCGTGCCCGGCAGATGCCGATCGGCGACCTGTTCCTGCTGACGAACAGGAAATGCGAGGCCGCCATCCATCTCTATGAAAAGGCTGGCTTCATCCATGATGAAGACATCATGGAACGCTATGGCAAACGCTATGCGCGCTGTGATGTGGCGATGTCCTTCGACCTGTCGAGACCGCCTCAGGGCTGAGGCGGTCCCGGACGGGCCGGAAGACCTAGCTCGCTTCGCGCTCGTGCATGTCGAGATCGTACTCGCGCACCTTGCGGTAAAGCGTTGAGCGGCCGATGCCGAGACGGCGGGACACTTCGCTCATATGGCCCTGGTAATAGTCAATCGCATACTGAAGGATATCACGTTCGATATCCTGCAGCGGGCGCATTTCACCATCCGGATCCATAATCGAAACCGGGCCATCGCCTGCGCCGGTCACGCCAGCAGAAACCGTAGGGGCCGGTGCCGGAGCAGCGGTGACCACAGGCGCGGCCGGAAGGCTCGCAATGTCCGGCATCTGGCCGGAAATCTGCGGGAAGTCCTGCGGGCGAAGCTTGTCGCCATCGCACAGAACCACGGCACGGAACACGGCATTCTCCAGCTGGCGGACGTTGCCCGGCCAGTCGAAGGCATACAGCATTTTCATCGTGTCATCGGCGATGCCATTGACCTTCGTGCCTTCGCTTGCATTGAAGCGCGCGATGAAGTGTTCCACCAGGGCCGGAATATCGTCCCGGCGCTCGCGCAGGCTCGGCATGTCGATCGGGAACACGTTGAGACGATAGAACAGGTCTTCACGGAACGTGCCATCGGCAACTTGCTGGGCGAGATCGCGGTTTGTTGCCGAGATGATCCTCACATCCACTTTGGTCGGACGGCGGGAACCAACGGCATCCACCTCCCCTTCCTGCAGGGCACGGAGCAGCTTGACCTGGGCATCCAGCGGCAATTCGCCAACCTCATCGAGGAACAGCGTGCCGCCATCGGCTTCAACAAATTTGCCGAGCGCTTTCGAGACAGCGCCGGTAAAGGCGCCCTTCTCGTGACCGAACAGGATCGACTCAACCAGGTTTTCCGGGATTGCACCGCAGTTTACGGTCACAAATGGTTTGCCAACACGGGTCGACGCGCCCTGGATACAACGGGCAACGACTTCCTTACCCACACCGCTTTCCCCGAGAATGAGGACAGGGATGTCAGAAACAGCTGCACGTTCGGCAAGGCGGATCACCTGACGCATCGGTGCAGCCGACGCAATCATGTCATCAAAGGCCATGCCGCCTTCGGCTTTCCGGGCAAGGCGCTTCACCTCACCCGTCAGCGACTGCATCTTCAGGGCGTTCCGGATGCTGACAACAACCCGCTCCGGATTGGCCGGTTTCACGATGAAGTCGACTGCCCCGCCGCGCATGGATTGCACAATCGTGTCGATGCCGCTGGTCGCGGTGAGCATGATGACCGGCAGGTCTGGCCGTTTTGCGGCAAGACGCTCCAGCGTTTCCATCCCTGACAGGCCCGGCATGGTCAGGTCCAGGAGGACAACATCGATGCCATCCTTCGGATCGGCCGCCAGCGCAATGCCAGCTTCACCGTCCGGCGCCGTGCGGCAGGCAAAGCCTGCCTTCTCTACCGCTGCCTGAAGCAGCCGGCGCTGTGTCGGATCGTCATCAATAACGAGGACCGTCTTTGCCATGTTTTCATCACCCTGTTGATTGCCGGGCAGATCTGGCGCCCGCTCCGGCATGGTCATTTGTTCAATACGGCACATGAGACGTGCCACATCGTTACGGCCCGTTCTGACACACAGGGATGGAATTACGGTTGAACGAATAGATGAAATTTTCCAGATCGGCAGGATTCCGATCATTCGGTTTATGCGTCTTCAGCACCTGCCCAGGCAGCAGGTCTGATTCCCCATTTTCACTCCACGCCCGGCGGATATTCACAGATTTTGTCGAAAAAATTCGTTCCCGGAAAAATGACGTCCGGCCTGATGATCACCCCGATGTGATAATCGTAATGTGTTATAATCATTGCAGGCGTATTGTTTTCGCATTAATGCTGCCAATAGAAAAACCATGAGTACATGCCGACTGACCATCGACAGGGTATTGCAACCGAAAAGAATCCGGTTGCAGTCACATTTCACCCTGCTCCCGAAGGCAACGGAAGTGCCTCACACAGAGACAGATAGCCTGGCACATCCGGTA
>JAWKUR010000003.1:0-288027 GCA_041398445.1 Hyphomonas sp. | reverse complement strand
GTTGAAGTCATAGCGGTCCAGCGATTTGGGCGGCAGCTCGCAGAACCAGTCATGCTGCAACAGTTCGGCCAGCAGCGCCTCATCCGCCGTCCCCGCTTGCGCCAGCTGTCCTTCGACATCGTGCGTGCCATAGCCGTGACGCTCGACCCATTCGTCGATCGGACCGTTGGCAGGCCCCGTATCGAAGGCGATCAGCGTGCCATCGGCGAGTTTTGCTGTGATGTTCGCCACGCCGCCAAGGTTCAGCACACAAGCAGCGCCATCGCCGAGGCGCTGCAGCAGAGCCGCGTGATAGGCCGGAGCGAGCGGCGCGCCCTGCCCGCCAGCGGCCACGTCCGCTGTCCGGAAATCGCAGGCGAGCGGCACGCCCAGCGCGGCCCGCATGGCAGGCGCGTCGATCAGCTGTAGCGTTGCCCCCGGTTTGCCCGGCATGGTCCGGCGATGCAGAACGGTCTGGCCGTGGACGCCCGCCAGTACCGGCGCAGGGCCCGTCCAGCCGGAGAGCAGCTGCTGCATTGTCTCGGCATGCGTGTGGGTGATGACTGCTTTCGCCGCTTCGAACGCTTCATCTGGCTGAGGACCGGTCCAGTTCCAGGCGCGGGCTGCGTCCGTCGCGACCTGAAGAATACGACGTTCTTCAGGCAGGTATTTGCGCTCGGCGGTCGCGCCGAACTCCAAAACCCGCTCCCCATCGGTGAGGATCAGGGCCGCATCCACTGCATCCAGCGAGGTGCCTGACATGAAGCCAGCGACCCATTTTGCCCCGGAATCTGAAATCGCAGTGTTCAAGCGGCTCCCTTTCCGTGCTACGCGCCCTGCCTTCACGGAGACACGAGAAGATGAGCGATTACAAGTCGGAATTCCTGAAGACGCTGCAGACGCGCGGCTTCATCAAGCAGGTCACCCATGAGACCGAGCTTGACGCCTATTGCATGGCGGGTGTTCCGATTGCGTATATCGGCTTCGACGCGACGGCGGACAGCCTTCACGTCGGCTCCCTGCTGCAGATCATGATGCTGCGCCACCTGCAGAAGGCTGGCGGCAAACCAATCGTGCTGATGGGCGGCGGCACCACGAAAGTGGGCGACCCGACTGACAAGGAGAAATCCCGCCCTCTGCTCACGAATGAGCAGATCGAGACGAACATTGCCGGCATCAAGAAGGCGTTCGACCCGTTCCTCACCTTCGGCGACGGCCCGACCGACGCCATCATGGTCAACAATGACGACTGGCTGAGCAAGCTTGGCTATATCGAGATGCTGCGCGAAGTAGGCGTACATTTCACCATCAACACGATGGTGAAGCAGGACACGGTTGCCCGGCGCCTTGCGGCTGAGCAGCCTTACACCTTCCTCGAATTCAACTACCTGCTGATGCAGTCCTATGACTTCCTGGAGCTATTCCGCCGGCAGAATTGCCGCATCCAGCTCGGTGGATCGGACCAGTGGGGCAATATCGTTGGCGGCGTGGACCTGGTGCACAAGGCGGCAGGCGGCGACGTGTTCGGCATCACCGCGCACCTGATCACCACCGCCTCCGGCGGCAAGATGGGCAAGACGGCCGATGGCGCCGTTTGGCTGAACGCTGACCGCAAGAGCCCTTACGAATACTGGCAGTTCTGGCGCAACACGGAAGATGCCGACGTCGGCCGCTTCCTGCGTCTGTTCACGGAACTGCCTCTGGATGAGATCGAAGCGTTAGAAGCCCTGGAAGGCGCCGAAATCAACAAGGCCAAGATCGCACTCGCAAACGCCGCAACCACGCTGCTGCACGGTGAAGCCGCCGCAAAGGAATCAGAGGCTGCTGCTTCTGCCGTGTTCGCCGGGGGCGGCACTGCTGCAGCCCTGCCGACTGTCGAAATTCCGTCAGCGGAACTATTCAACGAGTACCTGGTTGCTGCTGCCTTCACGGCAGCCGGCCTGACGGAAAGCAATGGCGAAGCCCGCCGCCTGATCAAGCAGGGCGCCGCCAAGCTCAACGACAAGGCAATCACGGACCAGAATGCCACGTTGGCAGAGACGGACGTTGTCGACGGCGCGATCAAACTGTCGGCAGGCAAGAAACGCCACGCACTGGTGAAGCCGGTCTGAGGCTAGAATTCCTCGTCCGGTATGGGCGGGAGTTCTGACGGGATCGGCTCGTCTGACGGACGAGCCTTTGCTTCCGGAATACGAGTATCCGACGGGTTTTCGAAGATCCGTCGGATCACTCCCGGCGCCAGCGCCGAAAGCGGGTTCACCGACACGTTCGCCTTCTCCATCGTGCCGCGAATGGCATAGGTCAGCGAGAAAACGCCTTCGCCATCGCGCCCGACGACAAGGTCTCCGATAATCGGAATTGTTCCGAGGGCGGAGTTCATACCGAAGCTCGGCACCAGCACACCATCGAACTCGATCTTTCCACTCTGCGAGTCGAAATACCCGTTCGTGGTCAGGCCAAGGGCCGGTCCCTGCGCCTTGGCGCCATTGACGACATAACGCTCGCCCGCGACCGTCAGCGGAATATCGAGCCGGGAGAACAGCACACCCTCACCACCCAGCGTATCCGCAAGGCCGCGCAAGGACGCAAGCGACAGGATCTGCGTCAGGAAGGGCGCATTGCGCAGGCGTGTGTCCGTGATGGCAATGTCAAATTTCGACGGCTTGTTGTCGTTCGCCAACGTGCCATCCATTTCCAGATTGCCGCCTTCCAGATAGTCGATCCCCAGGAAGGCGCTGGCAATGAAACCAGCATCCCCGCTCGCGACATGAAACGTCGCCGCTTCTCCGCCATTCGTATCGAACCGGGCATTGAAAGCAGACCCGTTCGCCGCGAGCCCCGTCGCCTCAAACGTCTCGATACCGACAGCTCCGGACACCATGGAGAACTTCGCCTCTGTCATGTCCAGGCCGGGCCGCAGGGTGAGCGTGTCGACATTGGCCATCACGCGCAGCGGCGTCTTGCTGCCTGTCTCGGCATCTCCGATCGCGCCGACCCCCGGCATGGCACCTGACAGATCCAGATAGGTTCCTGTCAGGCTGAGGTTCAGCGCCCCGTCCTTGCGGGTGATCTTGCCGCCCACATCCGCCTTGTTCTTCAGATAGGCCCGGCGGAGCGTGGCTGAGATCAGCTTGGAATCGCCGCCAAGCGTGAAATCGCCATCCAGGTAGGCATCATCTGCATGGAAGACGACGGTGGCCGTGTAGCCATCTTCGAGCCCTTCATAATGCACTGAAGCCTTGGCCGGCTTGTCCCGCGCCTTCACCCAGCCGATCTCGGAAAGGTCGAGGCGGGACTCGGAAAGATCGAGTGCCGTATCCGCCGTGATCTTCGATCCCTCGCCGATCTCCGCCTGCACCTCGATCGGAATTTCGCCCGAAAGGTAGGCACGGCCAAGCACCCCGAACTCGTTCAGGAAATCCGGCGTCACAATGCTGGTTGCCGAGAGCAATGAAGGCTGCCCTTCATCACTGAAGTCGTCGCGCCAGGTAAACTGAACCGGTGATGGGCCGAGATTACCGAAACCGGTAATCATCATGCCTTTCTGGTCCACGCTCACTTTCGCGGAGCCTTCGGTCAGATCGAAACCGAGCGCGGCATCCTTGAGACCTGCGTTTTCGGCCGTCCCGATTGCTGTGAAACGTACATCTTCATACGGAACATCATCCAGCGCCGGACGGAACATTTCGAAGGTCATTTCCCCGTCGCCAGAAAGACGGGAAGGATCGAAATCGATTTCAAGGCGGGAATCGACCAGCATCTGCACGATGGACGAAACGGGACCACGCCCCCGCGCAAATACGCGAAAATCTCCGCCACGATCATTGAAGGCGGGCAGGATGAAAGCGCCTTCGTCCAGATCCCATCCGCCATATTCACCAGAATCCAGCGTGACGCGGAACGAGTTGCCGGTCAGGCGCCCTGTCCCGCGGCCTTTCTCGACAGGCGGCAGGTCAGACAGGAACTTCACCCAGGCATCTTCCGCCACGAAGGTGAGGTCCAGATCTGAATCACGGAGGTAACCATCCTCCCCGAAACTGTCGCGTTTCAGGTCGATATGGCCCTTGATATCCTTCAAAGCGCTTGCCTCGACATGGTCACGCGCGAAGTTACGCCCACCTGTCCCAAGTCCGACGGGCCAGAAAGCCATGACCGTCTCCTTGGTGATATTGCCTGAAGTCTCCAGTGAGAGGCTGCCAAGGATCGGTGGCTCGCCCGCCTGCTTGTCCGCTGTCAGGCCCAGGCTGCCTGTCAGGTGGAATTCCGCCTCCTCCTGCTTGAATTTTAGATCAAGCTCCTCGATCTGCCGCGCACTGACAGCCAGCAGACCCGACGCATCCAGCCCTGTCAGCTCAATAGGGGCCTGAAACATGGGCGTCAGGTCCAGAATGAGATTTTCGCTCTTCAGTTCAAACTCGTGTGCCGTCTGCCCCTGAAGAACATTCTTAAGGGTCATGCTCGCCTGACCGCTGGCCGGACCGACTTTTTCACCGGTCAGGTCGATCCGCATCGTGTCGTCATTGGCGAGATAAGTCGCCGTCACGTCGAGGCCCTCCACGTCGAGCCCCCCGGCGAAAGGCACGCGACCTTCCCCCATGTTGGAGTGAAAGGCGATCTCACTGATCCCTGTGGCGCGAGCGAAATCAAGCGTTACATCCGCGCTGGCCGGCAGCCCTTCGAAGGCGTCCACTTCCGCACCAAAGCGCGCGGCAAGATCGGCAAGCGGCCAATCTGCTACAGCAAATTCCGCATGCAGCCTGTCTTCCTGGCTGTACGAGCGTACAGTGGCCGCAAGCCCGCCCGGCAGGCCGGCGCCTGCGCCAGTCCCGGCGGCGCTGACCAGTACGCCATCCTCCTCGCGGGAAATTCGCCCTGTTGAATCGGTAATATCCAGCACGGGCTGCTGGTTGCTGTCGCGCAGGCGGAATTCAAACCCCGTAAAGCCGAGATATTCCAGCGCGTAATCCTGTTCGCCTTCCTTCAATGCTTCCAGGATGGGCGGAAGGACCTCATTGGCCCGCTGCAGCCATTCCTGCGGTGTCTCGGGTAATTTGCCGGCCGGTATTTCAGGCAGCGGCTCCCCACCGATAAACCAGATCGTGGGAGATTCCTGATCAATGTTCACCCAGCCGCCATCAAGGTCGAGACGCAGGACCTCGATCTTGCCCAGCACCAGCGAGGACCCTGACAGCACGATGTTCGCGTGATCGGCCTCGGCACTGAGGTTGCCTTTGGCATCCATCATCTGAAGGCGTGAGCCGGAAATGTGCAGGCGCTTGTCCTGCGCCGACCATTCCAGCTGAACCCCGCCAAGACGCACTTCGCGACCGTCACGGGCTTCCGTCATCGCATTTTCGAGATCGTCCTTGAACATGGACAGGTCCATCGGCCCGGAATAGAGCCGGGCGGCCAGCAGGCCTGCCGCCACTAGAACAAGCAGGATCAAACCGCCGAGGATTTCGAGAAAAATCAGTGAGGCGGTCTGGCGGACCAAGGGCGCGCTCCGTACAAGTCGGATCCTGACATACACGCCATTCAGCGCTGTGTCTGGTATAAGCAGTACAGCCGGGGCGCACCATAGGAGGATTACATGGCAATCGGGCTCAAAGAAGGCGCACGCGCACCGAACTTCAGCATGGAGTCCACGCAGGGGCCGGTCAAACTCGGTGATTTCAAGGACCGCTACCTGGTCCTGTACTTCTATCCGAAGGACGACACGCCCGGGTGCACCACCGAAGCGAAGGACTTTTCCGACCTGGCGAAAGAGTTCGAAAAGGCGGGCGCCGCAATTGTCGGCGTTTCACGCGATACAATGGCCAAGCATGAGAAATTCGCGGCCAAGCACGAGCTTGCGGTTACGCTGGCCTCCGATGAAGACGGCGCGGTCTGTGAAGCTTACGGCGTGTGGGTTGAGAAGAAAAACTACGGCCGCACATATATGGGAATCGAGCGCTCAACCTTCCTGATCGGACCTGACAAAAAGGTAATTCGAATCTGGCGGAAAGTGCGTGTGAAGGGACATGCCGAAGATGTACTCAATGTCATCAAATCGGGCGCCTGAAACTTCACCTGATGCACGTAATTTTCCCATGTTTAACAAGCCTTTTACCCTCATGAGCGAAAATTTACACGAATTCTGTGTCCGAGGGGTTTCACCACGTATCGAAATCGGTATGTATTATCTCCAAGGGTTTGGGAAACCTACTGTAGTGACTGCTGCAGCAGGGGCGTGATTTTCCGGTCTACGGGTGGCGTAAATGGCGAAATGGAGCGCGAATCTGAAGGCGGCCTTCAATAAAGCCTTCCCTGAGCGTCAAATTTACCACCGTAGTGGCGGCACTGTCCGCTATATTTCCGTGTCTCCATGGCAGCAGGCTATCTTTGCCGCGGGCATCGCCGCGCTGGCAGGCTGGACGATTTTCGCAACCGGCAGCTTTGTGCTCGGTGGCGGTGGCAGCGCCCTCTCCGGCAATCCTGATGGCCGTGAGCTCGCAAAGTATGAGCGCTGGGTTCAGGAGCTGCGCGCCAAGGATGCCTTGTCCCGCTCCCTGCTCGAAGAGCGCACTGACGCTTTCCAAAAGGAAACCGTCGAGTGGGAAGAACGCCAGAAAGCCCTGGAAGACCTCTACAAACAACTCAAGGGTGAGGACGATCTCGAAACCTCTTCCCTGAAGGGCGATGGCGCCGCGCTGCTCGTGCTGGCTTCCATCGAAGAAGCCGACAGCCGCCAGTCACGTGAGCCTGTCCGCATTACAGCCCAGTTCGAAACCGCCACATCACGCGGCTCTGTCCGGGCGCTCAAGATGGATCAGGAACGGATCCTCGACGAAGCTGAAGAGATCGCGACAGAACGCACTGAGCGCGCGCGCGGCATTCTCGCGCTGACATCCGTCGGCTCTGACCGCATCGTGGCCAGCAGCGAGACCGGCGGACCGTTCATCTCACTTGCGAACGCCACCGCAGGGCCGGACCTCAGCAATCTTTCGCTGACTGATACGACCTTCTATTCCCGCCTGGCGCAGACACAGGCCCGCGTTGCGGAAATGCTTTATTACGAGGACATCGTTTCCTCGCTGCCGCTTGGCCGCCCTGTTGGCGTGCCCTACCGGCTCACCAGTAATTACGGCGTTCGCGTCGATCCATTCAAAAAACGCCCTGGCTGGCACAACGGTATCGACATGGCGGCTTATCATGCCGCGCCGATCGTCGCTGCCGGCCCTGGCGTTGTCAGCTACGCAGGTCCCCGTTCGGGCTACGGGCGCCTTGTAGAAATCGACCATGGGCACGGCTTCAAGTCGCGCTATGGCCACCTCAGCGGAATTACAGTAAACAAGGGTGATACCGTGGAGGTCGGCGATCTTGTGGGCAAGATGGGTACAACCGGTCGAAGCACGGGGGACCACCTTCACTTCGAAGTCTGGTTTAACGGCAAACCTTATGATCCAATAAAATTCCTGAAAGCAGGCCGTCATGTTCACGAAGAGTAACAAACATAACCCAACACCGCCGGCACCTGAGCCAGCAAAGCCACAGCCTTCCGTTGATGCCATCCGCGGCGCCGCTTCGAAGCCGGCTGCGCGTGCAGCGTCGATCATTTGCGCTGACATGAAGATCAATGGCTCGGTGACTTCCGAAGGTGCGCTGCAGATCGACGGTATCGTCGATGGCGACGTGGCTGCCACCGACATCACCATCGGCGCTTCCGGCCACATCACGGGCGAAGTGAAAGCCGAAGTCGTGAAGGTGAAGGGCCGCATCAAGGGCTCCATCCGCGCTCGCAAGGTTGAGCTGGAAACCGGCGCTCATGTGAAGGGTGACATCGTGCACTCTTCCCTGCAGATCCAGTCGAACGCTGTGTTCGAAGGCCAGGTGAAGCACTCCGAAGACCCGCTGAAAGATGCAACTCCGCGTGCTGCAGCCAGCGATGCTCGTCCGGCGGCTTCTTCCTCTGCGCCAAGCGCCACACCGAACGCCACCAGTAGCTTCGGTATTTCGCCGACAGCTTCCTGATCTTTCTTCCATCCGGAACGAGACGCCGGCATCGCAAGATGCCGGCGTTTTTCGTTGCCAGACAAGGCATTGACCGCCCCCAAAGGCTTGCAGCGACGTCTTCACCTGATAGGGTCCGCCGCAATTGCAAATAGTGGAGTATCCAATATGCGTGCGTGCTTGATCGCCCTCGGTCTGGCTTTGTCCATGGGGCCGGCTTTTGCTGATGAGCCTGTCAAACCCGGCACACCTGGCCCGGCAGCCAGCAAGGCTGACATCCCGGACCCGAAGGTCTTTACGTCCGACCATAGCTTCAAACTGCGTGGCCAGACCATCAAGTACAAAACTACCGCAGGTGAGACCTACCTGCGCGACGGGAAGGATGAGCCGACTGCTTCTATCTTCTCCGTCGCCTATATCCGGGATGGTCTGAGCGATCCGACGACCCGGCCGGTCACCTTCATCTTCAATGGCGGACCGGGCTCTGCCTCGCTCTGGCTGCACATGGGGGCTTTCGGTCCGAAACAGGTCATCACACCTTCGGACGCACGCGGAGTCGGCGCCCCGCCCTACACAATCCAGGACAACCAGAACTCCCTGCTCGACGTGAGCGATCTGGTCTTCATTGATCCCGTCGGCACGGGATATTCCCGTCCGTTGGGCGATACGAAAGGCAAGGAATTCTACGGCGTCAACGAAGACTCCGAGAGCATCGCAGAATTCATCCGCGTCTGGCTGACCGAAAACGGGCGATGGAACAGCCCGAAATTCCTGGCTGGCGAAAGCTATGGCACCACACGCGCTGCTGCGCTGACGGAGAAACTGCAAGGCGGCTGGAACGGCATCGGCCTGAATGGCGTGATCCTGATTTCCGCCATCCTCGACTTCCAGAACGCCCGCTTCGCGCCGGGCAACGACTCCGCACATATCGCCTTCTTCCCGACAGAAGCCGCCATTGCCTGGTATCATGGCAAGGCCAACAAAGCGCGCTGGAACAATGACTTTGACGCCTTTGTTGCTGACGCGCGCGCCTATGCCACCGACACGCTGGCCCCGGCCCTGATCCGCGGCTCCACCCTGACGGCAGAACAGCAAAGCGCGATTGCCGCAGATATGAGCGACTATCTCGGCGTCTCCGCCAAGTGGATCGAACTGGCGAAGCTGCGGGTCGACCCAACCCGCTTCCGCAAGGAGCTGCTGCGCAATGAAGGCTACACGGTCGGCCGTTTCGACGGGCGCTACAAAGGTGTCGACAGCGAAGGCACGGCAGATACGCCGGAGAACGATCCATCCGGCTACGGAATGGATACGGCCTATGTCGCCGCGATCAATGATTACCTGACCCGTGAGCTGAAAGTGGACTTCACCCGTCCGTACAAAGTGCTGACGGGTGAGCCGGGTTCGCAATGGAACTGGAGCATGAATGAGCAGGGCTGGCCAGCTTATGTGAACGTCACGCCCTGGCTTGGCAAAGGCATGCGGGAAAACCCGGACCTGAAGGTCCTGCTCGCCTCAGGCTGGTACGATCTTGCCACCCCGTTCTTCGGTGCGGAGATGGCGATGTATCAGAACGGCGTTGTTCTGGACCGTGTCCAGTTCGACTATTATGACGCCGGGCACATGATGTACCTGAAAGAATCCGACGGGACCAAACTGTCAAACGATGTGCGCGCCTTCATCGAGGCGGGGCAATAGCAAAGCCCAGCTCAGGCACTTCTTCGGACGAGGGCCGTGTTCATCCGCGTGCCCTCGACCACAACCACATCACCATTATGGATGACCTCTGAGCCGTCGACCGTTTCGGCGCCCCAGACCGTATCACCGATCTTCACACGCCCCTGTCCGGCAACCGAGAAGTCCGATGCGGCAACGCCTCGCTGACCGACAAGACTGTCCATCCGCTTGTTCAGCGTGGGATGTTCCGGCGTCGTTTTGCGCATACCGGAGAGAACGGTGCGGCCCAGTACGAACAGGGCCACGGATGCCGCCCCGAAGAAAAGGACCTGCCCCTGCCAGGTCGTCAGGCTGTCTGGCGCAAGCCAGGCGAAAACAGCTGTCGTCCAGGCTGCGATGGAAATCATCAGCAGGTCGAACGTCCCGGTCATCATCTCGATACCGAACAAGAGAAGGCCAAGCGCCAGCCAGTGCCAGACGGTCAGGTGAGTGAAGAGTTCTTCCAACATTGTGCGTCTCCTGTGGGCAGGGTCATCTTTCCGGTGCCCGTTTGGTTGTAGAGCACCGGAAGCTGGTAAGCGTTACGAGCGCGTCGGCGGTACGGCGCCGGATTGCGGCTTGCTGCCACCATCCTTGACTGCCCCTGTCAGGCCCTTGATGCCTTCGATCGCGCCGATGATGCTGGAGAACTCGGCCGGGATAATGACCGTCTTCTGCTGGTTGGATGTCGCCAGCTTGCCGAACGCTTCGACATAGGCCTGTCCGAGGAAGTAGTTGATCGCGTTGACGTCACCACGCGCGATGGCTTCCGACACCATGGCTGTAGCTTTTGCTTCGGCTTCAGCGGCACGCTCGCGGGCCTCGGCATCACGGAAGGCAGCTTCGCGGCGGCCTTCGGCTTCAAGGATCTGCGCCTGCTTCTGGCCCTCTGCCTTGAGAATGGCGGACTGCTTGTCACCTTCGGCCGTCAGGATCTCTGCACGCTTCAGACGCTCAGCCTTCATCTGGCGTGCCATGGCTTCGGTGATGTCTGCAGGCGGTGACAGGTCGGCAATCTCGATCCGGGTGACCTTCACGCCCCAGGGATTGGTTGCTGCGTCGATCACGCTCAGCAGACGGGCGTTGATGTCGTCGCGGTTCGACAGGACCTCGTCGAGATCCATGGAGCCAACCACTGTACGAATGTTCGTCAGGGCGAGGTTCTGGATGGCATGGTGAAGGTTGTTGACCTCATACGCAGCCGCGACAGGGTCGATGACCTGAATGAACACGATCGCATCACAGGACACCATGGCGTTGTCCTTGGTGATGACTTCCTGCTGGGGAACGTCGAGAACGGTCTCCATCATATTCATCTTCCGGCCAATCCGGTCGATGAAAGGCGTGATGACGGACAAGCCTGGGGTTAGGGTCCTCGTGTAGCGCCCGAACCGCTCAACCGTGAAATTATAGCCCTGCGGTACGAATTTGAACGCCGATACCAACCCGATGATCGCGACCACGAAGATCAGCACGATCACAGCAAAAAACGGTTCCATTGAGTCCCTCTCCTTTATTGCACACCTTAAAGGTGGGGAGAATTTGCCGTTTTTCAATAAAAAACGAAGCAAAATCGGCGTGCCCGTCCCCAAGCACGCCGATCATCTGCTAAATTGGTTAAAAGGCGTTACGCCAATTAAATCAAAGTTGTCCGAGCATGTAGTCGGCGCTGGATACCTTGAATTCGCCGCCCTGCTCGACATTGAGCTCCGAGACGACGCCATCCTTGACGATCATGGAATAGCGTTGCGAACGCTGACCCATGCCGAAGCCGGATCCGTCCATTTCCAGGCCCAGTGCCTTCGCGAAGGTACCATTACCATCCGCCAGCATGCGCACCTTGCCATCTGCCCCGGCGCTCTTGCCCCAGGCGCCCATGACAAACACATCGTTGACCGAGGTGCAGACAACATCGTCCACGCCTTTGCCCTTCAGCTCGTCCAGCTTCTCGACGAAGCCCGGCAGGTGCTTTGCGGAACAGGTCGGCGTGAAGGCCCCCGGAACGGCGAAGAGCGCGACGGTTTTGCCGCCGAATACATCTGCTGTCGTGCAGGGCGCTGGGCCGTCTGCAGTCATTTCCATGAAAGTTGCTTCCGGAAGCTTGTCACCGACCTTGATGCTCATCTGCTTTTCTCCCTGCAGGTTTGACCAAGGAGATAAAGTGCCCGCCGCTGTGAAGCAAGGAGTCCTCGCCCTTGCCAAACCTGCCGGGATGGCCCAGCCTTGGTTCTGAAGGAACTCCGCGCACCATGGACACAGACCTGACAGGCAAGCTCCTGATCGCCCTTCCCGGCATCGGCGATACGCGTTTCGCGCGATCCGTCATTCTTGTGTGTGCCCATTCGCCGGAATTCGCGATGGGCATCGTGCTCAACAAACCGATGGAGCATCTGCGCCTGCCTCAGCTTTTTGAGCAACTCGACGTGCCGATCGAGGCGGACGTGCCAGACACGTTCGTGCTGGATGGCGGGCCGGTCAGTTCTGACAGGGGCTTCGTGCTACACACGGATGACGTCTTCAATGAAGGCGCCAGCCTGCCCGTCGAGGGCGACATCTGCATGACCGCCACGCGGGACATTCTGCATGCCATGGGCTCAGCTCATCCGCCACGACGCAGTGTGCTGGCACTTGGCTATTCCGGCTGGGGCGCCGGGCAACTGGAATCGGAGCTTGCGGAGAATGCCTGGCTGGTCTGCGATCTCGACCCGGAACTCATTTTCTCAAGCGCGCATGAGCAGAAGTGGCGTCATGCCTTGGGCCGCTTGGGCATTGATAGCGGCAGATTACAGGTAGACCCTGGTAACGCCTGAGTAGCGTCCCGATCAGTACCGCATGAAGCGGATGGCAGATTCAATGTCCATCGGCCGGGCGAAAGCAAAACCCTGAACATGATCGAAGCCAAGGGCACGCAGGCGGCCAGCATCTTCCTTGTGTTCCACGCCTTCGGCCGTGCTGGTCATGCCCAGACGGCTTGCCAGCAGGGTGATGGTTGAAAGGATCGTGTCGGTCCGGTGCTGACCAAGGCGCCGCGTCAGGCCGTGGTCGATTTTCAGACTGTCCGCAGGCAAGTCCGCCAGCCAGGCGAAGGAGGAATGCCCGGTCCCGAAATCATCCAGCACGAGCCCGGCACCGACCGCCTTCAACGCCAGCGCCGCAGACAAGGCAAAGTCCGCGTCGCGCAGGGCGGCCTGTTCGGTCAACTCGATCTTCATCGACCTGTCCGGCAGATTGTAGCCATTGATGAGGGCTTCCACGAGCGCTGGCAGTGTGCCCCGAGCAAGATCTCGCGCGGTCAGGTTCACATGCATGAACAGGTCATCGCGCCGGGTCACTTCCCGCAGGCGGGCCAATGCCTCAGCGGAGCGGATCAGCATGTTCGATGCCAGCGCCTCGTCTTCGTAGCGGCTTGGCGGAGAAGTCAAACCACCATCGTCCCAGCGCGCAAGCGCTTCGAACCCTGCTACCTGCCCATTTCGCAAAGACACGATGGGCTGAAACACGGGCGCCAGATCGGGCCCAGGGTTCAGGTCGGATGGGTCAATTTCCTGAAGGTCATCGCCGGTCAGCAACATGCCCCGCGCTTCGGCATCGCCAACGAAGGCGCCGACCAGATGCACCCCTCGTCCGCTCGACAGGCGCAGATTGCAGCGTACTGGCCCCTCACCCGCATCGAATGCCCGTTCCAGGCGGCCACGGCTAAGCCCCTCAAGCATCTGCTCCAGCGCGTCTACAGACCAATCACCCGAGAGTTCGGAGAAAACAGAGCCACGGGGAACTTCGATCAAAAGGCGCCTTGCCGGAGCGTTCCAGTGCCAGTTGCCCTGGGGGCTTATCTCGGAAGTTTGCGCCATGATCAGGGAAACTAACGCTACCGGCCCGGCCTGACGAGAGCGAAAAGTACGTGATCTTCACGCCGCCCGCCTATCTCCAGATAGTCCCGGGCATAACCTTCCCGCTCAAATCCGACAGATGTGAGTACGCGCTGTGAACGCTCATTGTTTGGCAGCGTACCGGCCTCGATCCGCCAGAGCCCCAATATCTCGAAGGCCCAGGCACACAGCGTGCCCACGGCCTCACGCATGTACCCATTGCCCTCATAATCCGCGCCGATCCAGTAGCCGAGGTTGGCAGCTTGCGCTGGCCATGCCCGGACATTGGTGATCGAGATACCACCTACAAGGCGGTTGTCAGCCTGCCGCCGGATCAGGAACACATGCGCCCGGCCGTTTCGCCAGCTGCCATGCCAGGCCTTCAGGCGCCTTCCCCAATCCGCTTTGCTATGCGCATCCGCGGGCCAGACCGGCTCCCATGGCTCCAGATGCGCCCGGCTGCGTTCCCGTAAATCAGCCCACTCTGCGTAGTCCGCCTTGAACGGCGGAGCGATCACCAGCCTCTCCGTCGTGACCAGCGTTTCGCGCAGGGGTGGCAACATCCTACCGGCTCCGCCCCGCATGCTGTTCGATCCGTGCCCTGACAGCGGCAAGCGAAGGCTCCATCCGTTCGAACACTTCCTCGCGCTCGTAAAGGACTTCCGCACGCGCAGGCATGACCGGCTTGCGGCCTGTTGCCTCTTCCACTGTCTCCGGGAACTTCGCGGCGGCCGCTGTTGCGAGAACAACCGTTTTCACGTCAGCTTCCGGCAAACGGCGTGCCTGGAATGTCCCAACGGCCGTGTGCGGACAAATTTGCCAGCCAGTTTCCTCTTCGAAGCGTTTCATCTCGGCCATCGTCTCGTCATTGCTGACAGAGGCCGCCGACAGGCCAGAACATTTCAGACGTGATACCGCCTCAGCCGGCAGAGGTGCCTCACCAGCCTGCTTGTAGGTGTCATAGGTGGTGCGCACGGCTTCTGCATTACGGCCAGTCATCTCGAACAACAGGCGCTCGAAGTTGGATGGCACTGAGATATCCATGGCCGGGCTGGGTGTTGCAACAGCAGAAGCACGGGACATGACGCCAGTATTGAACAGGCGAGCGAGTGCGTCATTGGCATTCACGGCACATACGGCCTCAAAGCCACCACTCAACAGGCCACAGCGCGCTGCCACATAACCTGCAAGGGCATCGCCCATGTTGCCACTTGGCACGACAAAGCGTAGCGGGCCACCCAGCGCGGCCTGGACAGTCGCGTAATAAACAGACTGCGCTGCGACACGCGCCCAGTTGATCGAGTTGACGCCGGACAGATGAACCCGGTCCACGAATTCCCGGTCACCGAACATATCCTTCACGATCGCCTGGCAATCATCGAAATCGCCATCGAGCGCGAGGTTGATAATGTTCGATGCGCCGGTCGTCGTCATGAACATGCGCTGCACTGGAGAGATGCGCCCATGCGGGTGCAGGATCACCAGGTCAGCATGCTTTGCCCCGGCAAATGCGGCTGCGGCTGCGCCGCCCGTGTCACCGGATGTCGCGCAGACGATCATCATGCGCTGACCCGACTTGCCCAGCAGGTAGTCGTAAATCTGCGCGATGATCTGCATCGCAACGTCCTTGAAGGCCAGCGTCGGCCCATGATGCAGTTCCATCAGCCAGGCATCCGGCCGCCATTGGGTGAGCGGAGCGACGCACTGGTGCGCGAAGCTGCCATAGGCGCGCTCACACAGAGGCTTCAGGTCTTCCAGCGGGATCGCATCGCCCGCGAAGGCCGACAGGATCCGGGCCGCCATTTCATGATAGCTCTCGCCCTTTGCCGGCGGGGCAATCTGCGGAAAGCTCTCCGGCACATAGAGACCGCCATCCGGCGCAAGACCGGCCAGACATGCGCCGGCAAAATCTGTAGACGGAGCCTGGCCCCGGGTCGAAATATACTTCACGATTTGCCCTCGTTCCGGAACCTCAGCCGTCCCTTCTGGTGATGGAAGGCGAGATATACGCCGATCAGCGCCATGGCCAGCCCCCACCAGGTGATCGCATACCCAAAATGCCGCTGTGGCGGCAATTCGTCATCCAGGCGCAGCCGTGCATAAGGATTGTCGATGAGATAGGGCCCGTTCTCGGAAACGAAACGGATTACCTCCGGTTCGAACACATTCTCAGCGACACGCGGCACCATCGCCTCAGGAAGCAGTGTGGAAAATTCCATCGGGTCCAGGACGTAGAAAACCCGTTTGTCGGTTTCATCCGCCGCGGTGAAAGCATTGCGCTTGAACGCCGGCTTGTAGATGCCACGGGCTGACAGACGGCCGGCAGCGCATCCCTCTCCGGTGCAGACTTCAGGCGGATTGATCTGCTGAACGACCTCTACCGGCGTGTAGACGACAGCCTCCCCTGTATCGACCGCAACAACGCGCATCCAGCCTGATTGCCCCTCTACATAGTAGTAAGCGAGCACCTCACTATCAGGCACGACCTCCCCATCCAGCACGGTCCAGTCTGGCGTCTGCCTGTCGATTTCCATCTTCTGGATGAAGCGCCCATACTGCCAGTTGCCGAGCCAGATAAGGATACCAAGGCTGATCAGCGTAAGCACGGTCATCACGGGATACGGACGAAAATACATCTTCGGCCCTTTCAGCCGCAGGGAACGTCCCTGCCCGAATAAGCAGAGCCCGCCGGGCGTTTGCGCGCCGGCGGGCCCTTGAAAGTCTGCGCGTGGTTCGCGCGGCCGTCTAGTGCCCGGCGCCCAGAGCGAGGTACGGCGTCACGTACACGAAGGCGAAGAGGAACAGCCAGACCACGTCCACGAAGTGCCAGTACCAGGCTGCGAATTCGAAGCCGAGATGCTTCTTGGCCGACATGCCGCCCATCATCAGACGGATCAGGCAGACCATGAGGAAGATCGTACCGATCACGACGTGCGCACCGTGGAAGCCGGTCGCCATGAAGAAGGCAGACCCATACAGCGTGCCATCGAACGTGAACTGCGCGTGGGAGTATTCGAAAACCTGCAGCGCGCTGAAGCACATGCCCAGAATGATCGTCACCAGAAGGCCAAGCTTTGCGCCAGAACGATCGTCATGTTGCAGGGCATGGTGTGCCCAAGTCACCGTGGTGCCGGACAGAAGCAGGATCAGCGTGTTGATAAGCGGAAGGTGGAACGGGTCGAATGTCTCGACGCCGACCGGGGGCCAATCCTTGAACTTGGACAGAGCGTCAGCGAACAGCGGGTTCGCAGCATCCCAGTTTTCGCCAACACGAGCGCCATGGAAGATGGCAAATTCGAAGAAGCTCCAGAACCAGCCAACGAAGAACATCACTTCCGAGGCAATGAACAGGATCATGCCATAGCGAAGGCCGATCGTCACAACCGGAGTATGGTCGCCCGCGACGCCTTCCTTGATGACTTCACGCCACCAGCCGATCATCACCCAGAGAACCATGGCGAACCCAACCGCCATGAGCCACCAGGTGCCCTTTTCCATGCCGAAAAGGCCCTTCATGAAATTGACGCCGCCAAGCGCCAGCACAACGACCGACAACGAGCCGAGAAGCGGCCACGGTGACGGGTTGACCAGATGATAATCGTGTTTGACTTCGCCGTGAGCCATGTCTGGCGGACCCCTTGATTTATATCCCTAGAATCTCTGAGCTGTTTAGACTGCTCTGCACCGGAAGTGCAACAGTTTCAGCCGCCCGTGGCTGAATTCGCCGCACCTGTGGATGCCTGAGTCTTTGGACCGTTATACTTGGAACTTTCATAGAAAGTGTAGCTGAGCGTTATGGTTTCAAGCTGGTCGGCCACGTGATCGTCCGCCATGTCGGGAGAAATGAAGTATACAACCGGAAGCTTCTTGGTCTCGTGCGGGGCAATCACCCGCTCATCGAAACAGAAACACTCCAGTTTGTTGAAATACTTCCCGGCATAATGCGGTGTGACATTATAGGCCGCGATGACATGGATTTCCTCGTCCGTCGGATTGGAAACCTCAAAAAAAGCAAGGCCGTGCTGCCCAATTTTGACATCTTCAGAGCGCTGCAGGGGCTGGAATTCCAGCGCCGTGTCCGCCACGTTTGTATCGAAACGCACGGTGATGGTCTGGTCGATGATCTCTTTCGGTGCAGAGGTCGCAATACGTGTCGTGCCGCCATAGCCCGTCACCGCACAAAAGCTGTTGTAAAGTGGCTTGGCCGCGAAGCCGAGCCCGAGCATGCCCGTAAAGACGGCTAGCGAAATTCCCGCGACTTTGGCGTTGGAAAGCTTCATTACTCAGGCGCCTCCTCTTCTACGATCACATCTTCTTCCAACACCGGCTCCACAGACAGATTCGGCGGCGGTGCCGCCTGGTCTGGAGTCATCCCAGGTGGCAAGGCGGGCGCTTCTGCGTTCCCCCCGCTCTGGTTCATATTGTAATAGAAGTTGGCCTGGTTCTCTTCCGAGCCACTCAGACGGATGAACGTCGTCAGGCCAACCAGGAAAACGAATCCCAGAAGCGCCAGTCCGAGCCAGATATTACGACGCCTTTGGGCGACAAGATGTGCTGCATCCAGATGCGCCGGTTCCGGAAAACGCTCTTCCCCCGGCTTCAGATCGTCAGTGCTCATTTACAGGCCTCCTACCGGGAAGTGCAGCCCGGCTGCGTGCTCCACGATCAGCGCGGCGAATACGAGGAACAGGTACAGGATCGAAAACAGGAACATGCTGCGGGCAAGCTTCTGATCCGCTGCCGGCGCCCCACCGTCCCCGGCATGGGACCGCCAGACGCGCAGCGCATAATACAGGAAGGCAATATTCAGCCCCCCCGTCACAACGCCGTAGATCCACCCGCCCAGGCCGGTCACAAGCGGTGTCATGGAAACGGCGGCCAGAACAATTGTGTAGACCAGCATCTGGAGGCGGGTTGCCTTGGCGCCATGCGTCACCGGCAGCATCGGCACACCGGCCTTCTCATATTCCGAGTGCGCCAACAGGCTCAGCGCCCAGAAGTGTGGCGGCGTCCAGAAGAATGTGATGGCGAAAAGAATCCACGCGTCCAGCGGCGTGTTTCCGGTAACGGCTGCCCAGCCGATGACGGGCGGGAACGCTCCGGCGCCACCGCCGATCACGATGTTCTGCGGCGTCGAGCGCTTCAGCCACATCGTGTAGATCACGCCATAGTAGAAGATCGAGAATGCCAGCAGGGCTGCGGCCAGCCAGTTCGAGGCGAGCCACATGAGCAGAACGGAAACCCCGCTCATGATCATGCCCATCGCGATCGCTTCCTCACGCGGAACAGCTCCCGAAGGGATCGGCCGGGTCGACGTGCGGGTCATCACCTGGTCGATATCGGAATCGTACCACATGTTGATTGCACCGGCCGCGCCGGAACCAAGCGCGACAGCCAGTACGGCAATCGCAGCCATCAACGGATGCATTGTCTGTCCCGTCACCCCCGTCGCGGCGATGAGGCCAGCCACAGCCGTGAACACAACCAGCATCATGATGCGCGGCTTCAGCAGCTGCACATAGTCACCGGCAGTGCCATAGCGTTTTTCCGGGGTGGCGGGGGCGTCGGTCATTTCAGGTCCGGTCAGAGATATCTGGTATGGGTTGGTGGGGCGGCGCTGTCAGCGCGACAATTGGGCCTCAAAGCCCTTGGCGCGGATCATTCCTTATCAAATTTGCGGTTCAGGCGCCATTCGAGTGCCAGATAGGTGCCTTCGGCAATCATGAACGCAATCGGCACCAGAATGATGCTGATCAGGTCTGTCGCGGCACCAGACAGGCGTTGCATGACATCAAATACGCCAGCGAACACGATGCCGACCAGACCGGAGTTTACAATCACGAGCTTCCGGCTTGGTTTCGTCCGCAACAGGCCCTTCGGCTGACGCCACAATATCCACAGACCAAGGCAGCCCGCAGCCAAAGCAACGACTGACACCGTGATTGCGATGTTGGGATCAATCGTACGCACCTTGTCGAACATCCGGTCGATGGCCGGGTTACGCGGCAGGAACACCACGATGAAGGCATACATACCGATCACAATGGGCAGGCGCATGTTCACAGGAGACAGGTCCTTTTCCGGGTCTTCCGAATGCGAACGGCCCCTCGTGGAACGAGAGGCCGCTGCGATTGAGTGGTTCAGTCGGTCAGAGCTTAGTGACCGCCTTTGGTCGTAACGTGCGGCAGTTCATTGAACTGGTGGAACGGCGGCGGAGAAGACAGCGTCCATTCCAGCGTCGTGGCACCTTCGCCCCACGGATTGGCAACACCTTTGCGGCGGCGGATCAGCGCCTCAGCCAGACCGATGAAGAAGACCAGCGTGGCAACCATGGTGATGGCGTAGCCGATCGACGAGATGTGGTGCCAGGTGGCGAAGCCATCAGCATAGTCGATGTAGCGGCGCGGCATGCCCTGCAGACCCAGGAAGTGCTGCGGGAAGAACAGGACGTTCGAACCGATGAACATCAGCCAGAAGTGCAGACCACCGAGGAAGCCGTTGTACTTGATACCGAACATCTTCTCGAACCAGTAGTACCAACCGGCGAAGAGACCAAACACAGCACCCAGCGACAGCACGTAGTGGAAGTGCGCCACCACATAGTAGGTGTCGTGCAGGGAGTGGTCGATGCCGGCATTGGCCAGCACGACGCCGGTCACACCACCAACGGTGAACAGGAAGATGAAGCCGATCGCCCAGAGCATCGGGACCTTGAACTCAATGGAGCCGCCCCACATCGTGGCGATCCAGGAGAAGATCTTGATACCCGTCGGCACCGCGATGACCATGGTCGCAGCCACGAAGTAGGCCTTCAGGTCCACGTCCATGCCGACCGTGTACATGTGGTGCGCCCACACGACGAAGCCGATGACACCGATCGAAACCATGGCGTAGGCCATACCGAGGTAGCCGAAGATCGGCTTCTTCGAGAAGGTCGAGACAATGTGGCTGATGATGCCGAAAGCCGGCAGGATCATGATGTACACTTCAGGGTGACCGAAGAACCAGAACAGGTGCTGGAACATGACCGGATCACCACCGCCAGCCGGATTGAAGAACTGCGAGCCGAAGTTACGGTCGGTCAGCAGCATAGTCAGCGCAGCAGCGAGAACCGGCAGGGACAGAAGCAGAAGGACAGCCGTCACCAGAACGCCCCAGGCGAACAGTGGCATCTTGTGCAGGGTCATACCCGGCGCACGCATGTTCAGGATGGTAACGATGAAGTTGATGGCGCCCAGGATCGAGGAAATACCTGCGACGTGCAGCGACAGGATCAGCACATCCATCGCAGGCCCGGGGTGACCGGTCGTCGACGACAGTGGCGGATAGAGAACCCAGCCCCCAGCGAAGCCGTTCCCTGCTGAACCGCCGGGGATCGTCATCGAAATACAGGCCAGAATGAAGGCCGCAACCGTCAGCCAGAGCGAAATGTTGTTCATCCGCGGGAAGGCCATGTCCGGAGCGCCGATCATGAGCGGCACGAACCAGTTGCCGAAACCGCCGATCAGAGCCGGCATGACCATGAAGAAGATCATGATCAGGCCGTGATAGGTGATCACAGCGTTATAGAAATGCTTGGCATTCTGAATTGCCACATCGCCTTCACCGGCAACGAAGCGCGTCAGCACGCCGATACCCGGCTCAGCGAGTTCCCAACGGATCAGACCGGAGAGCGTATAACCAACGATCCCTGCGATCATCGCGAAGATCAGGTACAGCGTGCCGATGTCCTTGTGGTTGGTGGAAAACAGCCAACGCTTGAAGAAACCAGGCTTGTGGTCGTGATCGTCGTGGGCGTGGTCGAGGGCGACTTCATCCATAGGCATGGGACGTACTCTTCTCTCTCGGGATTATTCGGTGATCGCGGCGTATTTGGTCGCCGGCTCGATGGACGCGATGCTCTGCACCGAAGCGGTCGCAGCATCATACTCGCCAGCCAGCATCAGCTGCGCCCAGCGATCGAATTGTTCCTGCGGCACAACCCGGACTTCGATTGGCATGAACGCGTGGTTCACACCGCAAAGCTCGGAGCATTGGCCGTAGTAGACGCCCGGTTCATCGACCAGGAACCAACCCTCGTTCAGGCGGCCCGGCACAGCGTCCGTCTTGATGCCGAAAGCCGGCACCGCAAACGAGTGGATCACGTCGGCGGCAGCCGTGTAATAACGGACATAGCGACCGGCCGGGACGACCATCGGATAGTCAACCGACAGGTTACGCACGCCTTCCTTGGAGTCCGTCGACAGACCGACCTGAAGCGGGTTCGACACGAATTCCAGCGGGTAGCCGGCATCATCCGTGATGTCAGGGTAGGTGTAGGTCCAGTTCCACTGGTTGCCCTGCGCCTTCACGTTCACAAAGCCCTTGGCAGCCGCTTCCGGATTATACTCTTTCGTGAAGCGCTCATATTCGCCGGACTTGCCATCTGCGAGCAGCTTGTTCGCCTTGTCCTGAACCTTCTGCAGGTTCGGCGGAACATCCTGATAGTAGAGGTTCGGGAAGGACTGGCTGGCAATCGCGACCAGGATCAGGGCCGGCACAACCGTCCAGATCACCTCGATCAGCGTATTGTGGCTGAACTTGCGCGGCGTCGGGTTCGAACGCGAATTGTGGCGCAGCATCACATAGATCAGCAGCAGCATCACAAAGATTGTAATGGGAATGATGATCCACAGCAGGAATGTGTGAAAATGGTGGATACGCTCGGCAATACGCGTCGCGGCGGGCTGGAAGCCCAAAGCGCCATCACGCGGAATGGCGGCAAAAGCCGGAGCGGCGAACAACGCTGCGCTAAGAGCGGCAAGAAGGTGTCGCACGAAGGAATCCTCGTCTCGTTGGAATCTCTGCCCCTGTATCTACAATACGTATTTGCCGCAACCTACCTCTTTCCGCGTTCAATATTGTCGCAGCCTGTCGTCGCTTCATCGCATAGGTGATAAACTGCCTCTACATGAACTCGTTATACCGGAGGACAACATGATCAGACTCGCCCTGCTAGCCGTCAGTTTCCTCAGCCTTTCCGTCCCTGCCGCATCCGCACAGGTCTCGGTCATTGGCGGTGGAATTGCCCGCGATTGCTACGAAGCGGCTCTCTACGCCAAGGTCTCCACCCAAGAGGGGGAGAAAATCTGCACCAAAGCCATCGAAGCCGAGATGATGAAAACGGAAAACCGTGCCGCGACCTATACGAATCGCGGCGTGCTGCGCATGCGAGCCGGTAAATACGAGGCAGCTTTGACAGACTATGGCGTCGCCAAGAATTTGCGGCCGGATCTTGGGGCCGTATGGCTCAATGAAGGGGCGGCCCACATTTTTCTCAAGGATTTCGACTCAGCCCTTGTTTCGCTCGACAAGGCGATAGAGCTCAACAGCCAGGAACTTTACGCCGCCTACTACAACCGGGCCATTGCCCGAGAGAATACGGGCGATCTGGCAGGCGCCTATGCAGATTTCCAGAAGTGTGTGGAACTCAATCCGGAGTTCGAACGTGCCAAATGGCAACTGACACGGTTCACAGTCTCCAACTGAGCCCTCCTTGTTTCTCTCTTTGCCGCGCAGGGAAACCACACGTTGGCCCCTTGCCGCCCCCGCCATGGACGCGCATCTAGTCTGAATGACTGATAACGCGCTTCCCTTCGATCTTCGCCAGGCAACCGAAATCCTCGCAAACGCCGTGCGCGGCGGCGACGATGGTGACCTTTACGTTGAACGCTCCCGGTCGGAGAGCTTCGTCTTCGATGATGGCCGCCTCAAATCAGCAGCCTTCGATACAGATCAGGGCTTTGGCCTGCGCGTGGTGGCTGGCGAGGCCCAGGGCTCGGGCTATGCCTCTGAACTGTCACTGGATGCCATCCGCCGGGCCGCCTCGACGGCCTCTGAGGCCAAGCGCGGTTATTCCGGAAAACTGGCGGCTGGCCCTGTGCCGACCAACCGCCGCCTGTATCAACCAATCGACCCGACAGCGGCACCGGACTTCTCGGTAAAAACCGGCCTGCTCGCTGAAATCGATGCTTGGGCGCGGGCGAGCGATCCGCGCGTGGTGCAGGTCTCGGTCTCCCTGTCGGGCAGCCATACCGAAGTCGACATTCTACGCCCGGATGGCGCGGTCTTTTCCGACATCCGCCCCCTCGTCCGCCTCAACGTCTCGGTGACGCTCGAAGAGAATGGCCGCCGCGAGTCCGCAGGCACGGGTGCAGGCGGGCGGGCAGCCTATGAGGACTGGATCCGCCCCGAACGCTGGCAGGACATGGTCCGCCGCGCGATCCGCAAGGCTTCAGTGAACCTCCAGTCCATCCCTGCCCCGGCGGGCGAGATGGAAGTGGTCCTTGGACCCGGCTGGCCCGCTGTGCTGCTTCACGAAGCAGTCGGACATGGCCTGGAAGGTGACTTCAACCGCAAGGGCACCAGCGTCTATGCTGGCCGCATCGGCGAGCAGGTGGCAGCCAAAGGCGTCACTGTCATCGACGACGGGTCCATCGAGGCCCGCCGTGGCTCCCTCTCATTTGACGATGAAGGCACGCCCACCCAGCGCACGGTGCTGATCGAGGACGGCATTCTGAAGGGCTACATGCAGGACCGGCTGAACGCCCGACTCATGGGCCAGCAGCCGACCGGCAATGGCCGGCGCGAAAGCTATGAAGCCCAGACCATGCCACGCATGACCAATACGGTCATGCTGGGCGGCGACAAGGATCCGCAGGAAATCGTGTCCTCGATCAAGCGCGGCCTCTGGGCCGTGGATTTCGGTGGCGGACAGGTCGACATCACGTCCGGCAATTTCGTCTTCCAGTGCACCGAGGCTTACCTCGTCGAAGACGGCAAGGTCGTCGCGCCAGTCAAGAATGCCACCCTGATCGGCCATGGTCCCACCGTGCTGCAGGATGTCACCATGATCGGCAATGACTTCGCCATGGACGACGGCGTCGGCATGTGCGGCAAGGCCGGTCAGTCTGTCCCGGTGGGCGTTGGGCAGCCAACCCTCAAGATCGGTGCCCTGACTGTGGGCGGCGCTGGCTAAAATTGCTGTCACATCCGGGTGTTGGGGCTTGAAGGCCCGGATTCATTTTGCCACGTTCTGGCCACAATCGGGCAGAGGGATGCGGACGGATTCGTTCGTGTGCCCGATCAGTAGAGGACGGTGACACAATGCGATTCCTGATGGGCGCCCTTCTCGGGGCAACGTTTCTGGCAGCTCCGGCACTTGCCGAGCCGGGCACACTGCCTGCAGATTCCGCCTGGCAGATGGTTCAGCGCGGCGACCTGGTCGTCGTAGACGTCCGTACCCCGACGGAATGGGCCATGACTGGCCTGCCCCGCGACAGCCATGGCATCAATGCGAAAGACCGGGACTTCATTGCCCAAGCGCGTGGCGCGGTTCTCGGCGACCTCGACCAGCCCATCGCCGTCATCTGCCGCACAGGAGACCGCTCCAGGGAAGCAGCCAGCGTTCTGGAGAAGGCTGGCTTCACGCATGTCTTCGATATCCGGGAAGGCATGCTCGGCAACGACGAGTCCGGTGAAGGCTGGCTGAAGCGTGGCTTGCCAATCGACCCGTTCATTCCTCCATATAATTGAAGCCCTACACCTCTGGATCAGAAAACAAAAAGGGCGGCCATCCAGCCGCCCTTTCTAATTAACGTTCTGTGCGAAGTCCTATTCAGACCGCTCAACGCGTGGGCCGCCTGCTTCAACTGCCATGGCATGGCTGAGATTACCCGCCTTGCCGTGACCGAGACGCTTCAGCCAGAAGCTCGTCACAGCGAACAGAACGCCCAGCCCAACGCCCCACCAACCGATCATCGTGAAGACATCCTGGTAGGTTGCCAGTGCTTTGGCCGGATCCAGCACCTGCCCGGCGACGGTTTCGCTCGCGGTCAGCTGGGCAATGATCCCGGCGACATATTGCGCAGCGGCCGAAGCCAGAAACCAGCCTGCCATCATGAAGGAGACAACCTTCATGGGCGACAGTTTGGTAATCGCCGAAAGCCCCACGGGTGACAGGAAGAGTTCACCAGTCGTGTGGAACATATAGGCCAGCGCCAGGAAGATCAGAGGGACCTTGTAATCCTCATTGGCAAACATCACCCCCCAGCCGAGGATCAGGAAGCCTAGCCCGACCTGACCAAGTGCCAGACCGAATTTCAGGACCGTGTTCGGATCCTTGTTCATCCGCCCTAGCCAAGACCAGAGCCCCGCAAAGACCGGCGCGAACAGCAGGATGAAGCCGGCGTTGAAACTCTGTGTCTGCGCCGCCGTCACGGTGAAGAAACCATTGTTAGGCAGGGCCGTATTCCGCTCGGCAAACTGGTTCATCGAGGAACCTGCCTGCTCGAACAGGGTGAAGAAGATGATCGCCCCAACGATAAGCACCATCGCAAGCAGAAGCTCTTCAATCTGCTTGCGATCGCACTGGGTCGCCATGAACCAGATCATGTAGCCACCGAACAGGATGAAGCCGAGCGCCAGCATGCCCCCGGTGAACTCCTGGCGTTGCACCAGGAACCAAACGACAGCCACGCCGATCAGACCGCACAGATAGATGAAATTCTCCAGATTCAGCGGACCCAGGAAAGACTTCTTCAGGCGCTCCGGATCTGGCGGCAGGCCGACATGATCAGGAAGTTGCTTTTCACCTGGCAGGAAGAACAGGAGGCGGCGCTGGGTGAACACCAGCCAGCCGACCGCCATGCCGACACCGGCAAGGCCGAAACCTGCCCACCATCCAAAAGTCTGGCCCGCGATACCGCACAGAACCGACGCCCAGAAGGCTCCCAGATTGATGCCATAGTAATACAAGGTGAACCCCGGATCACGACGGGGATCGCCATCCTTATACAGTTCACCGACGATGGAAGAGATGTTCGCTTTCAGGAAGCCCACACCCATGATGATGAAGGCCAGGGCGAGGTAGAAGATGTTCACAAACAGCGGCGAACGATTGATGACTTCCAGCGAATAATCCGCCTTGGCAATGGTTGAGGGAAGCGGAGCCGTTTCAGGAAGGTTGACGAAGACAAGATCGCCATTCTGGTTTGCGCTCAAGGTACACTGCCCTTCAGAGACCTCCTCTACCGGAGGATTGAAGGCGCATCGCGTGCCGCCGATGTCCAGGCTCACCCGGCGCGCAGCCTGTGTGCCGGTCGCGTCGAACACATAAGCTTGTCCAGCCACCGTCATCTGCTGCTGAGCGGGTTTGCCCTCCACGCCCATCAGGAAGTGCCCCGCTACCAGGAGCAGAGCACCAAAGGCAATTGCTTTGCGTGTCCCGAGGAACTGGTCAGCCATCATGCCGCCAATCAGCGGCAGCAAATAGACCAAAGAAGTATATGTGCCGTATTGGCCAGCGCTGAAATTGTCATCGAACAGGAAGTGCTGCGTCAGATAGAAGATCAGGAGACCGCGCATACCGTAGTATGAAAAGCGCTCCCACATCTCCGCGAAGAACAGAATGTGGAGCCCTTTCGGATGCTGCCGCATCTGCGTGAATACTGGAATGCAGGTAATCGCGGTAATCACGATCCCCAGAACAACGACGATATTAAAAAATCCCATAAGGCCCTCCCCGGCCGCATACCGAACTGGCTGCCCCGATTACGGGAAGCTCATAAACGCGCAGTTTGACCATGCAGTGAATAACCGCTCAAGGCAGTTTCTGCTTTTTCGGGGTGCTTACGGGGGCAGGATGTACCTCAGTAGGCCTGTTCGGTGAAAACGTGGCGCACGTCACGGTTCCATGGGCCGTAATAACGCTCCAGCAGGCGCTCGGCTGGCGTCTTGCCGGAACGGGCGATCTCGTCCAGCCCGGAGAGGTAGCCCGTCTCGTTCTCACCCGATGCGGAAAGGTTGTTGCGATTGCTGAGGCCGATGCGAGCCAGGTCCAGCATTTCCATGGCGAGATCCTGCATCGTCGCCCCGCCCGGAATCGGCGTTTTCAGGCCGAGTGTCCGCACAGACTGGCGCATCGCCTCACGTTCTGCCGCCGTCCAGTTCTTCACGCGGTCCCAGGCCCCATCAAGACAGACCGGGCAATAGAGCAGACCAACCCAGAAGGCCGAGAAGGCACAGAGATGCGACCACGGGCCAGCATCCGACCCGCGCATTTCCAGGAATCGCTTCAGGCGCACTTCCGGGAAGATCGTCGACAGGTGGTCAGCGAAATCATCCATGGCCGGCAGCTCACCCGGCAGGATTTCCAGCTTGCCCTCCATGAAGTCACGGAAGCTGAGGCCGCTCGCGTCCAGATACTTCCCGCCCCGGCGCACGAAATACATCGGCACATCAAGGGCGTAATCGACATAGCGCTCGAAGCCCATGCCGTCCTCGAACACGAAAGGCAGCATGCCCGTGCGATCCGGGTCCGTGTCGGTCCAGATCTGCGAACGGTAAGACAGAAAGCCATTCGGACGCCCTTCCATGAAGGGAGAGTTTGCGAACAGCGCCGTACCCAGCGGCTGCAACGCCAGCGCCACCCGGAACTTTTTCACCATGTCGGCTTCGGAGGCGAAGTCGAGATTGGTCTGAACCGTACAGGTGCGGAACATCATCTGGCGGCCAAGACGGCCAACCTTGTCCATGTATTCCATCATGATCCGGTAGCGCCCCTTGGGCATTACCGGCGTCTCGGCGAGGCTCCAGAGCGGGCTCGCACCCAGGCCCAGGAAGGAAATGCCGAGCGGGTCAGCGATCTCGCGGACTTCCTCAAGGTGGCGGCCGACTTCAGTACATGTCTGGTGAATTGTCTCCAGCGGCGCGCCAGACAGTTCGAACTGCCCGCCGGGCTCCAGCGAGACGCTGGCCCCGTCACGCTGCAGGCCGATCAGCTTGCCGCCTTCCTCGATCGGATCCCAGCCGAACCGGTCACGCAGACCTTCCAGCATGGCGAGGACCGAGGCCCGGCCCTCATAAGGCAGCGGCGCGAGGTTTTCGCGCGTGAACCCGAATTTCTCGTGTTCCGTCCCGATCCGCCATTCGGCAGCAGGTTTGTTGCCACCTTCCAGATACTCAACGAGTTCATGCTTGCCCGCAATGCGCGGTGAGGTTTCGTCGATGTCCGACGTTGGCGTGGTCATCCAGAATCCCCTGTCGCAAACCAGAATGAGGCTTGCAGATAAGGTTGTTTCTCTTGAACGCCAACCGCGTTATTCTCACGAATTAGTTTACCTAGAGAGTCCGCAGATGACCAAGATGACCACCGATGAGCGCGACGACCTGAAAATGTGGGCTCGTCTACACGTTCGTGGCGGCTATGAGCCGCTGGAGGAAATCGAGGAAATCCTGCTGGATTACGCGCAGGACTTCCGCAGTCCGTTGACCGACCGCGACCGCCAGATCGAGGTACGCAACGCCCTCATTCACGCTGTCTCGGCCCTCATACAGGACCAGGAAAGCTGGCCCGTCCTCACGGATTTTGATCGCCTGCAGCTGGCATTCGACATGCTGGAAGACGAAGACATCGTTGCCCGTCAGCACTTTACCTGCTGCGGCACATGCGGCGCTGCGGAAATCGGTATCGAAATGGACGAATTCCAGGAGCTGTCCGGCCGGGAAGCGAAAGGCTATGTCTTCTTCCACCAGCAGGACACGGAAGGCGCGGTGGAAAGCGGCAGCCTCTACATCAGCTACGGCGCTGCCGATGCGACGGCGGCCGCTGAAGAGAACGTCGCCATTGGCCAGCGTATGTTTGAAGTCCTGCAATCCGTGGGTCTGAAGCCGGTCTGGGATGGCAAGATCAACCACCGCGTTGGCCTCGCCATCGACTGGAAGCGCCGCTGGGAAGGCGCCTCGCCGAAACCGATCAAGCGCTGGTTCTACTAGCGCCAGTCGCCCTTTAGCGCCTGCCACACTGACAGCGCCGCCACGGCGGCCGTTTCCGCACGCAGGATACGCGGCCCAAGGCTGACGGGTTGTGTATCGCCGCGTCCGCGAAGCCAGTGGCGCTCCTCCGGCGTGAAACCGCCTTCCGGCCCGATCAGGATCGCCACAGGCGCCTCAGCCAGACTGGCCAGCACTTCCGCCATTGGCCCCGCCCGGCCACTCTCCCCGCCCCAGGGCGCATCCGTATCGTCGCCCCTTTCATCGCAGAAGATGATCCGCGTCCCATCCGCCAGCGCATCGAGCGCAGCGGCCAGCGGCTGCAGCTCCGCCACCTCCGGCAGGTCAAGGCGCTCTGTCTGCTCTGCCGCTTCCAGCGCGATCTTGCTGAACCTGTCCAGACGGACTGTGCGGGTCTGGGTCCGCTCGGTCAGGACCGGGCAGATCCGGGCGGCGCCAAGCTCTGTGGCTTTCTCGACGATGAAATCCGTCTCCGCCTTCTTTACAGGCGCGAACAGCAGGATGGGCGCGCTTGCCGGAACATCCGGCTGGGGCCGGACCTGTATTTCCGGCTCCAGCTGCGCACGCTTGCCCTGCACATCTCCAATCCGGGCCTCCCACTCCCCATCTCTGCCATTGAACACGCGAACTGGCGCACCTGCACCAAGGCGCAGAACACGCAGCAAGTAGTTGGATTGGGCATCGTCGAGGGCAAAAGCAGCACCTGCAGCGAGATCTTGCGTAACATACAGTCGGGGTGTGGAACTCATGCGTGCGGTATAGGCTTATGCAGGCCGAAGGTTAAGTCAGGAGTACGCCATGTCAGGCAATCTGGTTCATTCGATCAATCCAGCAAATGGCGAAGTCATCGAATCCTTCTCCCCCTTCACCGCAGCCGCCATCGAGACAGCCCTTGAAACAGCGACAGAACGCTTCCGTTCCTGGCGCAATGTGCCACTGGCCGAGCGCGCCGAACTGCTGAACCGCGCCGCTGACGTGCTGGAGGCAAAAGCCGCCGAATATGCCCGCGACATAACAATGGAGATGGGCAAACCGATCAAAGAGGCAAACGCCGAAGTGCTGAAATGCGCCACGGTCTGCCGCCACTATGCCGAGCATGGCCCTGCCTACATGCAGGACGAAGTGGCCAGCACCGAAGCACACCGCGCGTTCGTCCGCCACCTGCCCATCGGGCCGGTTCTGGCCGTGATGCCCTGGAACTTCCCGCTGTGGCAGGCCTTCCGTTTCGCGGCTCCGGCCCTGATGGCTGGCAATGTCGGCTTGCTGAAGCATGCCTCCAATGTCTGGCGCTCAGCCCTCAACATTGAAGATGTGTTCCGCCGCGCAGGTTTCCCGGAAGGCTGTTTCCAGACGCTTCTGATCGGCGCTTCGGCTGTCGAGGGCGTGATCCGCGACGACCGCGTGAAGGCGGTGACCCTGACCGGCTCAGGCCCTGCAGGCCGCAGCGTCGCCGCGATCGCCGGTGACTGCCTGAAGCCCAGCCTGCTGGAACTCGGCGGCTCCGACGCCTTCATCGTCATGCCCTCAGCCGATCTTGAGAAAGCCGTGAAGACTGCCGTCATGACGCGCATCCGGAATTCCGGTCAATCCTGTATCGCCGGCAAACGCTTCTTCGTTCATGCAGACATCTATGATGACTTCACCAGCCACTTCGTCGCGGCTTTCGATGCACTGAAGGTCGACGACCCGATGAAGCCCGACACCGAAGTTGGCCCACTGGCCACACTTGCCATCCGTGACGAGCTTGCTGGCCAGGTGGAACGCTCCCTCAAGGGCGGCGCCGAGAGCCTCACCAAGCCGCGCACCCTGCCCGGCAACGGCGCCTGGATCGCACCTCAGATCCTCGCCGGGGCCCATTCCGGCACCCCCTCGACCGATGAAGAGATGTTCGGCCCTGTCGCCAATCTCTGGAAAACCACCAGCCTCGACGACGCCATCGCCCGCGCCAATCACAGCATCTATGGCCTCGGCTCAGTCCTCTTCTCGAAGGACGAAGTCGAGATCGACCAGGCCATCCGCGAGCTTGAAGCCGGGTCGACCTTCGTGAACTCCATGGTTGCCTCTGATCCGCGCCTGCCCTTCGGAGGGATCAAGCAATCGGGCTATGGCCGAGAGCTTGCTGCCGATGGCCTCCGCGCCTTCATGAACCGCAAGACCGTCTCGGTGGCGTAACCATTCCCCTCACAGGGGCGATCCCCTGTTGCGGCGCGGAATCCGCGCTATAAGCACGGCCAATGACCGAGACGCCGATTTCTCCCGCTGACAGCGCCCTGCCAGGCTGGCTTTCCGGCCTGCCTGCCTGGTTGCGTCCCTATGCCATGCTGGCACGGTGGGACAGGCCCGTGGGTATCTGGCTGCTCTACCTGCCCTGCCTCATCGGCCTTGCCTTTGAGCGGGTGCGGACCGGGCTCTACATCTCGGACTTCATCTGGGCGGTCCTCTTCCTGATCGGCGCCATCGCCATGCGCGGGGCGGGCTGTACCTGGAACGACATCACCGACCGTGACTTCGACGCAAAGGTGGAGCGCACGGCCCTGCGGCCCATCCCCGCCGGCATCGTCACCCTGCGCGAAGCCCATATCTTCCTGGGCATCCAGCTGGCGGTCGGCTTCCTCATCTGGCTGTTCCTGCCGGGCGATGCGAAAATCGTTGCCCTGCTCTCCATCCCGCTCGTGGCGGCCTATCCCTTCATGAAGCGCGTGACCTGGTGGCCCCAGGCCTGGCTGGGGGCGACCTTCAACTGGGGCGCCCTGGTCGGCGTGGCCGTGGCAGGTTCCGTCAGTTTCCCGGCGCTCCTGCTCTATGTCGGCCTGGGCTGCTGGACAGTCGCTTACGACACGATCTATGCCCTGCAGGATCGTGAAGACGACGCCCTGATCGGCGTGAAGTCCACCGCACGCCTCTTCGGCAAGCATGCCGTGCTCTACAGCTATGGCTTCTTCATCATCGCGGCCGCCCTGATTGCGGCCTCGTCGGGCCTGCAAGGCGCTGGCCGCATGGGGGCTGTCACCTCGCTTGCCTTCCTCGGCCATGCCACTGCACAGGTCTCGCGCCTGAAGAGCAAAGGCGAAGGCACTGCCCTTGCCGTCTTCAAGTCGAACGTCTGGACCGGCGCGCTGGTCGTGATCGGCCTGACGCTCTCCGCCATGCTGCCGGAACCGGCACACCACACCCTGTTCTCGGAACCTGAAATCGTACCGCACGGAAAACCGGAAAAAGTCTCCCTGCCTTTCGGCCTGGAACTGAAAACCGGCGCGCCCAGACCCGCACCGCCGGAGACCTGGCTGGCCAGCGACATACGCCGCGCGCTGGAGCGCGACGGCTATGTTTTCCCCGACGCCACGGAAACCCAAGCCGGACAGTGACGCCACCCACGCGATGACGTAAGGTGCACCCTATGCCTGTTGTCATTGAAATGGTTTCCGATCTCGTCTGTCCCTGGTGCTGGCTCGGCAAGCGCCGCATCGAAGCGGCTATCGCCATGGTGCCGGATGCGGAAGTTCAGCTCCTGTTCCGTCCCTACGAGCTCGACCCGACGATCCCGGCGGGCGGGGTCGACTACAAGGACTATATGCGCAAGGCGTTCAGTTCGCCTGAAGCGAAAGAGCGATCCGGCGCGATGCGCCAGGCGCTGATCGACTATGGGGCGGCTGAAGGCATCCCCTACCGTTTCGACGAGATCACACGCCGTCCGAACAGTTTCGATGCCCACCGCGTCGTCCATTGGGCGCAGGGCCAGAACAAGGGCGCCGCCGCCAAGGAGGCGCTGTTCCGTGCCTTCTTCCATGATGGCCGCGATATCGGCGACCATGGTGTGCTGGTCGATATTGCCCGGCAGATAGACCTCGATCCGACCATCGTGGCAGACCTTCTGAGCACGGATGCAGACGTGGTCACCATCCGGGCTGAAGAGAAGTTTTTCCGCGAACTCGGCATTTCTGGCGTTCCCACCTATATCGCCAACCGCCAATTCGCGGCGCAGGGCGCTGAAACGCCGGAGAAGCTCGCCCGCTTTATCCTCCATGCAGCCGAACACCCGCCGACAGCAACCGCATGAGCGAACTGGTCAGCATAGAGATTGATGGCCGTATCGCCATTGTCCGCTTCGACACTGGGTCGCGCCCCAACGCCCTCAGCCAGAAACTGATGCAGGAACTGACCGAGGCAGCGCTGCAATTCCACGATGCCCCGGAGGTTTCCGCCGTCATCCTCACCGGCCGTGACGATCAATTCTCCATGGGCGCAGACCTGAAGGATCCGGCAGGGACAGCCGCCGCGAAATCATCCCTCCGTGAGCGGAGGATACTTCTGCGCCGTGGCCCGCGTATGTGCGAGGCTTGGGAGAATATCGAGGCGCTGACCATCTGCGCGGTGGAAGGCTGGTGCGTAGGCGGCGGGGCAGCGCTGGCAACGTCCTGCGACCTGCGCATCTTTGCCGAAAACTCCATCTTTTATGTGCCGGAAGTCGAGCGCGGCATGAACATGAGCTGGGGCTCAATCCCCCGCTTTGTCGCCCTTGTCGGCCCGGCACGGGCCAAACGCATTGCCGGACTGTGTGAAAAGGTGGACGCCGTAACGGCCCTCAACTGGGGGCTCGCAGACCATGTCGTGCCCACCGGCACCACGATGCACAAGGCCCGCGAGATCGCCGAGGCGGCCTCCCGCCTGCCCCCGACAGCGCTGAAAATGGTCAAACAGGACGTCAACATCGCCGCTCTTGCCCTGGCCCGCGCAACGGCCCACCGGGATCTTGAAGCGTTTGCGCTCCTGCAGCGCTCTGACGATTTCCGCGAAGGCATCAAGGCCTTCCTCGAAGGCCGCGATCCCGAATTCACCGGGGACTGACACCACCCGCCACAGGCCATAAAAAAACGCCGCCCCTTTCGGAGCGGCGTTCTTGTTCGGGACAGGCGCGCCTTAGTGGACCAGCGCAGCCTTCATGCTTTCAAGATAGTCGTAGTGTTCCTGAAGCGTCGCGCGGCTGGAATCATCCTTGTCGAGCGCCAGGATCTTCAGGAGCGTGGCTTCCATCTCCGCCTGCACGTCCTCGACTTTCACATCGTCAAGCATGCTCGCCTCTTCTGCGAGAATGGTCAGGCCCTCAGACGTGATGTCTGCAAAGCCGCCCCGCACAAAGATGCGCATCTTGACTGTGTCGCCGTCCAGAACGCGCACCACGCCATTGCGCAGCGTCGTCATGAAAGGCGCATGGTTCGCCAGCACGCCGAACTCGCCCTCCGTGCCAGGCGCGATCACGTGATCAACCTCGCCGGAGAACAGCTCTTTCGCGGGCGAAACGAGCGAGAAGTGGAGTTTATCGGCCATCTATCCTGTCCGCTTACGCGTCTGCCATCATCTTGGCGGCTTTGGCTTTTGCAGCCTCGATGTCGCCAACCATGTAGAAAGCCTGTTCCGGCAGGTGGTCGTACTCGCCGGCGATCAGGCCCTTGAAGCCCTTGATCGTGTCTTCGAGTTTCACCTGCACGCCCGGCGAACCGGTGAAGACTTCAGCCACGTCGAACGGCTGCGACAGGAAGCGTTCCACTTTCCGGGCGCGAGCCACGACGAGTTTGTCTTCTTCCGACAGTTCGTCCATGCCGAGGATGGCGATGATGTCCTGCAGCTCTTTGTACTTCTGCAGGATTTCCTGCACGCCGCGGGCAACCGAGTAGTGCTCTTCACCAACGACCAGCGGGTCGAGGATACGGCTGGTGGAGTCCAGCGGGTCCACAGCCGGGTAGATGCCTTTTTCCGAGATAGCGCGGTTCAGAACCGTCGTCGCATCAAGGTGGGCGAACGAGGTTGCCGGCGCCGGGTCGGTAAGGTCATCAGCCGGAACGTACACAGCCTGGATCGAGGTGATCGAGCCTTTGGTCGTGGAGGTAATGCGTTCCTGCAGCTGGCCCATGTCGGTGGCCAGGGTCGGCTGGTAGCCCACAGCGGACGGGATACGGCCGAGAAGTGCGGACACCTCTGCACCGGCCTGGGTGAAGCGGAAGATGTTGTCCACGAAGAACAGCACGTCCTTGCCTTCCTCGTCGCGGAAGTACTCAGCCTGGGTCAGACCGGTCAGGGCGACGCGGGCACGGGCGCCCGGAGGCTCGTTCATCTGGCCGTAGACCAGAGCCACGCGGCTTTCGCCATCCAGGTTGATAACTTTGGAGTCGATCATCTCGTAGTAGAGGTCGTTACCTTCGCGGGTCCGCTCGCCGACGCCGGCAAAAACCGAGTAGCCGCCGAACAGTTTCGCGATGTTGTTGATCAGTTCCTGGATCAGAACCGTCTTGCCCACGCCGGCACCGCCGAACAGACCGATCTTGCCGCCTTTTGCGTAGGGGCAGAGAAGGTCGACGACCTTGATACCGGTGACGAGCACTTCGGACTCAGTCGACTGGTCGATGAATTCCGGAGCCGGTGCGTGGATCGGGCGTTCCATGTCGGAGCCGATTTCGCCGCGCTCGTCGATCGGCTCGCCGATGACGTTCATGATGCGGCCGAGGGTCTTCGGACCGACCGGGACGGTGATCGCCCTGCCGGTGTCAGCAACCGGAGCGCCGCGCACGAGGCCTTCGGTGGAGTCCATGGCGATGGTGCGCACGGTGTTCTCGCCGAGGTGCTGGGCAACTTCCAGCACGAGGCGGTTACCGTTGTTTTCGGTTTCCAGCGCGTTGAGGATCGCCGGCAGCTCGCCATCGAACTCGACGTCGACAACGGCGCCGATGACCTGGGAAATGCGGCCTTTGGCGTTTGCGGGAGTGCTCATGCGGGTCGTCTCCTTTGGAGCGGGTATCTCTGGGTTCTTGTCTCTACAGCGCTTCCGCGCCCGAAATAATCTCGATCAGTTCCTTGGTGATCTGAGCCTGGCGTGCGCGGTTGTATTGCAGCGACAGGCTGTTGATCATCTCGCCGGCGTTCCGGGTCGCGTTGTCCATCGCGGTCATCCGGCTCGCCTGCTCACCGGCCGAGCTTTCCAGCATGGCCGACAGGACCTGGGTATTGATATAGCGCGGCAGCAGCGTTTCGAGGATCGCCGCTTCCGACGGCTCGTAACGATAGATCGCACCGGACAGGTCAACCGTGCCGGTGTCTGCCGGGGCCGAAGCCGGGATCAGCTGCTGGGCTGTCGGCACCTGGGTCAGCACGTTCTTGAACTGCGAGTAGATCAGCGTCGCAACGTCGAACTCACCGTCTTCGTAACGGGCCGTCAGGCTCTTGCCGAGTGTGATGGCCGACTCGGAGAAGTCATCGCCCTTCACGGCGGAGAGGTCGATGTGGCCGATGAAGAGGCTCTCGAACTCGCGCTTCAGCTGTTCGCGGCCCTTCTTGCCAACGGTCAGCACCTTCACCGTTTTGCCTTCGGCCTGCAGCGCGGAAATCGTCTGCTTGGCGAGTTTGGCAGTGTAGGTGTTGAAGCCGCCGGCGAGGCCGCGCTCCGCCGTCATGACGACAACCAGATGCGTCTGGTCGCTGCCGGTGCCGGTCAGCAGTTTCGGGCCGCCAGCGCCGGCCGAGGCCGACAGATTGGCGAGAACCGCAGCCATGCGTTCGGCGTACGGGCGAGCGGCCGTCGCGGCGTCTTGCGCGCGCTTCAGCTTCGCCGCGGCCACCATTTGCATGGCCTTGGTGATCTTCTGCGTGGATTTCACGCTCGAGATCCGGTTTTTCAGGTCCTTCAGGCTGGGCATGTCAGGCCTTCCAGTTCGTGCTCAGTCTAAGGGGCTCAGGCAAACTTCGCGGTGAAGTCGTCCAGGGCCTTCTTGATGCCGGCTTCGATTTCGTCGGTGAGAGCTTTCTCAGCACGGATCTTGGCCAGCAGGTCCTTGTTGGCGCCGCGGAGGTGAGCCAGCAGCTCTTTCTCGTAGCGGGTCACGTCTTTCAGCTCGACCTTGTCGAGGTAGCCGCGCGTACCAGCATAGATCACGCAGACCTGCTCTTCCATCAGCAGCGGCGAGTATTGCGGCTGTTTCAGGAGTTCGGTCAGGCGGGCACCGCGGTTCAGCAGGCGCTGGGTTGCAGCGTCGAGGTCGGAACCGAATTTCGCGAAGGCGGCCATCTCGCGGTACTGGGCGAGTTCGCCCTTCATCGAGCCGGCCACTTTCTTCATCGCCTTGGTCTGCGCAGCAGAACCAACGCGCGACACCGAGAGGCCAACGTTCACAGCCGGGCGGATACCCTGGTAGAACAGGTCGGTTTCAAGGAAGATCTGGCCGTCGGTGATCGAGATCACGTTCGTCGGAATGTAGGCCGACACGTCGTTGGCCTGGGTTTCGATGATCGGCAGAGCCGTCAGCGAGCCGGAGCCATTGTCTTCGTTCAGCTTCGCAGCGCGCTCCAGAAGGCGCGAGTGCAGGTAGAACACGTCACCCGGATAAGCTTCGCGGCCCGGCGGGCGGCGCAGCAGCAGGGACATCTGACGATAGGCGACGGCCTGCTTGGACAGGTCATCATAGATGATCAGGGCGTGCATGCCGTTGTCACGGAACCACTCACCCATGGCGCAGCCGGTGAACGGCGCGAGGTACTGAAGCGGAGCCGGCTCGGAAGCGGTTGCCGAGACGACGATCGTGTAGTCGAGGGCGCCGCGTTCTTCGAGCGTCTTGACCACCTGGGCCACGGTCGAACGCTTCTGGCCGATGGCGACGTAGACGCAGAACAGTTTCTCGCTGTCGTTCTTCGCGGCTTCGTTGGTCGCCTTCTGGTTCAGGATGGTGTCGATACAGATCGCGGTCTTGCCGGTCTGACGGTCGCCGATGACCAGCTCACGCTGGCCGCGGCCGACCGGGATCATGCCGTCGATGGCTTTCAGGCCCGTCATCATCGGCTCGTCCACAGACTTACGCGGGATGATGCCCGGAGCTTTCACGTCCACACGGGCGCGGGCAGCAACGTCAGCGAGCGGGCCTTTGCCGTCGATCGGCTCGCCCAGCGGGTTGACGACGCGGCCCAGCAGGCCCTTGCCGACCGGAGCCGACACGATCTCGTCGAGGCGCTTAACGGTGTCGCCTTCCTTGATGTCGCGGTCGTCGCCGAAGATCACGGCACCGACATTGTCGTTCTCGAGGTTCAGGGCCATGCCCTTGATACCGCCGTTGAACTCGACCATTTCGCCAGCCTGAACGCTGTCGAGGCCGTAGATACGGGCAATACCGTCGCCAACCGACAGAACCTGGCCGACATCGGAGACTTCGGCTTCAACGCCGAAACTCTCGATCTGCGACTTCAGGATTCCCGAAATTTCTGCTGCTGAGATATCCATCGAGCGACTAAGCTCCCTTCATGGCGGTGTTCATGCGTTCCAGTTTGGCGGCAAGGCTTGCGTCAACGAGTTGGGACCCGATGCGCAGCTGGATGCCGCCGATGAGCGAGGGATCAACCTCGCTGGTCAGTTCCACCTCGCCGCCAACGGCCTTGGCGAGGATTGATTCGATGCGCTGGCGTTCTGCGCCAGACATTTCCTTGGCGGTGCGCACGACTGCGCGCTTCACGCCACGTTGTTTTGCATAAAGTTCGTCAAAAGCGATTCCGGCGCCGAGAATGTCGCCCGAACGTCCGTTCTGCGCCATGGTGCCGAGGAATTTGGCGAAAAGGCCGCCAAGACCTGCCTTCGCTGCCAGCTCACCGAGAGCCTTCACCTTGTCATCGCGGGAGAAAGCCGGGGCATCCAGCAGCAGACGCAGGTCTGCCGAGGAGTCCGCCATTTCAGCGAAATCATTGAAATCTTTGAAGACATTGGCGAGCTCGCCTTTGTCTTGTGCAAGATCGAACAGCGCGCTGGCGTAGCGCCGGGCGGCCTCGTTCGCGTGTGTCGTCTTTGATCCAGCCAAGGGTCTTTCGTCCATGTTCAGGTGGGCGGAATGGCCCAAAAACAGCAAACAGGGCTGCGTGCGAACTGCCCGCGCCCATGAAAACTGTGCGCCGCTTAGCATCGGTCTTCTAACCTGACAACATAGGCATAGCGCCAATGTCTGCGGCGAAATGACAATTATGACAGCACGCCGCCGAAGCCAACAGATTCAAAGGAAAGAATAAGGATCGATGTCCACAGACAGACGGACCGCTGCGGGCAGTTTAATCTTCGCCAGCCACGCTGTCATATACGCCGATAAATCGACGTTCCGGGGCGATTTCACGAGGAAGCGCCTGCGGTGGCGCCCGCGTAGCACGGTGATGGGGGCCGGAGCGGGTCCGAACAGTTCGATTCCCTGCCCGTTCGGCGCCAGAGCCGCGATGTCGCGCGCGGCCTGATCGACCATCTCGGCTGAGGGTGCGGACAGAATCACCGCCGCCAGCCGCCCGAATGGCGGCAGGCCCAGCTCGGCCCGCACATCCCGCTCGATCTGGAGGAAGCCGTCACGGTCTCCGTCAGCCAGCGCCAGCATGGCGGGATTATCCGGCGCATAGGTCTGAACCAGCGCGCGGCCCGGCCGCTCGGCCCGCCCTGCCCGGCCCGCCACCTGGCTCAGCAGCTGGTAGGTCCGCTCGCCCGCCCGCAGGTCGCCGCCTTTCATGCCGCTGTCGGCGTCCACCACGCCCACCAGCGTCAGATTCGGGAAGTTGTGGCCCTTGGCGACGATCTGCGTGCCGATCAGCACGTCAATCTCGCCCTGCTCCATCCGCTCGACGATGCCGCGGGTCGCTTCCCCGCCATGCGCGGTGTCGGAGGAGAAAATCTCGATTCGCGCCTCCGGCATCAGCACGCGCACCTCTTCGGCCACACGCTCCACGCCCGGCCCGACCCCCATCAGCGAATCCACCGCCCCGCAATGCGGGCACTTCTGCGGCTTCAGGATGGAATAGCCCGTCACGTGACAGACCAGCCGGTTGGAATAGCGGTGTTCCGTCAGCCAGTTTTCCGTGCCGGGCGTCTTCAGCCGCTCGCCGCATGCCTTGCAGATCACCAGCGGCGCATAGCCCCGCCGGTTGAGGAACAGGAGCGTCTGCTCCCCCGCCTCCAGATTGGCGCGCATCTCGTGCACCAGCCGGGACGACAGCCACATCCCTTTCGGGGGCGGATCCGCCCTCAGATCCACCAGCTCCACATCCGGCAGCCGCGCAGAGCCGGGCCGCGCCGACAGTTTCAGCCGCGTGTAGCGCCCGGTCTCGGCGTTCACGATCGTCTCCAGCGCTGGCGTCGCCGAGGCGAGGATCACCACCGCCTCCTCCAGCTTGCCGCGCATCACGGACATGTCGCGCGCATGATAGGTCACGCCGTCTTCCTGCTTGAAGCTGCCGTCGTGCTCCTCGTCCACGATGATCAGCTTCAGCTTGCGGAACGGCAGGAACAGGGCCGAGCGCGCCCCGATCACGATGCGGGCACGGCCATGCGCCACCTCCCGCCAGGTGCGCCGGCGTTCCTTGTCCGACAGGCCGGAGTGCCAGGGCGCAGGCGGCGCACCAAACCGCGCGGTAAAGCGCGACAGGATCGCCTGCGTCAGCGCGATCTCCGGCAACAGGACCAGCACCTGCGCCTCCGGGTCCGCCTTCAGCGATTCTGCGATGGCCTCGAAATAGACTTCCGTCTTGCCGGAGCCGGTGACGCCGTCGATCAGGAAGGTCTGGAATGCACCCTTCCGCACGGCGTGGCGAAGCTCGTCGGCGGCCTCCTCCTGCTCGGCGGTCAGCGTCGCGCCCGGCAGGTCCGGGTTCACATCCGGAAAGGGCGGGTCAGTCGGCACGTCCTGTGCCCGCAGCGCCCCGGCCTCGGCCAGCCCCTTCACCACGCCAGCGGACACGCCGGCCGCCTCGGCGATCTGCGCGGCACTCATGGGCTCATCGGCCGCCGCCATCACGTCCAGCACTTTCTCCCGCGCACCGGTCATCCGTGGCGGAATCTCGCCCGTCGCGGTGAACACGGTCTCCGTCGGTGACGGCACCAGCCCCGCCCGCGCCCTCAGCGCCATGGACAGCAAATGCCCCGGATGGCTCACCGTGTAGCGCGCAGCAAAGCTCAGGAAGTCCCGCATCGGCCTGGTCATCGGCGGGGTGGGAAACACCTCGCTCACCGCCTTCAGCGTGCGCCCCTCCGCCGCCTCGTCGCGCAGCATTTCGACAACGATTCCAAGGCGCTCATGCTTGCCCAGCGGGGCGGTGACATAGCTGCCCTCAGTCACGTCCAGTCCTTCCGGCACCGCATAATCAAACGGCTCCGGCAGTGGCATCGGGAAGAGAATCCGGGCGACAGGCATGGGTCTGGCTTAGCCCGTCAGCCCGCCCCCGTCATCCCGCCCCCATCATCCTGGCCAGTCATACAGGGACAGGAAGGCTCAGCCTTCTTCCTGAAGGGTCACGATCATGCGGCGGACGCCCTTGCCGTCCTCCTGGATCTGGACATTGCTGATCGAGTTCCAGCCCTGTCCCGAGATCGCCATCACCCGCGTCGTGCCGATTTCACGACCGGCAAGGGCGTCTTCCGTCTTCAGATTCTCGTCCATACCCCATTGGATCAGGGCATCCCAGATCTCGCCGGTCTCTTCCAGGGTCCGCGCCTGCAGCTGATAGCTGGGCGGCTGGGAGTTGATCTTCACGGCAGTATAGATGTGCGCGTCCGCTGGCAGGGGAAAGCCCTCCGGCAGCCAGTCCGGCCGGGGCAGGTTTACCGATCCCAGCAGACGGGCCTCTTCCGGGCTCAGAGCCTTCGCGCGTTCCGCTGTGTCTTGCTGCGCCTCTCCCGAGCACGCGGCGAGCATGCAACTGGCTGCCACCAGTGCTGCCGCCAGTGCCACAGATAGCCTTCCTGCCACAGTCGCCATAGAATGTCCCTTTCCCAGCCTGCGAGGCGCACATCATGCGCCCGTTCAGCCTCTACAACGCGAAGCGCGTAGAAACCCCGTCAGCGCGAGCGGAGAAAAATATGAATGTCAGGGAATATCGGCTGGATCAGGCGCCTGTCCGGCTCTCCGGTTTGTCCGCGCCGCGGCGGCCGCGATCATACCGCCAGGCCATCAGGTTCGATGCCGCATTCAGGCATACATTCACCGGCACGGCCGCACGTTGAACAAAGCCCCAGCGCTTGCCCACCACCGGCACATGCGACAGCGTTGGCCGGGTCACGTGATCCACGATCCGCCAGTCTGCCAGGGCCCGGCGTGAAGCGATGTAGCCCTCTTCCTTCATGTTCCATTTCGCCTTCAGCGCATCATGGCTGCGCTTCTGCCAGGAGCGTGACCAACGCAGCAGGAAATAAGGCAGATCCACCAGCTGGACCGGATCTTCTTCCGAGGGGATGAGAAAGGTGATCACCGAAGCCGGCTCGAACCAGATCGTCTCGCCCGCCTCCCGCGCACGCCAGGAAAAATCGAGATATTCCTTCGACACGATATCCGGATCAAAAGTCCCGATACGGTCAAACACGCTGCGGCGCACCATGAAACAGTGCATCTCGACACTCTGTGTGCGGCGTCTCACCAGATGCGGCTGCACCTCGTCCAGCGTGTTTCCCTGCAGATAGAATTCCTCGTTGAAATCCTTCTGCCCGTCGCCCGCCTCTTCCAGCGTTTCGTTATTGCTCTCTTCCGTGCCGATATGGTGGACGATCGTATGGATCGGGCGCCCTTCACAGGTCAGAGGTGCGATCAGGCTGGCACCGGTTTCGTCACCGCAGGCCACCAGCGTCCGCAGCCAGCCTTTCCGGTACATGATGTCGTTTTCGACAAAGGCGATATATTCGCCCCCCGCATGCGCAATGCCGACATTGCGTGCTTCTGCGGGTGTCAGCGGCCTGTCCACGGCAATGTGACGGAAGCCCCGGCGAGCTGCTTCCTCATCGCACCATTGCCTGACACGGCCGGGTGCCGCGCCAGTCACCACGATCAGGTCAAACGGCTCGTCCGTATTGTCATAAAGGCTCGCGATCGAGTCCCGTATCAGGCTGTAGCGGTCCCGTGTGGTCAGGACGATGGTTGTACGCGAAGTCCCGTCAGTCATTGCCTGCATGTCCCCTGGCAGTTGGGATAACATATCCCACCCGAAGCATGTATTCCACGCCCCGGCAGGGGAAACGGAAGGATAATTTTGAGCGTATCCTTCGCCCTAAGCATGCAGGAACCCTTTCCTTAAAGGGGAAACGGTCTGCGAGGGTCATCCCCCGCGCCGCCGCAGTCGCCCACCGTAATCGCTCATGATCCGTCATAGTCCGGTATGATCATGGCTAGTCATGCATAGTCATGACAAAGACATGGCTACGTCTCTGCCGGTCATGACCTGGCATCGTTGATCTGTTCCGGAGTGCTGCAAAATGCGGAATGGGTGGGTTGAGCGGAGCGATCCCCACCATCGGGCGCCTGGACTTGTTACACAGCACGCGGAAAACCGGTGCCTCTATCCTCCCGGATAGGTCCGCATGGCACGCTCCGCGCCATGACAGACCGCACCGACTTCCTCTCTCAGGCCTTTTACACGCTCGCCCGTGCGGTTGCGGAGGCGGGCGTGAATGTGGACCTGTTCAAGACGCCTGAGACGATTGCGAAGTCGGTGAACCGGAAGGTGAGGGCGGAGCTGAAGCGCCTCGCCGTGCTGCTCCGCCGTCTGATCTTCCTGATGGCGCTGCAGATGGAGCTGGCGCCTCTGAAGCCGCGCATCGGCAGCAATTATTACGAGCCGAAGAAGCCGGATGCCGACTACCGTTATGTCTTCACAATAGTGCCCGCGCCATCGCGGCCATGCCCGCATTTCTTGAAAGGGCCGGTCACCTTGCCCATGCGCGGGCCGGTGCCCGCCGCGCCGCTGATTGCCCGCTGGAATGCCATGCTGGACACGCTGAAGCACCACAAGCGCCGGGCGCGGCGGCTCGCCCGGACGATCCAGGGCTGGCAGGCCGCAGGCGAAGCCCGGCCTCATGTACCGCCCATCCCGAATGCGCACCGCATGCCCGCCGCCATCGCGCTCGTTTCGGGCGGACTCACCGTGCAGCTGACCGAAGCGCTGAAAAGCTGGCCGGATACGGGCTGACACCTCCCGACAATCAAGCCCATTTGCCGGAGCGCCAGGGGCGTTTCCGGGCAAACCTGCTGGGCTCAGCGCCTCCCCCGCTTCCCCCGCGATATGTCTTGCCAGCCTTCGCCCCCGGCCCTACCCCTGAAGCATGGCAAAAGACCTTACCACCGGCTACGAGCCGATGACTTCCGTTGACGCAATTACTGCGGGCCTCGAAGGCGTGGGCTATATCTCCACGAAGCAGATTTCGACGGCTGTTTTCCTGGCCCATGGCCTGCGCAAGCCGATCCTGATCGAAGGCCCGGCCGGCGTCGGCAAGACAGACCTCGCGGCCTCGCTCTCGCGCTGGCTCGACCTGCCACTGCTGCGTCTGCAATGCTATGAGGGCCTCGACGAGGGCAAGGCGCTCTACGAATGGAAGTATGGCAAGCAACTGCTCTACACGCAGATCCTGAAGGAGAAGCTGAACGACGTGATCGGCGATGCCGGTACGCTGGAAGCTTCCCTCGGTCGGCTCTCTTCCTTCGAAGACCTGTTCTTCTCCGAACAGTTCCTGGAATCCCGCCCGCTGCTGACCGCGATGAAACAGGAAGCCGGCTCCGTCCTGCTGATCGACGAGATCGACAAGTCGGATGAGGAGTTTGAAGCCTTCCTTCTGGAAGTCCTGTCGGACTATCAGGTGACCGTGCCGGAGATCGGAACCATTGCAGCCAATGTGCCGCCACTGGTTATTCTGACCTCGAACAATGTGCGCGAACTGGGCGACGCCCTGAAACGCCGCTGCCTGCACCTTCATATCGGCTTCCCCGACCACGCCCGCGAACGCCGCATCGTCCGCGCCCGCGTCGACGGCATCGAGGAAGCGCTGCTGGATCAGATGATTTCCTTCGTCCAGTCCATCCGCGAAGTGGACATCAAGAAACGCCCCTCCATCGCGGAGTCCGTGGACTGGGCGAAGACGCTGCTTCTGCTCCACGCCACGGCCCTGGATGCCACCTTCGTCCGCGACACGCTCAATGTTCTGCTGAAGCATGAAAGCGACATTGCCGTGGTTGCCCCGGAAATCCCGAAAATGCTGCGCGAAGCCGCCGCACAAAAGCCGGGCAACCGGACAGCATCCGGCTACCCGGACCTTGGCTAAACCGGAGGGAAGGACGGGGCAATGGAACGCCCGCTGACAAACTTCATCCGTGCCCTGCGCTCTTCCGAAGTGCGGGTCTCCACCGGCGAAGCGCTGGATGCGGCCAACACGCTGAAGCTGATCGGCTATGCCGACCGCGGCATGCTGAAGGACTCCCTTGCCTGCGTTCTCGCAAAATCTCCGGAAGAGAAAATCACCTTCGACGAATTGTTCGAACTTTACTTCTCCCGAAAGGATGTAGGCGGCCAGGCGGAACAGGAAGAGGCCGACACCTCATACTCCCCTTCTATCGAAGGAGAGAGCCCGGACCTCGCCGAACTGATGGAATCCGGCGACGAAACCGCGATTTCCCTCGCGCTGGAAAAGGCTGCCGAAGCCGCTGGGGTGGACAACATCCGTTTCTCCACCCAGGTCGCCTATTACGCCCAGCAGATGCTGAAACAGATGGGCGGGGAATCCCTGCAAGCCCGCCTGCTGGAAGCGCTGCAACAAGGTGGACAGGAAGGCGACGCCGAAGCCCAGCGCCTGATCGACGTTCGCCGCGATGTCACCCTGCGCGCCCGTGAACGTGCCGAGAAAGCCTTCCAGGTCTTCGGCGCCGGAGAGACACAACAATTCCGCGACGACTACGCCGCAGAGAAAAAACTCTCCGCACTCGACCGGAGTGACATGGAACGGATGAAGCGCCTGATCGCAAAGATCGCCAAGCGCCTTGCCGTCAAACACTCCCGCCGCAAACGCCGGCGCAATCGCGGCCAGCTGGATGTGCGCCGGACCATGCGCGCCAATGCCGGTTTCGACGGCGTGCCCTTCAATGTGATCTGGCGGCAGAAGCGCAAGGACAGGCCGAAGATTGTCGTGATCTGCGATGTCTCGGGCTCAGTCGCGCAATATGTGCGCTTCCTGCTCCTGCTGCTCTGGTCGATGAAGGATGTCGTGCCGGATCTGCACGCCTTTGCGTTTTCGTTCCGCCTTGGCTCGGTCGACGATGTTCTGGAGCAGAACGATTTCGAAACCGCGATGGCAAAGATCCTGCGCGAATACGGCATGGGCTCGACCAGCTATGGCCAGGCTTGGTCAGACCTGAAGATCCATCACGAACAGATCATAGACAGGCGCACGACCCTGCTCGTGCTGGGCGATGCACGCTCCAATTACGGAGACCCGCGCGTCGACCTGTTCCGGGAGTTTGCCAGCCGGGCAAAGCGCGTCATCTGGCTGAACCCGGAAGGCCCCGGCCTCTGGGGTACCGGCGACAGCGTCATCCCCCGTTACGCGCCCTTCTGCGCCCAGGTCACGCATGTCTCGACCCTGAAGGATCTTGAGCGCGCCGTCGACGAAATCCTCAGCGCCTACAATTAGGTCTTCTGAAGAACCTCATCCAACAAAGCAAAAAGCCCCGGCGACCTGCCGGGGCTTTTCAATTCCGTATTCAGGACCGGATCAGGTCTGCTGACCTTTACAGGAAGGCGCTTCGTTGAAGGCCTTCTCAGCGATGTCCAGACGCTCGTTCACGTCCTTACAGTTATCCGTCATCTGATCTTCACCCAGAACCGAGAGGCTCTTACAGATCTTGGCTTCGTTCTGCACGTTGAGCAGGGCCGACTGATACTTGAAGCAATCAAGTGCCAGAGCCGTTGCCTCTTCGGAGTCCATGAAGGCCACCCAGCTGCTGCCAGCGCGGTTGTTGGCTTTGCGGAAGGCCTCGCGGGCACCGGCACGGTCGCTACGCTCGTAACGCGACTGGCCGATCTGGACCCATGCCGTGCCAACATCCTTCACGCCGCCCATGCTCAGGGCTTTCTGAAGCGCGTTCTCAGCTTTTTCCCACTGTTGTAGGTCAGCATAGGAACGGCCGAGGCGCTCATACATGGCGCCACCGCCGCCAGCTTCTGCAGCTGCCTGAATGACCGGGATGGCTTTCTCGTGCTCACGTGCGACCTGATAGAGGTTCGCCAGAAGCTCAAGATGGTCGAGGTTCTTCGACACGCGGCCTGCATTCATTTCCTTCTCAAGGATCTTCGCGCCCTGATACGGCACGTTGAAGCGGTTGTAGAAGTTCACGATGCGCATGATCTCGTCTTCGGTCTTCAGCATGCCGGCGAGGTACATCGCCTTCTGAACCTCAAACGCGCGACGCTCTTCGTTGCTGGCAAAGTAGTTGCCGGCAATCGCATCCCAATACTTCCGTTCGGTCGGGTTGTGGGCAACCACCTCTTCCAGGATCGAAGCGAGCTTCGCTTTGTCGTCAGCCTGGTTGTAGAGGAAGATCAGCAGGTCATAGAGCTGTTGGTCATATTTGGAGCCGTCTTCGGCTTTGACCATTTCGCCCCACTTGATGGCTTCCTTGAAATTGTCGACCCGCTGGTAGAGGACCGCAAGCTGCCATTTCTGGGTGCGGTCCGGCTTGCCGCCAGCCTGCTGCCATTTGGTCATGTATTCGAGGGACTTACCGATGTCCTCTTCCTGCAGGTAGATCTGGGCAATGTTGTAGTAGGTCTGCGCCTTGTCCTGCTCCGGGATGTACCCCTTGTTCAGGGCGGACAGCAGGTCATTCACAGCAGCCTGGCGGTTGCCATTCTGAATGTTGATGTAAGCCGACAGCTTCAGGACAGCGCCTTCTTCGTAGCAGTTCAGCCCCATTTGCTTGAGCTGGTTCAGCTTGTTGCCTGCCGTTGTGTAGTCCTTGTTCGTCATCGCCGCTTGTTCGGCGTCCAGATAAAGCTGGCCGGTTTTCGACGAGAACTCTGTTTCCTCACAAGTGGCCTGAGCAAGTGCCGAGCCGGCGCCAACTGACACCATGAAGCCGGCAATGACGGCGCCCTTGAGAACAGATCTGATACCCATAATTCCTCTCCTGACCGCTGGCGTAGCGGAGTTGTGCCCAATCAACCGGAATTGCCCGGCAGGATCAAGGACTTCAGCGCGGCATCTTAGGCTTTTTATCTGCGCCAAATGACCTGTTTCCAGCTTGGTCGTGACTCGCCCCTGATATGGTTCGGTCGTGACCGTCTCGTCAATGCTGATACACATCCCGGAGCGCTGATTCCACATCAGTGAAGCCTGAATTCCATCGGATAGACATAATTGTGCGACTCGACAGGCACTCCCTGCCTGATTTCTGGCAGGAACTCGGTTCGGCTCACCGCCCGGATGGCCTCTTTTTCGAATCCGTGATGCGAACAGCGAGCTGTCACATCATAGGGCAAGCCGCGTGTACTCAGGCTGAAATGGACATCGCAGGTTCCTTCCTGTCCTTTGGTGGCCATGTCCCTGGGATAGGATGCGACAGGAGGACGGATCGCCTGTGCAATACGCTCTCCGACAGGCTGTGGCGCCGGCGGCTGGATCCGGATTGCCTCATGCGTAAGCCCCCAGTCCTGCGCCTCAAACACCGGAACGGGCATGCCCTCAACTTTGCTAGCTGTCTTTGACAAAGGCGGAAGCGGCGGAAGCAGGACCTCCACCGGCGGAGCGTGGTCGCGGACAATTCGAATGGGCTCAGATTCCACGTGCTCAGGCGTGACCTTCGACAGCACTCGCTGGGGCTTTTCAACCAGAACCACTTCATCAGTCCGGATCAGCTGGGTCATGGTCACAAACAGCCCAAGCGTCACAGCTGCAGCCGGGACAAGAGACATGATGAACCTGAACTCCCGCCCCTGAGTTGCCATCGCGGCCAGAGAGGCTCCTGCATCAGATGATGCCGCGAGAGAACCACCTGCAACGCCATAATTTTGTGATGCAATCATTTTCTCCCTCCTTTTGTTAAGTTATTTTATTACACATCCTCCACAGTGACGCAAGGGAAACCCGAGCCGCAACAATTCTTTCGAATACTTCAAAGTTGCAAAACCGCGTAGCGTCGGCTTGAGCCCCAACCTGCACTGGGCTGTCCTTACGAAAGCAGCGAAGCATTTCCCCCTACCGCCCAGGCCAAAATAGAAAGGGCGCCCCGAAGAGCGCCCTTCCAAATAATCGCAAAGATATTCGCGGGTTACTGGAGTTTGAATTCCAGCGGGTAGACCACGTTCTTACGCTCAGCAGCCTTACCGCGCACGATCTTCGGTGCGAATTCCACCTTGCTCACGGCGCGCTCAGCTTCGCGAACAAAGATTGGATCCGTGCAGGTTGCGACCACATCGTAAGGACGTCCACGCGTATCCACGTTGAAGCGCACCTCACAGCTGCCCTCGGTGCCACGCTCAGCCGCACGTTGCGGATAAGACGGCATCGGCGGACGGATCGGCTGTGCGTCACGGTCCGAGATCGCCACCGGGTCAATCGCCAGGGACTGCATTCGACCGAGGTTCAGCTCAGTCGGGGCAGCACCTTCGATTTTCGGTGTCGGCAGGTTGATGTTCGACTTCGTGGCCGAAACCTTTGGCGGCGGCGGCGGCTTTTGAGCCGAGTCGATCCGCTTCGGTTTCGCACGCTGGCGCGTACGCACTTCCGAGTCCGATTTTTGTGGCGTGATAGCGGTCAGGACCCGCTGCTCGCTCTTCTCGAGGTTCACTTCCTTCACTGAGATGAGCTGGCTCATGATGATGAAGAGAAGATAGACGATCGGAATAGCGATAGCGATACCAACCAGGAGTCTCGTCAGGGGATTAGTGAACATGGTGTTCTCCTAGTCAAGCTTGGCCGAGATATTGATGGCTGTTGCACCATCGAGCCGGTTGATGGTCTCCATCACGTCGACAAGCGTTTCGGCAGACGAGTTCACATCGGCCTGGACGACGATCTCACCGCGGGGGTTGTCTTCACGCATCTGCTTGATGGTGAAGCCAACTTCCTCTGGTGGGACCAGCTTCTTATCGATGAAAATCTCGCTCTCGCTATTGATCGCGATCAGAATGGCGAGCGGCTTGGCTTCTGCCTTGTTGTCCACTTCAGGACGGATGATTGCCACACCCGGCTCCTTGATGAACTGCGCCGTCACAATGAAGAAGATGAGAAGAATGAAAACCACGTCGAGCATCGGCGTGAGGTTCACATCCTCTGCACCCCCGGAAGCGTAAGCTTGGCGTTTTCTGCGTGCCATTGGGTGCTCCTCTTAATTGTCCTGCGACAGAACGAGGTTAACCCCCGTCTGATAGCCGGCGTTGTAGGCAGCGTCCCGGATAAGGACGATGACACCACTCTTCGCACGCGGATGTGCCTGAATTATGACCTGGCTATCCGGCGTTTCGGCACGCACACGCTCGATATTGGCCCGGACGGAGCCGATATCAGTGTTACGACCGTTGACCGTGATCATGTTGGACTCGTCCACATAGATCAGGATAGCAGGCACAGACTGTTGCTGTTCCGCGTTTTCCGGAGCAGGCGGCGGCGGCGGCTCAAGGCCAATCGCTTTTTCCTGCGCGAAGGTTGAAGTCACGATGAAGAAGATGAGCAGGATGAAGACAACATCCAGCATCGGCGTGAGGTCGACTTCGGCCTCATCCGGGGCATTATGTGTACGACCTCTCATCAGCCAATCTCCATCGCATCGTCAACCTGCTGAACCGAACGCGCGACGCGGCGGTCCATGCCAGAGGTGAAGAGAATACCGGACAGCGAGGCAACCATGCCCGCCATGGTCGGGATCGTAGCGCGGGACACACCGGCCGACATGGCCTTTGCGTCTGCACCATTAGTGATCGCCATGACGTCGAACACGGCGACCATCCCGGTCACGGTTCCGAGCAGACCGAGCAGCGGTGCCAAGGCCACCATTGCCTTGGTCAGGCTCACATTCTGTTCCGCTTTCATGCGAACTTCAGAGACCAGCTTCTCGCGGACCCAGTGCGCAAATTTGGACTTCCTGTCGGAGCGCGAACGCCACTCCGCAATTGCCTCGGCAGCCACCTGTTTGTGAGCGAACCTGAAATAGAAAACCCGTTCCAGAATTAGCGCCCACATCACGAATGTTGCGAACATAATGACCAGCAACACCGGACCGCCTCGGTCGAGGAAAGCTTGTAGATCTAGCAAACCCATATGGGTTCCTCCTCACTGAGGCTACGTGGAGCGGCTTAAGCCGCCCCACTCAGGGATTCCGCTTTCTCAGCGATCAGACCAGCAGCCTGTTCGTCGAGGATTTGCTGATTGCCACGCGCCATCGAAGAGATGATGGCGTGAACCAGCAGCAGCGGAATTGCAGATACGAGACCAAACACGGTGGTCATAAGAGCGACCGAAATACCGCCAGCCATCAGCTTCGGATCGCCGGCACCGTAGATGGTGATGGCGGTGAAGGTGATGATCATACCGACAACCGTACCGAGCAGACCGAGCAGCGGCGACACGGAGGACAGAACCTTCACGATGTCGTTGAGGCGTTCGATGCGCGGCGATTCACGAAGGATCTGTTCGTCGAGCTTGAGTTCCAGCGTTTCGATGTCTGCACCGCGGTTCTGCTCGTAGGTTTCGAACAGGCGGGCCAGCGGGTTGCCATCGCCAGCCTGACGGGTTTTCGCCGTCTTGCGCATGGCGCTGCCCATCGTGAACAGGGTGAAGATCTTATAGACACCGATAACCAGACCGATGGCCAGCAGGAACATGATCACTGCACCAACCGGACCACCTTGCTTGATACGGTCGCTAAGGACCGGCAGGTCGCCGAGAATACCGAACAGGTTACCTTTAGACGGATCGACCGGGCCGCGGACGAGCTGGTCGGGACCAGCATTGATGAGCGCTTTCATGGAAGCACCATAAGAGCCAGCCGGCTGGGTCTTGAACGCTTGCAGGAAGGTTTCGCCGTTGTCTTTCTTTTTGACTTCGACAAATTTCGTGCCGTCCGTGGTGGCAGCGGTGAACACACCAACGCGCATGAGTTCGACATCAGCGTTCGAGCTGTCCGGGCCGACACCGTCGACAGTGGAGGTGAAGGCTTTCACTTCCGACTGAGCGATCATCTCCTGGAGCATCGCTTTCGGCAGACGCTCAAGCTGAGCGCGGTTCGGAAGCGTGCGGGCTTCAGCGATTTCAGCAATGCCTTCAACGCGGCCCTGATAGTCGAAGTTCGCGAAGGAGTTCGCGATTTCCGGCATGGTCTCACCAGCAGCCGAACGGAACTGACCAAGCAGTTCCTGGAAGTCGCCAGCCTGAGCTGTGACCTGACCTTCCAGGTCAGCCAGGGTCGCCTCGTTCGCGTCGAACTCGGTACCGAGTGCGCGGCCACGGCTTTCAGCAGCGTTCAGAGCAGCCTGGGCGTCAGCCATTTTGGCAGCCTGAGCGTTCTTGTCCTGTTGGAACTCTTTCAGACGTTGCGTGTTTTCAGCGGTCATCTCATTCGAGTCGGCCTGAACGCGCTTGAGCACGTCAGCCAGCGACTGAGCGGATGCAGGTGCCGCCAAGGTCATTGCGCTAAGGCCGAGCAGCGATGCTGCACCCAGAGCCTTCAGCGAGGATTTGAAATTCAACATAACGGTTTTCCTCTTAGTTCTCTGAGCCGGGCCTTACTGGACCTGGAACTTCTGGACCGGAGCGAACAGAACAGTCTGCTGCGCCTTGGCCTGAGCCACGCGGATGGCTTTTTCGATGTCGGCAACATATTTGCTCGGCAGCGCTTCCCACTCACCCGTGGAACGGTTGAAACGGGCAGCCTTACCATTCGGAGCGACATAGACGAGCGCAACGCGACCATACAGGAACATGTCCACGGTCGTCGGGTTGCCGTTGATGTCGATCTCTTCCTGCCAGGTGCTGATCGTGCGGCCGTATTCCATTTCAGCCTGATAGGCTTCCATGATCAGGCGGTATTGCTCAGCCGGGGTAACATCAGGCTGTGACATGATGCCATCGAGAGCTTCGAGGCGCGCGGAACGCTCAACTTTCTTGAACGGCAGATCGGCGGCGACGAAAGCCTTGAGATCTTCGACCATGCCGAGAAGCATCGGAACAGTCTGAGCGGTGATGTCGTCGATCGAGCCGAGCTGCTCAGTAAGCGAGGCAATTTCCTCACGCTGCGAGGCAACAACCAGTTCCTGCTGTTTCGCGTACAGGTCTGCGGCGTCACGACGCTGCAGGAGTGTACGGTACTCGCGAACCATGTCGGTGCGCTCGTCGTCCAGCTGGTTGATCTGGTTCTGGACCTGCTCTGCCTTGCGGGTCGCCTGTTCGCCGACATCGAGCGCCTGGCGCAATTGGGCCTGAGCCGGAATGGCCAGCCCTGCGATAAGCGCCGCGGCAATCACGCCGCGAGCTGGTGACAGAAGTTTCTTCATGAGGTTTGCCTCTCACTCTCCAAACGGTCGCGCTGGTGTTGCGCGGGAAATCCGACATACGGGCGCCCCGCTAACGAGAGCGTCCCGGTCCTTTACAATACCTCACACACAAAAGAGGCAAGTTCCCTTGGAAGCAGAGAGACGGAGACCGCCCAACACCTCCCCTGAGTTTTTCGGGACGTTGTCCGCCCTCTGTCATTGATCCCTGAATGACCCGCTTTTCTAGCAGGTCCGCGGCAAAGCCCTTAGCTGCGAAACCGGACGCTAACAACCCTCTGTGACACGATCAACAAGGCTTTACGATTCATTTAGAAAATATCCGGCGCCTGCACGAACGCAACACATCGCGTGCAGTGCAAACGAGCGGACATTTGTTACAAATGCAATTAAACAGGCGATGAGATTTGATTGGGAAGCGCCAGCAGGCGCTATCCGGAAAGAGTGGCTGGGGTGCCAGGATTCGAACCTGGGAATGCCGGTACCAAAAACCGGTGCCTTACCACTTGGCGACACCCCAACGGAGGCGCCGAGATAGCCACTCTTTTTCCCGGAGGCAACACCTGTTCGCATAGCAATTCAGTACTTCTTTCGCTGTATGGGCGTTTTGCTGCAAATTTCGCCCGTTAGCAGAGCCGAACCTTTACATTTTATCGTTTATCGACAATATCCAGCATAAGCACTTCTCCTTTGGTCAGTACCGGAGACCACACCCCTATGAGAACTTTCCTCTTGTCGATGGCAGGCGCCTTCGTCGCCATGATCCTCTTTATCGTGCTGATGACACTCTTCTTCGTCAGCATCATTGTGGGAGCGACATCGTCCGCGCCAGACACACCCGACAACATCGTCCTATCACTGGATCTGAACACGGAATTGACCGATCAGGCCCCGACAAGCGGGATTGCAGCTTTTTCAGCAACGCCCGGTTTTATAGACCTTTTGACCAAACTTAAGGCAGCTGAAACCGATGACACCGTGAAGGGCCTGTATCTGAGGGGGGCAACAGTCGGAATCGGAAGCTCTCGCGCCGAGGAACTTCGTGAGGCTCTGCTCAGCTTCCGCGACTCCGGAAAGTTCGTCATTGCGCACACACAAGGCACGTTCGGTGTCAGCGGTCCGTCAGCGCTGCGCTCCATCACACCGGCCGACGAAATCTGGATCCAGCCTGGGTCGGAAGTCTTCTCCGCTGGCGTGACGTTTGAAACGGAATTCCTCAAGGGCCTCTTCGACAAGATCGACGTGACCCCGGAAATCTACCCCTTCTACGAGTACAAGAACGCACCGAACTCTTATAACGAGACCGGCTATACTGAGCCGCACCGCGAGGCGATGACCCAGCTGGCCGAATCCCTGTGGACCGCATCATTGGATGATATCGCCGCAGATCGCGGCCTGACGGTTGCAGAAGTCAAATCCGCGCTTGAAGGCGGCCCGATGACGGCTGAGCAAGTCGTCTCGCTGAAGCTGATGGACAAGGAAGGCTATCCCGAGCAGGCAGAAGATGCCGCTAAGGAGAAGGCTGGCAAGGATGCGGAATTCGTCGATCTCGTCAGCTACACTCCGCCGTCCCTCCCGCTGAAAGCCCCTGCCATCGCGGTAGTTGGTGGTGAAGGTGCCGTCGTGACAGGCAGCGCGGACTCCGGCTCGCCCTTCGAATCTGCGCCGGCATTTGCCTCGGACACGATTGCCCGTGCCATTCTGGATGCTGGCGACAATGACAAGGTGAAGGCGATCGTCTTCCGCGTCGACAGCCCCGGAGGCTCGCCAACCGCTTCCGATCAGATCTGGAACGCCATTGAACGCGTCCAGGCAAAAGGCAAACCAGTCGTCGTCTCGATGGGCTCGCTGGCAGCGTCGGGTGGCTATTATGTTTCGGCTGGCGCCGACTACATCGTGGCAAACCGCTCGACCATTACCGGCTCCATCGGTATCTTCGGCGGCAAGTTCGCCCTTGAAGGCGGCTTCAACAAGCTGGGCATCACGTTCGACACCATCTCGGTGGGTGGTGAGTTCGCCGATGCCTACGGCATGGACAAGTTCACGCCGGAACAGGAAGCCGAGGTCAAAGCCTCCCTGAAGCGTGGCTATGACCGCTTTGTCGGCATCGTCGCCGATGGCCGTGGCATGACCTACGATCAGGTTCATGATGTGGCGCGCGGCCATGTGTGGAGTGGTGAAGATGCACTGCAACGCGGCCTCGTCGACGAGATCGGCAGCTTCACTGATGCCATCGAAAAGGCAAAGGAACTGGCCGGCATTGATGCCGATGCCACGCCTCGCCTGATCTACTACCCGCACCGCAAGAGTGGCTTCGAGGCTCTGGAAGCCTTCTTCGGCGCCTCTTCCGAAACGGCAGAGTCAATGGCAGCCATCTCCAGCCTCACAAACGACAAGCATGTGCAGATGCTGCTGGAAGAGCTGGCCACGGCACGCGCCGTCAATGCCGGTGAGGCACAAGCCATCGGCCCGCAAATCCGTGAGCGCTAAGCGGCTTCACCTGACAAACACCTGACAGGAAAAGGCCTTCCGGACATTCGGGAGGCCTTTTCTTCATTACGGTTTCCTATGCTTGTACGGACGGCTGCGATCATATAGCCCGGGAGCCAAGAATAGGGCACACGCATGAAAATCCTCGTCACCGGCGCCGCCGGCTTCATTGGCAGCGAACTGTCTCTGAGGCTCGCAAAAGAAGGGCACGACGTCACAGGCGTCGACTGCTTCACTCCTTATTACGATGTCTCACTCAAGCGTGACCGCGTGAAACGCCTGGCCGCGTACGAAAATTTCCGCATGCATGAGGTCAAGGTCGAGGACGAAGCAGCAATGACTGCTGCGTTTCAGGACAGCGCGCCAGACATCGTCGTCCATCTCGCTGCGCAGGCCGGGGTGCGATACAGCCTGGACCACCCGCGCGAATACATTTCTTCAAATATCGTGGGCTCGTTCAATGTCATTGAGCTGGCGCGCCAGCACAACATCAGGCACCTTGTGCTTGCATCCACTTCTTCCGCATACGGCGCCAATCAGAAGTTCCCGTTTGAAGAGACGGATGCCGCCCCCCACCCGCTGACGATCTATGCGGCGACGAAGCTTTCCAGCGAACTGATCGCGCACAGCCACTCGCACCTGTACGGCACTCCAACCACCCTGCTGCGCTTCTTCAGCGTATACGGCCCCTGGGGGCGCCCGGACATGGCCTTCTTCCTGTTCACGGACCGCATCTTCAAGGGTCAGCCAATCGACGTCTACAATCACGGTGATCTGATGCGGGATTTCACCTATGTCGACGACCTGGTCGAAGCCATCCGCCGGCTGATGGACAAACCGCCCGTAAAAGGTGAGCCAGTTACACGCAATGACTCACTGAGCCCCGTTGCTCCCTATCGGCTCGTGAATATTGGCCACAACGAACCTGTCCGCCTGATGGATTATATCGAAGCCATCGAAACTTCGATCGGCCGCACCGCCGTCAAGAACATGCTGGACATGCAACCCGGTGACGTGAAGCAGACATATGCCGATGTCAGCCTGTTGAAGGCACTGACAGGATATGTTCCCACCACAGATGTCCGTGACGGAATCCAGTCCTTTGTTGACTGGTATCGTGATTATTACAAGCCGGACTGAAGCCCGAGCTGGCGGGCAAGCACTGCGAAGTCCTCCGGCACAGGCGCCTCAAAGCTCATGACGCCTCCATCCGGATGACGAACTTTCAGACAAACCGCATGCAGCATCAGCCGCGCCGCTCCCTCAGCCCCCGTACCATATAGCCAGTCGCCAAGAATGGGCATTTCGGCTATGGAGAGATGTGCACGAATCTGATGCATGCGCCCTGTTTCGGGACGCGCTTCAATCAATGCCACATCGCCATTGCGCGACAAGACGCGCCAATGCGTTAGTGCAGACTGCGCGCCCTTTCGGCCGGGTTTGGCCGCAATCATGCGCGGACGTCCGCCCTCCTCCACTTTCACCAGCGGCGCCTCACACACGCCCGCGTCTGCTGCCGGCAAAACACCACGCACCAGGGCGAGATAGGTCTTTTCTGTCCGGCGCGATGCAAACTCTTCCGAGAGGAATGCAGCAGCCGGCTGGGTGCGCGCCGTGATCACAACGCCGGATGTTCCCTGATCGAGGCGATGAACAAGACGGGGTCGCTTGCCGTTCGATTTGGCGAAGGCCGCAAGCAACCCATCAAGCGACCGTGTTACACCGCCGCCTGCCTGCACGGCCAGACCTGAAGGCTTGTCGAACACGATCACCTTGTCATCCTCATGGAGAACCAGGCTGCGAACAAATGTTGCGTCTTCCGCGTTGACTTTCGGAACCGGACGATTGCGTGTCACGAACCGCCCTTTCTCTCCCGGATTTTTGCAATCCAGGCCAAACGCTCGGCAATCGGCTTTTCACGGCCCTCGCCTTTTGGCTGGTAAAAGGTTTGCCGTGCCATCTCATCCGGGAAATAGTTCTGCCCGGACACGCCTTCTTCCGTGTCATGATCATAGGCATAGCCGGCGCCATAGCCCTGATCTTTCATCATCTTTGTCGGCGCGTTCAGAATATGTTTCGGCGGCATCAGGCTGCCTGTTTCACGCGCAGATCGGAGCGCCGCTTTCCACGCCACATAAGCCGCGTTGGATTTCGGTGCCGTGGCGAGGTGGATGACAGCGTGCGCCAGAGCAAGCTCTCCCTCAGGAGAGCCCAGGCGCTCATATGCCCTTGCCGCTTCGCTTGTCACCATCAGCGCCGTCGGGTCCGCCAGTCCAATATCCTCGCTGGCCATACGTACAAGCCGGCGAGCCAGGTAAAGCGGGTCCTCCCCGCCGTCGATCATCCGCGCGAACCAGTAGAGCGCAGCATCAGGATCAGAACCGCGTACGGATTTGTGCAATGCCGAGATGAGGTTGTAATGCCCATCTCCGGTCTTGTCATAAGCCGGGGCGCGCTTCTGCAAGCCGGAGGTGACCTGCGCCAAACTCAAAACGGATTTCGGTCCGGCCAGCGCATAAACCTGCTCGACAATGTTGAGCAGGTAACGCCCGTCTCCGTCCGCCATGGCAAGGATAGGCGTTACCGCTTCTTCAACGACAGGCAGGGGGCGTCCTTCAAGGGCTTCTGCCCGGCCGATGAGCTCCCTGAGAGCCTCCTCCTTCAGGCGCTTCAGAACCAGTACCTGACACCGGGAGAGGAGCGCTCCGTTGATTTCAAAGCTCGGGTTTTCGGTCGTCGCCCCTACCAGAGTGACCACCCCGCTTTCGACGAAGGGCAGGAAGCCATCCTGCTGCGCTTTGTTGAACCGGTGGATCTCATCGACAAACAACAGCGTGCCTTTGCCCACCTTGCGGCGCGCCTCGGCCCGATCAAAGGCGGCCCGCAGGTCTTTGACCCCCGAGAAGATCGCGCTGATCGCCTCGAATTCGAGATCGGTTTCCTGCGCCAGCAAGCGGGCAATGGTTGTCTTGCCGACGCCGGGCGGTCCCCAGAAAATAATGGACGACAGGCGCTTTGCCTGCAGCATCCGCGTGAGCGAGCCCTCAGGACCGACCAGATGGTCCTGACCTACAACTTCCGACAGTTTCTGCGGGCGCAGCTGGTCTGCGAGCGGGCGCGGGGCCCCTTCAGACATGCCGGCAGCTTCAAAAAGATCGCTCATGGCCCGTGTTCTAGGCGAGCAGGCGCGCTGTGGTAAGATCCTCCTTGGAGGAAACGCATATGAGCCTGGAGATTACACCATCCGGGCAGGCCTGCGGCGCGACTGTGCGCGGTGTGGACCTGACCCAGCGCCTGACAGACGATACCATCGCAGAGATCCGGAAGGCATGGCTGGACCATCAGGTCCTGTCTTTCCCGGACCAGAAGATGACTAATTCGGACCTTGAGCGATTTACGCAATACTTCGGGCCGTTTGGAGACGACCCATTCATTGCTCCGATTGCAGGGCACCCACATATCATCGCGGTCAAGCGCGCAGCAGACGAGACAGCCCCCATCTTTGCCGAGAGCTGGCATTCAGACTGGAGCTTCCAGAAGCGACCGCCGGCCGGCACCTGCCTGTTTGGCATCACTATCCCCCCGAGTGGGGGCGACACACTTTTTGCCAATCAGTACATGGCACTCGAACAGATGCCGGACGAACTCCGCCAGAAGGTCGAAGGGCGGCATGCCATCCATTCGGCGCGCAACGCCTATTCCCCGGTGGGCATGTATGGCGATGACGACAAATCCAAAGGGCGCAGCATGGACATCCGCCCGTCCACAGATGCCGAGGCCACCGAACGGCATGATATTATCCGCACGCACCCGGAGACCGGGCGGCAGGCAGTGTTCGGCTGTGCGGGTTACATCGTCGGCATTGCCGGAATGGAGCAGGAAGAAGGTTGGGACCTGATCACCGAACTCTATCGCTGGCAGACCCGGCCGGAGTTCCAGTACCGGCACAAATGGGAGCCGGACATGCTGTTGATGTGGGACAATCGCTGCCTGCTTCACATGGCGACTGGCGGCTATGCAGGGCACGAGCGGTTGCTGCACCGCACAACAATTGGTGCCATGTAAAAAGCTTGCAGAGACGGGCTTCCCACGTACTCTACTCCCCATAAGGGCGAAAAAAGCCTGTTAGGGAGGAAAATATGGCCGACACTGCACAGTCGATAGACGTGGAGGTTCCTGATCCGTGGAGCCTGCCCCTGGAAGGGTTCGATGTCTCAAAGGCAGAGATCTTCCAGCAAAACAAGCAGGGAGAGTATTTCCGCAGGCTGCGTAAAGAAGCCCCGGTCCACTACTGTCCCGAAAGCTCTGTCGGCGCATATTGGTCTGTCACAAAGTACAATGACATCATCGCGGTGGATTCGAACCACAAGGTGTTTTCCTCCGAACCGAGCATTGTGATTGGCGATCCGTCAGATGATTTCCAGCCCCCCATGTTCATTGCCAAGGATCCGCCGGTCCATGATGTCCAGCGCAAGGCCGCCCAGCCCGCCGTCGCGCCCAGCCAGCTGTCGGAGCTGGAAGACCTGATCCGCCAGCGCGTCTGCAACATCCTGGACGAACTGCCGGTTGGCGAGGCATTCAACTGGGTCGACCGCGTCTCCATCGAGCTGACCACACAGATGCTGGCAACCCTGTTCGATTATCCCTTCGAGCACCGTCACAAGCTGCCTTTCTGGTCTGATGTCGCCACAACGTCGGATGCCGTCGGCGTGGCCGGGGCCGACATGGAATGGCGGATGAAGCATCTCAACGAGTGCCTCGCCAGCTTTACCGAGCTCTGGCATGAGCGCGCCGCCCAGCCGCGCAAGTTCGATTTCATCTCCCTGCTCGCCCATGATCCGCAAACGGAGGACATGGTGAACAACCCGATCGAACTGCTCGGCAACCTCATGCTGCTGATTGTGGGCGGAAACGACACGACGCGGAATTCGATCTCTGGCGGGGTCTATTTCCTCAACCAGTTTCCAGACCAGTATGCCAAGCTGAAGGCAGACCCATCCCTGGTCCCGAACATGGTGTCAGAGATTATCCGTTATCAGACACCTCTGGCCCATATGCGCCGCGTGGCGACCGAAGATACCGAGCTCGGCGGCCAGAAGATCCGCAAGGGCGACAAGGTGGTGATGTGGTACGTCTCCGGCAATCGCGACGAAGAGGCGATCGAGCGGCCCGACGAATTCCTCATCGACCGGCAAAATGCCCGCCGGCACGTCTCTTTCGGCTTTGGCATCCATCGCTGCATGGGCAACCGCGTCGCCGAGATGCAGCTGCGCATCCTGTGGGAAGAGATCCTCAACAGGTTCGAACATGTCGAAGTCGTCGGCGAGCCGGAGCGTGTCCTCTCCAACTTCGTGCTGGGTTACACCAACCTGCCCGTCATCCTTCACCCGAAGGCGAATTGAACCAGCCTACAGGCGGATCGTCCCACGGATGGTCCGCCCGTTGCGGTCGAGTTCAATATCCCAGCTGCGCCCGGAGTCCCGGAGCACAGACTGAAGTTCCTTCACCGTCTTCGTCTGCTTGCCGTTCACGGAACGGATAATGTCACCCGGCCTGAAATAGTTGCGGGCAATAGACCGGCGCGAAACGGAATGGACGTAGATGCCTGAGCCTTTCTGGAACGGGTCCAGCCCATTCTCTTCAGCGAGGCGCGGAGAAAGTTCAACAACCCGGGCGCCGTTGAACACATCATCGCCTTCCATCAGCACGATGTCCGCTTCCGTCGCCCCCGGTGGTGGCTCAACTTTCACGCCGATCACCTGGTTGCGGCCACCACGCAGCACGTTCAGCTGAGCCTTCTCGCCGGGGTTCCGGATCGCCGCGAGGAATTTGAGGCCCTTCTCGTCAAACACTTCCCGGCCGTCGATGGCCGTGACCAGATCGCCCCGGCGCAAGCCCGCCTTGTCCGCCGGGCCGCCATCATAAACTTCGGTGACCATCACACCGATGGGCCGGGAAAGCCCCTGAGCCTTCGCCATATCGAAGCTGACGGCCTGCGCTGCCAGGCCCAGCCATGGGCGCACGAAGGTCCCTTCGTTCATCGCCGCGTCGACGACACGTTTCACCATTTCCGAAGGGATCGCGAAGCCGATGCCGTTCGAGCCGCCACCGCGGGAGAAGATTGCCGTGTTCACGCCGACCAGTTGGCCCTTCATGTTCACCAGCGCCCCGCCGGAGTTACCCGGATTCACGGCTGCATCGGTCTGGATGAAGAAGGAGTAGTCGGAAATCCCGACATCTGTCCGCGCTGTCGCGGAGATGATGCCGCTTGTCACAGTCTGGCCAACACCGAACGGGTTGCCGATGGCCATGACCAGGTCCCCCACTTGTGCCTCACGCGTGTCGGCGAAGTGCAGCACCGGCAGCTTGTCGCCATCGGTGTCGATCTTGAGAACGGCGAGGTCTGTCCGCTCGTCATTGAGGACAAGTTCAGCCGGGTATTCACGCCGGTCGCTCAGCACGACCCGGAAGGAGTCGGCCCCCTCCACGACGTGGTTGTTGGTCACGATCACGCCGTCTTCCCGCACGATCACACCGGAACCGAGAGAGTTCTGCACGCGGCTTTGCGGCGCAGCGCTCCCATAAAGAAGCATCTCCATCGGCGTGACGCCGGTCTTGACGGTTTTCTGCGTGTAGACGTTCACCACGGCCGGAGAGACTTCCTTCACCAGCGGCGCGAAGGTCAGCTCGATTTCGGTACGTGTCTCCGGCAAGCGCTGGGCATTGGCCATCAAGGGTAAGGCCGCCAGAACCAGAAGTGCCACTACGCAAAGCCCCGCCACAGCCAGGAACTTCGAAACGTGTCTTGTCATGCGGAGAGCGTGCATCATCTCTATGGCTCTATTGCGGCGCCGAAGAAGTAGCAATTCGGCGATTCATGACAATTCAGTCAGAAATTCAGGGGCCTGGCGAGGCCTGACGGCGTTCGCGCAGCTGTCTGAGGTTCTCTTCATGGCTGTCGCGGCTGATGCGGTAGAAGGAAACCGCCAGGATCATAAGCATCCAGATCGCGAACAGGGAAGCGGCATAGCCCCAGCCAAGCGTCTGCAGGGATGTGTCGCTCACATCCCCCGGCCGCATGCCTGGCGTGATCCCGGCAACCGACAAGACGGCAGCGGCAACGAACACGCCACCAGCCTGGGACAGCTTCTTGATGAAGCTGATGCCTGCAAAGAAGATCCCTTCAGAGCGACGCCCGGTCTGCAACTCGGAGTCTTCCACAATGTCGGCAACCATTGAGCCCATGAGCATCTGTGTAGCGATGATGAGCGCGACGTCAAAGATCGTGACAGACAGGATGATCCAGAACAGGCGCGGATCCTCATTTGGCGGCAACAGGCCCAGGAGGCGCAGGAACACGGCCAGCGGCGCAATCGTGAAAGCGAGCAGGCCGATAATGATGGCGCCGCGTTTCTTGCCCATGCTCTTGCCGACCAGCGGGGCAAGGATCACGGCCATGATGGCAGAGAGATAGACCGATACCGTGAGCAGGCCGATCTGATCGGTCGTGAACTCCCAGAAGAAGCCGTTGATGTACTGGTTCAGCGCGGCGGAAATGCCGCTGGCACAGAGGCCACACAGGGTGGCCGCGAAGAGGGCACGGAAAGACGGGTTCGAGACCGTTTCGAAAATCTCGCGGAAGATGGTGCCCAGTGTGAGCTTGCGGGCTTCTGGCGGCGCACGCAGATGCGGGATGTGCCCATGCGTCCCAAGTGACATGAACAGCATGGCGAACAGGATCACCACCGCAGCCAGCAGGCCGTAATGGTGCCAGCCTTCCATGTTGAAGAAACCCATGACCTCTTCGGTCGACTTCAGGAACAGGAAAAGCAAAGCGATCTGAATCGACAGCCCGCCAATCCAGGCGAAGAAGTAGCGGAACGACATGAGTTGCGTGCGGGTGTCATAATCGTCAGTCAGTTCAGCTGCGAGCGAATTGGCCGGTACTTCATAGAAGGTGAAGCCAAGCCGCACGAGAATGGTCAGCCCCACCAGCCAGGGGAACAGCGCATCCCCTGTCAGGCCAGCCGGGGGATTCCAGACGAAGAAGTAGCAGATCGCGACGGGCAGGATGGAGGCATAGAGGAACGGATGCCGGCGCCCGATGGGGGTTCGCAGATTGTCCGACCAGTATCCGACAACCGGGTCCGAAATCGCGTCCACGACGAGCGCAATCATCAGAGCCAGAGCCACGAGACCTGCTGAGACGCCCAGAACCTGACTGTAATAGAGCAGCAGGAAATAATCGAAGCCGTTGTTCTTCACGCCTTCGGCTGTCCCGCCGATACCGAACGCGATCCGCGTCAGCCAGCTCGGCTGGGCGGCCACGTGCGGATCGCCTGAGTGTATTGTTTCCTGCATTGAAATCCCGTCAGAGCCCCAGGACCATCTTCGACATGATGTTCCGCTGGATTTCATTGGAACCGGCATAGATGGAGGTCTTGCGGTAATTGAAATAGCTGGGCGCTGCCGTGACCGAGTAGGACGGGAATGGCAGATCCGCATTTGCTCCGGCACGCGCCACCGCAAAATTGTCCCGCACGAATGGTGCGCCGTAGGAACCAGCCGCCTCGACAACGAGTTCCGTGATCGCCTGTTGCGTCTCGGAACCTGCACATTTCAGCATCGAGCTTTCCGGCCCGACGGCCTGGCCGGCTGACAGAGCGGAGAAGATACGCTGCTCTGTCGCGTCCAATCCGTCGATCTTGATTTCCAGCTGGGCCAGCTTGCGGGCAAAATCCGGATCCCGGATCAGCGCCTCGCCTTCACTCTCCTCAACGCTGGCGATCTTGCGGGCCTTGTTGAGCATGCTGCGCAGGCCTGGCGCGTAGGCATTGCCCCGCTCGAACTGCAGCAGGTACTTGGCGTAGGTCCAGCCCTTGTTCTCTTCGCCGACGAGGGACTCCGCGATCGGCACACGGACATTCTCAAAGAAGACCTGATTGATTTCCTGTGCCCCTTCGGCCGGCCCATCAAGCGTCGGCAGCGGGGAAATCTTGATGCCCGGCAGGGTCATCGGGAAGATGATGAAGCTGATCCCTTCCTGCTCCTTGCCTGCTCTCGAAGTCCGCACGAGGCAGAAGATCATGTCCGCCCACTGGGCGTGGGTCGTCCAGATCTTGGAGCCATTAAGCACATAATCGTCGCCATCACGCACAGCGCTCATCTGGAGCGAGGCAAGATCGGACCCGGAGCCCGGCTCCGAATATCCCTGACACCACCAGACATCCGACTGGAGAATGGGCGGAAGGTATTTCTTCTTCTGCTCCTCAGAGCCGAACGCCATGATTACCGGGGCGACCATGGCTATCCCCATAGGGCTGACCGGCGGCGTCCCCGCGGACGAAAGCTCCATGTTCAGGATATAGCGCTGAGAGGCCGAAAGCCCTGGCCCGCCATGCTCAACCGGCCAGTTCGGCGCGACCCAGCCCTTTTCGTAAAGCTTCTTCTGCCAGGCGACCTGGCCTTCCTTGTCGAGATAACCGTTCTTGGACGCCGCGCTCTTGGCGCGCAGGTCGGCTGTATAGTTCTCAGCGATCCAGTCGCGCACTTCCTGCTGGAAGGCGCGATCCTCAGGCGTGAAGGCAAGGTCCATGGGGCGCCCCTATTCCACGATGTCGAAATACTGGATGTCAGGCGCACCAGCCAAGCAGGCACCGAGTGCAGGACCGGCCGCCTTGAAATAGTCACTCTGACCATGTGCCTTGAAGGCCTCTTCAGAGGCATATTGCTCCATGAAGATATAAACGTGAGCCTCTTTCTTCGACTTGTAGAGCTGGTAGGTCAGGCATCCCGGCTCGTTCGCCTTAACCTTCGCCATCAGGTCCTTGCCGACCTGCTCGAACTCCGCCTCTTTGTCCGGCTGGATGGTCAGTTTTGCCACAACACCAATCATGTTTTGCATCTCCTCCTGTTGCGCCCCACCATATGAGGTTCGTCCAGCGCGGCAAGCTTGACGTTGGGTATGCTGATCCAGACAGGCCGCACGCCAGTCTGGAACGATTTTTGCTCCCTCCACAGGAGAAAAACATCAATAGAGGTCGCCATGGGTGCGTACGCAATGGCTGAAATCGACACAAATGAAGCGCCTGAGCTGGCGCCCAGCTCGATTCTGGCTGTCATTCCGGCGCTGAACGAAGAGCGTCATATTGAGACATGCATCCGCTCATTGATGGCCGGAGATGCGCTCCTCGGCGACGTTCCCCTCATCGTGGCCGATGGCGGAAGCACGGACAACACTGTTGCCATCGTCGAGCGCCTCACCGCAGAATTCCCGAACCTGCAGCTGATCCACAATCCGAAACGCCTGCAGGCAGCCGCGATGAACCTGGCCGTTGCAGAGGCCAGCCGCGATGACACGCGCTACATCGTGCGCTGCGACGCTCACTCGATTTACCCGACTGGCTTCATCCTGTCGGTCGCGAAAGCTCTCCATGCGACAGGAGCAGCATCGGTTGTGATCCCGATGGACGCGGTGGGCGATACCTGTTTCGAGCGCGCCAATGCCTGGATCGTGGATACCCCGCTTGGCTCTGGCGGGTCCGCGCATCGGGGCGGAACGACATCCGGCTATGTCGACCACGGACACCATGCTGGCTTCGCCATCGACATGTACCGCCAGATCGGCGGCTATGACGAAACCTTCTCGCATAATGAAGACGCCGAATATGATGAACGCGTCGCTCAGGCAGGCGGGAAGATCTATCTCGATGCCGATATCCGTATTCGCTACATCCCGCGCGGCTCTATCGGCCGATTGGCCAAGCAATACTTCAACTATGGCAAAGGCCGCGCGCGCAATGTGCGCAAACATGGCCAGAAGCTGAAAATTCGCCAGGCCCTGCCCGTCTTCGCGCTACTGGCCAGCACTGGCGGGCTGGTCGCCTCGCCCCTCTTCCTGCCGGCGCTAGTTCTTCCAATCGGCTATGCCGGTGTTCTCGCCGCAGCTTCCGTCGCTGTCGCAATCTGGAAAAGCTCGCCCTGTGGCCTCCTCGCAGGCTTGATTTCCGGCACCATGCACATGAGCTGGGCAGCAGGCTTCCTGAAGGAAGTGCTGACCGGCACCAGGCCATGATTTTCCCGCATTGATTGGTTTCCCTCCAGAAAGCGCTATAAGTAAACGTTAACTGTTGTACCCAGATGAGCAAAACGACCGACCAAACCCGGCAAAGCTTCCTGCAGCGGATCAGTAATCTGACCCGCTCGGCAACGTCTTTGCGCGCGCGTATCCGCCGGGGCATCGGACGGTCGGCGCCTCAGGTGGAAGTGCAAACACGGGAAGAAACGCCTGTCGCCGTTACACGGACTTCGAGCGCCCCTGATGGGCAATGCATCTATGCCATCGGCGATGTTCATGGCCGCCGCGACCTTCTGGAAAAATTGATCGATCAGATCGACGAGGATTCCGCGTCCCTGCCCGAAGGCACCAAGCGAACCCTTGTTTTTCTTGGAGATTATATTGATCGCGGTCTGCAATCGAAAGACGTGATCGAATTCCTGCTCAGCGAGCGGCTTCAGTCATTTGAACGGGTTTTCCTGATGGGAAACCACGAAGAAGCCCTGTTGCGCTTCATGAATGAAGTCAGTTTCGGCAAACAATGGGTCCGCTACGGCGGCGCCGAAACGCTTTATTCCTATGGCCTGCAGCCACCGCAAAACTCTCGCGCCGCGATGCAGTCCCACGAAGCCATGGAAGCCTATCAGCGCGCCTGGGATAAGGTCTGGACCGAGTTCCGTAATCGGCTGCCTGAGGCACACCTGAAATTTTACCAGGGCCTCCAGCACTATTACGTTGCTGGTGACTATCTGTTCGTACATGCCGGCCTGCGCCCCGGCGCCTCGCTCCAGGAGCAGACTGTCCGCGACATGCTCTGGATCCGGGAAGAATTTCTGGAAGACGCAGACCAATTTCCCCAGATCGTGGTTCATGGCCACACGCCTACCGATGGCGTCTTCCGCGACAATCGCCGGATCGGGCTCGATACTGGTGCCTTTATCAGTGGGAAACTGTCAGCTGTTCGCCTCTTCAAGGACGAAGTTTCCTTCCTCTCGACCTGATATTCTGGAATAGGTCTTGCTACGCGGCAGGGCCGCCAAATCTGGGAGAAAAGAAGCGATGAATTTCCTGCGCCCCTTCGTCATGGCCATTCTGGGCAGCCTGCTCCTCAGCATTGCCGCCTGTCAGTCCGCCCCTACGTCCGGCCCGCGTATCGCAGCGGGCGAGCAAATCGCACTGCAGCAATCCGCCAGCGCCTACACGCTCGGCAATGGTGATCAACTTCGTATCACCGTATTCGGCCAGCCGGATCTCTCCGGTCAGTTCGAAGTCGACGGTACTGGCTCCATCTCGATGCCGCTGATCGGCCAGATCGAAGCGCTGGGCCTTACGACGCCTCAGCTTGAGAGCCGTATCGTTGAGAGACTGGAAGGCGACTACATCCTGAACCCGCGTGTCAGCGCAGAGGTCATCAATTACCGTCCTTATTACATTCTGGGCGAAGTGAACCGTCCTGGGGAATATCCATTTACATCCGGGCTTACGGTCATGAATGCGGTGGCTGCGGCTGGTGGATGGACCTACCGCGCCAACAAGAAAGTCGTCTACATCAAGAGCGTGGACTCGGGTGAAGAGCAGGCATTCGAATTGACAACCTCAACGGTCGTCCGCCCGGGTGACACGGTGCGGATTGGTGAACGTATCTTCTGATTTCGTTCCTTAACGACCACCGAATCAAAGCGGCAGGGCAAACGTCCTGCCGCTTTTTTTACGTACCGGATTGGCACGCCCCTGGCCCGTAACGGGACAGCGCCCCCCACCAAAGCACCTCAAAGCGAGGCATTCTGGTTAATAAATGCGCACTCGCCCCCGATTACTTGAAAAATACTTCACCTATCAGGCGAATTCCGGGAAATCAGCCCGAATATTCAGCCGATTCCCGGTATACAGATTGCAAACGTCTCAAAAAGAAATAAAGGTCTCCTCGTTCTCTGAGTTAACGATTGTTAGCATGAGCGCGAGGAATTCCGGGAAGATTTCTTGCGCTTTTAGGTAGAGTTCTGGGGACGATTATGGGTCTTAGACTGACAAACAATTCGCGGCATGCGGAAACCGCTGCATACTCCTCGACGCGCCTTGAACGTGCGGAGCATGAGGCGCCCACAAGTGCCAAACGTATTCTCGACATTGTCATCGCAGGCACCGCGCTGATCTTTGTGCTGCCGCTTCTACTCGTCGTCGGCATCCTCATCCGTCTTCAGGATGGCGGACGCGCTGTTTACGCTCAGAAGCGCTACGGCCGTAACGGTCGTACGTTCATGTGCTACAAGCTTCGCTCGATGGTCTCGAACGCCGATCAGCGCCTTCAGGAAATCCTGGAACAGGATCCGGAAGCCCGCGCAGAATGGGAACAGACGCAAAAGCTGACGCATGATCCGCGCATCACGCCGCTCGGCCGCTTTATCCGCAAGACGTCGATCGACGAGCTGCCACAGCTGGTGAATATTCTTCGCGGTGAGATGTCGCTGGTTGGGCCCCGCCCGATCGTCGAGAATGAAATCGCCAAATATGGTGAGTTCTATCGTGATTACTGCGCTGTCCGCCCTGGCCTGACCGGCCTCTGGCAGGTCGAAGGCCGCAGCGATACGAGCTACGAAGAACGCGTGCAGCTGGACGTCAAATATGCCCGCACCCGCAACTTCTCTGGCGACTTCATGATCATGCTGCGCACCGTGCCGGCTGTCCTGATGTCCCGTGGCGCTCGCTGAAGAAAGCCGACACTTTAGCGCCCCCCAGAAAACAAAAGCCCCGGCCAGTTGCCGGGGCTTTTTTGTTGTCGAAAGTGTCTGCGGCTTTAGCCGAACAGGGCCACCAAGGCACTGATGATGCCAGCCCACAGCAACGCGCTCAGCCCCACAATGATGAGGAGGCGCGCCCAGACCGGCCACTTGTCATAAGCTTCCTGATCCGAATGCACACCAGCATTCCAGCCGCGACGCGCAATGGCGGCGTTGGCAATATCGACCACGGGTCTGCTCCCTGACACAGATTGAGTGACGTTGCTCATCACGCCTATCAATCCACCGAACTCTTAAGGGCGTCTTAAACGCCCGCTCAGAATTATACGCATGCTCGTCAGTGTTGGTTCCACGCGTGTCAGGAATGTGTCTGAACAGGGCGAGATGAATGGCTGACTGAAATGTCATGCGATGGCCCTCGCGCAGTCCCCTCCCTCTCTCACCTCACTTCTCCAGCCTGATTATGAGATGTTTTCATTAGGCATTTTCATGACGCCACGTCGATAAACGCCGCACTAACCCACATTCCAGCAGTTCAGGAGGAGGCCAATTGTGGCAAAATCGTGCTCATGCGCCTCTGGCATCGGTATGGGCTTCTGTTCCGCTGGGTTCAGAGAGCCACAAATAGCCTGCGGTTCAGCGGGATGTCTGAACTTTCGTTTCGCTGACCCGGACAGGCACATAACCTTCAAACGTTCGCCGGTTTGAGCTGAGGGCGGCCGTCGATGCCAGGATCATGATATTGACCGAGGTATTGAACACCCCCCATGGCGTGGATTCCGTAAAGGTGGTGATAAAGACCAGCGAAAGGAGCAGAAGCAGTACAGAGGCTTCTACGTCATGCGAAGTCAGCCAGTTCCGGATTGCCCGCTGCGCCTGCCAGATCCAGGTTCCGATATAGATTGCCCATCCAATATAACCGAGGTGCACTCGCACTTCCATGTAAGCATTATGGAATGTCAGCGCCGTACCGAAGGGCTTGAAATCATAATAATTGATAGACTGCGCAGCTCCGTTGTCCGGTTGCCAGAAGCCGGAGAGGCCTGTGCCAAACATGGGTTGCTGGTCCTGTACGACACGGCCCGCAGCCCAGATGACCTTTCGACCACTGAATGTCGAATCCTTCCCAAGTGCGTTCAGAACCTCCCCCATGAAGTCCTGACCGGGCATGGCAAGCACAACAGTTAGAGTAGAAAATACGAGCACAATACCGCTTAGCAGCAGCAGGCTGCGCGCATTCCTGATGCGGCCAATATCTACCCACAGGAAACGAAGAGCGATTAGCCCCATGATACCTACGCTACCAAGTACAAGATTTGTCGCGGAGTTCGCTAACAGGACAAACAAGGCCCCCATCGGGATAAACGGTAGCGCTGCTAACCTTATCCAAAGCAATTCTTTTTTGTTCAGAGCTGCGGCCAATGAGAACAACATCATGAAGTTCATCTGCAGAGCGACATAGTTCTTCGAAGAGTAAGGTCCACCGGAGTCGATAGACGATAACTTCGCAAGCACCATGAAAGAGGCCATCCAACCTGCAAACATAAGGCACCGCATCGTGCGCCGTGCATCCAGAACGGATACGATTGTAATGATAAACAGAGGTGTCAGGATGAAATAGACACCCTGCTTCAGCGCCTCCGACGGATACGGAGTCCATAAAACAGATGAAAGCGCGAACACTGGCAAGACAAACAGAGGCCAAACCCGTACGATATTAGGCAGGACGATAGCACTCTTCAGCACGATCACTCCCAGAAGCGCCAGAACGATCAGGTAGCGGACCGCGGTCACCGCCGGAAACTCGATATAAGTCGCGAAGAACCAGCCTGTAACGATGACCTGAAACCAGATCGGTGCGCTCTTGTCTTCGGAGAACACCTTCGCCCACAGCAGCGTCGTGTCTTCAGAGACTTTCATTTTCCGGGACATGACGTTCATACGGGGGCACCCCCTTCCAGGACCTTGCCAAGCATATCCGCCATGAAACCGTCGGGCTGGACGAAATCCTCTTCCGGGCACTCGGCCAAGGCCCTCGCGCATGCCGCGATAGGCGCACGTTGTTCCATGAGGCCCGCAATCAGCTTTGGAAGCGTCTCGTTCAGCGGTTCGTCGATGACGAAGCCGCCACTGCGCTGGCTGATCCAGGACGCTGTCTCTGTCCCAGCCGGCGCGATGGCAGGCACGCAATAGTAGCCGCCTTCATAGAGACGGTTCGGTAACAGCCAGACAGAGTTGTAGCCCGCTTCCATGAAGTCACCTGCCCAGACCATATCGAGACCATCATAGAGCTTCGACAGATCTTCAGGTGACTTGTAGCGACCATGATAGATCATGTTCGGATGTTTTGCGATTTCCGGCTCGAAGGCCGGGATTTCCCTGCGGGCCGGGACACCATGCAGGTGCACCTCCAGCTTATCCGGAAACTGATCTGCCAGAGCGCAGAGAAGATCCAGCGAACGCTGGCAGCGCAGAACGCCGACCCAGCCCAAGCGCAGCGGCCGGTCTGCTGCTGGCGTTTCCGGAACAGGCCGGGTGCCATATTCAGCCCCGGCTGCCAGACGGTTCTCCACGAGGAAGGCCCGGTACTGGCCAGGATAGTAACGCTCGAAATGGTTCCGCAGAAATGACGGGGAGCTGACGATCAGACCTTTTGTCCTGCGCAGCAGACTGCCTTCCAGCCAACGCAGGGCCTTGCCGATCACATCCTGGCGGCACAGCAGGCGGTGGATGTCGAGGGACTCGTAAATCACGGGCGTATCCAGCCCGGCCTTGCGCTTGGCCAGGAAGGCGCACGCCAGCATGTCGAGATTGCGCGCAATGATGACATCTGCCTCAGCCAAGGCATCACGATGACCCGCGGCGATCCCAGCCCCGGCAAACACTTGCCGGATACGCTGCAGGAAAGCACCATCTGCCGTGCGGCCGAGGTCTATATTGGCCCATTCCGTCGGTGCCGTATCAGCCCGGCGCATCATGAACCCGGTGACTCTGATACCATCATCCTCAAAGGCACGGACGCGCCGCCGGATGGCCGCATCACCGGCATCATGACCGAAATAGGCCACATGCCTGGTCCGCGCGACCTGCGCGGCCTCGCGTTCCATGGGTGGTTTCGCGATCCGCGCATCTCCAGACATGGATCCGTTCCGTTTCCCGGCTGTTATTCAAACCCCACGGGATCGGCCGGTTCAGCTTTTCCCTTTGCGTGCTCGGGCGGTGTCTGCATGGCGACCGGGCGACTCCCACCCTTTTTCCGCTTCCCATGACTATTGAGATCAAAGCCAAAAACCGACTTCTTGCTCTCCATCTGGTAGTACTTGCGGTAGGCCTTGTAGCTGGCGCCCGGATCGCGGTGATGACGGCGACGGTTCAGGTCGACCATGTTGAGGGTCGCGCCGAGAATGTCCGCGTTGAACGAACGCAGCAGGCTGAGCGATTGCTTCACTGCCGCGCGGGTCGAGTGACGCCAGCGCACCATCAGGATCGTCTTGTCGACCTTGCCTGCAACGACACGTGCTTCCGCCATCAGCAACAGCGGCCCTGTATCGATCAGGATCAGGTCATACATGGAGCGCAGGCGCGACAGCAGGTCATCGAACGCACGCGTACCGAACACATCGTGCGGCGTGTGGCCGGACTGGGACAGCGGCAGAATGTCCAGCATGGTCTTGCTGTCCTTTTGGATCGCATCCGAAAGCTGGCCCGCACCGAACAAGTGTTCGATGAAACCGATTTCAGGCGACATGCCGGCCGCTTCGGTCAGCTGACGGCGACGGAAGTCTCCGTCGATCACGATTGTCCGCGAACCGGACATGGCGGACATACGGCCGAGGCTGAGCGTCAGGCTCGTTTTGCCTTCATCCGGCAGAGACGAGGTAATCGCAACGGTCTTGGTCTCGCTGTCGAGGTCCGAGAAGGCGATCGCCGCGCGCAGATATCGTACACTTTCAGCGTAGGCTGATAATGGGTTCTCAACGAGATAGTCCGCCGGATTGGACTGCCCGATACCAAACAGCGTGGAAGAACGGATCAGCGGAACCGAGCCGATGGCTGAGACGCCAAGCTTGCGCTCGATGTCTTCCGTCGAGCTGATCTTGGCATCGAACATCTCGGCAAGAATTGCCATGGCCGCACCAATCGCTGCGCCAAGAACGGCACCAATCAACAGGTTCAGCTTCTTTTTCGGTGCCGCCGGCTCGCTCGGGACAGACGCCGAGGACAGGACCACGGCATCTGCCTGAACGAGGTCATCCTGCTCGCGCGTTTCTTTAGAACGCGCGATAAATTCCTCATAAAGAACACGGCTGGTTTCAGCATCGCGCTCAAGTTCGCGCAGACGCACGTTCGAGATCGAGTTACCGCGCAGCTGGGCATTCGCCTGATTAATCCGGGCCTGGATCGAATTGACCTGGTCCTGCTTCGCCTTCACTTCACTTTCGAGATTACCAGCAATCCGGTTCACTTCTGCCGTCATCTGACGTTCGATATCGCTGACCTCATTGCGTGCACCGATCAGTTCAGGGTGCTGTGGACCCAGCTTGGTCTCAAGCTCCGCCACACGGCCGCGAAGAACAGACAGCTGCTCCTTCAGGCGAGAAACTGTAGCAGAATCAAGAACCTCGCCGATGCCCTCAACGCCCGTTCCGGAATTGATCTGGCGTCGCATGTTTTCATAGCGTGCCCGGGCCTGGCTCAGTTCGAAATCCAGCTGGGTTTTCTGCTTGGTCAGGTCGGCGATCTTCTGCTCTGCCAGAGTGGTGCCCATCGCCGTGTCGAGGCCATTCTCGGCACGATAGATCTCAACGCGTTTTTCTTTCTCGGCCACTTCGTCACGCAGGGCAGAAACACGTTCGCTCAGCCATTCGGTCGCGCGGCGGGTCGCATCGAGTTTGGTTTCAAGCTGCTGCACGCGGTACTGATCTGCCACGGCATTAGCGAGACGCGCTGCCGTTTCCGGTGAAGTCGACCTTACCGTAATCGTGAGAAGGTAGGTCGTCCCAACCCTGGAAACGCTAACCCGATTGGTAAGGGTCCCAACAACCGCTTCCATAATAGCCGCTTCGCGCTCTTCTGCGCTCATGCCAGCATAAGGGTCGACCTGCTCCGTCCGCATGCCGAGACTTTTCTTGATCGGCTTGGTCAGCCCATCCATCAGGCCCGGTTTCTGCTCGTTCAGGGTCCAGTTGAACTCCGGATCCTCAATCAGTTTCTGCCGTTCAGCCACTTTGCTGAGAAGCGACTTGGAACTGATGACCTTCACTTCAGTGTCAATCACGGCTGTGTTGGCGACGATACCACCAAGAACGCTTCCCAGGTCAATGATGTTTTCCTGATTGGTCCCCAGCTGGATCGTCGTCGACGCGTTGTAGACCGGCGTCGCCGTGAACGTGATGTATGCCACAGCCAGGAAGATGACGAGGAAGCCCGTCACGATGAGCCAGAAGCGACGGTACACCATGCCAATCAGAGACTTCAGATCAAAAGAGGTCTCTTCACCTGACGGCCCATCGTGGCCAGTCATCTGGGAAGGCAATTCAAAGCTGAAACTCTTGGTCAAAACACGACACCGAAAATTAGAGTGGGCAGGAAACGGAGAAACAACCGTTCTTGCTTAGGGATGGAAACGAAGCTCCACGCCGATCAGGTTGATCCCGTAGGATGGGACGAATGCAATATCCGCACCGCTGGAATCCCAGGACAGGTGACGGGCAAATGCGTCAATGTGCAGGCGTTTGTTCATTTTGTAGGTTGCTGCCACACCGACATTCGTCATTTTGTCGGTCCGGTCGAGCTCCTGATAATCATAGTCAGTGAACCCGGCATGAGCAGACAGGATGATGTTTCTGCGAAGCTCATGGTCGATTTCAGCCCGGTAGCTCGTCGCAAGTGCGCTCGGCGAAGTGAAGATCCCCGTGTCGACTACGCGGCGATTGCCGGTAAAGGTCAGCGTCGTGAGACGCGTGGGGAACCACTGAACACGGGCATCAACCGAGAGACCATCGACGTCCGAGAAGTAATCATCGTCCTTGTTTTCGTTCAGATACCCAACAGCAACATCACCACGAATCAGTGACTGCAATTCAAAATCGACACCTGCAGCAACCGTATAGCCATTGGAGTCACGGGAGCGCGGCAAACCACCGATGATCTCGGTTGTGTCATAAGATGCATCATGAGCCGTTGCCTGTGCGTAGACAGCCAGGTCAGGCGATACAGCGTAGGAAAGACGTGTGCGCGCATGCGCGTCTTCACGGTCCCGGAAATCCTGGTCAGAAACGGCACCAGAACCAATGATGCGGCCGTCTTTGTAGTTGTAGTCAGTCACACCGACGGCGTTGTTCCAGCGGAAACGATCATTGGTGTAGTCAGCGCTGACTTCACCGCCAACGACTGTGTACTCAATCGGTTTCTCCAGGCCGCCCAGACCTGCCGGCTCGTAACGTTGTTCAACACCCTTGTCCGCGAAGACACGTGCGCCAAGCGAGAAATCACGTGTGACGTCCAGGCGTCCACGCACACCGCCGTGAAGCGTCTGTGCGGACTCATCGGACAGGTCCATGTATTCGTTGTGGTACGCAGACACGTCAAAGCCCACCTCGTGGACCGACCAGTTCGTACGGCCAATCACCTCGCCGCCGATACGGGCGATGATGTCGGATTCCTCATTGTTGTTCTGCGCGTAGACGTTGGAGTTTGAGGTAACCCCCACCAACCCCGTCGCGTTCACCAGGAAGGTGCCCAGACGAATTGGCTCCGGATCGAACGCTGGCTGGTAGCGGTCCGTGACAGCCTCGTACTTGTTGCGGCTGTAATAGTTATCGCTGCCCTGCCCCTGTGCCGCGGCAGTTCCGGCGAACAGGCTGCTGCCAGCAACCGTGAGAAGGCAAAGACTTTTCAGGTGGTTCATTTTTTCTGTGTTCCCTCAAATGCGCGCCGATAACCGTACAGCTCGCCATTTACCCCAATCATTTTGCAAGTGTCATACCATCGACCTGCAAGCTTTCCGGAGGTTGTTAACCTTTAGATACACGAGAATTAGCCGCTCCGGCGAATTTTCGTGCCAACCTCCCCTGATGCGCGTATGTTTTCAAGCGGCGGCGCCCGAAACACGCAAATTTACCTTTGAATTCGAGAGGCAGATACTTCTCAGCCACTATCTGTGGCCACACGCCCCGAGACCTGACGCGGTCTGGCGCTCAACTGTGTTCGCAGTGTGCCAAAAATGGTGAATTAATCAGGCCACACGCTGGGCCGAGCGGCTGTTCCGGTTAAGTTTACCGCCGATAGCCTTAAGCAAATTGCCGACGACATGCAGGCTGGCAGGCAAGGAAATCGTGAAGGCGCGCAGGAAGCCGACAGGATTTTTCGCACGAACCGCTTCAATCGCGGTCCAGGCGGCCCATTCCAGTTCACAATACCGGGTGAAGCCACGGAAGGCCTCACGTTCAGCCGGAGACAAACCGTCCCGTTGCAGGAATTTCCGTCCCATCAGGGCCAGCCTGCGGTGATCCGCTGCTCCCTGCCGATGGGATGCCGACCCCTCTCGCACAACGAACAAATACCCTTCAGGGTCTGTCAGGACCGCCTTCGCGCCATCCGCCAGAATGCGGGCATAAAGCTCGAAATCCTCGCCAAAGCGCAGATCCGGCTGATAAGGCTCCGCCCCGCATTTAACGGCCCGCCGGCGGATCAGGGGCTTCAGGAAGCCAAGCTCTGTCCGTTCCGTCTCGGCGGCATAGGAACGGTTGACGAAAAGGTCCGTCGTCAGGGGCACATCGCCTGGCGGTTTTCCAGGCCAGAGGTGCCGGCTCACCGTTTCGGGCGCGCTTGTGGAACTGATCAGCAAATTGTCCGCGACAAAATCGAAGTCACCGCTGCGGGCCTCCTCAAACAATGCCGCCACGCGTTCCGGCAACATGATGTCGTCGCTGTCGAACGGCGTGAACCAGCCCGCATCCGTCTCCCGTAAGGCGCGGTTACGCGCTGCAGCCGGACCGCCATTCTTCTCCATCCGCAGGAAAGTCACATGCTCGAAACGGCGCGCATAATCCTCTGCGATCTCAGGGCCGGAATCGCGTGAACCGTCATCCACCACCAGAACTTCAAAACGGATTCCTTCCGGTGCCTTCTGCGCCACAGCGCTTTCCAGCGCGCGCGCAATGTTCGCTTCGTCATTATACAGCGGGATGATGATCGCGACCTTCGTCTCGTCATATGTCATGGGGGCAGGTTCTGCTGGCATCTGATCGGATCGGACTACAATGTTACGCAAACGATGAATATGCAATTTCCGGGCAATTATTTCGCAATTCGCGCGGTTCGCCCACAGAATGTTTCAAATCGGGATCGCCATGCCTGTGCGCATGGAGTGGACTGGCCCTTAAAATGCATGAAATACAACGCAACAGCATGATCCGGGCATTGAAACAGCATGCTCGAAGCAAGGGTGATTACAAGTAATGGAAACCGACGCCATCGTCATCGGAGCCGGAGCGGTTGGCCTCGCCTGCGCTGCCGCCCTGGCGCGTGCCGGTCATGAAACCCTCGTCCTGGAAAGCGCCCTCGCCATTGGCACCGGGACTTCGGCACGCAACAGCGAAGTCATTCACGCCGGCCTGTATTACCCGACCGGATCCTTGCGCCATCGCCTGTGCGTCACCGGACGCCGGAAACTGTACCAATGGAATACCGAGCGTGGTGTGCCACATCGCAAGACCGGCAAGCTGATCGTCGGAACATCAGATGCGCAGATCCCACGCATGCAGACCCTGTTCGATCAGGGAGTCCGTAATGGCGTGGAAGGGCTGCACTTCCTGACCGGCACTGAAGCGATGGCCATGGAGCCAAACCTGACTTGCACGGCGGCCGTCCTGTCGGAAGAGACCGGCATACTGGACAGCCACGCCTATATGCTCTCCCTGCAGGGGGAACTGGAGGATCATGGAGGCGCCGTCGTCATCGGCGCCCCGGTAACGGCGATAGAAATCCTCCCGGATGGCAGGTTCTGCCTGGACGTCGGAGGGACCGAACCGGTCCGTATCACCACCCGCATCCTGATCAACAGCGCTGGGCTTTACGCCGTCCGTATCGCCCGCGACATGCAGGGCTATCAGCCTGAGCTGATCCCCTATTTCACGCTTGCAAAGGGTAATTACTTCAGCTGCCTGACAAAACCTGCCTTCAGCCGGCTCATCTACCCGGCCCCGGTAGAAGGAGGACTGGGTGTGCACATCACACTGGATCTCGGCGGAAGGATGCGCTTCGGGCCGGACGTAGAATGGCTGGGTCACGACGATCCGGACCGCATCGACTACACGGTCGATATCAGCCGCGCAGACAGCTTCTATGATGCCGTCCGCCAATATTGGCCGGGCCTGCCCGACGGCGCGATCGCCGCAGACTATTCAGGCTGCCGCCCCAAACTGTCCGCCCCTGGCGAAGCGGCGGCAGATTTCAGGATCGACGGCCCCGAACTTCATGGCCACGCCGGTCTGGTGCATTTGTTCGGTATCGAGTCCCCCGGCCTCACCAGTTCCCTGGCAATTGCCGAGGAAGTCGTCGGTCGCCTGTCGGGCAAGTTCTGAATTTTTCCGAACCATTCGGCCGCCTCGCGCATAGGGTCACTGTCAGACCTGAGCATTTACCATGACCATGCACCCATCCCGGCGAACCCACCAAAGGCACCACACAGTGCGCACAACGCGCTTGAAACCTTATGGACAATCGACCTGGATCCGGACCTCAATGGTCGACTGGTCAGCTGCCGGGGCAAGCCTTTCCGGCCCGGTCGACAAGGTGCCGTTAGGCCCGGCGACACTCTCTGTTTCACCCGTGGACGGCACGGCCGACATCCAGCTGTCTTGTGAGGTGATCTGGCGCCAGGAAGGCAAGATCGGGCTCAGATTGATCGGCCCCGTCCCGCACTGATTGGTGCCCTGCCGGGGTGGCGGTGAACTTGCATTGGCGCAAGGGCAGAACAGCCCTAACACCGATACCCATGACCAATACTTCCAAGACGATCACCCTTCTGGTGCAGCGCCAGCTGGACGCAATCACCACCGGCAATGGCGCCTTTCTGGAAACCTTCCTGCGGACTGCGAAGGCCGCCGGTTTCCGGGTGCGCGTTGTATTCGCGCCATGGCATGCCTTTGGGAACCGCCCCTTTGCCTCTGTCCATCCGCGCCTGCGTGCCCTGATCGACGAGATCGTCTGGGATGGAACGGTTCAGGGTGGCGGCCGCTACTGGAGCATATCACCGCGCATCTGGATGCGTTTCGGCGTGCGTCTTGTGCACGAGGCGATGCGCCGGCTGGGCTTTAAAGTGCAATGGCGCAACTATTTCGGGCGGCCAATGTCCTCTGCGGAAAACCTGCACATGGCGCGGGCAGCAGACCGCAGCCCCAGCGAACTGACCATTGCGGAGTACAGCTCCGTTGGCCCCGTGCTCGATCAGCTCCGGCAACCGACACGCAAAGGCGTGTTCGTGCACGATGTCCTCTGGATGCGGGCCAAACGCTATCGTGAGAAAGGCCTGGCGTTCGACTTCTACGAAACCAGCGAGGCCGAAGAGTGTGACTGGGTGAAGAGTGCTGATTTCTTTGTCCATGCCTCCGCCAACGAGATGGAATTCTTCCCGCCAAGCTTTCCGAAAGACCACATGGTGTGGCTGCGCCCTGTGCCGCCAGAGTTCGGCGCACTGCCATCAGATGGCAAAGCTGAAGTCGTGTTCCTCGGCACCACCCATGCCGGCAATGTGGATGCGCTGAACCACTTCCTGACAGACATCTGGCCCCTCATTCTGAAGCGACAGCCTGACGCGGAACTGAAAGTTGCCGGCAGTGTGGGTGACGCAATTGACCCGGCGCTCAAGAAATCCCCGAACATGACGTTGCTAGGCCGTGTCGAGAAATTGGAGGACATCGGGGGCAGCCACGCAATCGGGATCGCTCCGACGCGCCTCGCAACAGGGGTCAGCATCAAGGTCGCAGAATACCTCATGCTCGGCATGCCGGTCGTTGCCTACCCACTGGCCATGGAAGGTTTCGGCGGCCGGCTCGATGGCATGGTGGACGTCGCAGACACCCCGGAAGCTTTCGCAGACACGGTGCATCATCTGCTGGCGGATGATGCTGAACGCAAGCGCCTGTCGGACGGTGCCCCCGCCCGCACGCGTGAGATCCTTTCCAATCAAGAGGTCGCGGACTTCCTGAACGCCGAAGCTGCGCTCAAACCCTGATCCCAAAAGAAAACGGGGGACCGCCGAAACGATCCCCCGTCTTCATGATGTCTTTTGGTTCGTGGCTTATTCAGCCGCGACCGGAACCTCAGTTGCAGAGAGGTCCGTGTAGCGCTTCAGGTGGTGATCGACGTTACCAAATTCGGAATCGATCATGGTCAGGCGCTTGAAGTAGTGACCGACAGCCAGTTCGTCCGTCATGCCCATACCGCCATGGATCTGGATCGCCTGCTGGCCCACGAAGCGGCCGCCCTGGCCGATGCGAACCTTGGCAGCAGACGCTGCCTTTTTACGGGTCACTTCATCTTCGCCAAGCTTCAGCGTGGCCATGTAGGTCATGGAAACCGACTGTTCCTGTTCCATGAACATGTCGACCATACGGTGCTGCAGAACCTGGAACTTGCCGATCGGCGTACCGAACTGCTTGCGCTGACGCGAATACTCGACCGTCATTTCCTGGGCGACTTTCATCGCACCGCAAGCCTCGGCACAGATGGCCGCAATGGCTTCATCCGAGACGAGTTCGATCAGCGGAAGGCCGTTGTCGACTTCGCCGATGACAGCTTCTGCGCCGACAGCAACGTTTTCGAAGTAGACTTCCGAAGCACGGCGGCCATCGACCGTCGGGTAATCGCGGGTCGAGACGCCCGGTGCCGATTTGTCGACCACGAAGACCGTCACGCCATTGGCATCACGGCGACCGCCAGACGTACGGGCGGTGACGATCAGGTGGGTCGCCCACGGCGCACCGATGACCACGGCCTTGTGGCCGTTGAGCACGAAGCCTTCGCCATCTTTCTTGGCGGTGGTTTCGAGATCAGCCAGGTTGTAGCGGCCACGCGGTTCTGCATAAGCAAATGCGAAGACCAGCTCACCGGACATGATGCCGGACAGGTACTCTTCCTTCTGCGCATCCGTACCGCGCTTCAGGAAGCCACCGCCGCAGACGACGCTCGGCACGTACGGCTCGACCACGAGGCCTTTGCCGAACTCTTCCATGACGACCATGGCGTCGATCGGACCGCCGCCCAGGCCGCCGTCCTCTTCGCTGAACGGTGCCATCATCAGGCCCAGTTCGGCGAACTGCATCCACATGTCCTTGCGCCAGCCATCAGCCGAAGCCACCACCTTGCGGCGGGTTTCGAAGTCGTACTGGTCGCGGATCATCTTCGCGAGGCTGTCGCGAAGCATTCCCTGTTCTTCAGTGAAATTGAAATCCATTTGAGTCGTTTCCTCTCTGGCCTCGGGCTTAAAGGCCCAGGATCATTTTCGTGATGATGTTGCGCTGAATCTCGTTCGAGCCACCGTAGATCGACGTCTTCCGCATGTTGAAATACGTCTCGGCTGCATAGTCCGCATAGTCCGGCCCGACGCCTGCGCCGTTACCGGCGGCATCCATGCCATATGCATACGGAGCACCGTAATTGTTCACGGCTTCCAGCGTCAGCTCTGTCAGGCGCTGCTGCACCTCGGTACCCTTCACCTTGAGGATCGAGCTTTCCGGGCCCGGGCCCTTACCGGCCGCCTCAGAGGCGAGCGTACGAAGTTCAGTGAACTCCAGAGCCGTCAGGTCGATTTCCAGCTGGCTGATCTTGCGCGCGAAATCCGGCGTTTCGATCAGCGGCACACCATCGACCATCTCTTTGGAAGCGATGCTGCGCAGGCGCTCAATGCCACGCTTGGAGCGTGCCACACCGGCGATGCCGGAACGTTCGTGCGCAAGCAGGAACTTGGCGTAGGTCCAGCCCTTGTTCTCCTCGCCAATCAGGTTCTCAACCGGCACCCGCACATCGGTCAGCCAGGTTTCGTTCACTTCGTGGCCGCCATCGATCAGCTTGATCGGACGCACTTCGATGCCCGGCGTTTTCATGTCGACCAGGATGAAGCTGATGCCTTCCTGGTTTTTCGCGGTCGGGTCGGTCCGGCAGAGGAAGAAGCCCCAGTCGGCGTACTGGGCGAGCGTCGTCCAGGTCTTCTGGCCATTGATCACATAATGATCGCCATCACGCACAGCCGTCGTCTTCACGCTGGCAAGATCGGAACCTGCGCCCGGCTCGGAATAGCCCTGACACCACCAGACTTCGCCGGAGCGGATGCCCGGAAGGTGTTTTGCCTTCTGCTCTTCATTGCCGAACGTGTAGATAACCGGCCCCACCATCGAGACGGCGAACGGCAGCGGCATGACAGTGTCCATGCGCGCATTCTCTTCCGACCAGATGTAGCGCTGGGTAGAGGTCCAGCCCGTCCCGCCGTACTTCTCCGGCCAGGCTGGCACAGACCAGCCCTTTTTGCCGAGGATCTTGTGCCATGCGAGGAATTGCTCGCGCGTCAGATCCTCACGAACGGTCTCACCAACCAGTTCCTTGGGATAGTTTTCTTCGATGAAGGCTCGAACTTCCTTTCGGAATTCGATCTCTTCAGGCGTAAAATCCAGATTCATGCCGGGCTCTCCTCCAAAACGGTCTGGTCCTGTTACTCAGGCACAGGCTCTCTATGTCAGCCATTTGTATTGGCTGGCAAGGTGACGCGAACGTCAACGTAAACTAAGTCGCATATGACCTCGCGTCAGGTCGAGGCCGGTTCCGCGATGAATGGTGCGCAGGCCGTCTTCAGCAGGCCGATCGCGGTCGCAGACCCCAGTCCGCCGCCCGTCTGGAACTCCATCTGCAAGAGCGGTTTAAGCCCCAGACGCTCCAGCGCGGCCTCATGTGCGGGCCGCCGGGTGATGTGCGACGCGAGGCAATGGCTGATCGCTTTCGGATCGATCGCATGCACCACACCCGCCGCGATGGTCGTGGCGAACCCGTCCAGCACGACGGGAATACCCTGGTGACGCGCTGCGATGATCGCGCCGACACAGGCCGCAAGCTCTCGCCCGCCCAGGCAACGAAGCGCCTCCAGCGGGTCCGACAGGTGACCGCGATGGAGAGTCAGCGCCCGGCTGACGAGTTCCACGCGTTTGCGGGCCAGCGTGGCCGAGGTCTGGCTGCTGGGACGCACCCAGTAATCCGGCGATCCGCCATAAAGAGCGCATGCAACGGCAGCCGCCGCCGTCCCCACACCGGCACCGGCCACAGCGAGGGCCAGCAGGTCCGGATGGTCTTCCGTCGCCTCAAACCCGTAAGCGATAGTGGCTGCGCACTCCTTTTCGGACATGGCCGCTGTTTCCGCGATGCTGGGGGTCGGATGGTCCAACGCCAGTTCGAAAACCCGGATGGAAGCTTCCGCCTGTGTGGCAATTGCGGATAGCGGCGCGCGTCCCTCCCGCAGGGCATCGACATGTGCCTGCGTGTCCTGATTGGACGACATGGAGACACCTTCTTCCACGATCCCGTGCGAACCGGCGAATATCGCCAGAACGGGCTTCTCGATCCGTGGCGGGTAGCGATGCTGCCAGTTGGCCAGCCATTCAGCGGCTTCGCCCAGACGGCCGAAATCCCCTTCCCGGCCCATGCCCAGAAGCGCTTCGCGCACCTGCTTGCCGGGTTCGGTTGCCGGTGGCGGCGCACTCAAAACGAGTGCACGCACATCCGCCAGAGGCGAGTCTTCGCGAACGAGGTCGGGCACTTAGGTATTCTCCTGCTTTCCGCCGGTACGATTCCAACGTCATGATAACAGGTTACAGGGTAGCCGCACGACAAGGATTTGTTACCTTGCGCGTTCTACACTCCGTCCCGCAACCCGCTTTGAACACAGGGTATATTGATGTCAAACCAAACGATAAAGACCCCCTGCATCAAGGTTTGTGCAGTTGACGCAAAGACGGGCTGGTGCCTAGGCTGCGGCCGCACCTTGAAGGAAATCGGTCAATGGGTCGCCATGGGGGAAGCTGGCCGCGACAGCATTATTGCTGAGCTGCCCGACCGCATTGCTCATCTGGAGGCTCTGGGAAAGCGCTGACGCCATGTACGCCAGACACATCCTCCCCATGCTTGCGGCGGCACTCCTGATTGCCGCAACCGTCGTCTTTTTCGTAGTTCCCAGGACCGAGGCTCTGGATTCCGCTCCCCCGGCAGCAGCCGCGCTGACGGATGCAGGGACTTCTGCAACCAGTTCCATGCCACGCGCCAATTTCGACAAGGCGGCGATCATCAGCCGCGAGGCTGACGGCCACTACTGGACCCGCGCAGATGTGCAGGGAACGGATATACGGTTCATGGTGGACACCGGCGCCAGCATAGTTGCGCTAACCCTTCTCGATGCCCAGCGGATTGGCCTGAAACCGGCAGATCTTGAATTCGATAACGAGGTAAGAACGGCAGGCGGCGCCACAACTGGCGCATATGTCGTTCTCGACCGCATTCGAATTGGCCGTGTGGAAATGCACGATGTCAGCGCCATGGTGCTGAAGGAAGGCCTGGACCAGTCCCTGCTCGGCATGAGCTTTCTGGGCGAACTCTATTCCTATGAGTTCAAGGGCGACACGCTGATCATACGCCAGTGATCGGTTTGCCGTCCTCGCCTCTACCGACACCGACTTCCCATGCGAAGCGCGCTTCGTCACCGGACCATCGCGCATAGGCCACTCGTCCCTTGAGACCTGCAGCCTCCATCAGGTCACGATACCAATAGGTCGCCCCCGCATTCAGGCGTTGCGGATGAACACCCCACAGAAGGCACGCCTGCCGCAAGCGCTGGTCGTCCAGTGACCCATAAAGGATTGGCGCAGCCCCACGTACGCGAGAGAAACGCGCCAGCCGTTCAAAGGCCCCGGTCCTGAGCGCCAGGGCCGTAGCGCCCTCTGCCTCGGCCATGGCCTGGGCCGTGCTTGCCACCACATCCACCGCAGAGGGCTGACATATGTCACCGGCGAATTGAGCGATGGCCTGCCGGTAGTCTTCCGCGGCTTCCGTCGCCCGGATGATCCGCGCCATGATGGCGACCGCGGTCGCCGGATGGCGCCCCACAGCCGTTTCAGCCGACAGCATGACCGCATCTGCCCCCTGGTAAATGGCAGTTGCGACATCCGAAGCCTCTGCACGGGTCGGCGCAGCATTCTCGATCATGGATTCCAGCATCTGCGTTGCCACGATGACAGGCCGCCCTCTGGAGCGCGCCACCCGCACGATACGGCGCTGGATAACCGGCACATCCTCAGGCGCAAATTCAACGCCCAGATCCCCCCGCGCCACCATCACCGCATCGGAAGCCTCCACGATCGCCTCGAGATTGGAGATGGCGGCGGGCTTTTCCAGTTTGGAGACGAGCGGCGCACGGCCGCAAATGATTGCCTTCACTTCCTCGACATCTTCCACGCTTTGCACAAAGGAAAGCGCGACAATGTCGACACCGATTTCAAGCGCAAAGGCGAGGTCCGCCCGGTCCTTGTCTGTCAGGGCACGGACAGGCAGCGGCTTCCCGCGCACGGTAAAGCCCTTCTTGTCTGACAGCTGACCTGGAACCTCGGCCCGGACCTTCGGCACGGCCCCGGCCTGCGTGACGGTCAGGATGAGCTTCCCGTCATCCACGAGGATCGTGTCCCCTTCTTCCAGGATGTCGACGATTTCCTTATGGGGCACGGGGATGGTGTCTTCCCGGTCCGTCTCATCCGCAGCGATAAGGTCATACTCTTTCCGGAAGCCCAGCCTGATCCCGCCGCCGGGGAATTTCCCAACGCGCACTTTCGGCCCCTGCAGGTCGGCCAGAGTGGCGAGAGGGCGCCCCGTTTTCTCCTCTGCCGCACGCACCGCCTGCAGCGCCTCAAGATGAGCCGCATGCTCACCATGGCTGAAGTTCAGGCGGAAGACATCCACACCGGCATAGGCAAGCGCCACAACCTCCCTGGGAGAACGACTGCCAGGCCCAAGCGTCGCGACGATCTTCGCGTTCTCACCCTGTAGCCGGTTGTCCATCATGCTCGCCTCCGCGCCTGCCCGATGCCTCACTCTTATGTGACTCGGCTGTCTCCTACCAGACACAGAGCCCGGAGCAGCCCCTTACGCGACTGGCAAAACGGTCAGGTCGCGAAGGGATCATAATTCAGGATCGGCGCCAGCCAGCGCTCGGCCGTACGCATGTCCCACCCCTTGCGGCGGGCATAGTCCTCGACCTGGTCCTTCTCGATCCGGCCCACAGCGAAGTAGACGGCGTCCGGATGGGCGAAATAGAGGCCAGAGACACTCGCCGCCGGCATCATGGCGAAACTGCTGGTCAAGGAGACACCGATCCGGTTTTCCGCATCCAGAAGGCGGAACAGGGTTTCCTTCTCGGTATGATCGGGCTGGCTGGGATATCCTGGCGCCGGGCGGATGCCGCGATATTTCTCTCCGATGAGATCATGGTTCTCCAGCGCCTCATCCGGAGCATAGCCCCACAGCTCACGGCGCACGCGCTCATGCATGTATTCCGCCATCGCCTCGGCGAAGCGGTCGGCCAGTGCCTTCACCATGATGGAGGAGTAATCATCCCCCTTTTTCGCAAATTCGGAGGCGATATCTTCAGCTTCCGGTCCCGCCGTCACGCAGAACCCGCCAACCCAGTCTTCGCCATCGGGGGCAACGAAGTCCGACATGGCGTAATTGGGACGGGTATTGTCCTTTTCCATCTGCTGGCGGAGCGTGTGGAACACATCCCCCGTCTCCAGACGGATGTCGTCACCGTCGCGATTGGCCTTCCAGAAGCCGACAACCGCTTTCGGATTCAGCCAGGCTTCGCCCACCAGTTGCTGCATCATGGCCTCGGTATCGCGCCACAGAGCGCTTGCCGCTTCTCCCACGATGGAGTCTTCCAGAATGGCGGGATATTTCCCGGCCAGGTCCCAGGCAGAGAAATAAGGCGTCCAGTCGATATAGCGCGCGAGCGTTGCCAGATCGATATTCTCGAAGGTCTGCACACCGCTATAGTTCGGTGCGGGGCGGTCGTAAGTATCCCAGTCCGGCTGCAGGGCGTGCGCCCGCGCCATGTCGATCGGCAGGCGAGGCTTGGGCGGTCCACCTGCACGGGCCTCACGCATGCGCTGGTAACGGGCCCGGGTCTGCTCCACCAGCCCCTGCTTTTCTCCCGCACTCAACAGCGCACTGACGACACCAACCGCCCGGCTCGCGTCTGCCACATGCACGACAGGCGCAGAGCGGATCACAGGATCGATCTTCACTGCCGTATGTGCCGGGCTGGTGGTCGCGCCACCGATCAGCAGCGGCTGCGCCATACCGCGCCGCTCCATCTCCGCGGCCACATAGACCATCTCGTCAAGGCTCGGCGTGATCAGGCCAGAGAGGCCAATCACATCGACCTTTTCGCTGATGGCCGTATCGAGGATCGTCTCGGCCGGCACCATGACGCCCAGATCGAGGATTTCATAGCCGTTACAGGCCAGCACCACGCCGACAATGTTCTTGCCGATATCGTGCACATCGCCCTTCACGGTCGCCATCAGCACCTTGCCGTTGGAGACATCCACCGTACCGAGGCGCTGTTTCTCCTCTTCCATATAGGGCTCAAGCCAGGCGACGGCCTGCTTCATCACGCGGGCGGATTTCACCACCTGCGGCAGGAACATCTTGCCGGAGCCGAAGAGGTCGCCGACGACATTCATGCCATCCATCAGCGGCCCTTCGATCACATGCAGCGGACGTTCGACCTTCTGGCGAGCCTCTTCCGTATCCTGATCAATGAACTCGGTGATGCCGTGAACCAGCGCATGTTCCAGACGCTTCTCCACCGGAGCTTCACGCCAGGAAAGATCCTTCACAGCCGTCTTGCCCTTCTGGCCTTTCAGGCCCTCGGCAATCTCGATCAGGCGTTCGGTCGCGTCTTCGCGGCGGTTGAGAATGACATCTTCCACCCGCTCGCGCAGGTCGGCCGGGATATCATCATAGATGTCCAGCTGTCCGGCATTGACGATGCCCATGTCCATGCCCGCCGGAATGGCGTGATACAGGAACACTGAGTGCATCGCCCGGCGAACCGGCTCGTTGCCACGGAAGCTGAAGGAGACGTTCGAGAGGCCGCCGGAGATGTGACAACCGGGGCACGTCTTGCGGATTTCCCGCGCGGCCTCGATGAAGTCCACGGCGTAATTGTTGTGCTCCTCGATCCCCGTCGCCACGGCGAAGATGTTCGGATCGAAGATGATGTCTTCCGCCGGGAAGCCCACCTCTTCGGTCAGGATCTTGAAAGCGCGCTGACATATCTCGACCTTGCGGGCCTTCGTGTCCGCCTGCCCGACTTCGTCGAACGCCATCACGACAACGGCCGCGCCATAGGACAGGCACGCGCGCGCCTGCTCGCGGAACTTGTCCTCGCCTTCCTTCATGGAGATCGAGTTGACGATACACTTTCCCTGAACGCATTTCAGGCCCGCCTCGATCACCTCCCATTTGGAGCTGTCGATCATGACGGGCACGCGGGCAATGTCCGGCTCCGCCGCGATCAGGTTCAGGAAGGTGCGCATGGCCTCGGCACCGTCCAGCATGCCTTCGTCCATATTGACGTCGATCACCTGGGCGCCGTTCTCCACCTGCTGGCGGGCAACCTCCACGGCATCGGCATAGCGCCCGTCCGTGATCATACGGCGGAACACGGCGGAACCGGTCACGTTGGTACGCTCACCAACGTTCACGAAGGATTGGGAAGCTGCAGTGGTCATTTTCTCGTTTTTCCAGCGTCGAGGGGCCAGTTGCCATCGGCGAGAGGCGGGAAGCCCTCGACGGATTGATTATACCAGTAGATCCAGGCGGTTTCGCCGGTCTCATTGCCGGAATCGTCACAGAGTGGAATGCGCGTGCGGATGTAGAGGCTGGTCTCCGGGTCGTCGGTCACATCCTCGAATTCGTCCATCGGACCGATGATCGAGACATCCTCCAATTTCCAGCGGATACCATGGCAAAGCTCATCGCCTGCCACCACGCCCGGAAAACCGCCAAGATCCACCATCCGCCCACGGAACCGGCATGGCGCACCGAAAGCCCCGGCAGACCCAAGCGGCAGGTCGGCCGGCTGTCCCGCCGCACCAAGTTTCAGGAGACCGTAGAAGACGAAGAGATCGCCGGCCTGAACGGAAGGGTTTGTCACGATCCCACCTCGAACGGCTCAAGGCCCGCAAGACGCATCGTGTGTTTCTCCGGGGCCGGGTCGCGCGGCTTCACGCCATCGACGGCCTTGGCAATGGCGGCGATATGCTCCGGCGTCGTGCCACAGCAGCCGCCGAGAATGTTCACAAGGCCATCCTGTGCCCAGCCGCCAACCGCGCCTGAGGTCTGTTCCGGCTGCTCGTCATACTGGCCCATCTCGTTCGGCAGGCCCGCATTCGGATAGGCGGCGACCAGCGTGTCGGCAACACGCGACAGGGCCGCGATGTGCGGGCGCATCAGGTCTGCGCCGAGGGCGCAGTTGAAGCCGATGGCGAAGGGCTTCGCATGGCGCACGGAATTCCAGAACGCCTCCACCGTCTGACCGGACAATGTGCGGCCGGACCGGTCCGTGATCGTACCGGAGATCCAGATCGGCAGCTTCTCCAACCCTTCGGCTTCGAGGTCCATGATCGCCTTGATGCAGGCCTTGCAGTTCAGCGTGTCGGTGATCGTCTCGATCAGATAGAGGTCCACGCCGCCCTCGTTCAGAGCCTGGATCTGCTGGCGGTAGGCTTCATACACTTCATCGAATGTTACCGAGCGCGCGCCCGGATCGTTCACATCCGAAGACATGGACAGCATCTTGTTCAGCGGCCCGATGGAGCCCGCCAGGAAGCGCGGCTTGTTCGGCTCCTTTGCCGTCCACGCATCCGCCGCCGCACGGCCAAGACGCGCGCCTTCAAGATTGATGTCGCGCACAGACTCCGCGTCCAGCTTGTAATCGTCCTGCGCAATGACAGTCGCGCTGAACGTGTTCGTTTCGGAGATGTCGGCCCCGGCGGCGTAATATGCATTGTGCAGGTCGGTCACGATGTCCGGCCGCGTGATGCAGAGGATGTCATTGTTCCCCTTCATCTGCCCCGGATATTTCGCCTCGGTGAAACGATCGCCGCGATAGTCAGCCTCATCGAGGCCCCGCCGCTGGATCATCACGCCCCAGGACCCATCAAGAATGAGGATGCGTTCTTTTGCAGCGGCCTTGAGGGCTGCAATCCGTTCCTGTCGGTTCATGGGTCAGGCCGCCTTTGCCGGGTGGGGTTTGAGGCCGAGCAGGCGGCAGGTGGACAGTGCCAGCCCCGCCCGGTTCAGCGTGTAGAAGTGGAAGTTCCTGACGCCCTGATCCGCCAGCTTGCGGCAGAGGTCTGCGGCGACGTTTGCAGTGACCAGTTCGCGGGTCTCTTCATCATCGTCGAGGCCGTCATAAAGGTCCGCCAGCCAGTCCGGTATAGTCGCGCCACAGAGGCCACTGATCCGCTGTAGTCCGCGGAAGTTCGCCTGAAGCATGATACCGGGCACGATAGGCATGGTCACGCCACCTGCCCGGGCCTTGTCCAGGAAGTTCAGATAGGTCTCGGGTTCGAAGAAGAATTGCGTGATCGCCCGGTCGGCGCCGGCATCCTGCTTGGCTTTGAGATAGGCGATCTCCGCCTCCCAGCCCCGGCTTTCAGGGTGCAGTTCCGGATAGCAGGACACTGAAATCTCGAAACATTTTCCAAGCTCCGGCCGGTGCGCCCGCAAGCCCTTCACCAGGTCCACCGCATCGCGGAAGCCGCCAGGGTGCACCTCGAATGCCGCGCCCATACCCGCCGGCGGGTCGCCCCGCAGCGCCACGATATGCTTCACGCCCGCCTGCCAGTAATCCTCCGCAACCGCCAGCACCTCCTCCTTCGTCGCCGACACACACGTCAGGTGTCCTGCAGGTTTCAGGCTGGTTTCCTGGGCGATGCGCTTAACGGTTTCATGGGTGCGTTCACGCGTCGAACCGCCTGCGCCGTAGGTGACGGACACAAAGTCCGGCGCCATCGGCTCCAGCCGCTGGACCGTATCCCAGAGGCGGTTCGCCATGGCTTCGCTTTTGGGCGGAAAAAATTCAAAGGAAACATGCGGCGTGTCGGTGCTCATGCGACAGACTCCTGCGCGACTGCGGGCTTTTCAGCCGTCCATATATTGACGGTCAGCCCTTGTTTGTTTTCAGGGGGTGGCGCGAAAGCGCGCGGGCCGGAGAGTTTCAGGCCAGCTGCAGCGGTCCAACCCTCTATCGTATCCCGCGACAGGCCAAGCCGGTGATGGCCATGATCTGTCCGAAGAAATTCCAGATCGTGCGGCGCAAAATCAACGACCAGCAAGCGGCCTCCTGGCTGCAGGATGCGGGCCGCCTCGGCGATCACCCGATTGGGCGCATCCACATAGTGAAGCACCTGGTGAATGATCACGAGATCTGCTGTTTCGTTCTCGAAGGGGGCAGCGGTCACATCCCCCTGCCGGACCCGGGCAACCGGGACGCCTTCACGCTCCAGATTCGCCCGCGCGACGGTCAGCATGTGATGGCTGAGGTCGATTCCCTCGGCCTCGCCGGCACGCGGGGCAAACAGGGTCAGCATTCTGCCGGTTCCCGTACCAAAATCGACGACACGCCGAAATGGACCGGGCCCGGCAATATCGAGCAGAGCCTGCTCGATCGCCTCATTGGGATAATGCAGGGATCGGATTGCATCCCAATTGTCAGCCACTGCGGAAAAGTATGCCTGCGCCGACGCGGCTCTGGAGGCACTGACCTCATCAAGCCTTTCAGCATCGCGAATCAATTCCGGGACATTCTCTCCCAGCTGTTCGAACAGCGTATCCAGAAATTCCCGCCCATCTCCCCGGCTCGCTGCACGATAAAAGACGAATGATCCTTCCGGCAGCCGCTCAACCAGACCTGCCCCGGTGAGTGATTTCAAATGGTGGGACAAGCGGGGCTGGCTAAGAGAGAGAATCTGAACGATCTCCCCCACAGAAAGGTCCCGTTCACGCAAAAGCGCCAGAATACGCAGGCGTGTCGGCTCTCCGGCCGCACGCAAACGCTCAAGGGTAAGGTCAAACCGCTCACTCATCCGGATCGTATAAACATTCTTTTATATGTTTTGCAAGGAACCGAGAGGCTGTTGCAGCATTGTCGCATGTAATTGAAATTACACATGCATGCATTGCACGCCACAGGATGAAAGACCATTTACCGGAGCAAGAAACGGGAAATCGCGATTATGGACTTTCGAATTGCGGCCACTGCCATGGCCATCACGCTCGGTGCATGTGCCTCAACACCGCCGAATTCGGCAGACCCTGGCTCAATAGCTGACCCCTATGAAGGCTTTAACCGCCAGATGTTTGCCTTCAACAATGGCGTAGACAAATACGCGATCGCCCCGGCCGCAATAGTCTACAAGACCGTCACCCCCGAGTTCGCTCGAGATCGTGTCGGCGATTTCCTGCGCAACCTTCGTTCGCCCGTGATCTTTGTAAATGACGTGCTACAAGCCGAACCTTCCCGCGCCGCTGATACATTTGTCCGGTTTACGATCAACACGACTGTTGGACTGGCTGGCCTGTGGGATGCAGCGGATCATTTCGGTGTGGAACGGCATTCGGAAGATTTCGGCCAGACCCTGGCGGTCTGGGGTGTCGACAGCGGCCCTTACCTGGTCATGCCGATCCTGGGTCCGACCACACCACGTGACCTGTTCGGCACAGGCGTTGACTACGCACTCGACCCACTCACCTGGACAGAGTTCGATGGAGACCCGGACCTCGATGACAAAATCGCCATGGGCCGGGGCATTCTGACCGGCCTGAATACGCGCGTCGTACTGGACGATCAGATCCAGCAACTGAACGCGCAACCGGAACCTTATGTGGCCCTCCGCCGTATTTATTCATCTCAGCGTCAGGCTGAGATCCGTAATGGTCGTCCGGAAGATGAGTCAGAACTGTACGAAGATCTCCCAGATTTTGACGAATTTGAAGAATAGCCACCAAGACCAGACTGAAGCAGGAGCCCCCTCGTGAAACGCCTTGTGACACCCGCCATTGCCCTTGCTGCGCTTGCCGCGCTGGCATCGCCGGCTTACGCGGACGCGAAGACGGAAGCCTATGTTCAGAAGAATGCCAGCGAAGTGCTCGCTTCGCTCAACGACCCGTCGTTGAACGCTGATGAACGTACCGCAAAATTCAATGCCTATATGGACGAATTCACGGACATGAAGGCCGTCGCCAACTTTGCCATCGGCAAGTATGCGCGCCGCTTTACAGACGCAGAACTCGCCAAATACCAGCAGGTCTTCCGCGATTACGCTCTGGCAGTTTATGAGCACGAGCTGGACGCCTATCGCGGCGAAGCCGTGGTGGTGAAGGACTCTGTCGACAGGTCTCCAACCGACTCGATCGTGAACACGGTCATCCGCCGCCAGGATGGCAAGGACATGGATGTCCGCTGGCGCGTTCTCTCGCGGGACGGCCAGTATCAGGTCGTGGATGTCGCGCTTAACCTCGACGGCAACCTGATCTGGCTCGGCATCGAACAGCGCGCGCAGTTTATCGCGCTACTGGATCGTACAAACGGCTCAGCCCAGGCGCTGATCGACAAGATCGAAGGCATGACGAAGAAGCTTACTGACGAAAAGCGAGCCTGATTCCAGGCATGCCTGTATTTGACAAAGGGCCCGCTTCCCAAGGGAGCGGGCCTTTCTTTTACCTGCACGTGCAATAACTGCGTCGAAGCATCGCGTCCGAGCGGCATGCGTATGCGCCCGACTCTTCTACAATCTCACTGAGGTCAGACGATCCGCTAAGAACGCCCCCATGACCGGCAGCCTGCACGATGTTATGGTTAGCAGGCCTCTGTAGATTGGTGTGGCTTTGCTTTACAGTACTGGGCGTGAGCGGATGGCCACGTGAGATTGGTGGGTGAGAATATGATAGCACGGACACTTCCGTTCAGGAGCTTCTGGATAGCCCCCGCTGGCGCGATGGGGCTTCTGTCGCTGATCAGCTGCGCTTCCACGTCCACAACCGCCCCCACATCCGGTGAGTTGCCGGCATGGACCAGACTGAGCGACTGCTTTGAGCGAGGCGTCAGTGTCCCTTCTACAGGCGCTGAAAAAATGGCCCGGACCTGCGCAGGAGACTCTGCCGCGGCAGATCCGGCACGTAGCGGCATCGACCGGGCCAATGCCTTTTTCAATTCGGCCAGCGCCTATAACGTCCTAGCCACGAAGAGCCTGGCCTCTGCATTATGCCCGACATCTGGCACTTGCAGCCAGATTGCCCTTAACCTGCTGGATCAATCTCTCGCGTCCCAGCAAGATAGCCAGATCAACCTGACAGGCAGCGTTGATCAAATCACAGGCAACAAACGCTTTATCCTGCGCCGGACGCTGGAACGCAGCCGCGCCTTGCAAGGGGTGGCCAACAGCACGATTGCCGATGCAAGCTGTGGCACACGAAAAGCCTGCCTTAGCGACGCGGCAAACTTGTTGTCGGCCGTCCAAATCGACATCCCCCCGGCATCTGAAGATGCTGCAGGTGCCAATCTGGGATGTGACGTGCTGGATACGCGATGGAGGGTAAACAGCGACCTCGGCCGGGAACGTGAGTATCTTTATGTCGAAGACCTGCGCCGAACTGTCAGCGCCTGCCCGGCATACGCTCCTGCCGCAACCGATCGCCTCGCTGAAATAGCGTTCGACCGGGCCGAGAGGGTTCGGGAAGCGCTGGCGAAGGACAATCCCGCTCCTTCAGTTGAAGCCTCTCTCGGTGCCATTACAGATTATCGCGATGCCCTTGGCACAGGCCGGTTCAAACTTCCTGCCTATCGCGGCATGGGGGCGGTCTATACTGCGCTTGCAAAACGGGACCCAGCAGGCGCGCCCACGTATCTTGAGAGTGCCGTCGAGGCTTATAGCAGTGCGGCAAACTTCGAAGCCTCCTCGGCGCCCGCTGATGATCAGGCGATGGATCTGGAACATCTCGGCACCAGCCTGATGGCCTTAGCTCGCGTATCTGGCGCCCCTGGATCACCCAAACGCATTGCCTTGGTCGAGCAAGCTGCCAGCACGTTCCAGAAATCGGTCAATCTTGCCCCCACACCGGCTCGCTACGCACTATTGGGCGAAGCCTACGGCGACACGGGCCAGTGCCAGCCGGCCATCTCCGCCTATAAGTCAGCTGTTGCTGGCCTCAGCGGTTCGGAAAAAATCTCCGCGATCCTGGCCTTGTCGGGCGTCTACGACTCCTGCGGTCAGGAAGAACTTGCCTTGCAGACGCTGAAGCAAGCCAATGCAGCTGGTGACATCTCCGCCGCTGTACGCTTCGAGATCGGCCGCAAAGAATTTAACAAAGGGAATTTCAGCGCTGCCCTGACGGCTTTGCTTGCAGCGGAAGCCGGTCTGAACGGAGCCGACGCCGCAGAGGCGAACTATATGATGAGCGTCGCTGAAACGATCACCCGGCCTGCCGAATGGCAGAAACGCGCCTTGGCACATGCCGAACGGGCCGTTTCACTGAATGCCCGCATCTGGCCCTACAATCGGCAGGCTTGCCTCGCAACGATCCTCCGCGGGGGCACAAGCGTTAAGCAAGGCACCAGCCTCGCACGGTGCCCGGATACTGGCACACCTGAAGCCTACCTGCTGCGCGGAATGTACTTCCTGAAACAGGCACAATCGATGGACGTCAGCGCATATGACCTTGCCTCGCAAACCCGTTGGCGTGGCATCCTGCGAGCTGCGGAATCGGCTTTCGCACAAGGGCAGGAAATCCTGACGAATGATCCTGATGCCAAACGCAATCCCTATTTTGATGATCTGCAGGCTGACATCGACCTCTCCACCCGGCTCGAGCAGGGCCTGACGGTCATCCAGCGCTGCAATCGCGAAATCACGCTCGGGCCGCAGGATCCGGCCTGGAATGATCTGAACGCCTTCTTCGGTCACTATGGAGTCCTGAAATGCTCCTGATGACCCTGAACATTGAAAACGAGGAAAACCGGACATGACGGTACCAACAGTCCAATCTCCGGATAATTCGGACATGCAAGTGTTCCAGTCCGTACCGACGCATGACGACATGAGGGCGCTGTCCCATCAGGTGAGGGAGGCCAAGCGCGGGCAGGCCCGGCTGCTGATCATGGTCATTTTCCTCGCCGGAGTTTTAGCTGCAGCCGCAATCGCATTATTCATGATGTTCACCAGCACGAACACGCAACTTGCTGAAGCAGACCAGAAGCTGACCGCACAGGCCGTGCAGGTCAAAAAACTGGAAGCTGAAATTTCGAAGCGCGATCAGGTGATCACAAAGCAGCAGGAAACAATCGAAAGCTATGCCGGCTTCCAGAGCATTGTCCGCCTGCAGCAACAATCAAAGGCACTCGAGAAGGAAATCGCAGCCCTGCTCGCCCAACCCAGCCGGGTGAACGCGCCCAAGCGCCTTAGGGAGCTGCCCGAAGATGTCGAGTGGCTGGATGATGTCATCACCCGACTGACGGAGCGGCGTGATGCGCTCATGGAACTGAAATCTGATGTCGAAGCCTGGCCACCCATTCCGGCACCTGTGCGGCCTGATTGAGCCGCTTACTTTCCAACATCGTCCTTGAACCAGGAGTACACGCCAATGAGCGAAGAAGCAAACAACTCTCAAGCCCTTTTCGCTCCGATAACGGCTCCGAAGAAGCCGGGCTTCAGCATGCAGGAGCTCGTCACGGAATTTCCGGACCACCCGAACGATTGGAGTATCCCGGAAGCCTTCCTGTGCCTGATCCTGTCATCCGCGTTTGCTGATGGCCGGATTGCCGAGCAGGAACAGGACGAGATCCGCGCCCTGTCACGGCGTTCACGTACGCTGAAAAATCTCGACCAGAACGAACTCGCTCAGGTGAACCGTATCGTCCTGAAACGCCGGGCAGACCGGCCAGACTGGTTGGAAGAAGCCTGTGAAGCTCTGCCCAAGGATATGCACCTTGCCGTGTTCGCGCACTGCCTGGATATCACCCTGGCAGATGGCGTTCTCGTCTCCGCCGAAGCAGAATTCCTGGAAAAACTAATCGGCCTGTTAAACATTTCCGAGGAAGAAGCCAAACTGATCACAAAGGTGATTTCCTTGAAAAACCGCTTCTGACCGCGAGGCGAAACCCGGGAGCCAGGCAGTTATGTGGCTTGAACGATTGGGCCTGAACGCGCCATTCGTGGCGTGCATGGTTTTGTGCGCAACAAGCTGCACCAACCCACCGACAGCTACGCCCCCAATTGAAGAAGGTTTCCAGCAAGAGCCGGCCTCCCCCATACCGCCGACGCCGCAGGGGGCAGAAATTGAACCCGCCAGCGACGTAAGTATTCTCATTAACGCAATCCAACGTCTGTCCGAACACGGAATTGATACGAACGCCTACGACCTGGCAGGGATCGAAGCACTCGCCAGCACGCCGGAAGCCCAAAAGGACGCCATTGCTAAAGCATGGCAGCTTGCGGCGACCCATCTTGCACACGGCTATCTCGATCAGGAAACACTGGCGCCACGCACTGAACCTGGCATCGCCGAGATCAACATGTACGCCGCTCTCATTCAGGGGGGCGACGCCGAGACATTAGCGGCTGCCCTCAGCACGCTCGCCCCTCAACACCCGACCTACCTGGCCCTTCGCCGGGAGCTCACCCGTCAGCGTGTCGCAATCGCAGAAGAGACAGACCCGGAAGCGATTGCCCGGCACGCGGCCTGGATCGACCAGCTGCGCGTAAACCTGGAGCGTTGGCGCTGGCTGCCCCACAATCTGGGCGAGCGCTCCGTGCTGGCGAATATTGCCGGCTTCGACGTCACGACATTTGAGGAAGAAACACCGACCTCACGCTATGCCGCCATCTTTGGGAAGACGCAGCGTCAGACGCCAATCTTCTCTAACAAGATCGAGTACATTATCTTTAATCCGTGGTGGGAAGTGCCAGACAGCATCGCCCGCCAGGACAAGCTGCCCCAATTCCGAAGAGATCCCGGGTCAATTGCGCGCTTCGGTTATCAGGTGCTCGACAGGCAAGGCAATGTTCTTGACCCGACAACGATCGACTGGAACTCCGTGTCGTCAGCCTCTTTCCCTTACAGGATACGCCAGGCACCCGGACCCCAGAATGCACTGGGGCAGGTCAAGATCATGTTCCCCAATCCGCATAATGTCTATCTTCATGACACAAACGACCGGAGCCTGTTTGAGGCAGAGCAACGTACATTCTCTTCCGGCTGTGTTCGTGTGCAAAACCCATTGGATCTGGCAGCATGGATTCTTGAAGATACTCCCGGCTGGGACAGAGCAAGTATCGACACAGTCGTCTCATCAGGGAAAGAAACCCGGGTTGATCTGCCACAACCTGCTCCGGTCTATGTTGTCTACATGACAGCAGTCAGCGACTCCTGCGGCGCGGTCACATACCTGCAGGACATCTACACACGAGACAAAGCCATACTTGATGCTCTGCAACCATCACTTAGCGAGTGATGCCGCCTACTTAATCATGGCTTCAGCAATCTCTGGCCGATCCTCTGCACTTTCAAGATAGTGCGGCTCTGGCCGCAAAAGGGTCGCCTGCTCATAGGCATATCCGTATGCCAGGATGGCCGCATCATCACCGGCAGATCCGATGACGGAAAGGCCGATCGGGATGCCATGCACATCCCCCATCGGAACGGTGAGGTGCGGATACCCTGCCTGTGCCGCCATCCACCCGGCGCCAGCCCACTCTGGCCAGACATCGCCATTGACCGGATCAATTCTGGGCGCGACTGGCCCCGAGGGAGAGATGAGGACGTTGACATCATATTCAGCGAGCAACCGGTCAATCCCTTGCTCTCGCGTGGAGAAACGCACAGCAGCTTTGGCCCCCAGGTAGGCGGGGTCGGTCAGCGGACCTCGGGCTTCGGAATCCACGAACAGACTCTGCCCAAACAAGGCGAGCTCATCACCGGCATGGGCCTCGTTGAAAGCGATCAGTTCCCGGAGTGACTTCGTCGTAACCGTATCGGGCGTCGTCGCGAGATAGGCGTTCAGACTGTCCTTGAACTCGAACTCAAGCAGCGGGAGCGTGCTTTGCCGGTAGTTCTCCGCAGCTGGCTCAAAACTGTCGATATCGACCAGAGTCACCCCTTGCGCCTCCATCACAGCAAGCGCTGTTGCAAAGTGTTCCCGGATTTTCGGGTTGGAGCCTTCTGCAAAACGCAGAACGCCGATACGCATGCCTTTCAAGGCATCAGGCGACAGGCCGAGCGTGTAGTCCTGCTCGCCCGGATCCATTGCATTCAGCATGAGAGCCGCCCCGCGGACCGTGCGTGTCATCGGCCCGGCCGTATCCTGCGATGGAGAAATTGGTACGATACCCTGCTGCGAGATCAGACCAACAGTTGGCTTGAACCCGACAATCCCGTTCACGTTGGACGGGCAGATAATGGACCCATTGGTTTCCGTTCCCACAGCCCCAGCCGTGAGCGAAGCAGCAACTGCGGCGCCAGACCCCGAACTCGACCCACACGGACTACGGTCCAGCATATGTGGATTACGAACCTGACCGCCAACGGATGACCAACCACTTATGGAGTCATTATCGCGAAAGTTGGCCCATTGGCTGAGATTTGTTTTGCCAAGAATGATGGCACCTTGCGCCCGCAAGCCAGCGACCAGAGGGCTGTCACGGCCCGTGATGTTATCTTTCAACGCCAGAGAGCCCGCCGTTGTCGGCATAGGGTCGAGACTTTCGATATTGTCCTTCAGAAGGATCGGCACCCCATCCAGCGGCCCCAGCGTGCTACCATTCGCACGCCTCTGATCGCTGGCGCGGGCCAGCGGCAAGGCGTTCGGATTGAGGGAAATAATGCTTTGCAGCCGAGGCCCATCCCGATCGATTTTCGCGATCCGGTCAAGATAGGCCTGCGTCAGCGCCTCGGACGTAATTGCGCCTGCAGCCAGATCATCGACGATCTCAGGCAGGGATTTTGTAATGACACCCTCAGCTTCATAGGACGCTGGCACGGTCGCTTCCTCCTGAACGGCAGGCCTTGGCGGACCGCCACATCCTGCGATGAACAGAACCGTCAGCGAAGCTGTCACAAGAGCTCTCATGCCCGACCCCTTATCTCGTATAGGCTGAAACTAGCCGACAGGCCGCAGAGGACAAGGGCGTTGATGCGGATCTATCCCGTAACAATGCCCAGACGCTTGCGAAGCATGCGCCCAAGATTGTTTATCCAGGCCGGGCGAGCAGCAACATCGATCTTCCAGGAAAGAACCTTGCGCGCCGACGCATCAGGCAACAGGCCGATCAGGATCCACCAGGCATTCCGGAACAGCGCCTTGCCGCCGAACTGCTCGCGGTTTGCCGCCCGGAGCTTTCCAAGCAAATTCTTGCGCGTGTCTTCTTTCACGGGATGCAATTCCGGTTCGAACATCAGAGAGACAAGACGCTCCTGAAGGTGCCCCGCGTCGCGCTCCCCCAGATCATTGGCCGTGGGTAGGCCCTGCTGGGCGGAATGCTCGCGAATGCACTCAAAACATGCCTGCTGGTGCCCGATACGCCAGCGTGCGCGTTTGGCGTAAGCCTTTGCGAACTGGGAATGCTGGGCCCCGTGCAAGCGATAGGCGGAAATCGGCTGATCGAAGCCCTTGGCCGCGGCATGCAGCGGCACGGTTACGGATAGGTAGCCATCGCCGCCCTGCCGGAACATCTCCGAATCCATCGGCATGACCTGTTCCAAAGCGGTGCGCGTATAGACGAGACCGGATGTGATTGTGCCGGAATAATGCCCCGTCTCTCGCAACTGCGCGGCCACATCCCCATTGGCCAGAGGCACCTGCGGCGGCGGGAACAGGCCTCCGAGCGCCCCTTGTTCATCGGCATAGTTCATCCGGTAGAGATACATCCCGATATCGGGATCATAATTGGAAAGAATGGTCTTGCCCGCGCCTGGCAGCAGGAAATCATCGGCATCGAGGAACATGACCAGATCACCCGTGGTACGGGCATATCCGGCGTTAAACCCGCCACCATGTCCCTGGTTCACATCCTGGAGAACCGGGATGATGCGATCACCATAGGACCGGATAATGTCGCGCGAATTGTCCTTCGAGCAATCGTCTACAACCACAAGCTCGATCTCGACATCCTGGGACAGGACGCTGTCGATCGCCGTGGCAACAAAGCCGGCATAATTATAGTTCGTGATCACGACCGAAAGTTTCGGCGAGATTTTTGACGTCGTCATATCGGGCTCCCTGACATCCCGTCCTTACGCAAGATTCGCACCGAATTGCGTAAAGTGAGGCGCCAGGGACCGAAAATCTTCGCCTATCGAGCGAATTTCTTGAACTTCAGACGTTTCGGATTGACGGCGTCTTCGCCCAGACGGCGCTTTTTGTCTTCGAGATAGGACGAGAAATCACCCTCGAACCATTCGACATGGGAGTCGCCCTCGAAGGCGAGAATGTGCGTGGCCATGCGGTCGAGGAACCAGCGGTCGTGCGAGATGATGACGGCACAGCCCGGGAAGTTGTCGAGACCTTCCTCCAGCGCCTGCAGCGTTTCCACGTCGAGGTCGTTGGTCGGTTCGTCGAGCAGAAGCAGGTTGTGGCTGCCACGCAGCATCTTGGCGAGGTGGACGCGGTTGCGCTCACCGCCGGACAGGATGCCGACCTTCTTCTGCTGGTCGGTGCCCTTGAAGTTAAAGGCGCCTACATAAGCGCGTGACATGACCTGCACACCACCGAGGTCGATGACATCGGTACCGCCTGAGATTTCCTCCCAGACGTTCTTGTTCGGGTCGAGCTTGTCGCGGCTCTGGTCAACATAGCCGATCTTGACCGTTTCCCCGACGCGGAGCGTGCCTGAATCCGGTTTCTCTTGGCCAAGAATCATCTTGAACAGGGTCGACTTACCGGCGCCGTTCGGGCCGATGACGCCGACAATACCGCCGGGCGGCAGCTTGAAGCTGAGGTCTTCGATCAGCACGTTCTCGCCGAAGGCCTTGTTGAGGCCTTCCGCTTCCAGAACGACACCACCGAGACGTGGGCCAGGCGGGATGCGGATCTGCGCCGTCATGACCTGCTCGCGCTCTGCCTTGGCGGCCATTTCCTCGTAGGCATTGATACGTGCTTTGGATTTCGCCTGACGTGCCTTCTGGCCCGCACGGACCCATTCGAGTTCCTTCGCCAGAGTGCGCTTGCGGCCAGATTCTTCGCGGGCCTCCTGCTCCATGCGCTTCGCCTTCTGCTCGACCCAGGACGAGTAGTTGCCCTGGAAGGGCACACCGCGGCCGCGGTCGAGTTCGAGGATCCAGCTGGTGATGTCGTCCAGGAAGTAACGGTCGTGGGTGACGAGGATGACACAGCCGGGGAAGTTGATCAGGTAGTTCTGCAGCCAAGCGACCGTCTCGGCGTCGAGGTGGTTGGTCGGTTCGTCCATCAGGATCATGTCGGGCTTCGACAGGAGCAGCTGACAGATCGCGACCCGGCGGATCTCACCGCCGGACAGCTTGGTGACGTCCGCATCGTTCTCCGGGCAGCGCAGGGCGTTCATCGCCATTTCGATCTTGGAGTCGATGTCCCAGGCATCAGCAGCGTCGATCTGCTCCTGAAGGGAAGTCATCTCCTCCATCAGCTCGTCACTGTACTCTTCCCCAAGCCGGCCCGAGATCTCGTTGAATTTGTCGAGCATCTGCTTTTCGGGACACTGGGCGGCGATGTTGTCGAAGACATTCTTTTCCGGGTCCAGCTTCGGCTCCTGCGGCAGGTAGCCGACCTTCACACCATCCGCAGCCCAGGCTTCACCGTTAAACTCCTTGTCCTGCCCCGCCATGATCCGAAGCAGAGTGGACTTACCCGAACCGTTGACGCCGACCACACCGATCTTGGCATCCGGCAGGAAGTTCAGGTGGATGTTTTCAAACACCTTCTTGCCACCGGGATAGACCTTGGTAAGGCCCTGCATGTGGTAAACGTATTGAGGTCCGGCCATGGCGGGAGAATCCTGTCTGGGGAGAGATCTATCGCCGCTGAGTGACGCACTCGCCCCATAAAATCAAGCGCGCAGGTGCCTGAGGTCCGTCAAACCGACACTGGTCAACACCGGCAAATTATGAAGGGTTACCCGCCCGCAGCCGCCTTCAAATCAGCTTGCCCAACGAGCCGTGCGATTTTGCTCTTCAACACTCATCGCACACTCAAGCCGTCGAAGCTCCGCTGCCGCCTCAGGATTCCCGAGACGCTCGGCCTGCCGGAACCAACGCCAGGCTTTGACCAGGTCCTGAGGGCAGCCATGGCCACCCGCATGGGAAATGCCGAGATTGAAGGCGCAGCGGCTGTTTCCGAGGGCAGCCCCGCGGCTCCACCAGCTACGCGCAGCCGCAGGGTCTGCATGCCCTCCCCGCCCAGACATCAGCATGAGGCCAAGATACGTGATCGCATCCGCCTCATCCTGCTGTGCAGCGCGCAGGAACAGGAAACGGGCCCGGCGCTCATTCTTCGGACCACCAAGCCCGTGAAAGCACATGAAACCCATATTAAACAGGCCAGTAGGAAGCCCGGCACTGGCTGCCTGATCGTAATATGCTCGCGCAGCGACCAGATCCTGCCGCACACCTCGACCGGCATGGAGCATGGCACCGTAATTGTTGGCAGCAGCAATATGACCGGCATCAGCAGCGCGGCGCATGAGGTCAGCACCACGAAGGAGTGCGCTGCCGCCCCGGCCCGAGGCGACGAGGGTAATTGCTTCCTGAAACAAGCCCACCCCATTCATCATGACCCTCACTTTATTGTGAGGCCATGACTTGGCTAGGGGGGGAACGCAGTCTGTGTAGAAAAATGTACACGCCGCCATTTTGGCGTGCACGAACAGATGACAATCGCCCGGCCCTACGGCTAGTTTCCCGGCCATGAAACGTACAGTTTATACTCTGTTTACCGTCCTGGCGGCCACTCTGCTGCCCCCCTCCCAAACCCATGCTCAAATGCCGCAGAACAATTTGGAGACCGGAATTTTGACTGACGCGCCAGACGCCCTGCCGCTCGAACGCCTTTACGCCTCGCCTTCCTTGTCCGGACCGGTCGCCCGGATGGTCAAATACTCTCCTGACGGAATGCGCGTGACCTTCCTCAAATCCCGGCCTGACGAGCAAAACAGGTTCGACCTTTGGCAATATGACGTGGCGACAGGACAGCAGAGCATGCTGGTCGACTCCCGGCTGCTGGAACCCGGGAATGTCGAACTGTCGGAAGAGGAAAAGGCGCTACGTGAGCGCAAGCGTATCGCGGGTTCCGTCGGCATCGTGGACTACAGCTGGGGCACTGCAAACACGATCCTTGTGCCACTTGGCGGTGACCTGCACCTCATTACACTGACCGATAACGGCCCTGTCGCGGCACAGCTAACGAACACGGATGCGTTCGAATACGACGCCCGCATTTCTCCGCGCGGCACCTATGTCAGCTTTGTACGCAGCGGCGCAGTATACGCTATCGATATATCCAGCGGAACGGAAACCCGCCTAACCCCGGAAGCCGATCTTGCTCGCGGCATCAGCTATGGCGTCTCGGAATTCGTCGCGCAGGAAGAAATGAGCCGCTACACGGGATATTGGTGGAGCCCGGATGAACGCTACGTCGCTTTTACCGAAGTCGATGAAAGCAAGGTGGACATCATCCCCCGCTTTGACATTCAGGCCGACACGGTCACTGTGGTCGAACAACGCTATCCTCGCGCAGGCCGCCCGAATGCCTCGGTGACCCTTTATGTGAATGACCTGAAAGACGAACGCACTGACCGCATATACGAGACTGGCCCCGACACTTATCTCGCCCGTGTGAACTGGACGAGCAACAGCCTGTGGTTCCAGACAGTGAACCGCGACCAGACCGAGATCCGCTATAATCGCTCGGACTCCCTGCCCTGGCGCATCTGGTCCCCATACACCGAGCACAACGACAGATGGGTAAACCTGTCCAAGGACTTTCGCGAGCTGTCGGACGGCCGACTTCTTCTGACGACGGAGGAAGGAGGTATGCGACATGCGGTAAGCATCCCGTCCGACGGGCACGGAGACGTGACCGTTATGACGCCAGAAGACCAGGTACTCGAATCGATTGAAGCCATCTCACCGGATGGAAGCACCCTCTACTATTCTGGCTATGCCGATACGGTGCTTGAGCGCCACCTTTACAGTCTCCCGATTGACGCTCCCGCGAATATCCCCCCCCGACGCATTACGGAAGCAAGCAAGTTCTGGGAAGTTACCGTCAGCCCGAATGGACAGAGTTTTGTCGGCACATCCTCCTCCTCTGGACAGCCACCCCAGACAGGCCTCTACAATATCGACGGCTCCCTAATCGGCTGGATCGAGGAGAATGCGCTGGATAGCCAGCATCCTTATGCCCCCTACACCAAAGGCCATGTCGTTCCGGAGTTCGGCACCCTGAAAGCAGAAGATGGCCAGGATCTCCACTACTCCATCCTGAAGCCGCCCCACTTCGATGCCTCACGAAAATACCCTGTGATTATTGAAGTCTATGGCGGGCCGCATGCCCAGATGGTGAAACGCACCTGGGGCAGCCTGTCTGACCAGTTCCTTGCCCGCCAAGGCTACATCGTCTTCCGTCTGGACAATCGTGGCAGCGACAATCGCGGACGGAAGTTCGAAGATGTCATCTATCGCCGCACGGGTGGGCCAGAAGTTCGTGACCAGCTGGCTGGCGTCTACTGGCTCAAGACCCAGCCTTATGTCGATGGCGAACACATCGCGATCCAGGGCTGGTCCTATGGCGGCTACATGACGTTGATGACTGTATTGCAAGCTCCCGAAGGCACATTCGCGGCCGCAGCAGCCGGCGCGCCGGTCACCGACTGGCGTCTGTACGATACATTCTACACGGAACGTTATATGGATACGCCGGAAGACAATTCGGACGGCTATGAAGCATCCAGCGTGTTTCCCTACACAGGAAACCTCGCCACGCCCCTGCTCCTGATGCATGGCATGGCCGACGACAATGTCACCTTCGACAACACGACCCGCCTGATGGCCACGCTGCAGGAACAAGGAAAGAAATTCGAACTGATGACCTATCCCGGCCAGCGGCATGGCATTCGCGGGGAAGCACTGCAGACTCATTTGATGAAGACACGAATGGACTTCCTTGACCGCCACCTGAAAACACCTGCCAGCACCACTTCCGCAGAATAGGACAGCCCATGTTTGAATTTCTCGACAAGGTTCCACTGAACCTCGCCATCATCGGCTGCCTTACACTCGGGCTCGCCCCTTTCCTCCCAGAGCCACACATCTGGGAAAAACTGAAAATGCTGGCAGGCGGCACATTGCAGAAGCCCGTCGACATCTTCGACCTGTGCCTACACGCCCTGCCCTGGCTTCTACTCCTGGCGAAGCTTGCCCGAATGGCTACGGTGAAATGAGATGAAACCATGGACCATTCTTTCATCCAGACAGGTGATGCGGGACCGCTTCATGGGCCTTCGTACGGACCGGTGCATGCGTGATGACGGTCACATTGTTGAAGCCTACCACGTGACAGAACTGACTGACTGGGTGACCGTGATTCCGCTCACGGATGCAGGAAATGTCATACTGGTCAGAGAATACAGGCATGCTGCAGGTGTCTTCACACTCGGCTTGCCGGGTGGCGTGTCAGATCCTGGCGAATTGGACTGGCCTGCGGTCGGTGCCCGTGAGCTGCGCGAAGAGACGGGATACACACCGTGCGAAATGCACCATGTCGGGACGTGCTATCCAAACCCGGCAACACAAAACAACCGGCTTCATTATTATCTCGCCTTGGGCTGCACCCTGACATCCGCGCAAGACCTCGACCCGAACGAAGAGATTGAGGTCCTTGAAATGCCGTATACCGAATTTCTGGACTATGGCACCCTGGAGGTTCAACATGCGCTACACGCTGCGGCCCTGTTCTACGCTGAGCGCCATTTCATACGTCACCCGGAGCTGCGTCCGCACAGCAAAACATAGAGAGGACACGCCATGCCAGCTTTCCAGCCAACTGCCGACCAGTTCCGTGCTTTCCGGGATGATCCGTTCGATGGCCCCATCGCCCAGGTGAATATTCTGAAGTTCCGCGTCAAAGCGGAATACCAGCCTGAAGACCCTGAACACGGCACGGATGAACCGGGCAGCGTGGCTTACCAGCGCTATGCAGATTCTTTCGGCGTTGCGGTAGCGGAAGTTGGCGGGAAGTGCCTGCTGATGGGGGCGGTCGAGCGCTATTTCATCGGCAATGGCGATTGGGATGCTGTCATGGTGATGTTCTTTCCAAACCGGCAGGCCTTCATCGCCACGCTCAATCATCCGGACTACAAAGCCATGAGCCGTCATCGGGAGGCCGGCCTGCTTTGCCAGGAATTGCTGACCACACGCCCAGTCCGTGCCGAGGGCATTCTCGGGAAGTAGAGTGCGGTCTATCCCGGCTTCCCGATGTGAAAGGCCGCCTCAGAACAGAGCAGCACCCTTGTCGCGTCTTGTATCAGCCGTACTCAAAGCATGAAGTGAGGCGAAAAAGGCCTTCACGGACCCCACAATTCCCCTGTGACGTGCAATCTTGTGTCTTCATTAACACGGCGGTGGGATTCTCATGGTTAAACAAGGGACAGTTCGGTGACACCCCCATCTCCTCTGGTATAGTGATTGCACGGTGTGGGGCCGGGTAGATTACATGAAGCGCCTTAGTATTATTCTGTTTTTTCTGCTGATCGCAGCAGGCGTGTGGGGGTGGTTCAAATTCACCGCCCCGGCAAAGCCGCTTGCCCTGGCTGAACCTCTGAGAATTAACCAGGGGCTCGTGCTAGGCGGCATCGACGCAAACAATTCCGATATTCAGGTCTACAATGGCATTCCCTATGCCACAGCCCGGCGCTGGGCGGCACCGACGGCCCCGACGCAATGGGGCGCCATGCCTCGTGATGTGCGCGCTTTCGGCCCGGAATGCCTGCAATCCCGAAAAGGGATGAGTGGCTTTGTCGACCGGATCTTCGAAGGGGCTGGCATGCCCTCGTGGAAGCGTTTCGCCGCCAAGAAATACATGGCGGCCATGCCCGCACCGGCTGAAGCCGAAGACTGCCTCTTCATCAATGTCCGCACGTCCAATGTGGGTGGTCAGACTCTGCTTCCGGTCATGGTCTGGATCCACGGCGGCTCACACCAGGCAGGCGCCGGATCGACAGAGATCTACCAGGCCAATGCTCTGGTCGAAAATGGCGTCGTGCTGGTCACCTTCAATTACCGGCTCGGCCCGTTCGGATACCTCGCCCACCCGGCCCTCACGGAAGAAGCCGGCACATCCGGCAATTATGGCCTGCTGGATCAAGTCGCCGCACTGCGCTGGGTGCGCGACAATATCCGCTCCTTCGGTGGCGATCCCGACAATGTCACCATCTTCGGCGAGAGCGCGGGTGCTCAATCCATCAGTGAGCTGATGGCGACGCCGCTGGCAGATGGCCTGTATCACAAGGCTATCCTGGAAAGCGGCACCAGCAGTTACAATTCCAACTACCTGTCAGACGCGCCCCTGCCTGGATCCCGCAGCGCTGAGTCCGCCGGGGAGGAATTCCTCAGCACGTTTGCCGGAAAGGCCGCCACGGCAGCCGACCTGCGGGCTATTCCGGCCGCCTCCATCATCACACGAACAGAACAGCGTCCGGATCTGGTCAGCTCTTTCCTTCCCAATGTCGACGGCAAAGTCCTTCCGCGCACCATTGGCGCCACCATCCGGTCCGGCGATGCGCCGAAAGTGCCGGTCCTGGCCGGTTACAATGCCGATGAAGGCAGCCTGTTCTACCGCGCCTTCCAGTCACCGACCGTACTTGCCTACAACATGGCTGGCAGTTTCGAGGAACGGGAACAGAAGCTGGCTGAAGTCTTCGGAGAAAACCCGGCCAAGGCGCTGCAGGCCCTTTACGGCATGGACAAGCCGGAAACCTGGGACGCAGGCGCAACCGACATGCTGGGCGACGACATGTTCGGCGTCCACATGCGTTTCCTGAGTAAAGCCAACGCGACGGCGGGCAATCCGACCTGGATGTATTTCTTCACGCGCGCGACGCCTGACCGGTCACAAACAATCGGCGCATATCACGGATCGGAAATCCCCTTCGTCTTCGGCTCCTCCTTCCCGCTTCTGCCCATGTCCGACAAGGACGAGAAACTTGCCGAAGCGATGCAGGCCTACTGGACCAATTTCGCCCGGACGGGAGACCCGAACGGCCCCGGTCTTCCGGATTGGCCAGCCTACGACCCGAACGAGGACGAATGGCAGGTGCTGGACCATGAGATCCTGACCGTCGCTGGTGTTCGCGCCCGCAAGCTCGACATTCTGGAAGAGCACCTGATCGACCGTATCGACGCCGTCACCCGCGCCACCTCCATGGAAGCGCCCTATGAAGCGACACTGATGACGACCGTGCCGAAATCAGGCGACGAGTAGGATCTCGCATATAGCCGCGAGGCCTTCGCGGTCGACGTCATCGAAAGCATCCGGTTCTGTCGAGTCGACATCCAGCACAGCGGCGAGTTTGCCCTCTCCGTCGAACACCGGCAGCACGATCTCAGAATTGGTCGCAGAATCGCAGGCGATATGACCCGGGAAGGCATGCACGTCAGGCACGATGATCGGCTCTTCCGTCGCCGCGACATGGCCGCAAACGCCTTTGCCGAACGGAATACGCAGGCAACCAAGTGTGCCCTGGTAAGGCCCGACGACCAGTTCCCGCTCCTTCAGCGGGTCCACCACATAAAAGCCGGTCCAGAAAAAGCGGGGCCGGAAAGCCTGTGCCAGCAGGCAGCTGGCCGTCGCATAGCGGGCCGTAACAGAGGTCTCACCCGCGACAACGCTTTCAATTTCCGCTTTCAGGTCGCGATAGACCGCCGCCTTGTCCATGGTTCGCCTCATATCTGCCTTGGCCGCGCTATATCGGTGTCGCTGACACGCTTCGCAATAGGGCGTTGATGGCTGCTGCGACCTCTGAAATAGTCGTTGCGGGAAGACTGGCGATCTGGTTGCCAGAAGAAGGAGTATCCGGTGGGGTTGAGGTTGAGGACAGGAACTGCCCTTGCGCTCGCCTGCCTGTTCGCCGGATTTGCGCCCATAGGGTGCGCGGCGGCACAGGATAACCCGCATCCGGCCCATGCCGGCCACATCGCCGCGGAATCGCAAACCGATGACCCAATCATCAATGACGGTTTCACCGATGATTTTGAATATGACGACGCTTATGATGACGACTGGCGGCCGCAGACAGATCTCGACGCGCTGGACCGCGCGCATGCCGATTATGTGAAACGCAGGGACCTGCAGCTGGAACGCCCTGAATGGGAAGCCGAAAAGCTGCCGCCGCCCAATCCGCCGCCGCCCTGGCTGAAATGGCTGCGCGACCTGTTGAGCGGCCTGTCGCCACTCTTCCAATTCCTGTTCTACGGCATGATCGCGGTGGTCGTGCTCGGCTTCCTCTATTTCCTGTTTGGCGAAGCCATCCGGGTCCGTTTCGGCAAGTCTGGCAAAGGCAAGGTGGATGAGGGCGATGACATCCTGATCGACGTCCGGCCGGATGCTGCTATGGCGCGCGGCCTGCTGGAGGAAGCAGACGCGCTGGCAAAGGCGGGCAAGTTTGCCGAAGCCGTGCACCTGCTCCTCTTCCGCTCCATCGAGGACATCCAGACGCGCCTGGAAGGCGGCGTTCCAAAATCACTCACCGCACGGGAAATCGGCGGCCTGCAGCATCTGCCCGAGCGGGCAAAGCGCGGCCTTGGCCCGATCATCGTCATTGTCGAACGCAGCTTCTTCGGCGGCCGACCCGTGGATGCCGAAGGCTGGCATGAGGCGCGCGCCTCCTATGAGGATTTCGCATTCGGGGAGGGCTGGGCATGAGCGGCACGACGCAGGCTTCCGCCTCTCCCTTCGCGATCCGCACGGTTGCGATCCTGATCGCCGTCGCCGTGTTTTCCTTCGGGGCGATCATGGTGCTGGCAGGCTGGGCGCCGGAACTGCGCGACCGGGACCGGGCGGGCGATCACCCCTATTCCACATCAGCCATCGGCTACAATGGCTTCGTCCAATTGCTGGAAGCACAAGGTTATCCGGTTGAGGTCTCCCGGTTCAAAAGCAATCTGGATGGCCATTACGGCCTCATGGTGCTCACTTTGTCCCCGCGCGGCATGCACAAGGCGCTGGAAGACTACGACCTTCAGGAAGATACACTGATTGTGCTGCCGAAATGGTCCGGCATGACCGACTGGAGCAATCCGGCCCGGCAGAAAGACACAGACCTCGCCACAGAAGGCTCAATCGAAAGCCTGTTGGAAAGCCTTGGCATCGAGGCCACGATAACCCGCACAGTTGTGCCTGCACGCGTCTCCACACCTTTCGGCTCCATGGCGCTGAAACCGGACCTGAAGCTGCAGCTGCTGCAATCGGATGAGCTGGACCCGGTCATTGCCACGGACGACGGCGCCCTTCTCTCGCAAGTTCCTGGCCGTGAAGTCTACATCCTTTCCGATCCGGACATGATCAACACATTCGGCCTGGCCGAGCGGGAGAATGCCCGCTTCGCCATGCTGATGCTGAACTCCATGCGCTATGACGCAGAAGAACCCATCATCTTTGATGCAACGCTTCATGGCTTCACCCGCTCTGAAAATCTGCTTCAGATGATGTTCGACATCCCCTTCCTGGGTGTGACGCTGGTGGCATTTGCCGCGGCCATCCTGCTGGGCTGGGCCGCCGCCATCCGCTTTGGCCCACCTGCCCGCGAAACCCGCGCCATCGCGCTTGGCAAGCAGGCGCTGGCCGACAATTCCGCCGGACTTGTCTCCATGGCGCGGCGCGAGACGCGGATGGCGCCGGGTTATCTGTCCCTTATCCGCCGGCGCCTTGCCCGCCAGATCGGCGCGCCGCGGAACCTGACCGAAGCCCAGTTGTCGGAACTGTTCGACCGTCTCGGTCCGGAGGAAACCTCCGGCAAAACCTTCTCGCAGATCGAAGCAGGCCTGAAAGCGCCTGCCGCGAGCCGCGAAGACTTGATGCACAAAGCCCGCGACCTCTGGCGCTGGCGCCGCGATATTCTCAGGAGATCCATGAATGACCCCAGCTGACATCCGCGCGCTCGCAGGGCGCATCAGAGGCGAAGTCCGCAAGGCCGTGATCGGCCAGGACACGACAGTCGACCTGCTTCTGACGGCACTGTTCTCCTCCGGCCATGTCCTGCTCGAAGGCCCACCCGGCACGGCCAAGACGCTGCTGGCGCAATGCTTTGCCCGCTCCATCTCGCTGGACTTTGGCCGCATCCAGTTCACACCGGACCTGATGCCCGGCGATGTTCTGGGTACGAACCTGTTCAACTTCCAGACCAACCAGTTCACCCTCACCAAGGGCCCGATCTTCACAGACCTGTTGCTGGCAGACGAGATCAACCGGACCCCGCCGAAAACACAGGCCGCCCTGCTGGAAGCGATGCAGGAGCGCAAAGTGACCATTGATGGTGAGTCCTACTCGCTGAACCCGCGCTTCATGGTGATCGCCACGCAGAACCCGATCGAGCAGCAAGGGACTTACCCGCTGCCCGAAGCCCAGCTGGACCGCTTTCTGTTCAAACACACGCTCGACTATCCCTCCCGCGAGGAGGAATTCGCCATCGTTGCCCAGCACGGCACCCGCACCGGGATGAAAACGCCGGCCGCCTTCGGCGTCGAAGCCGTGATCGCGGCGGACGAGCTCGACGCGGCAGTTGCTTCCGTCGCCGCCACGAAGATCCAGGACGACGTGATCGGCTATGTCGTGGACATCGTCCGCGCCACACGCACATCACCGGCACTTGAAACCGGGGCCAGCCCCCGCGCGGCCGCCGCGCTCGCCACCGCCGCCCGCGCTCGCGCTGCGCTCGACGGGCGCGACTTCGTCATCCCGGATGATGTGAAGACGCTCGCGCTGCCGACGCTGCGCCACCGTATCCTGCTCTCTCCTGCGGCTGAGATCGAAGGCCGCACGACAGAGGAAACGCTCGCTGCCATTATCGAGCAGACGGCGGCACCCCGGTGATTTCCCCAACCGCCCGCGCAATCTTCCTGATGCTGCTCGGCCTGCCGATCATGGTCGGCATCGCCTTGCTGCGCCCGGACCTGTGGATCGTCTCCGCGGGCTGGATTGCGCTGACCGGCGGACTAATGCTGCTGGACGCGATGATCGGCCCGGCCCTGCGCGCATTTGAAGTCGACGTCGACGCACCGCCGATCCTCTATGCAGGCGACAGCGATCCCCTGCCGGTAACCTTCCGCTTTGCACGCGGCGCACTGCCCGCACGGCTGGAGGTGCAGCTGGAAACCAATGAGCTGCTGGAAGACCCGCCGACACGCGGCCTGCGCGGGTGGGAGGGAAATGAGCGCCGCTATGAATTCACGCTCACGCCGCTGCGCCGGGGCACGGCAAAGCTGGTCCGGCTCTGGTGCCGCTGGCAGGGACCGCTGGGCCTTATCCAGAAGCGTTACACCCATCAGCTTGAGACTGAGATTGTCGTTACACCCAACATCCGCTGGGTGAAGGACGAAGCCGTCCGCCTGTTCTCCCGCGATGCCGAATTCGGCATCAAGACGCAGATCGAGCGCGGCGACGGCAGCGAGTTCGACGCCTTACGCGAATTCACTGCCGGGATGGACCGCCGCGCCATCGACTGGAAGCACTCGGCCCGCCACCGTCACCTGCTTGCCAAGGAATTCCGCACCGAGCGCAACCACAATATTGTCCTCGCCTTCGACACCGGCCGCCTGATGAGCGAGCCGCTGGGCGGCGTGCCGAAGATCGACCGGGCCATCAATGCAGGCCTCCTCCTGTCTTATGTCTCGCTGCGCAATGGCGACCGGACGATGTATTACGGTTTCGATGCCAGGCCGGGCCTTGCCAGCGGCTTCCTGTCCGGCTCGCGCAGCTTCCCCCGGATGCAGAGCCTTGCGGCGCGGCTGGATTATTCGGCGGAGGAGTCCAACTTCACCCTCGCCCTTTCGACTCTGGCCAGCCAACTGGAACGGCGCAGCCTGATCATCATCTTCTCCGATTTCGTCGACACGATTTCCGCCGAGCTGATGCTGGAGAATGTCCGCCGCCTGACAGACCGCCACCTAGTCCTGTTCGCCACCTTCGAGGATGAGGCCCTCTCCTCCATGGCTGACGCAGCACCAGAGACGACCGAGGATGTGAGCCGCGCGGTCATCGCGGGCAATCTCCTGTCAGAGCGCGATGTCGTGCTGCGCCGCCTGCAACGGATGGGCGTGCAGATCATCGAGACGCGGCCCGAACATTTCGGCGGCGCGCTGATCTCGCGTTACCTTGAGATCAAGAGGAGGGACATGCTGTGAGCGACATGCTGAAGTCCTACCGCTTCCGCGAGGAGCGCGAGTCCGACTGGCGCAAGCTGGACCGGATCCTCACCCGCGCGGAGAATTCCGGCGTGAAGGCACTGTCGGACGAAGACATGATGGCCCTGCCGCATCTTTACAGGCAGGCGGTCTCTTCCCTCTCGGTCGCCCGGTCCATCTCTCTGGACCAGAACGTCATCACTTATCTCGAAGGGCTCTGCACGCGGGCTTATTTCTATGTCTATGGCGCCCGCACTTCCATGGGCGAGCGGATGGCGCAGTTCATTCGCATCGACTGGCCGGAGGCTGTGCGCGGGGCTGTCTTCTCCACCATCCTGGCCGCCCTGTTCCTGTTCGGCGGCGCGGCACTCGCCTTCTTCCTCTGCCTACAGGACATGGACTGGTACTGGACCATTCACGACCAGACCTTCGGCGAGATCCGTACGCCGGATGCCAGCGTGGAAGAATTGCTGTCCACCATCTACACCGAACCCGGCGACATCGGGCAGGACAGGCTGACCGCCTTTGCGGGCTTCCTGTTCAACAACAATGCCCAGATCGCCCTCTTCGCCTTTGCGCTCGGCTTTGCCTTCGGCATTCCGACGGCCTGGCTGCTGGTGTGGAACGGCGTCATCCTGGGGTCGATGTATGCGGTCTTCTGGGACAAGGGACTTGGCTATGAGTTCACGGGCTGGCTGATGATCCATGGCGCGACCGAATTGTTCGCCATCGTCCTTGCGGGGGCTGGCGGGTTTGTCATAGGCGGCGCCGTAGCGTTTCCGGGCCGCAAGTCCCGCCTCGCTTCAGCGCGGGATTCCGGACGGAAAGCGGCCACCATCGCCATGGGCTGCGTGATCATGCTGATCATCGCCGCCGTGCTGGAGAGCTTCGGGCGGCAGCTGATCAATTCCGACACGATCCGCTATGCCATTGCGGGTACGACACTGGTCTTCTGGCTGCTCTACTTCTACCTGCCTCGTCGGAGGCCCGGCACATGAGCGCGCAGGCCATCACGCCCGAGATGCAGGTACACATCGAGGCCGCCCGCCGGCGCCGTGCGCGAATTGCGGAGACGCAGCGGCTGAACAAGATGGTGCGCGTGATGGTCACGCCGGAAGGCGCGCAGCTTCACCTGAAGCTCGCCACTGCGGCAGAGCGGGCCGGTGCCTTTGCCATCGATGTCGCGATCCAGTGGGCGATCGTGGTCGGCACGCTGCTGGGGCTCAGCTTTGCGGTGTCCTCCATGGGGTTCCAGAACTGGAATATCGCCTTTGCCTTCTGGCTGGTGTTCTATTTCTTCGTCCGGAACTTCTACTACATCTTCTTCGAGATCGGCCGGAAGGCGGCGACGCCGGGCAAGCGGGCGCTGGGCCTGCGGGTTGCTTCCCGCGATGGCGGCCGGTTGACCGCCAATGCCGTGCTGGCCCGGAACTTTACCCGCGAGATCGAGGTCGGCCTGCCGATCCAGTTCCTGCTGATGGGCGGGGACCAGCTGAATGCCTGGATGGCCCTGTTCGGTCTGCTCTGGTCCGGCGTGTTCCTGTTCTTCCCTGTCTTCAACAAGGACAAGCTGCGCGTGGGAGACCTGATTGCGGGCACCTGGGTGATCAAGGCGCCGAAAGTGCAGCTGATGGGAGACATTGCGCAGGTCTCTGCCGACGCGCCGCGCAATGCCATGTTCGCCTTCACCCCGGCGCAAGCCGATGCCTATGGCATCCATGAGCTGCACGTTCTGGAAGATGTGCTGCGCCAGTCGACCGCCGACATCAAGCGCCAGGTCGCCGAGCGGATCCGCACCAAGATCGGATGGACCGCTCAGACGGGCGAGACCGACCTCGCCTTCCTTGAAGCCTATTACGCGGCCCTGCGGCGCAGTCTCGAACAGCGCATGTTGATGGGCGACCGGAAGACCGACAAGTTCGATGTGAGGCGCTGAGCCCAGCACTTTTACCCGGAAACGCCCCTGGCGCTCCGGCAAATGGGCCTGATTGTGGGTGATATCAGCTGGAGTCCGGCCAGTCTTTTAGCGCTTCGATCAGCTGCACGGTGAGGCCACCCGAGATGAGGGCGAGATCAGCAGGAAAGCTGTGCGTATTGGGGATCGGAACAATGTAGGGCTTCGGTTCACCTTCGGCCTTGTGGCGTTGCAGTGTACGGGCAAGGCACTTCGCGCGGCGTTGCGCGTTCTTCAAGGTTTCGAGCATGGCCTGCCAACGGTCGATCAGTGGTTCGGCCAGCACAGGCCCGCGATCAGGTACGGTTTGAGGCCCGCGCAGGAAGCAAGGCGTTTCGCCCGCTACCGTGGGCATGAGCGAGAAGGTGCAGGTCTTCTTCTTTGCCTCGCTTTCGGTCTTCTCGAAATAGTTCGAGCCGATGCGCGGCTTCACCGGCGCGAGTTCCACCTGCAGCGCCATGAGGAAGATCAGACGGCGGAGCAGCACGGCGAGGCGTTTCAGCTCTGCGGACACGCGCCGCTTCATCGTTTTGGAAATCCGCTCCGGCACTTGGTGCAGGTCCGCATGCACGCCAACTTTCGCGATGGCGTAGGCAAGCGTTTTCCAGGCATGGGAGAGAAAATCGGTGAGGTCTGTCATGGGGCAGAGCGTGGCATGGCGGTCTATCCGGGAGGATAGAGGGCGCCATTGCCACTTCTTCCGCCTTGAAAGCACAGCGCTCCAGCAAGAGGCCATGAGGGATAGGCGTGGACCTATCCCCCTTGCCGCATTGCTCAGTTGCTCTCAGTCTCAGTTCCCACCTCGAATGGCGTCAGGAACAGGCCGTGCAGGGTTTGCACGCTGGTATAGTAATTCCCGATCCGCATATTCTCGTTCGAGGCATGCTGGTTGTTGTCGGCATTGACCAGCGGCAGCAGCATGATCGGCGCGCCCAGCGAGAGAAGACCGGAGGTCGGCACGGACCCGCCCATTAGCGGAATGCGCACGGGGGCTTCACCGAAGGTCTCGGTGAGGGAAGCAACGATCCATTTGCCGACGGGAGCCGACAAGGGAGTCTGCAGCGCCTTGCTGCCGCGCCCGCCCGACATGGAGGCCAGACGCGGATAGGTCATCCGTTCTTCCTCGGTCGGTTCGCCATCGACCAGATGGTATCCCTGCGCCTCGATATGGGCGCGGACCAGAGCCAGGAGACGCTCTGGCGGCGTGGCCGGAACCGTCCGCATGCCAATGGCCGCCGTGGCGCTTTCCGGAATGATCGTGCGGCGGGAGGCGCCGACATCGGCAGCCTTCAGGCCAGCAATGTTGAAAGAAGGATAGTTGATCGCTTCCTGATAGGTCTGGCCGACGCAATCTGCTTCGGCAATGCCGATACGCTTGTTGATCGCGGCCTCGTCATCCGGCACCGAGGCGAAGGCCGCCTGCGTTTCCTCGTCGAAAACGACCCCGTCATAAAAGCCCTCGACCGTCACGCGGCCGCAATCGTCCTTGAACGTGGACAGGAGGCTCGCCAGCAGCTGCGCCGGGTTGGGCGAGTAATTGCCATAGTGGCCGGAGTGCAGTTCCGTACGCGCCCCATAGACCGTAAGCTCAAACCCTGCCCCGCCCCTGTGACCATAGACGACCGTGGGGCGATTGGAGATGTGCATTGGCCCATCCAGCATGATCACGGCATCGGCGGCCAGCAGGTCTGCGTTGCGCTTCACGACATCGCCCAGTGTCGGCGGGCCGCCCTCCTCATGGGAATCGAGGAGGATCTTGATGTTCACAGCCGGCTCCAGCCCTTCGGCCTTCAGCGCGTTCATCGCCGCCAGCAGCATCAGGATCGGTGCCTTGTCGTCCGCAGCGGAGCGGGCGAAGAGACGGTCATCCGGGGCGGCTTCTCCCGAGAGGAGGCGCTCCAGCGGCAGCGGCTTCCATTCCCCGTCTTCAAATGTCTTCAGAACCGGCGACCAAGGGCTTTCCTGGTCCCATTCCTCCGGATGGACGGCCTGCCCGTCCATATGGGCGTAGAACAGGATCGTCTTGCGGCCCGGCAACTGATCCGGCCAGGCGGCATAGATCATTGGGGTCTCACCATCCTCAAGCTGGCGGGCTTCATAGCCGTAGCGCTGGAAAGTCGCCTCGATCCAGTCGGCATTGGCCCGGATGTCCGCGGTCGACTGTTTGGTCACGTTCGGCATGCGCAGGAAGGAAACCCATTCCTCCAGGCTTGCGACCGTGGCCTCTTCCACATGGTCGTCAGCCACGGCTGGCAGGGCGCCAAAGCCGAGAACGGCAATAACTGCACCAAGGGCACGAAGGGATGAGATCATGTCGGACACTCCTGGCCATGATTGGACACTTGAACGCCGACACCTAATCCATGACGCCCTGCCAGCGGCAAGCTCCGGCAGAAGGACCTGCCCGATTATATGCACTCTGCCTGAAGGCGCGCCACCCGGCTGGCGGCTAGAGGCGGCCCTGCACCCATTCGCGGGTAAGGAAGCCGTCGATCAGGTCGCAGACAAGGCCGAGTTCCGACAGTGCAGAAGAGAATCGGCGCGGGTCTGTCAGCGGCTGGAAGACAGAGCCAGCCTCGAACTGGTTATCCGCCTCCAGGGCGAGTGTCACATGGCCCTGATCGAACAGGCCGCGCAGCTTGCCGCCGGAGAAGTGACGCTCCAGCGCGATCAGCCGCTCCATACGATCCGGAGACAGGAGCGCGCGTGCCTCGACCTGATCGCTGGAATAGACGGTGAAGGCCTCGTCCAGCTCACGGGAGACAAGGCTGACCTTCTGCAGGTCGCCCGCGCCCTTGCCCCGCTTCCACCATCCGGATCGGGCCATCAGTGTACGCCCGGAAAAGCGTTGCGGATATTCGATATGGATCAGGATGCCCTGGAAGACGGTCTGGCTGTTCTTCCCACCGGTATCGAGCTTGGCCTCTACGAGAGCGAATTTCGCGCCCGCGCGCTCGCCCTCGATCAGGTCCTCGAAATTGCGCTTGCTGTGGCCCGGCAACAGCGCAGCATCCTTCAGGACCTGATAGGCCTGTGTCGGCGGTGGGCTGCCCGCTGCATCATGCGTGGTGACCTTGATGTCACCGAATACGGTGGAGAGAGTGTGCGCCTCGCCGGTCTGCGGGCCGCTGATGGCTTCCATCAATTGCTCACCGCGTGTTTTCAGGGACTGGAAGTCCTCAATGCCCGAAAGGTCCGGGTGCAGGGTCTTGTAGCGGAAACCGAAAGGCCGGCACGCCGTGCTGAGGATGAGATCCTTGGTCTGGGACTTCATCGAATAGACTTTCAGCCAGTCGAAGCCGGATGCGAGGATCACGATGACCGCTCCGACAAAGAAGGACAGCGGAAAGAAAAAGCCCGCCCCGCCCGACAGGAACATCATGACAATGACAACCGGCAGGGCCACGAGGACACCGACCATGGTGCGGGATTTGGCTCGCGCGATGGTCTGCTTGCGGAGTGCTTCGCGTGTGTCCAGCTCGGGGGCGAGTTCGGTTTCCCAGATGCGCACCACATCGGCGAACTCCGGCCGCATATGGGCCAGCTCGCTCAGCGGGCGGGCATTGTGGATCGCAGTACTGATGTCGTCTTTGCCGATGGCCATGGCCTATCCCCCTTCACACCTTCATGCCGTGCGGGGATACGCAAATCCAGCCCGGACAGCTAGGCCGATGCGGCGAGGCGCGGTCCGGCATAGGTGATGCGGTTCCGGCCTGAGGTTTTCGACACGTAAAGTGCCTGGTCCGCAGCCTCCAACACCCGGTCTAGCGAGGAGTCGGCTGTCAGCATTTCGTAGCCAAAGCTGGCCGTGACCGACAGCTGTTTGCCACCTTCCTCGATGACAGTCTGCGCAAGGCGTTCGCGCAGGCGGTTGCAGACCAGCCAGGCTTGGTCGCGATTGACGTTGGAGAGCAGAATCACGAATTCCTCCCCGCCCCAGCGGCCAAGCTTGTCGAACGGGCCCCGCAGCTCGGAATAGGCAATTTCGGCAATCCGCTTCAGCACGGCATCCCCGGTCTGGTGGCCATGCAGGTCGTTGATACGCTTGAACTCGTCGAGGTCGAACAGGACGACAGCCGCCATGCTGTGCGAACGGCGCTGGCGCAGCGTCTCGTCTTCGGCGGCGAGGCGGAACGAGCGGCGGTTCATGAGACCGGTCAGCGGGTCAGTCGAAGCCAGGGATTCGAGTTGGCGCTGGTAGCGCTTCAGCTGGAATTCATGCTGGGAGGCGATCGTCGCCGTGGGAATGGCAACACACGCGGCAGCCACGAGATTGGCAATGAGGAAACGCTGCGGATCGTCGAGCACTCCCAGTCTGTAAACAAAGACCGAAAAGGTGAACGACAGGCACAGGGCCGTCGTTGCGACAAATACAAAGAATGTCAGCGAGTCCTTTATATCACGGGCGTATGCGCTCATGTGCCCCCATCTCCTGCTTGGGAATTGCAGCGACTGTTACACAGAATGGCTACTACGCGGCGAAACCTGGCCGGGAAATTTGACGTCAGGGCTTCAGACTTTGGCAATACAGCCTGCCCGGCGGCCTCTCCCCCCGGTCCCAGCTGAGCCAAATTCACTGCCAGGAAGGCCGTTTGCTGGCAAAAATTTCACAACAATCCTGTTGACGCTCCGAGGTCTGCGCCCTACCTCCGCACCACCGTTAGCAGTCAGCAAGGGTGAGTGCTAAGCCGTCCCTGCTGGCAGCTGACTCCGTGAGATCAATCTAAACTCGCATTTCAAGATTAGAGGGCAAAAGCCATGAAACTTCGTCCCCTGCACGACCGCGTCGTCGTACGTCGCGTCAAGGAAGAAGATAAAACCAAGGGCGGCATCATCATCCCCGACACGGCCAAGGAAAAGCCGCAGGAAGGTGAGATCGTCGCAGTCGGTAAAGGTGCTGTTGGCGACGACGGCAAAGTCATCGCGCTGGACGTGAAAAAGGGCGACCGCGTCCTGTTCGGCAAATGGTCCGGCACCGAAGTCAAAATCGACGGCGAAGACCTGCTCATCATGAAAGAGAGCGACATCATGGGTGTGCTGGAGAAGTAATCTCCGCCCCTGAACGCTTTCCACAAATACAGCAAATTCAAAGAGGAAACTCGAAATGGCTGCAAAACACGTAGTTTTTGGCGCTGACGCCCGCGAAAAGATGCTCAAGGGCGTCGACACGCTGGCCAACGCCGTGAAAGTCACGCTCGGCCCGAAAGGCCGTAACGTCGTGATCGAAAAATCCTTCGGCGCCCCGCGCACCACGAAGGACGGCGTCACCGTCGCAAAAGAAATCGAGCTGGAAGACAAGCTCGAGAACATGGGCGCACAGATGCTGCGCGAAGTCGCTTCCAAGGCGAACGACGTCGCCGGTGACGGCACCACGACCGCAACGGTTCTTGCTCAGGCCATCGTCCGCGAAGGCATGAAGCGCGTTGCCGCCGGCATGAACCCGATGGACCTGAAGCGCGGCATCGACAAGGCCGTTGCAGAAGTCCTGTCGGACCTCAAGCATCACGCCAAAAAGGTCAAAACCAACGAAGAGATCGCCCAGGTCGGCACCATCTCCGCCAACGGCGAAACCGAAGTCGGTGCGATGATCGCTGAAGCCATGGCGAAAGTCGGCAACGAAGGCGTCATCACGGTCGAGGAAGCCAAGGCTCTCGAAACCGAACTCGACGTTGTTGAAGGCATGCAGTTCGACCGCGGCTACCTGTCGCCGTACTTCATCACCAACCCGGACAAGATGATTGTCGAGCTGGATGACGTTCTGGTTCTGCTGCACGAGTCGAAACTCTCCAGCCTGCAGCCGATGCTGCCGATCCTGGAAGCCGTGGTTCAGTCGCAGAAGCCGCTGCTGATCATCGCTGAAGACGTCGACGGCGAAGCCCTGGCAACGCTGGTGGTCAACAAGCTGCGTGGCGGCCTGAAGATCGCTGCCGTGAAAGCTCCGGGCTTCGGCGACCGCCGCAAGGCCATGCTGCAGGACATCGCTGTCCTCACCGGCGGCCAGGTCATCTCCGAAGACCTCGGCATCAAGCTGGAAAACATCTCGATGGACATGCTGGGCAAAGCCAAGCGCGTTTCCATCGACAAGGACAACACGACCATCGTCGACGGCGCAGGCAAGAAGAAAGACATCGAAGCCCGCGTGTCCCAGATCCGCAAGCAGATCGACGACACCTCGTCCGACTATGACCGTGAGAAACTGCAGGAACGCCTCGCGAAACTCGCTGGCGGTGTTGCCGTGATCAAGGTCGGCGGTGCAACCGAAGTCGAAGTGAAAGAGCGTAAGGACCGCGTCGATGACGCCCTGAACGCAACCCGCGCCGCTGTCGAAGAAGGCATCGTCCCGGGTGGCGGCACGGCCCTGCTCCGCGCCTCCAAGAACATCGACGTTGTTGGCGACAATGACGACGAGAAGGCCGGTATCGACATCGTCCGCAAGGCGCTCGAAGCTCCGGTTCGCCAGATCGCCGAAAACGCCGGCGTCGAAGGCTCTGTGGTCGTGAACACGATCCTGCAGAACAAGACCCGCTCGCACGGCTTCAACGCCCAGACCGAAGAATATGGCGACCTGGTTGCCATGGGCGTGATCGATCCGGTGAAAGTTGTCCGCTCGGCCCTGCAGAACGCTGCTTCGGTGGCCGGCCTGCTGATCACGACGGAAGCCTCCATTGCCGAAGCTCCGAAGAAGGAAGCTGCTGGCGGCATGCCGGACATGGGCGGCATGGGTGGCATGGGCGGCATGGGCTTCTAAGCCAGACCACCTATTCCCTCGCGGAATGACGTTAGGGCGGCCCTCCGATTTCGGGGGGCCGCCTTTGTTTTGGCCATTGATGGGCGCTGCGGCGCTGGTACGATCTCCCTGTAACTGTCCGAAGTTCAAGCTGGCTCAAAGACCGGCCCTGCCCGCAAGCGGCAGACACTCAACGGACAGCATGCGGAGGAGGAACGTATGAGCGAAGCAGATTTCTGGAATCTCGGTGACTTGCTGGACGCCGTCGGCGCAGCGCTTGGGCCGGACGATATTGCCCTGATCCATGGCGACCGGCGCATCAGCTGGCCGGACATGACGGCCCGGTCCAACAGACTGGCCCGCAACCTGCTGGCCCGCGGGGCGAAGACCGGCGACAAGGTGGGCTTCTACCTGCGTAACCAGCCGGAATACATGGAGGGGCTCGCCGCCTGCTTCAAAGGGCGGCTGACGCATGTGAACGTCAATTACCGCTACCTCGAAGACGAACTTTTCTACATCTTCGACAATTCCGACGCGACGGTCGTGTTCTTCGATGTCGAATTCATGGACCAGGTGGTGAAGGTGCAGCCGCGCCTGCCGGGTGTGACCACATGGGTCCAGATCGGCGGCGGCGAAACGGCAGACTTTGCCGTGGCCTATGAAGACCTCGCGACGATTGGCGATCCGTCCCCGCTGGGCTTCCCGCGCTCCGGCGATGATCAGCTCTTTCTCTATACGGGCGGAACGACCGGCATGCCGAAGGGCGTGATGTGGTCTCACAAGATCTGGCGCCAGGCTGGTCTTGAAGGCGCCGAGGCCGCTGGACTGCCAGTACCGCAGAACATCGAGCAGCATGTCATGGCCGCCCAGGCGCTGGGCCGTCATGTGCGCAATATTCCGGCCTGCCCGCTTATGCACGGCACGGGCCTGTTTACCGCCATGGGCACGATGGTGGGTGGCGGCACCATCGTTACACTGACGGAAAACAAGCACTTCAGCCCCGAAAACCTGTTTGAGACAATCGAGCGCGAGGGCGTGACGAACATGGCCATCGTCGGTGACGCCTTCGGCAAGCCGATGCTAGCCTATCTCGATGCCAATCCGGGCAAGCACAAGCTGGACACGGTGGTCGGCATGATCTCGTCCGGTGTGATGTGGAGCACCGAGGTCAAGCGCGGCCTGCTGCGCCACATGCCCAACGCCGCCCTTACGGACAGTTTCGGCGCCTCTGAGGCCGTGGGTTTCGGCTCTTCCGTCATGACGGCGGATGGCGAAGTGAAAACCTCGAAATTCACCATCGGCTCGAAATGCAAGGTCTTCACCGAGGATGGACGCGAAGTGGTGCCCGGCAGCGGCGAGGCCGGCTTCATCGCGCGCGGCGGCGCTGTGCCGCTCGGATACTACAAGGATCCGGAAAAGTCCGATAAGACGTTCAAGACCATCAATGGTGTGCGCTACTCCGTACCCGGAGACTGGTGCACAGTGGAGCCGGACGGCACGATCACCCTGCTCGGCCGCGGCTCCAACTGTATCAACACAGCCGGCGAGAAGGTCTATCCCGAAGAAGTAGAGGAAGCCCTGAAGGCGCATGATGCCGTGAAGGATGCCCTCGTCGTCGGCGTGCCGGACGACAAATGGGGCCAGGCCATCACCGCCGTTGTCTCGCTGGACGGACCGGCAGAGGAAGACACGCTGAAAGAGTTCGTGAAAACGAAACTCGCCCACTACAAGGCGCCGAAACGGATCCTCTTCAAGGACGATCTCGGCCGCGCGGTGAACGGCAAGGCGGATTACAAGTCGATCAAGGCGTTTGCTCTGTCGGAACTGGGCATCAACGCCTGAGGCGCGTCAGGTTTTCCGGCGGCGCAGGCAGCGGAACACGGCATCGGCGCGCCCGGCCAGCGCGCCGCCTTCCTTCACGATGTCCGTCATGACGTGGACAAGGTCTCCGTCCACACCCTTCACCTGAGGGTGTGCTTCCAGCCATGTGCCTTCCGGCACGATGTCCATGAACTCCATGGTCAGCTTGATGGTGACAGAGGCCCGGTTCGCGACAGACCAGACAGCCCAGGCCAGCGCGCTGTCTGCAAAGGCGCAGATCATGCCGCCATGCATGAAGCCCATGCCGTTGCAGTGGCGGTCCAACACCCAGATGCCGGAACGTATGTCCCCCTCTGCCGAGGCAAGATAGGACGGGCCATTATGTAGTGAGAACTTGCCGCGCGTCGGGCGCAGCGCAAAGCCGGGCGGCGGCGGTTTCAGCGCACCGTCTTCGCTCATTCGTCCGCGTTGCCGAAAATAGGGTGGATCACCTCATCGCCCGGCTCGATGCCAAGCTCTTCAGCGCGGCCGCCATTCAGCTCCAGAACGGCTTTCACCGGCACACCGGGAGTAATCGTCCGCAGGGATCCCGGCACGGCGTTACGCGCGATCGCGATCACCTGGCCATCAGGCGCCATGAATAGCATGTCGAGCGGGATCAGCGTGTTCTTCATCCACATGGCCGCTTCACGCGGCTGCCCGAAATCGAACAGCATGCCGGCATCCGGATCCATGCTTTCGCGGTTCATGAGGCCGGTGGTGATTTCTTCCGGCTCGTCGGCAATCTCGACCGTGAAGGCGTGAACACCGTTCGAAGACTCAATGGTCAGCGGGCTGGTTTCCAGCTCTGCCAACGCAGCCGGCGCGGTGAGAACGAAGGCGATGGCGGCAAGGCCGCTGACAAGAGAGCGTTTCATGCGCATGGTTTAGCCGCCGCCCCGGCCAGCGGCAAGCATTCGTGGCGGTTGGAAACGCGCTCAGAGCGACTTGATGCTGCTGACGTGCTCGCCCTTGGCGCCATCCTCGATGATGGCCTCCAGCGCTGTGCCCGGCTCGATCTCTTCAAAGCCAGCCTTACGCAGCACGACAGCATGGACAAAGATATCCTTGTCATCCCCGTCCCGCTGCACGAAGCCATAGCCGCGCGTGCGGTTGAACCATTTCAGCGTGACCGGTTCGTAAGCCAGCTGCACGCCCTGCTCACGCGCCACGACAGCCTTGGGACGCTCCATCTCGATGATGTTGGCGGTCTGCCAGCCGCGCTCGGTCTGCACCGCATCGCACACGATACGGGCGCCTTCATCGGCATAGGTTTCGCCATAGGAACGCAGGCAGGTGATGTGCAGCATCACGTCGCCCGTGAGGCTTGCGTCTGACGTCGATTCCGCCACGACGAACCCATAGCCCTTGGCATTGTCGAACCATTTCACACGACCGATCACCCGCACGGCTTCCGGTGCAGGGTCAGGCTCGGAGTCAGATCTTGCTGCTATTCCCGTCATCAACCCTATTTCCCCAATGACGCAACGTAAGAAATGTTAACGCGCTTGTCACGCGATCTTCACACGAAATCCCGCGTCGCCCTCAATTGGGCGTTTAATGGTCAATTGTGGAGAAAGTTGGCAGTCCCTAGGGGAATCGAACCCCTCTTTCCAGGTTGAAAACCTGGCGTCCTAACCGATAGACGAAGGGACCGCACCGGTTCGAAGAAGAGGCCGTATAACCACTGCGAGCGGGGAGCGCAAGCCACCATGATGACGGTTTCTGCACATAATTTCAGGCACCCGCCGCATCCATGACATCCAGCTGCACACGGCGGCGCCCATTCCACTCATCCGCCTTGAGGCGGCCCGCGAGATGAACACGGTTTCCGGGCTGCAGGGCATCCCCAAGCGGCGCACCAACGGCCCGCCAGGCGATGCAATCGAGGCGGCCTGACGCGTCCTCTGCAGTGAATTTCCAGTGATTGGCGCCCACTTGCCGGGCATAGGACACCTGCACCGATTGCAGGGCAAACACAGGCTCCGGCGCCCCGGCACCGAACGGCCCGATCTCGGCCACCCGGTCAACCAGCTCCGGCGATGCAGCGCCCGGTGCGAGCACGGCATCAACGGGAAGTTCGAGTGCGGCTGTTCGCTCTGCCGTGAACTGCGCCATGTGGGCGACCATCCACGCATCGAAATTCGCCAGCTGTTCCGGCTCCAGGCTAAGCCCGCCAGCCATGGCATGGCCGCCGCCGGAAAGAATCACACCCTCTCGCGCAGCCGCGGCAATGGCATCGCCGATATTCACGCCGGTGACAGAACGGCCTGAACCTTTTGCGACAGGACCCAGCCCCTTGCCCCAGCCGATCACGATGCTGGGCAGGTGGAAGCGCTCCTTGAGGCGGCCCGCCACGATACCAATCACGCCAGGGTGCCAGCCTTCGCCTGCCGCGATCAGCACGCCACGGTCAGGATTCTTCTCCAGCGCCTTCTCGGCTTGCATCGTCGCCTGATCGAGAATGGCCGCCTCGACGGCTTTGCGCTCCTCATTGAGGGCATGGAGCTGCTCGGCCAGCGCGATCGCCTCAGCGCGGTCATCCGTGGCCAGCAGCTTCGCCGCCAGCCATGGGTCGCCCACACGCCCGCCTGCATTGAGGCGTGGCCCCAGCATGAAGGTTGCGTGGTAGACCGTCTCGACCTTCTGGATACCGGACACTTCCGCCAGCGCGCGCAGCCCCTCATTCTGGCCGCGCGACAGCATGCTCAGGCCCTGACGCACAAAGGCGCGGTTCACGCCGTGCAGCGGAGCCATATCGCACAGCGTGCCAAGGGCAGCGAGATCCAGCTGGGTCATGATGTCCGGCAGCCCCTCAGGCGGGGCGATACCACGCTCCCGTGCGAGCCGGTTCAGGGCTGCTACAAAAACGAAGACAACCCCGGCAGCGGCCAGATGCCCCTGCCCGGATGTGTCATCAGGCCGGTTCGGATTGACCAGGGCCAGCGCAGGCGGGTTATGACCAGACATCAGGTGGTGGTCGATCACCACCACGTCCAAGCCGATCCGTTGCGCCTCTTCCAGCGCGCCGACAGCCGCCGCGCCACAGTCCACTGTGATGACGAGGTCAGAGCCGGTTTCCTTCAGATGACGGAAGGCTTCCGGAGAGGGGCCGTAGCCCTCTTCCAGCCGGTCCGGCACATAGAGGCCAAGGTCCTGCCCCCAGGCGCGGAAATAACGCGCCAGAATGGCCGAGCTGGTGCCACCATCCACATCATAGTCGGCGAACACGGTGACGCGCCGCTTGGAAAGGATCGCGTCAAACACGACCTCCGCGGCCCTGTCCATGTCAGCAAAGCTTGAGGGATTGGGAAACGTCTCACGCAGGGTCGGGGCGAGATAGGCGCCGGCCCCTTCCGGGTCGACACCGCGCCCGGCCAGCAGGCGTGCCAGCAGGTCGGATCCGCCAACAGCAGGCGCAAGGCGCCGCACCAGCGCCTCATCAGCGTCAGCCAGCGTCCAGAACCGCCCCGTCGCGGAGCGGTCCACCGCGAACAGGCGGTTACTGTGATCGGGTTTTCGGGCGGTGGCTGTCATGAGGCTCCGGGGAATCTGATTCCCGGGAGCCTATCACAGGGTTGGGGCCTTGGCCCCCGGCCTTATGCCTTCCGGTTCGACCGGATGTAGCGGACCATACCGTCGGTGGAGGTCATCACCAGCGTATGGGTGTGCACGCGGCCATCGCGATGCGCCACACCGCTCAGCATGGAACCTTGCGTCACGCCGGTCGCGCAGAAGACCGTGTCGGACGAAGCCAGCTCGTTCAGGGCATAGGTACGGCCAAGATCGGTGATGCCGACGCGTGCAGCACGCTTTTTCTCGTCATCATTACGGAACACGAGACGGCCAAACATCTGACCGCCAACGCATTTCAGCGCAGCCGCGGCGAGCACGCCTTCCGGCGCACCGCCGGAGCCGAGGTAAAGGTCGATCCCGGTGTGCGGGTTGGTCGTGGCAATCACGCCAGCGACGTCACCATCGGTGATCAGGGCCACGCGGGTACCCGCCGAACGCAGGCTTTCGATGATCTCTTCGTGGCGCGGACGGTCCAGAACACAAGCCGTCATGTCAGACACGGCAACGCCTTTGTGCTTTGCGAGCGCCGTGATGTTTTCCGCCGGGCTGGCATCGAGGCTGATGATGCCTTCCGGATAGCCGGGGCCGATGGCGATCTTGTCCATATAGGTGTCAGGCGCGTGCAGCAGGCCGCCCTTCGGGGCGATTGCCAGCACGGCGAGGGCGTTTGCCATTGCCTTGGCAGTCAGCGTGGTGCCTTCCAGCGGGTCAAGCGCGATGTCGATTTCCGGGCCTTTGCCGGTGCCGACTTCCTCGCCGATGTAGAGCATCGGGGCTTCGTCACGCTCACCTTCGCCGATGACGACGCGGCCTTTGAAATCCACTCGATTGAATGCGGTACGCATGGCATCGACGGCGGCCGCATCGGCCTTTTTCTCGTCGCCACGACCGACCAGTTTTGACGCAGCGATGGCTGCTTCTTCGGTCACGCGCACCATGGCATCTGCCAGGCTGGGCGTCAGAACGCTGTTTTCCATAATCTTTTTATCTCCGAACGCGGGATTCTTGTCTCTTACGCCAAGACGGAAAGCAATTAGCTTGCCGCTTCGATACGAATTAGCTGAGGTGCGTCAATTGGCTTTGCGATTTTTTCCAGACGCACCAGTGCGGCCTGCATGTTGGAACGTGGGCAGCGATGGGTGACGATGACGACCGGCGCTGCGCCGGACTCCTCACCCGATTCCTGTAGCAGCTTGTCTACCGAGACACCCTCTTTCGCGAGCGCTTCGGTAAGGGCGGCCAGCGCGCCCGGCTGGTCCGGCAAGTGCACGCGCAGGAAGAAAGGCGCGACTTCCGTCGGCGCGCCCTGCATGAAGGGGCGGCCCTTGTGGTGGGCTGCACGGCCAAAGGCAGGCCGGATGGCCGGGCGGAATAGTTTCGCCACATCGCCCATCACCGCGCTCGCCGTCGGGCCAGCACCGGCGCCGGGGCCGGTCAGCGTGATGGCGCCCACAGGGTCGCCTTCGATGCGAACAGTATTGAGGCTGCCATTGACGCGCGCCAGCGGATGCGTGGCCGGCAGGACCAGCGGCTCCACCCGGCAGACGACGCCATCTTCCGTCAGCAGGCCCTCCGCGATCAGCTTGATGCGATAGCCAAGCCGGTCGGCTAGGCGCAGGTCCAGCAGGCTGACCTTGTCGATGCCCGAGACGCTGACCTTGGAGAAATCGAGATCGGCAGAAAAGGCGATCGCCGCGAGGATGGCCGCCTTGTGGGCTGCATCCATGCCGGACACATCCAGCGTGGGGTCTGCTTCGGCATAGCCAAGGCGCTGCGCCTCTGCCAGCACGTCATCATATTCCCGGCCCTGATCCAGCATAACCGTGGTGAGATAGTTGCAGGTGCCGTTCAGAATGCCGGTGATGCGCTTGATCTCGGTACCCGCCAGGCTGTCGCGCAGCACGCGCACGACCGGGATACCGCCAGCGACCGCCGCTTCGAACAGCAGGTCTACCTGCTTCTCTTCCGCCAGCCGGGCGAGCGCCATGCCATGCTTTGCGATCAGCGCCTTGTTGGCGGTGACGACATGCTTGCCGGCCTTCAGGGCAGTTTCCACGGCAAACTTGGCCGGGCCGTCAGACCCGCCCATGAGTTCCACGAAAACGTCAACCTCCGGATCCTCGGCCAGCGTCGCAGCGTCATCGAACCAGCGATACTTGCTGATATCCACCGGGCGGTTGCGCGACTGGCTGCGTGCGCTGACGCCGGTGATTTCGACTGTGCCGGGCAGGCGCAGGTTCTGCTGGCGCTCGACCAGTTCGATCAAGCCGCAGCCAACATGGCCGAGCCCGGCGATCCCTATCTTCAAAGGTGCCAAAAGGGCCCCCTGTTTGTTGATGAATGTCCCGGCAGGTGCCTAGCGGGTTTGGGGCGCGGGGGAAAGGGGGAGACCGCCCAATCTGATGCCATTGCGGTGGTTTGAGACTGCGTGCTTAATGACTGCACAGTGCTGGAACGAGGGAGGAACAAACATGCCAGTCAATCCGCAAGCCGTAGGAACCAAAGGAACGCCGCGCACCTGGGCATGGGATTCGAAGGACGCGCTCCTCTATGCGTTGGGCGTCGGTTGCGGCGTTGAAGACCCCGTCGGTTCGGAGCTGGAATTCACCACCGAGAACACGATGGGGGTTGACCAGAAAGTGCTGCCCACCTTCTGCGTCCTGGCCGGTTTCAACGCGTCTGGCGGCAAGAGCGCCATGTCGAATGCGGGCACCTATGATCCGCGCATGCTGGTCCATGGCGAACAAGGCATCCGCCTGCACCGCCCGATCCCGGTGGCGGGCGAAATTACGCTGGTGGATGAAATCACCGGCATTTACGACAAGGGCAAAGGCGCCGTGGTCGCGACGAAAGCCGTGGCAACGCTGGCCGCAGACGGCCAGCCGCTGTTCGACCTGACCTCTTCTGTCTTCATTGTGGGTGAAGGTGGCTTTGGCGGCGACAAGGGGCCCTCCGGCCAGACGAATGTTGCGCCGGACCGCGCGCCGGACCACACAGTCACCTACCAGACACGGCCAGACCAGGCCCTGCTCTACCGCCTCAGCGGTGATCGCAACCCGTTGCATTCCGACAAGAAATTCTCAGACGTCGGCGGTTTCCCAAAACCGATCCTGCATGGCCTGTGCACCTATGGCTTCACCGGCCGCGCCCTGCTGTCTGCCCTCTGCGGGAACGACCCTGCCCGCTTCAAGGCCATGGACGGACGCTTCTCCTCCCCGGTCCTGCCCGGCGAGGCCCTGACAATAAAAATCTGGACCGGCGAAGGCGAGGACGGCACGGCCATCTTCCAGACCGTCGGCGGAGACGGCCGTGTCGTCATCAACAATGGCGGGTTCAGCTACGGGTGAGGCACTCTGTTTAGGAGTACTCAGCTTCAGCTAGTCGCTGCTCAAGTTCCGTAACTTTTGCAGCGATTTCGTTCTGAAAATTCCGAATGCTTTCGATCTCTTTCGAAAGCTTTCGGAACTCCAAAACGATCAAAACCGCTCCGAAGATAACCGAAGCGGCTAAGCCCGACAAAGTCACATTCCCGAACAGCGCATCATAGACCCCCTGCATTTCAGCCTCCCAATCAGACGCTGCAGCTTAGTCCTACTCCGCTGCCGCGGTCGCTGGCTTGATCTCTTTTACGCCGCGCTTTTCCAGGAATTTCCGGATGTTGCGGGCGGCCTGGCGGATACGTTGCTCGTTCTCGACCAGGGCGATGCGGACGTGGCCGTCACCATGCTCGCCAAAGCCGGCGCCGGGAGCGACGGCAACGTGCGCCTCGTTGATCAGCTGGATCGCGAATTCCAGGCTGCCGAGATGTTTCAGCTGCTCCGGGATAGGGGCCCATGCGAACATGGAAGCCGCCGGGCTCGGGATCGGCCATCCAGCGCGGGTGAAGCTCTCCACCAGAACGTCCCGGCGGGATTTGTAGATCGCGCGCGTCTCGTCCACACAATCCTGCGGGCCGTCCAGAGCGGCCACGGCCGCCACCTGGATTGGCGTATAGGCACCATAGTCGAGATAGGATTTCACGCGGGCGAGCGCAGACACCAGCGTCTCGTTCCCAGCCACGAAGCCGATACGCCAGCCAGCCATGGAATAGGTCTTCGACATGGTCGTGAACTCGACCGCGATGTCTTTCGCCCCATCGACCTGAAGGATCGAAGGCGTCGGCTCGTCGAAATAGATCTCGTTATAGGCAAGATCAGACAGCACCCACAGCTCGTGCTTCTTCGCGAACTTGATGGCGTCCTTGTAGAAGTCGAGATCGCAAACGGCTGCCGTCGGGTTGGACGGGTAGCACAGCACCATGGCGGTCGGCGGCGGCACGGAATAGTGGATCGCCTTGCCGAGATTGGACAGGTACTGCTCCGGCGTCTGGGCCGGCACGCCGCGGATCGAAGCCCCGGCAATGATGAAGCCGAAATGGTGCAGCGGATAGGACGGGTCCGGCGCCAGGATCACGTCGCCGGGGGCCGAAATGGCCTGAGCGAGGTTGGCAAAGCCTTCCTTGGAGCCGAGCGTGACGATCACTTCCCGGTCCTTGTCGAGCGACACGTCGAAACGGCGCTTGTAGTAATCGGTCAGCGCCCGGCGCAGGCCAGGAATGCCGCGCGAGGCGGAATAACCGTTAACATCCGGGCGGCGGGCGGTTTCGCACAGCTTGTCGACGATGTGCTTCGGTGTGGGCAGGTCCGGATTGCCCATGCCGAGGTCGATGATGTCCGCCCCTTCGGCGCGCAGAGCGGCCTTGGTGCGGTTCACCTGTTCGAAAACGTAAGGAGGAAGTCGGCGGATCTTGTGAAAGTCGGTGTTCATTTGCGTGGGACCTTGAGGCCTTCAGTAACTCGGGGAACGTTAAACGCAGCTTCGATCTCGGCAATCTCTTCCTGCGTCAGGAAATCAGGGTCTGCGGGCATGCCCGCAAAATCCGCTTCTACCCGCTTCAGCAGCGCGGCCATCTGGCCTGCTACATCCACGGGTGGCTCCGCTCGTTCGTTAGAGTCAAAATAGGCCTGCAATATGTCCACACGGGCAGCGGCTTCAGGCAAAGTCTTGCCGGGAAGCTGGTCAACGGGAATTTCCTTCACCTCTGCCAGCTTCGGATAGCCCTCCCCGCGGATTTCCTTGCGGCGGGCATCATACCAGTCGGGTGCCTGATTAATTGCCTCGCGAACCCGCGTAAAAGAGTTCGTACAGCCCGCAATGAGCAGTAACGATACGCTTAAAAGGGGAATCGCCGTGTTTTTCATGGTCGGACTCACTAAATCACAAATATTCCGGCGCATAGTAAAGGACGGCTAAAACAGGCAACATTTGTACGAATGAGTGGCAGCGACAGAATAAAAGAGACGCCTATCCCCTTGGCTGAACTGTTGGTCAACCAGGACCCTGCCCGTATGCAGGTCCTCATGACCACGCTTGCCCTGGCAAATGTGGAGTCTCAGGGCCTACTTGCCGATGTGATGATGGGCTCTGGCCCGCTGGGCACTGTTTCCCAGGGCGACCCGATGCGTGTGGGCGAAGCCTTCCGCGCCGTCGGCTGGAGCCTCGCCACCAACCCGGCCGCCATGTTCAACGCCAACCTTGAACTCATGACCGGCTGGATGAAGCTGTGGCAGGAGATGTCGCTGGAGGCCATTTCCGGTCAGAAAGAAAAGGAAAAGGACAAGCGCTTTTCCGATCCCGAATGGTCGAGCAACCCGGGCTTCCGTTTCATCCGCAAGGCCTACGAGGTCAACGCAAACTGGATGAACAGCCTGACCAGCCATGCGCCGAACCTGCCGGAGAACCTGCAGCTGCGCGCGCGGTTCTTTACCCAGCTGCTCACTGAAACCCTGTCGCCGACCAACTATCTCGGTTCGAACCCCACGGCCCTGCGCGCCTTCCTCGAAACGGGCGGGCAGAGTGTTCTGGAGGGTCTGCGCCTCGCGCGTGCCGACGTCAAAAAGGGCGGCGGCAAGCTCTATATCAGCCAGACCGATGAAACCCCGTTCAAGCTGGGCGAGAACATCGCCACGGCACCGGGCCAGGTTGTCTTCCGGAATGACCTGATCGAGCTGATCCACTACGCCCCGACACAGGAAAAAACCTATTCCCGCCCGCTGCTGATCTTCCCGCCCTGGATCAACAAGTTCTACATCCTCGACCTGCAGGAAAAGAACTCCATGATCCGTTGGCTGGTCGACAAGGGCCTGCCTGTATTTGTCGTCTCCTGGCGCTCTGCCGATGAAATCACCCAGGACTACGACTGGGACGATTACGTCCAGAAAGGCGCCTACGCCGCCATCGAGGCAACGCTGCAGGCTAGCGGTGCGACGGGTGTTAACACCGTCGGCTACTGTATCGGCGGCACAATGCTCTCGTCCGCGCTCGGGCACATGGCGAAAACCGGCTACGACAAGGTGAAGTCGGCCACCTTCTTCGCCTCGCAATCGGATTTCGAACTCGCCGGGGACCTGAAAGTCTTCACCGACGGGCCGGGCCGCGGCTACATCAACAGCGTCATTGAAGAGAATGGCGGCGTCATGCCGGGCTCGATGATGTACGAGACCTTCAACTGGCTGCGCCCGATCGACCTCGTCTGGCGCTATGTCATCGACGAATACATGCTGGGCAAGGCGCCCCGCCCGTTCGACCTGCTCTACTGGAACGCAGACCAGACCAACATTCCCGGCAAGGTGCACCAGCGCTACCTCAAGGATTGCTATGACGAGAACCGCCTCTCGACCGGCCGGTTCGACGTGCTGGGCGAGACGGTGAACCTGAAGGACGTGAAAATCCCGGTCATGGTGCAGGCCAGCAAGGACGACCACATCTGTCCGTTTGAAAGCGTCTACCGCACCGCCCTCGTCTTCGGTGGTGACACGCAATTCGTTCTGTCCGGATCCGGGCATATCGCTGGTGTGGTGAACCACCCCGATGCGAAGAAATACCAGCACTGGCTGAACCCGGACCTGACGGAAACCGGTGGCGAATGGCTGGATAATGCAGAGGAGCTTCCCGGCTCCTGGTGGCCGACCTGGTGGGACTGGCTGCGCCCGAAATCCGGACGCAAGGTCGAAGCGAAACAACCGAAAGACATGGGCCTCGGCGCCGCCCCCGGCAATTACGCCAAAGTGCGGTTGTCGGATATCAAGTTGCCTCTGGACTAAGCCAGCAGCCCCGCATCCTCATCCAGACCGAGCGCGATGTTCAGGTTCTGCACCGCAGCGCCTGACGCACCCTTGCCGAGATTGTCGAGCCGGGCGACGAGGCGGACTTCCTCATCCGATCCGAACACATAGAGCTCCAGCCGGTTGGTGCCGTTACAGGCCTCCGGCTCAAGCCCCTTCAGCGCGTCGCAATCCGCCAGTGACGGCACTTTGACAAAGGCCTCGCCCTGATAGGCTTTCGCCAGCGCAGCCTGTACATCGGCACGTCTCGGCTTGCCCGGCAGCGCCCACAGGGGCAGCGCAATCTCAACCAGCATGCCCTGCGCAAACCGGCCAACGGACGGCATGAACATCGGCGCATGATCCAGACGGCCATAGCGCTTCATTTCCGGCACGTGCTTGTGCTTCTGGGTGAGGCCGTAGATCCGGTAATTGTCGCCCGTACCGCCTTCCTCGAACTCGGCGATCATGGCCTTCCCGCCGCCGGAATAGCCCGAGACTGCGTTCACGGCGACCGGCCACGACACCGGCAGCAGGCCGGCACCGGTGAGCGGCCGAACCAACCCGATCATGCCGGTCGGATAACAGCCCGGATTGGAGATCCGGCGCGACGCCCGAAGCGAGGCCCGCTGCGTCTTGTCCATTTCAGGAAAGCCATAGGTCCACCCTGCAGCTGTCCGGTGGGCGGACGAGGCGTCAATGATGACCGTGTTCTGGCTGGTCACCAGCGACACACCGAGGCGCGCGGCATCGTCCGGCAGGCACATGATGACGGCATCGGCCATGTTCATCAGGCGTGCGCGCTCATCGACATCCTTGCGCTTGTCCGGATGGATCGAAATCAGTTCGAGGTCCTTCCGGCTGCGCAGCCGGTCAGCAATCTGAAGCCCGGTCGTGCCAGCTTCGCCATCAATGAAAACCTTGGGCAGCATTGCGTTCTCGTCCCTTTGCAAACGCAAGACAAAAGCAAAGCGGGCGCTTCGTCACCGAAGCGCCCGCCCGAAAAGAATAAACCGGATGCGGCTTAGCGCTTCGAGAACTGGAAGCTGCGGCGGGCTTTCGCCTTGCCGTACTTCTTGCGTTCGACGACGCGCGGGTCGCGGGTCATGAAGCCGAACGGCTTCAGAACTTTGCGCAGGCCCGGCTCGTAAGCGACGAGGGCACGCGAAAGGCCGTGGCGCACAGCACCGGCCTGACCCATGAGGCCAGAACCTTTCACCGTTGCGATCACGTCAAACTCCGTCTCGCGGCCGGCTTCGATCAGCGGCTGGGCGATCACCATGCGCAGCACGGGGCGCGCAAAGTATTGCTCCTGGTCACGGCCGTTGATGGTGATCTTGCCGGAGCCCGGCTTGATCCAAACGCGGGCGACGGCTTCCTTGCGGCGGCCGGTGCCGTAAGCACGGCCCTGAGCGTCGATTTTCGGTTGTGCGAGCGTCTCCGAAACGGTGACGGCTTCATCACCGGTCATCGCGCCGAGATCCTGGAGGGAGTTTGCAGTGTCGGTCATAATAATCAGGCCGTTTTGACGTTTTTGCGGTTCATCGACGCAAAGTCGACGGTTTCGGGGGTCTGAGCCGTGTGCGGATGCTCGGCACCGGCATAGACGCGCAGTTTCGAGAACTGCTTACGTGCCAGCGGGCTTTCTTTCGGCATCATGCGTTTAACGGCCAGTTCGATGGCGCGCTCCGGGAAGCGGCCGGAAAGGATTTTGCCGGCTGTGGTCGACTTGATGCCGCCCGGGTGGCCGGTGTGGCGGTAGTAGACTTTGTCAGCCAGCTTGTTGCCGGTGAACTTGGCTTTTTCCGCATTGATCACGACGACATGGTCGCCGGTGTCGATGTGCGGAGTAAAGTCAGGGCGGTGCTTGCCGCGCAGGCGCTTGGCGACGTAAGAAGCAAGGCGTCCGACAACGACATCAGTCGCGTCGATCACGACCCACTTATTCTCGACGTCCACGGGTGCGTTATAGGTTTTCATCGCTCTACTCAGAGCCTCTCGCTTTCGGAGTTCATGGAATGGAATTCAAGCGCTGGCGTTTAAGCGCCACATCCACCGTTGTCAACGCAGGGCTTGGACTTGCCCTGCTTTTTACCACGGCGGCCTGCAGCAAGCCGGAAAAAGCGTCGGAATCCCCCCCGCAATCCCCATCAATCACAACAGATGTGGAGCTTCCGGCCGTCTGGGCGACCCGTACACTGGACTCGCCTATCTCCGCAATCGCCCTTTCCGGCGGGTCCCGTGCGATTCTGGCTGTCGCCTATGAAACCGGCGGCCTGCAATTCTTCGATATGGAAGCCGAACGCCTCGGCGAACCGACCATGTTCCGTATCAAGGCCCTTGCCGGTGGCCAGTCCACCAATCTCAGCGGCACAACGCTGACCGTATTCCCGGGCGTGACCCGCGAAGGCGAGGTCAAAGCCTATATCTTCGGGGATGGCCTGGTCGCTCCGGCGCAGGTGGACCTCTCCGTCGATGGGGAAAACTTCATCCAGGGCATCTGCTCCGGTCCTGCCGGCACAGAAGGCATCATGCGCCTGGCTTTCTGGACCCTGGGCAATGACCGCGTCCTGCAGGCCGGGATCGTCAAGGAAAACAATGGCGAGCTGACCTGGAACCGCGGAGAGTCCACCTTCACCGACTTCCCGATCCACTCCTGCGCCTATACCAACGACACACTGGTCGCCTCCCCCCGCGCGACGGCGGCTGCGCCGCTGATCCGCGGGAACGTCTCGGCCCTCCTCTCGCTGGAACCGGAGTCGGGCCTCAAACTGTCCACCGATCTCGGCATGACCACCACGGATGTGAACATCCGCGACGGCCTCAGCGTGATCGCGCCGGACAAGCCCGTCGCCATGGCGGCCATGGGCACAATGATGTCAGGCGGGTATCCGGGCGGCGTCATCGCCCTCGCCGGGGAAGTTGAGCCGGGTAAGAATCAGGTCGTTTTCGTTGACCCGAGCGTCATTACCCTGCCCAAGACCAACTAAGGCAGGCAATTACGAGACTTCAGGGCGCGCCGTCAGCCAGGCAAGGCGGACGGCCGCCAAAGTCACCACAACGCCGATGGCCTGGTGCAGCAGGGCAAGGTTCATTGGCGCCGCATGCAACAGCGTCATGATTCCCCAGACTGCCTGCAGGCTGACCACACCGGCAAAGACCATAAAGCTGCGCCCATAAGCCGTTTTCCGGAAGGCCCAGGCGGCCACGAGGCTGGCGGCCCAGATCGCATAGGCAATCAGGCGGTGATTGAACTGCGTCGCCGCCCGGCCCTCGAACAGGCTGCGAAGACCGAGATCGCCCTCTATATAATGTGAGGGGACCAGTTCGCCCGCCATCAGCGGCCAGTCATTATACGTACGTCCGGCATCAAGCCCCGCGACCAACGCGCCTGCTGCCATCTGTACGAACACCGCCACCAGCAGCAGTTTCGCCGTAACCCTGACGGCACGCGCCACCGGCACCCGCGCCTTGTTGCCAAGGTCCAGCCAGAGCCAGGCGACAATCGCGATGATCAGCAGCGCCAGAATGAAGTGTGTCATCAGCCGGTAAGGCGCGACATCCACCCGCGTGGTTTCGCCAATCCCGCTGGACACCATCCACCAGCCGATCGCCCCCTGCAGCCCGCCAAGCAGGATGAGGCCCAACAACCGCCACAGCAGCGGCCGGGTCAGCCATTTGCGGATCGCGAACACGGCAATCCCAAACACAGCGACAAGGCCGATCATCCGGCCAAAGAAACGGTGCCCCCACTCCCACCAGTAAATCTGCTGGAATTCAGCCAGGGACATACCGTGGTTCACATAGCGGTATTCCGCCGTGCCCTGGTATTTGGTGAAGGCATCATTCCAGGCATCGACCGAGAGCGGCGGGATGGAGCCCTTGATCGGGTCCCACTCCGTAATCGACAGGCCGGAATCGGTCAGGCGCGTCGCCCCGCCGATCAGGATCATCGCATAAACCATCAAGCCGACCAGAATCAGCCAGCGGCGGATCCACAGGGCACCGGCGGGAGGGGCAGCAGCGGGGGGGATTGAGGTTTCGTTCATGCGCTTTAATTGACGTGAGGTCTCCGCGCGGCAAGGGTCTGCGGGGTCGCATCTGCACAAAGGACTGCATTCATGCGCAAACCCCTCACTGCTCTGATCCTGTTGGCCTACCTGTTCGCCTATATCGTCCTGGCCAGCACAATCGGTGGCATGGTGTCTACCTGGCCGCGCTGGGCGGAGCTGGCTTTCTATGTTGTGGCGGGAATCGCATGGATCTTCCCGCTAAAGCCCCTCTTCGCCTGGATGAACCGCGGCACCCAGCCGCCGGAAGAGGAATAGCCGGCCTGCCTGAGCCGCCGGCGGAATGAAGAAAGCTTCATATAAGACGCATTGACGAGCCAACGGGCGCGTGATTGCTGCAATGCACAATTTCCAGTCCTGACCGGCGCGAATCCGGCCGCAATGCCTTAAAAGCCAATGGATTTCCACCCAACGGATTAAGCAAAGCCCCACATTTCCCCGATACATTCGGACTGTAATGGCCAAGCCATGGCCCGGAGCAGAAGCCCACCCATGCCGACAGATTCCAAGAACAAAACCCAGAACCATACCGCCCCGTCCTGGCTCACCAATGACCCCGACGCGGCACGCCAGGCAGCTTTCGAAGCGATGGACCGGATGCGGGATATCCTGGTCAGCCGGTATTCGGGCGGCATTTCCCCGGCATCGCTGGCGCTCGCCTATATGGACTGGGCCCTGCACTTCCAGGCCGCCCCCGGCAAACAGCTTGAAATGGCGCAGAAGACCTTCCGCAAACTCGGGCGCCTCTCGACTTATGCGCTCTCAAGTTTCGGTCAGGAAGAAGCCGAATGCTGTATCGAGCCCCTGCCCGGCGATAACCGATTCAGCAATCCGGCCTGGCGCCGCCAGCCTTTCGGCCTCTGGGCACAATCCTTCCTGCTGACACAGCAATGGTGGCACAACCTCACGCATGATGTGCCGGGTGTCACCCCACACCATGAAGAGGTCGTGTCCTTCGTCGCCCGCCAGCTGCTGGACATCTACGCGCCGTCCAACAACCCGTTCACGAACCCGGAAGTGCTGGAGCGCACCCGCGAAACCGGCGGACGGAACTTCATCGATGGCTACAACAACTGGCGTGAAGACATGCGCCGTCAAATTCAGGGCGAACCGCCTGTCGGTGCGGAGAACTTCGTGCCCGGCCAGGATGTCGCCGTGACACCGGGCAAAGTGGTGTACCGGAACCACCTGATCGAGCTGATCCAGTATTCTCCCGCAACGAAAGAAGTTCACGCTGAGCCGCTGCTGATCGTGCCTGCCTGGATCATGAAGTATTACATCCTCGATCTGTCGCCGCACAATTCGATGGTGAAATACCTGACCGAACAGGGCTTCACCGTATTCGCCATTTCCTGGCGCAACCCGGTTGCAGACGATCACGATCTCTCGCTCGACGATTACCGCCGCATGGGCGTGATGGAAGCGCTGGATGCGATCAGTGCAATCTGCCCGGACCAGAAGGTCCACGCGGCGGGCTACTGCCTCGGCGGCACGCTTCTCTCCATCGCCGCCTCTGCCATGGCGCGGGACGGAGATGACCGGCTTGCCTCGATCTCCCTGCTCGCCGCTCAGACAGATTTCAGCGAGCCGGGCGAGCTTGCCCTGTTCATCGACCACAGCCAGATGCACTTCCTTGATAGCATCATGTGGAACCGGGGCTTCCTCTCCGCCGATGAAATGGCGGGGGCTTTCCAGCTGTTGCGTTCGAACGACCTGCTCTGGTCCCGCCTTGTGCATGAATACATGATGGGCGAACGCGCGCCCATGTTCGACATCATGGCCTGGAACGCCGACACGACGCGTATGCCATACCGGATGCATTCGGAATATCTGCAGAAGCTCTACATCAATAATGACCTGGCCAATGGCCGCTTCATGGTCGGCGGCCGTCCGGTCACCTTGCAAGGCTTGCGCGCGCCGATCTTTGCGGTCGGGACAGAACGCGATCATGTTGCACCGTGGCACTCGGTCTACAAGATCCACCGGTTGGCCGACACGGATGTGACCTTCGCACTGGCCAATGGCGGGCATAATGCCGGGATCGTCAGCGAGCCCGGACACAATGGCCGTCACTACCGGCTCGCCCACCATCGTCACCGCGATCCGATCCTCAGCCCGGACCAGTGGCTGGAAACCGCCACCGAAAAGTCCGGATCCTGGTGGTCTGCCTGGAGCGAGTGGCTTGCCGGACATTCCTCAGCGGAGATGACCCGGCCACCGCGTCTCGGCGCATCGCGCAAGGGCTATCCCGCACTTGAAGACGCCCCCGGAACTTATGTATTCCAGCGCTAGGAGTCCTGCGCCATGATCGATGCCTATCTCGAGAACCGTACCTATGACCAGATGAAGGTCGGCGACACCGCCTCTCTGGAAAGACGGGTTACCGAGAATGACATCGAGCTGTTCGCGCTGGTCTCCGGCGACGCGAACCCCGCTCATGTCGATGCCGAATTTGCGGCGACAGATTTCTTCGGCCATGTCGTTGCCCATGGCATGTGGACCGCCTCGCTTGTCTCTGCCGTGCTGGGCACACAGCTGCCCGGTCCCGGTTGCATCTATCTGGGACAAACCATCGCCTTCACCAAGCCGGTCAAACCGGGCGATACAGTCACCGCGACCGTTACCGTTCTGGAAAAGAAAGATGCCAAGCGCATCGTTCGCTTTGAAACCGTCTGCACCAATCAGGATGGTGAAACCGTCCTGAAGGGCGAGGCAACCGTGATTGCCCCCAAAGAGCCGATCCGTGTGCGGCGCAAGCATCTGCCCGGCATCCGCTTGCGCCGGCATGACCGCTATGACGATTTCATTGCGCGGGCCAAGTCTTCCCCCACCCTGCGCGCGGCCATTGTCCACCCTTGCTCTCCCATTGCCATTCAGGGCGCGGTTGAGGTGCGGGACGAAGACTTGCTGGAACCGGTCCTGATCGGCCCGCGCGCCAAGATCGAAGCTGCAGCCGAACAGGCCGGCGTATCGCTGGACGGGTTCGATATCATCGAGACAGAGCACAGTCACGCGGCAGCGGCGAAGGCCGTGGAACTTGCGGAGCGGGGCGATGTCTCCGTGCTCGTGAAGGGAAGTCTCCACACAGATGAACTTCTGAGCGCCGTTCTGGCCCATGATTCCGGCCTGCGCACAGAGCGCCGCATCAGCCATGTCTATGCGATGGACATTCCCGCCTATGACAAGCCGCTGATCGTGACGGACGCCGCCGTCAATATTCTGCCAACCCTCGAACAGAAACGCGACATCTGCCAGAATGCGATCGACCTGATGCACCAGCTGGGGGTGGAGACACCTCATGTTGCGGTGCTGGCGGCGGTCGAGACCGTCAATGCCGAGATGCCTGCCACGCTGGATGCCGCGGCGCTGACCGTGATGGCGGCGCGGGGGCAGATTGCCGGGGCGCTGGTGGATGGCCCGCTGGCGTTCGACAATGCGATCAGCATGGCAGCGGCAAAGACCAAGGGGATCGTCTCCCCCGTCGCGGGGCAGGCGGACATCCTTCTGGTGCCAGACCTGGAAGCCGGCAACATGCTGGCCAAGCAGCTGATCTATTTCGCGGACGCGATTGCCGCCGGCCTCGTGCTTGGTGCCCGGGTGCCGATCATCCTGACCAGCCGGGCGGATCCGCTTTCCGCCCGCCTCGCTTCGGCGGCACTGGCCCGGCTCAGCGTTGGCATGACCTATACCAAGCCAGGATCCTGACATGGCAGATCCCCTGCTGATGACCTTCAATGCCGGGTCTTCCTCCGTGAAGATCGGCCTGTTCAGTATTCATGACGACGGGCTGGAGCGGATCGCGCACGCCCTGATCGACTTCCGGCACAGCCCGCTCACCTTTCACCTGGTCGAGGGCAAAGCCATCTTCGATGTCGAGCTGAAAGCCGACCATGCCGATCACCTGATTGATGTGATGACCGAGACGCTGGACTGGATCGCGCATCACTATGACCTCAGTGAGCTGACATGTGTGGGCCACCGCGTCGTGCATGGCGGGGACGAGTTCGATGCCCCGGTCCTGATCGACGATGCCTCTCTGGCACGCATCGACGCCCTCTCCATTCTGGCACCGCTGCACCAGCCGCAGGCGCTGCGCCTGATCCGGGCGATGCGCCATATCAAGCCGGACCTTGTTCAGGTTGCCTCTTTCGACACGGTGTTCCACCGGACCAATCCGGAGCTGATCCGCCGCTTTGCCCTGCCGCGTGAACTGCATGACCGGGGCATCAAGCGCTATGGCTTCCATGGCCTGTCCTACAAGTTCATTTCGGAAGAGCTGCACCGCCGTTTCCCGCAAGCGGCCGGCGGGCGGGTGATCGCCGCCCATCTTGGCAGCGGCGCCAGCCTGTGCGCCATGCGGGATGGCAAGAGCCGCGACACCAGTATGGGCTTTTCCACGATCGACGGCATTCCGATGGCGACCCGCTGCGGCGCCCTGGACCCCGGCGTTGTCCTCCACCTGCTGCAACAGGAGCACCGCCCCGTGGATGAGGTGGAAGACATGCTCTACCACCAGTCCGGCCTGAAGGGGGTTTCCGGCGGCATCAGCGCCGACTGCCGCGAACTGGAAGCGAGTGACGACCCGCGCGCCAAGGAAGCGCTGGACCTGTTCACCCTACGCATCGCGGGAGAGATCGGCCGCCTGTCGATGAGCATTGGCGGGCTGGATGCCGTGGTCTTCACCGCCGGGATCGGCGAGAACGATGCCGCCATCCGCGCCTCGGTTGCCGGACACATTAGCTGGATGGGGCTGGAGCTGTCAGATGCGGCGAACCAGCAAAACGCCGCCTGTATTTCCACCGATGCCAGCCGCGTGAAAGCCTTCGTCATTCCGACCAATGAAGAACGCGTGATCGCGGATGAGGCGCTGTCCGTCCTGAAAGAAACGCACCCGCATTAACCGCAGCACTTTTGCCCGGAAACGCCCCTGGCGCTCCGGCAAATGGGCCTGATTGTGGGTTAGGTCAGCTGGAGTCCGGCCAGTCTTTTAGCGCTTCGATCAGCTGCACGGTGAGGCCACCTGAGATGAGGGCGAGATCAGCAGGAAAGCTGTGCGTATTGGGGATCGGAACAATGTAGGGCTTCGGCTCACCCTCGGCCCTCTGACGCTGCAGCGTACGGGCAAGGCACTTCGCCCGGCGTTGCGCATTCTTCAGCGTCTCCAGCATGGCTTGCCAGCGGTCAATCAGCGGCTCGGCCAGAACGGGCCCACGATCGGGCACGGTCTGAGGCCCGCGCAGAAAGCAAGGCGTTTCGCCCGCCACTGTGGGCATGAGCGAGAAGGTGCAGGTCTTCTTCGCTTCACCTTCGGATTTCTCAAAGTAATTGCTGCCCATGCGCGGCTTCACCGGCGCAAGTTCCACCTGCAATGCCATGAGGAAGATCAGACGACGGAGCAGCACGGCGAGCCGTTTCAGCTCTGCCGAGACGCGCCGCTTCACTGTTTTGGAAATCCGCTCCGGCACCTGATGCAGGTCCGCATGCACGCCAACTTTCGCGATGGCATAGGCAAGCGTTTTCCAGGCGTGGGAGAGGAAATCAGTGAGGTCTGTCATGGGGCAGAGGGTGGCATGGGGATCTATCCGGGAGGATAGAGGCGCCGGTTTTCCGCGCGCTGTGTAACAAGTCCGGGCATGTGGTGTGGTGGGTATCGCTCTGCGCAACCTACCCATTCCACATTTTGAAACACTCCGGATCGGATAAACGATGCCAAATCATGACCGGCGGAGACGTGGCCATGTCTCTGTCATGATTATGCATAACCAACCATGATCATACCGGACTATGACGGATCATGAGCGATTACGGCGGACGACTGCGGCGGCGCGGGAGATGGCGGAAACCTATTCCCCTGCCCGGCAGCCTGACGGATCAATGTCGATCAATTCAGACCCGCCTAACCGGCCAGCCAGGATGCGCCCATTCCATGCGAGTGCGTTCGCGGGCGGGTAGCCTTCGTCGAGGCGTAATTCGCATGCAGGCCGCCCGTCCGCATCCAGCCGCAAAAGGCTGCCGCCTGTCTCGGCCGGGGCCAGCATGGCGTTTTGCGCACTCCATGGGAGGATCGAAATAAGCCGTGCGAGGTAAGGATGGCGGCCAATGACGTTTTCCAGAGCATCGCTGCGCGGTGCGACCAGAGAGACCCAGACATGGCCATCCGGCCCGATGAAGACATCATCGGGAATGCCGGGCAGCCCGTCGGCGAAAATGCTGAGCTTCCCCTTTCCTGCCCCCGTCAGACCATATCGGATCACACGATAGCGCGTGACCTCCACGATCAGGAGCGATGTGCCATCCGGCGCGACGGTAACCCCGCTCGGAAAAGCCAGCCCCTCCAGCACGACACTCATCTGGTCCGTTACCGGATCATAGGCCAGCAGGCGGCCATGGGCGCGCCCCTCGATAAAGTCCCAGAGGACATAAGGCGCGCCGGGCGCGGTGGTAACAGGCGTGAACTTCGTGCTGGCTTCCGTCACATAGACCAGGCCATCCGGGCCGATCGCGACATCATCCGGAAAGGAAACTGCCTGACCGGCTGGCGGCGCCATCGTCTCCACGCGGCCATCCGGGGCAATCCGCTGCAGCCCGACCGGAAAAGTCGCAGACCAGCAGGCACCTGTTGCCGCCTCACAGGCAAGGCCGATACCGTGGCCATCCAGCGCGGCGATCTGACGGGCCTGCCCCTCATCCGATGCGCCAGCGGGCAATTCCATCAGCTCGCCCGTCTCAGCACCGAAAACCACGGCGCCACCCGGACGAACGTCCAGCCCTTCAAGATAAGGGAGGCCAAGGGGGATGTCCCGGTACGTGGCCTCAGCCGCGCTGGCGGCGATACCCGCCTGGACCTGCTTCACCGCGACGGGCGAAATCGGGGCGATGACATATGGCAGGCTGGCGAGGCCGAGCAGGACTGCGCCGCCGATTGCGAGGGGTCGCCACCGGCGGCGCAGGGTTTGCCGCGAGATCATTCTGCGGGTTGGGCCGCAGGGGACGCGGCGGCCAGTCCCGCCTGACGTTCCCGCGTGGTCATGCCCTTGCCGTCCGGCGCCCAGCCCGGTGGCATGAACAGGTAGGCGATCTTGTTGCGGATGCCCCTGGCGTGCCAGACATCGCGGGCGAGATCGCCCCAGCCGTGGAAACTGACCGCCAACGGATTATTGGTTTCAAGCTGGTTCAGGATACCAAACACCGGCTCTTCCTTCTCTTCCGCGAAAGTACCGAGCAGGCGGTCCCAGATGATGAAGGTGCCGCCATAGTTCTTGTCGAGATACTGGACATTGTTGGCGTGGTGCACGCGATGGTGCGATGGCGTGCTGAAGAAGAATTCGATCACCGGATGCATCTTGCCGAAGCGGCGCATATGAACCCAGAACATGTAGATCAGGTTCACTTCCAGGGCGACGAGCGCCATGATCGGGTCAAACCCCAGCAGGGCTGCCGGCACGAAGAACCAGGGCTCGATGAAGGGTTCGGCAAAGGACTGGCGGAAAGCCGTGGCGCCGAGATTGTACTTCTGGCTGGAGTGATGCACCTCATGCGCCGCCCAGCCGAAGCGGACCTCGTGGACAAAGCGGTGATAGCAATAGACCAGGAAATCCACGAGGACATAGCAGAGCGCGAAGGTCAGCCAGTTCGACTCGATCTTCAGGGGCGAAAAATTATAGGCAAGAATGAGGAGCCCGAGCATGAAACCGCGCATGAGTGTACGGATGATGACGTAGGCGATGCCCGTGCTGACACTGCAGAGGGTGTCTTTCAGGGCATATTCATGCCGCTTCTCGACGAATTCCAGCGTCAGTTCGATGGCGATGAGGACGCCGAAGACGGCCAGCCCCCACATCGGCACCTGTTCCAGCAGATGATCCCACATGGCTCGAAACTCCTCTTCCTTCGGGTTAGTAGGTCAGGTCCAGCCGCACGCCCCAGGTCAGCCCCATGCCGGGGGTCCTGAACCAGTAGTCGTTGGCGATGTTGGAGCTGGTGTAATAGGCGGTGTCAGACATGTTCCGTCCCCAGAGGAGGACTTCCCAGCGGTCATCTTCCGCGCCGATCCCCATGCGGGCATTCCAGACGAAATAGTCATCGACATAGAACAGGGAGGACTGGTCCACGCTCGACTGGTAGTCCGTGCTGTAGGCGAAGTCCGCACCGACGCGGCCATAGAGACCGTTGCCGATGGAACGCCGGTATTCCGTCATGCCGTTCAGCTGCCAGGTCGGCGTTTGCGGCAGGTCGTGGCCCTTAAAAGCCTGCAGGGCGCCGACGCCGTCCAGGCCGGTGAACTCCTTCACATTGGAGTCCAGCCAAGAGGCACCGAGCCGGAAATACAGCTCCGGCGTGGCCTGCCATTCGAGGTCTGCCTCGGCGCCGGTGATCTCCGACTTCGGAACATTCAGGATCTGCGTCAGCAGGCCGAAGACATCGTCGGCAATGTTGCCGATGATCTGCTTGTCTTCGTAGTTGTAGTGGAAGATCGCCCCGTTGAGCCGCATGCGCCCGTCTGCGAAAGTGGTTTTCACCCCGGTTTCATAAGCGGTCAGCTGCTCTTCCTTGTAAGGGGCGAGCTGTGTCCAGCTTGAGGAAGCTGCGCCATTATATCCGCCCGACTTGAAGCCGCGGCTGACGGAGGCATAGACGAGGAGATCGTCGGACGGCATCCAGTCCAGCCCGACCTTGCCGGACAGATTGTCATAGCTGGAGCTGTCGTGGAACACGCCGGAACTGCCGCCGTAGACTGTGACAGCTCCGGTGTTTTCATCGACCGTATAGCTTGCATCCGCCGGATTGATCGTGACGCAGTCCCCCACCTGGAGCGGCGTGGACGACAGGAAGAAGCTGTCGGCAAAGCCCGGAATGGGGCCGGAGTCCAGCTGGTTGTAGAGATAGGCCAGCCCGCCATCGACATCATAGGAACAACCGGCCCAGTCGCGATCTTCCTGCGTGTAGCGTAGCCCGAGGGTCCAGCGCCATTCCGGTGTCATCATCCACTCGGTATGGGCAAACAGGGCGGCGGTTTCCGTGTCCTGCGTGTAGCGCGTATCCACGGCACCGAACAGGCCGAGATAGATGGTCGACTGGCTGCCATAGGCGATCCAGCTCTCGTCCACTTCATCCTTCGAATAGTACGCACCCAGAACCCAGTTGAGGTTTGAGGCGGCCTCGCCGGCAAGGCGCAGCTCCTGGCTGAAAGCGTCGATGGAGGTGTCGAAGGTGACATCGAGATTCTCGACCGATGTGCCGTCCCAGTCATTCGACTCGTTCCGGTCAAACGTCTCATAGGCCGTGACGGAGGTGAGCGTCAGATCGCCGATATCCCAGGACACATTGGCCGAAGCGCCCCAGCCTTCATTGTCCCGTTGCGGACGCAAGGTGGCACTCCAGTCGGCACTGCGGGGATTGTCGAGGTTCGGCAGGTCCGCAGCGGCTGGTGGCGGGAAGTAATCGGCCAGTTCCGGCACCAGCGGCACATAGGTGAAGTATTGCGGCGCGGCATTGTCGGACTTGTCGCGATAGCCATGCGCCTTCAGCAGGACTGAAACAGACTCGCTGGCGTCCCACTCCAGCATCACGCGGCCTGCGAGCTTGTCCTGCTCACCGAGCCGGTCGCCCGGACGGGAGGAACTTTGCTGCCAGCCTTCGCCGGATTTGGTCGCTGCACCCGCAAGGCGCACACGCACACTGTCCGAGAGCGGACCGCTGACATAGGCTTCCACATCCGCCGTCTCGAAGCGGCCATAGCCAAGCTTCAAACCGGCTTCCAGCTCATCCGTCGGGCGTTTGGAGATCAGGTTGATCGCCCCGCCCGTCGTGTTGCGGCCATATAGCGTGCCTTGCGGCCCCTTCAGGATCTCGACCCGGTCGATGTCGAATTGCGGTTCCCGCGTCATGGTCGGGTAAGGCAGGTTCACCTCATCCTGATAGATGCCGACCGTAGACGTACTGTTGGAGCTGTAGTCGTCAAAACCAACACCGCGGATCGTGTAGACCGGCACGCCGGTCACGCCGGTTTCCGTCTGGCTGAAGCCCGGCGTCACGAGCGCCAGGTCGCCGACATCTTCCACACCGAGCGCCTGCAGCTGCGCCCCGTCAAAAGCACTGATTGCCACGCCGATATCGTCGACGCTCTGTTCACGGCGTTGCGCCGTCACCACGACCGTATTCAGCGTGGCTTGTTCTTCCACCGGAGCGGTGTCTTCGGCATAGGCCGGCATTGCCGCGCAAAGTGCGGACAGGCCGACTGTCCCGGCCAGAAATAGGCGGTTACCCGAAATCATATTGAATTACCTCCCTGAGGGACGGCGCTGTGTTATGAGGGGGTGCGCTCGCCCTGCCTGACCTACGTATTCCTGGCAGCCCCCCTGCCGGAAGATCACGAAAGGCCAAAAGGGGATCATTTCGCGCCACCACATGTTGCGCAAATTCTTCCCCTGCGTCAGGCAGGTGAGATGAGGGAATGGCGCCTAGCGCCGCAGGGCCAGGCGGTATTCAGAGGGCGTAACGCCTGTCCATTCACGGAAAGCGCGCCGGAAATTCCCCGGTTCGCTATAGCCGATGGCGATGGCAACCTCTTCCACCGTCAGGGCCGGATTGGAGAGAAGGTCCTGCGCCAAGGCGCTGCGCACATCTGCCAGCATGACGGAAAATGTGATGCCAACCTTTGCCAGGTGACGCTGAAGCGTGCGGGGCGGAACGCCCAGTTTGGCGGAAAGCGCGGCGAGGTTCGAATACTTTGCCGGGTCACGCGTCAGGCACTGACGGGCCTCCCTGACAAGTGGCGCCTCTTCCCGCATTTCCACAACCAGCCGCTCGCAGATGCCCCGGCACTGGTCATAGGCCAGCGCATTGGAAAGGGCTGGCTGGCGTTCCATGAACTCCGGCGACAGGTACATCGCACTGACCGGCGCGCCGAACTCGATCGGACACTGGAAAAAATCTCGGTACTGGCCTGAAAAGGACGGTTCCGGATAGGCAATGGTGATGCGCTGGGCCCGGAGTGGCACATGGCCGCCATGATTGGCTGGCAGAAGCGTACCGGACAGTTCCGCCAGGTAGGAATAGATCGCCGCGAACATGTCTTCGGTCAGATAGGGACGCAGCAGGTCCCCCGTGGCAGGCGCAAGGAAACGGATTGAAAACGCCCCATCTTCCTCATGCAAGGCAAGCTGGCCAAGGGCGCCGCCAATGGGCGCGAACTCAATTCCTGCCTCGATCGCCTTCCGGATCGTCGGCGCGCACAGCATCATCAGGCCGATGGCCCCGATCCCCGCCAGCCGCGACCGCTGGCCGGTTTCAAGGCCAAGCGCATGGTTTTCCCGCAGCGCGATCAGGTTGTGGAGAATGCGGTTATTCTGCGCGCTGGTGAGAACACAGTTGGGATCGCGAACGCTCTTCTCTTCCAGTCCTGTCCCTTCCAGCAAGACCGCAATATCCACGCCCTGATCCTCAGCCCACTGCCAGGTGGGCAAATGAACAGCTGTGCTGATGAGGTATTTGTCGATCATGCCGGGACGCAGCAATAAACACTTGGCGGCATAATGCTAGCCGTTCCGCAACGTCTAAAGCCGCGCGTTGAAGCGGATGTAGTAGAGGCCGCCGTCTGTGTCATAGGGGGCGTTGCGGGAATAGATCAGCCCCTTGCTGGCCTCCAGCGTTGCCTCGTCCGGGTATCCGTTGAGGAGGTTTTCAGCGCCGATGCGCATCGTCACCCGGTCGGTCAGGTCGAAGGCGATGCTGGCATCGACAAACATTTCCGATCCGAACACCTGCACGAAATCCGCATCCTGATTTGTGAAATCCGCCCAGGAGCCGATCCATCGCAGGCGCGTATCGAAGGAGATAGCCGAGCGGGTGTAGCGCAGGGAGCCAACCATGGAATTGCGGGGAAAGAGCCGCTCGAACCGGTCGACACGCGACGCATTGCCGATGCTCCCCGCATTCAACACTTCAGTGTTGTTGTAATTGAAGGACAGGCCAAGGTGCAGGTCTCCGCTGGCAAGCGTCCTGTCATAATCGACCACCATATCGACCCCGGTTGTGCGCGTGTCGAAACTGTTCTGGTAGAAATTGACCGTGGTGATGCTCTCCCCGCCCGGCACGCCCAGCGCGGCAAGGCGGGCGCGTTCCGTCGCGTCCAGCGTAAAGCTCTCCGAGGTAAAGATCCGGTCTGTGACCTCGATATTATAGGCGTCCAGGCTGGCGACCAGACCATCGAAAGGCCGGAAGACCAGACCGGCCGAAAGGTTGACCGAGTTTTCCGGACGGAGCGGTTTTATACTTGCATCAGACCGCTCACTGATAATGCTGGCGACGGGCCCCGTCGGGCTGAAGCGGCCATTGGTGTAAACATCCAGCGTATCCGGTGCCACACCCTGGGAGGTCCGCTCCGAATAGATCTGCGCCGGGGTTGGCGCCTTGAAGCCGGTGGAGACCGTACCTCGCAGCATGAGGTTCCCGGTCAGGTCACGCCGGAAAGAAACCTTTCCGCTCAGGCGGTTGCCGAACGTATCGAACTCCTCGTAGCGCAGGGCAAAGCCGAGCTGGCTACGCTCGTCCGGGCGGGCTTCGGCATCGGCATAGGCGGCCCAGCTGGCCTGGTCATAGCTGCGGGCCTGCGTCTCTGTGTAACCCGGGAACCCATTGGAGCCGGAGGTCAGCCCATCCGCCGCGCCGGGGCCGATCTCGTATGAAGCCGGGTCGCCAGCAACGATGCTGTATCGCTCCAGCCTGCGCTCAAGGCCGAATGCAAGGTTCAGGGGCTCCCTGAAAGCCGGAGGCGCGGGAAGCTCTGCCTGAAAGTCTGCATTCAGATTGTATTCCTGCTGGCGCAAGCCGCCTGCATCGAAGCGGGTCGGGCTGTCCGGCCCCATGGATGCGTTGACTGTGTCGTAGAGGAAATAGTCGATCCTGTTCTGCCCGAAACCGGCGCTGAGATCATATGACAGCCCTCCCCCGCCTTCTCCCTTCAGGCCAACAGTCGTGGAGAGGTCCGCCTCCTCCTGTCCGAATTGGGGCTTGAAGCCATAGGGGTAGATCTCGGAAAGGGACCAGTCACCGAACGCGGCGCTGGACGCGTAGGCGCTGGGCGTCGTCGGGCTGCGCCAGTTGAAATCGGTTACGCCCTGCCCCTGGCTGGCATTGACGAGACCATAAACCTCTCCCAGCGGTATGGTGTGGTCACCCGTCAGGAGGGCACGGAAATCCTCGCGCTCGGGCTGTCCCCATTTCTGGACCGGATCGGCAATCTCCGCATCCGGGTGCTCCTCCAGATACTGGAGCGCATCAAGACGCTGGCGGGCACGCGACGTCGAGGCAGCATCACTATAGTCGAGGTTCAGCCGGAAACCGCCGTCCGCGCCGCGCAGCCCGCCGCCATAGCCGATGCGCTTTTGGATGCCGTCACCCTCATAGTACTGACTATACTGCGCGAAAGCCTCCGGGGCGGCATCGTCGCGGGTAATGATGTTGATCACGCCTGCAATCGCGTCAGAGCCGTACTGGGCCGACGCGCCGTCGCGCAGCACTTCGACGCGCCGCAGGGCATTTGTCGGGATGTTCGCCAGATCGGACGATTGGGACCCGCCCGTGTTCAGCATCGCAGACCTGTGACGGCGCTTGCCGTTCACGAGGATCAGCGTGTGGTCCGCCGAAAGGTTCCGCAGGCTGTAGGGCCGCACGAAGACGGCGCCGTCACTCAGCGGCCGGCGCTGAACGAAGAAGCTGGGCAGCACGTCCGCCAGCACATCGGCAAAATCGTCAGAGACGGGCGCAGCAAGGTCCGCCTGTCCCAGCACCTCGATCGGCGACATGCTCTCATAGGCCGGCAAACCGATGCGGGACCCGGTCACGACGACCGTGTCATACGTGCGCAGCGCTTCGGTCTGCTGCAGCCTGGGCTTGATCACCGGGGCGAGGACCGGGACGGCTTTCTTCTCTGCCGGACGCCGCGCTTCAGCAGCGGCAGGCCGGATCACCCAGACACCATTCACATCGGAACTGAACCGCAACCCCGTGCCGGACAGGAGCTGGCCCAAGGCCTGCTCAAGCGGCATATCACCTTTAACGGCCTGCCCGCGCAGACCTGTCAGGTCTGACGCCTCGGCAATGATCACACTGCCTGTCTGCTCCGACAGGAGGTTCACCGCGTCCGCCAGCGGCATGTCCGGCACGCGCAGGGAATAAGTCTGCGCCATCGCCGGAGACACAGCGGCCGCGCAGGTCAGCAGGAACAGGCAGACCGATCGCATTGGCCCCTTAGGGAGAACCTCGCATCACGCGTTGAAGTCGCCCCTAAGAAACCGATGCCGATGACAGGCAGATGACAATTTGAGCCCCGCACAGCCATTCCTGTACGGGTGAAACCCAAATGCCGCAGTCTGCCCTGTTCCGGACGCCTCAGACTTCCGCCAAAAGCGAACGCAATGCCCGCACAAGCTGAACGCATTCGCCGGCATTGTTGTAGAGCGACGGCGTCACACGGATGCACGCGCCATTGGTGACACCGGTCCGGATGACCGTGAAGATGCCATGCTTTTCCACCAGGGCATTCACGATGGCCTTATTGTCATCCGCGCTCGTCTTTCCCTTGAAGCGGAAGGACGTGATACCAGCATGCAGCCGGTCGTCATTCGGCGTGAGGATCTCGATCCGGTCGTCACCACGCATCTCCTCGGCCCAGAGGTTCCGCAGATAGGCGATACGGGCCGCCTTGTTCTTCGGGCCGACAAGCTCGTGGAAATCAAGGGCATCATTGACCGTCAGGAAGGTCGCAAAATTCGTCGTGCCCGTGTGGACGCGATTGAAGATGGCACCTGTGCCCTCTGGCCGTTCGGAGATGTTGGGAGAAATGTCCGCCAGCCGGTCGCGGCGGATATACATCAGACCCGCGCCAATCGGTGCGCCAATCCATTTGTGGAGGTTGAAGCCAACAAAATCCGCGCCGAGGTCTTCCATGCGGAAATCGCTCTGGCCCCAGGAATGAGCCGCATCGACGATACAGTCGACACCGAAGCCGCGCGCCATGTCCACAATCTCACGCACGGGGATCATCAGGCCGGTCCGGTGGCTGATATGGGTCAGCAGAAGAAGACGCACCTTCGGATTGGCGGCCAGCGCCTCGCGATAGGTTTCCAGCAGCGTGTCATAGGTGACAGGCTCAGGGATGGTGATGCGGACGACAGAGGCTCCAGTGCGCTCGGCCTGCGTGTCCATCGCCGTCTGGATGGAGTCGTAGTCGAGGTCCGAATACATCACGGCATCGCCCGGCTTCAGCCGGTTGTAGCCGCCGACCAGACCCTGCAGGGCCTCGGTGGCGCCGCGGGTGAACACGATCTCGTCTGCACCGGCGCCGAGGAAATCCGCAAGGCGCTGATGGATGGGCTGGATGTCGGCGTAATAATCCCGGCGGGCATACCAGGAATTGTTACGGTTCACTTTTTCCGTATTCCGGAAGAAGGCCTCCATGACGGGTTTCGCCATCAGGCCCCAATAGCCGTTTTCAAAATTCACGACATCCGGGGTGACATCGTAATGCGCCGCGATGGTGCGCCAGAAGGCTTCATCGCCGGCAATATCCTGAGCCGTCCGGTCACCCGCAACAGCGGGTGCCGGCGCAGCGGCGCAGGCGGTTTCCGTCGTAAAGGACGCCGCTGCAACAGCGGCGCCCTTCATGACCAGTCGTCTGGTGAAGTTCATTTGCCTTCCCGGGATCAGAAGCTGAGGTCCAGGCGGACATAGTACTGGCCGCCATCGGTATCATAAGGGGCATTCCGGGAGTAAATCAGCCCCCGGCTTGCCTGATACGTTGCTTCATCCGGGTATTGGTCAAAAACGTTCTCCGCGCCGACACGAACTGACAGATTATCGTTCACCTGATAGGTCGCGCCGAGATCGAACAGGACCATCGCACCGAAGTCCTGATAGATGTCGCCCGTGGAGTTGCCCGAATAGTCGCGCCACTCACCATAGTAGCGCATGCGGCCGAACATATCCCACTTACCGAGCGTGTAGTTCGCCTGAAGGTTTGCGGTATTTTCCGGAATGCCCTTCTCGAAACGGTCGGCAGATGTCGTGTTCGCAGCAAAATCACCGCCCGTCACGTCTGTCTTGTTATAGTTATAAGCGCCAGTGAGGTTCACTTCGCCGGGACCGAAGGCGAAATTGTAGGCCAGAACCAGGTCGAGCCCTTTGGTACGGGTGTCGAAGTCGTTCTGGAAGAAGTTTACCCGCGTGATGCTTTCAGCACCCGCAACGCCCAGCGCAGCAAACTCGGCGCGTTCCGCATCGGTGACGGCAAATGTTGCCGACGTGCTGAGGCGGTTGGTGACATCGATCTGGTAGACATCGAGCGTCGCCGTCAGGCCGAAATTGGTGTTCCAGGCGAGGCCGGCCGTAATGTTGTCGGACTCTTCCGGCTCAAGCGGGCGGATATCAACGCCATCACGCTGGCTGATGACTTCAGCAACAGCGCCCTGCGGGCTGAAACGGCCGCTGGTGAAGATGTTCAGCGTCGTCGTGTCGAGGCCCTGCGATGTCCGCTCCGAGAAGAGCTGGCCCGGGGTCGGTGCACGGAAGCCGGTGGAGGCCGTTGCACGAAGGGCGAGGCTCGGCGTCAGCTCGAAACGGGTCGAGAGCTTACCGGTCGTGCTGCTACCGAATTCAGAGAAGTCTTCGTAACGGACAGCGCCGCCAACGGTCCAGCGATCCGTAACCGGAGCTTCGATATCGAGATAGGCAGCATAGCTTGTCTGGTCGGAAGAGCCGGACTGGTCCGGCGAGAAGCCGGGGAAGCCGTTGGAGCCGGACGGGAAGCCTTCAGCAGCCAGCGGGCCGACAGCGTAGGAGGCGTATTCGCCGTGGCCGACTTCATATTCCTCGTTACGGCGCTCGGCACCGAAACCAATCGTCATGTCATCAGCCAGGAAGTCGAGGCTGGCGAGGTAGACGAAGTCGGCATTGAGGTTGAACTCGGTCTGCGTCAGCGTGCCGATGTTGAACGAGGTCGGGCTGGCTGAGCCAAGCGATGCGTTGATCGAGTTGGACATGAAGTAGTCGATCTGGTTGCGACCATAGCTGGCGCTGAGATCGTAGGAGAATGCCCCCTCGCCTGCACTGCGATATCCGCCGGTCAGGGAGAAGTCATTGTCGTCCTGTCCGAAGCGTGGCGTGAAGCCGGCCGGGAAGATCGCGGACAGATCGTAGTCCGGGTCGATGACGCTGTCGCCATAAGCGCTGGTTGAGAGCGGGTTACGCCAGTTGAAGTCCGTCACACCATTGCCGAAGCCATAGGTGCTGAAAACATAGGCCTGAGCATTGGCGAAATCATAGGCGCCGTTCAGGGCAAAGCGATAAGCCTGACGCTCCGGCTGGCCCCAGTTCTGAACCGGGTTCGGCACGTTCAGGTCCGGGAAGGCTTCCTGAAGGGCGATGGCGTCGGCGCGCTGGCGCGAGCGGGAGGTCGGCTGGGCGTCGGTGTATTCGCCCGACAGGTTGAGGTACCCGTTGTCGAACACGAAGCCCTGCTGGGCACCGAGGCGGTATTGTTCGCCGTCACCTTCATAATATTGGCCTGCCTGGGCGAATGCCTTGGTGCCTGCCTGGTCGTCGAGGATGATGTTGATCACGCCGGCAATGGCATCAGAACCATATTGGGCAGACGCGCCGTCGCGCAGTACTTCGATCTGCTTGATGGCGTAGGACGGGATCTGGGCAAGGTCCGGCGCCTGTGCGCCATTGGAGCCGAGCAGTGCAGAGCGATGCATGCGCTTGCCGTTGACCAGAACCAGCGTGTGGTCTGCAGACAGCGAACGCAGGCTGGCCGGACGCACGAAGACCTGACCGTCAGCCATCGGAAGACGCTTCACATTGAAGGACGGAACGAGCTGCGAAAGCGTGTCCATCACTTCATCCGACGCGGTGAGGTCGATGGATTTTTCGGAAATCACGTCGACCGGCGCAAGGCTGTCGAACGCTGTACGCGGGGCACCGCGCGAGCCGGTGACAATCACCGTTTCCTGGACGGCTGCATCATCCTGGTTCGTCTGGTCGGTGGCGGTTTGTGCTAGCGCAGCGTTGCTGAAGCACAGGGCGGCGCCCGATGCCGTCAGGACAAGTGCCTTGCGCAGGCTGATCGAAGAATTCATGACTTTCCCCTCATGGTGAACCGTACGGGGTGAGGCATCACACCCGCGCCACGCTCCTGCGTGGTCAGGGGGAAGACAGATCAGCGGCCTGCGTCTTTCAGCGATTTTGCGATCTTCATAAAAGGTTCATCGCAGAGAGCTTCAGAGGCCGTCCGAAATCAGGATTTCGGTATCGCTTTCTCGCACCTGGATCGGATAAGCCGCATCCAGCCCGGCAAGGACCTGCCCGATCTGCTGAACCGAAAACGACAGCGTGAGCCGCATATCCGCAGGGGCGCCGGGGCCGAGCCTGACGGGCCTGTCGCTATACTGGTTCATGTCCGCGACGATGTCCCGCAGCGGCGCATCGACAAAGGACAGGCGTCCGGAACGCCAGGACAATTCCTTCTCGGGATCGAACCCCTCGACAGCGCCAAGGCGCATGGCAGCGGTCGAGACGATCTTGTCGCCAGCCAGCAGGTCGCGTGTCTCTGTCAGGTTCCCTGCCGTGACACGCACATGGCCGCTATCCACGGAAACGGAAACCCGATCTGCCCGCTTCTTGATGTCAAACCGCGTGCCGAGGACACGGACCTGTACATCCCCCGTATCGACGGTAAGCGGACGGTTTTCATCTCGCGCGATGTCGAAATAGGCGTTTCCAGCCGCCAGTTGCAGGTCACGTGTCTTGCCGCTGAATTCCCCGCGGACGCGGCTGGCACCGCCCAGCGTAATCTGGCTGCCGTCTGACAAGGTGAACGTCTTGATCTCACCGCGCGCAGTGACAAGCATGATCTCTTCAACTGGGGCCGGTTGCAGGGCCACCAGGCCGACAGCCGCCGCACAGGCGAGGCCCGCGGCAAGGCCGCCGCCAAGCAGCAGGCGCCGTGTCAGCGCCGGACGCTGCGGCAATTTCCTGACATTGTCCCGCTCGGTCAGCAGGTCTTCAATCCCATCGACCTCCGCAAGCCCCTCCCACAGACGGTGGGCGCGTTCATAAGCCAGACGGTTTTCTTCCGATGCTGCCAGCCAATCCGCGAAAGCGCGCTCCTTTTCAGGCGATGCCTCTCCCGACGCAAAGGTCAGCAGCCAGGCGCGCGCTTCGGCGTCCTGCTTGCCTGCCTGTACAGGCGGGCGATTGGGGGTGGGGGTTCCGGACTTGCTCATTCGACGACTGTTTCAGCTGTCCAGTTCGCCTTGCAGCAGCGCCATGACTTTGGTGAGCTGGCGGGAAATATCCGCCTCGCTCCAGCCGGTCTCCTGTTTGATCTCTGCATAGGTCTGCCCCCTGAACCGGCTTCTGAGCAGGATCTCCTTCTGCTTCGGCGACAGCTGCCGGATGGCGCGCGCAACCCGCTCAAGGTCCTGCTTTCCCATTAAGACAGTTTCGGGCGAGATTTCTTCCACATCCGGGAAGAAATTTCCTTCCAGCTGGCTTTTGACAAAGTTTCGTCCACGCCGGAGCTTGTCGTTCGAATTGAGGCCAACATTGATCGCCGTGCGGAAAAGGAAAGCGCGTGGCGAGCGGATACGGCTGAGATCGGTCAAGGCAGCCAGCTTCGAGAAAGCCGCCTGAGCCACATCTTCCGGATCGGGCGGACCTGCCCCGAAGACCTTTCTCAACCGCCCGACCAGCTCGCCATAATGTTCCCGGAACAAGTGATTGAGGAATGCTGCCCGTTCTTGCGCAATTGCTGCAGCATCATCCTGCACAGGCACGACTGGCGCATCCGCGAATGGGCCAGGCGGAACCGTGCTTTGCGGACAGGATGGCTTCGCCTGCATACTGGGCCTTCAGAAATCTACCTGCGCTCTTGGAGTGGAAGCGCGACAGATTCATGACCACGTGTTGAAACTACTGTAACAGCAACGCCAACAGCCCGCCTGAGCCCACCAGGGAAAAACAAGACCGGCTGGACACATCCCGCTCGATAGGATTTCCTGGCACGGTACCGGCTCAAATCCCGCAATCACGGGTTTCATCTCATTCGCGGGGCCGGCCAGAGCATTGAGTGAGAGGTGAGCATCGTCCCATGTTCAACAGATTCTCCACCAAGGATGTGCCAGCAGAACTGCGCAAGACATACATGCAGGAGGTCTATGGCGCTGTCGCCAACATAGATGTGTCGCCCATCTCTGAGGACATCCCGCTGGAAGGCACATCGCTGATGCTGGGCCTGCCGGGGATCGTCATCGCCCAAACCTCGATCGCCCCCTGCAAGGCCGGAAGGACCAAACAGCAGACCGCCGATGGAGACGATGATGTCATTCTCTGCATGGCATTGCGGGGAGACATGACATGGTCATGGAGGGATGACCGCCAGCTGAGCGCCGGGCAATCCTATCTTGGTTCAAATGACATTCCCGGCTTCCGCGTGTTCCCGACCTCCACCACACTGATAGATATCGTCATCCCCCGCAAACTCGCCATCTCCATGATCGGCGATGCTGAAACGCCCCGGCAGTTTCACAACACACCGGAGATGCGCCTGCTGGCAAGCTACGCGCAGGCAGTCATGCGGGAAGCTAATGAATTACCCGAGCAAAGTGCGCAGATCATAGCAACTCACCTCCGCGACCTCGCTGCGCTCGCCATTGGTGCGAAGCGGGAAACTGCCGAGATGGCGCAGCGCCGCGGTGTACGGGCAGCAAGGCTGAAAGCGATCAAAGACGACGTGGAAGCGAACCTCCTGAACCCGGCCTTATCACCCGCCTGGATCGCAGGGCGCCATCGGATTTCGCAACGATACCTGCGGGAACTCTTCACGGAGGAAGAAACACGGTTCACGGACTTCGTCCTGGACAAGCGCCTGGCATACGCTTTTTCACTGCTTTGCCGTTCAGAAAACCTACAGGTCAATATTGCAGCGATCGCTTACGAAGCAGGCTTCAGCGACCTATCCTGGTTCAACCGCACTTTCCGGCGCCGCTTCGGCATGACGCCAAGCGAAGCCCGGGACCTAGCTGCTGCCGTGCCCGAAAAATGGACGCGCCGGTTCATGCCCACAAGCGGCTAGTGCCGTTTTCGCATACTGCATGTGCCGCATAAGCCAAGCCACTGCAGGCCACGCACGATAGAGACCAATAAGCGATTTCGGTGCGGACAGGATGTTTCCAGTCACACCGGGCAACCCGCTGACCGCATCCCACAAGGGCGCGGGCTGGAGCAACGCTTGCTGGAGAGGTCCTGAATGCCATCAGCGTTCTACACACGAATGGACACGCCCGAAGGTCATTTTCCCACAATCCCGGAACCAGGTCGCCCTGAGAGCGCTCCCGGGGCGAGTGCATCTCTTTTTTCCACAGCCGTCTAATCCCGGAAGGACTCGCATATTGCGCCGCGTTCTTTGCCTGCTAGCTTTTGTATTCATCTCCAGCTTCGCTGTATCTGCGCAGCCGGCCGATCTGCCAGGTGATGAAATCAAGCCCATCATGCTGAAATATGAAGAAACCGTCGGAAAACATGGTCGTTGGGCCCAGACAGAGTTCTCCGTCAACGACACACCAGCGCGCTATTACGTACGCGGTACTGACGTTTCGGCCCCCCTGTCCGTTCAGGTCATCGCCGCTGACAGAAATCGCCCGCTTCAGGTTACCCTTCACAGGCAGAGTTGGGGACGTGCGGAGGAGACCGGCTCCACCGGCAATGCAGGCATCTTCTCGTTCGAGGGGCGCGCCTATGGCGATGTCGGTGTGCAGCTGGTCTCCTCGACGGAAGCTCCGGCAAAAGGCATGCTGATCTTCTGGCAAGGGGCACCTGCGCCCCCGAGCATGACACAAATCTATGTACCGCCACAATCAGCCGGGCAAAGCGCTACGGCATCCGGCACACAAGGCAGCTCATCTGTTGCGGCGGGCCAGAATAATGAAGGCGCTGCGCCGATCATGTATATCATTGCCGGACTACTGATTGTAATCGTCGCCCTGCTTGGCTTCATGATCCTGAAACGCGGCGGCGGGCGCACGGCAGCGGCCTTCATTATCGCGGGCGGTATCAGCATCTGGGCTTACGCGCCGCCAATGGCGGATGCCCAGATCGTTCCCATCCCTGCAAACCCGCCGGAAAAACCGGAAAACCCGTTCACCGGAGATCCCACAACCCGGCCAGCCACTGGCGAAGAAATGGCCCCAAAACCTGACAAGGATAAGGATCCCACTGCCCCGGAAGATCCTTTCACGGGAGAAGGAACCACCCATCCTGCGACGGAAGAGGAAATGGCGACCAAGCCGGATAAGGACAAGGACAGCGCCACACCGGAAAATCCCTTCACCGGAGAAGGAACAACACACCCCGCTATTGAAGAGGAGATGGCACCGAAGCCGGACAAGGATAAGGACGCAACGACAGGCGATGGCTGGGAGCCTTCCGGTGAGCCGAAACCGGATGAGAACGGCGCGACGACAGATGAAAGCTATGAGGCCAGACTGGAGCAGGCCCAGCAACAGATCGACGAACTCAATCGGCAGGCATCGGCCAACCGCGCGGAAATCGAAAACCTGCGCATGCTGATCGAGTCAGACAAGGATAACGAACCGGATCCGTCCAACATGCCGCCCCTTCCGCTGTCGTGCCGCCCACCAACCGTCAGCGAGGATATGGCGGAGGGAAGCACCAAGGACGCCTGGAAGAATTACGATGACTGCCGCAGCTGCTACGACCAACCGCTGAAGGATCTCGACGAAACGCTGCTGCTCTATGAGAAGCTGCGCATCATCTACAACTCAACCCGGAATTTCGTGAATACCGCCATCGCCATGGGCGATGCCATCGAGAAACCACACTACCTCGTTGAAGCGACATGGGCGCAGCAGAAAGCGGACATCCTGAAGACCTTCAATGGCACGAAGCAAGCGTATGATGACAAGTTCGCAGAGTTCAATGATCGCCTGAGCCGCAACCTGGATGCTGTCGGTCAGTGCGAAACCAAATTTAATAACAATCCGATGTGGCGCGAGACGGATGCCAAGATGTTTTATCAGACCATCAAGGCAAGCTATCAGAGAGCGGATTGATCATGAGATTCCGGATCAATACTTTCAGCCTCGCGCTGCTCGCAGCCTGCGGACAGGCACCCGCAGCTGACAGTTCCGGCGTGACAGAAAAGCCTCCGGTTACATCATCTGCCTCAATGGTCGATACGGCTCCTGTGACACTTCCGGAGATGACTGCACCTGCGGCAAATGCATCAAGCGCCCGGCCCGACGGCATTCCTGCCGATGCCATTCCCGTGAAGAATGGCAACAAGAGTACGCTTTGGGCCGTGATGAGCGAGAACGGCAGAGCGACCATCTACGAAATGTCCGACGATGAGACGATGGCTGGAACATCCGGCCCCCTCTCTGCATTCCCGGATATTTATCCGGATGCAGATTTCACGCCCTTGCTGGATGCCGCAGCCAAGGAAACGGAAGCAAACGAAACCGGGACGGCAGGAACCGGCGCGGTCACCGTTGCGCGGGACCAGTTGGTGGAGGTCACTCCCGGCGCAAAAGAAGCGCTGGAACGTGCGAAATCTGCGGATGTGATCAACCTGACTGCCGGGACGCTCAGCCATATGATCGAAAGCATGGGGGGGACCGTTGACTTTACACCGGAAGAACTGGACGCCTTGCTGCAACAGACTGATGGCCGCTTTACCGCGACAAATGATGAACTGAAAAGGCTCATCAGGGAAGCTGGCCCCGATGGCGTTTCCCAGGAACAGATCGCCGCGCTGCTGCCATTGACGGAAAAAGCAAAACCTCTGGGCGCTCCGGAACGGGGACGTGAGGAAGAAGGATGCCCCGGTCTCGTCTACGGCAATGGGGGACGCAAGGTTTGCCTGCCCCTGGGTCTTCTCTCCTTCGCCGACAAGGTCGTGAGTTTCGCTCCCGGTGAAAAACCCTCCAAGGCCCCGTTCGATTATCCCCCGAGCGCCCTTGGCGAACCGAATTACAGGAGCACCTCCAGCGCTGATTTTATTTCCATTGGCTGTGATGGCGTCCTGACCCTTCAGTTTACCGACAACATCCTGGTCGATGTTGAAGGGATAGACCTCTACATCTTCGAGGTTGGCCCCTTCGTAGAACGTACAGAACTGGCTATTTCCCAGGACGGGGCGAACTGGACCGATGTGGGGGTGATTGAAGGCTCGCGCGCCGATGTCGACATTGCGCCTTTCGTACAAAAGGACGACAAATTCCCCTTCGTACGGCTGACCAATGCAAGCGACTCCTGCGGCGGATATCACTCCGGCGCAGATATTGATGCTGTCGCAGCCGTTGGCGCTGAAATCCGCCTCAGCCTGGACAGCGCCCTTTTGTTTGATGTCGGCAAGTCTGACATCAAACCCGAAGCCGCAAATGCCCTGGCAGAGCTTGCCCGCCAACTCGAAGCCTATGGCCCGGACATCCGCGTCACTGTCGAGGGGCACACAGATGCGACAGGCTCTGACAGTGCGAACCAGACACTCTCCGAGGCCCGGGCACAATCTGTATGGACTTACCTCGCGAACCTGATGGGCATTGTGCCAACAGATGTCACGATCAAAGGCTACGGAGAATCGCGTCCCGTTGCGGACAATGACACAGATGAAGGGCGCGCACTAAACCGTCGTGTGGACCTGCTGATCCTCCCTGGCAAGAATGGGTATCTGAAGGAGTAATCTGATGCGCAGACTGACGGCATATTACCTGGCTGCGGCAATCCTCGTAACCGGATGCGAGGCAAAGGACGCTTCCCCCGCCAGCGCCGAAGCCGCTGAAAAAGCAGAAACAACCGCTGCCATCACTTCACCCGACGACAATTTCGATTGGGACAAATGGGCTGCGGTCGCGAACGAAAACCCATGCAACTGGCTGACGCAGGAAGAGCTCGCTAGCGTTGGCATCTCCACACCCGGACAGTATGAATTCTCTTCTTCTGGCACTCGCTGCGTCTGGAGCACACCTGATGGCGGCCGACTTTTTTCCGCAGGAATCGTGGTTTGGCCAGGCGGCGCGGAAAACCTTATCGGTGAGCGCAAAGCCCAAATTCTTGAAACGCAGAAAGGCTCGCTGTTCGAGAAAATCGGTTCAGGCACGGGTTCTGTTGTCGCAATCCACCGCAGAGACCGTATGAATGTTTCGGTATTTCCGAATTCAGATCGCGAGACAGCAATGATCCATATAAACGGCATACCTGTTCGAAACGATCCGGATGATGTCAAAGAAGCCAAACGCGCCCGCTTGGTAGGCTACACGGAACTCCTTCTGAACAAGTACGACCTCTTATCATAAGTCATCCAGCTTAGCTGAACGCTCTGCTTAAGGCGGAGAGTGCTCCCTCCCTGGCCGCCCTTTTACTCGTTCTCTGCATAGCCAACGGTTCCGTCCCGGCGCGGGTCTGCTGCACCATGCCAGCCGCCCTCTTCCAAGGCGATGGCATGAACGCCGCCAAAATACGCATTGAGCCTATTCATCATCAGATCGGTACGCGGCTCGGTCAGATCGAAACCGAGGGCTTCGACATCCAGCCCCTCCGGCATCTGCTCGACATAGGCGTTGTCACGACCATCCTCTGCATCCACCACGACATGCACACGGGGCGCCGCAACAGCCGCTTCAATTCCCGCACCAACATCGACCCAATGGCTGATGACTTGCGTAACCGCAGAGATGATACGTGCGCTTCCCGGGCTTCCAACGATGAGGACAGGCTGTTTGTCTTTTGAGACAATACTCGTGCTCATGGAGGAATATGGCATCGCTCGCGGCGCCAGAGAGAAGGTTTCACCCGATGCCAGACTGAACGTCTGCATATAGTTGTTATAGACGAACCCAAGCTCGGGGCTCGCAGCACGCGATCCGAAATAGGAGTCTATGCTCGCAGTGACCGACACCGCCATGCCATCCTTGTCGACAACAGAGAAGTGCGTGGTTTCGCCATGCCCCCGCTCATTCAACAGGGTCATAGCTGTGATCTTGTCGATGCGTGAAGCCATGTCAGCCCCGAATGACACGAGATCTGCTTCCGGGTTATCCGCACGGGACGTATGCGCAATATCCAATGCGGTCAAAAGGGCGCCAGCGCGCAAATGATCCGGTTGATCAAGATCTGTCTCGGGCATCTGTTCCAGAAGGTTCAGAGCCTGAAGCACGACCCAGCCACCAGCCGGTGGCGGCAAACTCGCAACGTCATAACCGCGATAGGTTGTCGTGAGAGGAGCCATAATGACAGGGTCCGGCGTATTCGCCAGATCTTCGATCGTGATCCAGCCACCATTCGCTGCCATGTCCCTGGCAATTTTTTGTGCTATCTCACCGGTGTAAAAATCATCCGCACCCGCGCTGGCCAAGCGCTTCAGTGTGGCTCCCAGCACAGGCTGACGCAGCACGTCTCCTTCTTGCGGCAAGGATCCGTCAGAATTCAGGAACAGGCTGCTTACCACTGGATTGGCACGCAAGTCGTCTTCATGACGCGCATAGACAAGCGCCCGGAATGGCCCGACGGCAAACCCTTCGTCTGCGTAGCTGATTGCTGGCGCCAGGGCATCACCCCAGGAAACCTTGCCACTTCCGTATATGCGCATGGCATAGTCCATGACCTTCACGGTCGATGGCACAGTGGTGGATGTATAGCCGGTCTTTAGGTCAGTCTCTGCCACAAGGTCCGGGATATTTGACGGAGCGAAAGACGTCCCGTTGATGACGATTGCCTCCTCTCCCGGTTTCTGCAGCACGATCTGTGTCTGCCCGCCGAGGCCGGACATGGCCGGCTCCGTAACGCCCAGAGCGAATTGCACGGCAACCGCCGCATCGATGGCATTGCCCCCCTGCTCGAGGATTTTCACGCCTGCCGCCGTCGCCTCAGGCGAACCTGACGATACGACGCCATAGGCCGGCCGAATTTCCGGTGTCGCCGTGGCGCATGCAGCAACAAGAAGACCCGCGGCAACGCCGCACGGTAGAGACAAACGTGAAAACATCATTCCAGAGCAATCCCTTCAGGCGGCTGGTACAATTGAGCAGGCGGCGGTGGCATCAGGACCGTGGGTGAGTGCCACGTCTGGCAGACACCTCTTCCTCGCTAAGGAAACTGGCCGGACGAGTGCCCGGCCAGCCAGAAAACCTTAGAAGGTCTTGGAAAGCTCCAGGTAAACAACCCGTCCCTCAATGGAGTAAAGGCCTGGCAGATAGCCGCTGGACTCGTCTGCCTTCGGAGGAAGTTCGTCGAACAGGTTGCGCACGCCAAGCCGGACATTCGCATTGGACATGATGCCCGTGTTCTGCTCGAAAGAGTATCCGACATAGCCGTTGACGGTCATCCAGTCATCGACTTCCCAGTACTCGCCGGTATCGTCATTCGTTGCGCTGGTGTCATAGACATCCGATACGTACCGTAGCTGAGTACCGGCACGCCACGGCCCAAGATCCCAACGGGCGAACACACTGGCACGCCATTCCGGATTGCCGTTGCGACGCAGTTCGTCATAGACCGTGTCACCACGCGTCTCCTTGTACGACTCCAGCTTGGTTGCTGATGCGCCGACCGAAAAGTCACCGACAGAACGAGTGCTGAAGTCATAAGATGCAGCAATATCATAGCCTTTGACTTCCCGCCCATCGAGGTTGATGTAGCCATCGACTACATACAGCACCTCGCCAACGGCTGTGCGCTGATCGTCTGGGTTCGCTGCGTTGTAGGCAGCGAAGGCATCCAGATCCTCCTGTGTGACCGCACCACGCACAACGTTGGAAATACCGGGGCCACCAGCAATCAGGCTGGCGAAGTCATCTTCCAGAAGACGATCGACGCCAAGCGTGGTGATGGCGTTCGTGGTTTCGACCTTCCAATAGTCCAGCGAGAAGCGGAAGCCCTCAAGCGCGCCGCTCTCTGGCTCGAAGATCAGGCCAAGAACGCGGCTTTCACTTTCTTCCGCTTCAAGATCCGGGTTCCCGTTGCGGATTGAAGGGCGATAGGTGTCGCCAACATCATTTGGCGTTGCAGTGACATCTTCACGGTACAGGTCAGCATCACCCTGGTTCCGGCGTGTGATCGTTCCCTGGTTGATCTGCACAAGGTTCGGTGCCCGGAAGCCCTCACCATACGCAGCACGCAAGGAAAGTGCAGGCGTGATAAACCAGTGCCCCGCGACCTTCGGATTGAACGTGTCGCCGAAATCCGAAGAGTCTTCAAAACGCGCAGCCAATTGAAGATCGAGCGCGTAAATACCCGGAACGCGGTTCGCTTCGCCCACGATCGGGATCGACAGTTCCGTGAATGCCGCCCAGACATCACGATCCCCACTGAAGTCACGGGTAGCGGAAACGCCGACCAGGTCGCTTTCGTCGGGAATGGCGCCATTGGTGAACTGGATCGTTCCATCAAGGCGCGGGTCGCTGTCTTCCGAGATCTCTTCGCGGCGGAAATCCACCCCTGCTGCGATACCGACATCCCCACCTGGAAGGGTGAAGAGATCAGGACGGGTGACTTTCGCGTCCCAAGTCAAAAGAGAGGACTCGCCTTTGCGGACAGAACTGACTCGAATGTTCTGCAGCACGCTTTCCGGGTTCACACCGGGACCGCCAAACGGATTGAAGGCATCCGGCGTACTCAGCGCGATCTGTTCCTGAAGCAGGGTTTTAGAGATGCGGTTGAATTCCTCATCGGTCGCAGTCGCTTCGGAATAACCAAGCGCCGTCTCGACGTCCCAACCGTGCATCTCCCAACGCGCCCCTCCCAGAACACGATAGAGATCCTGGTCCACCTTGATGATGCGCGGACCCATCTCAAGCGGGCGATAGCCCTGAATGACCAGGTCCAGACCTTCGGCCGGAGCATCAATATCCGGCAGGCGGTTAACGCTGCCTACAGCGTCGAACGGGTTATAATAGTTGGCGGCCGGAACAACGATCAGGGCCAGCGATTGATCGAACGGCCCTGCGGCACGCTGAGTCGTGGACTCCGAGTCGTAATACATGGCCTCACCAAACAACTCGACGCCGTTCTGAAGCTCATGAGAGAACGTCGCAGCCAGGTTCAGGCGGGTAACGTCTGGAATAACGCGCTGCGTGTCGTTGAAATTGTAACGCAGGTCCCTGTCCTGAGTTCCGTCATCAATGGACACGCCACCGCCAAGCGCAGCAAGGCTGCCAGGAAAATCATCAGGCTGGACATGGAATACCCCCGAACTGGAGGTCAGGTTCGATCCGTTCTGGCTGACACGCAAACCATCGAATGTGCCATCAGGATTGAGAACGCCGACCTGGAAACGCCCATATGGCCCAAGTGTCGACCGATTGTCGAACTGGGTGTCGCCCTGCCAGTTTTCCGGTAGCATTTCACGCCGGTCGAGATTGCAGAACCATTCACCGACATCGCATGCTTCAACCGGGTCGCGGCCATAGTAGCTGCCTCCGACGGTAAGGTGAGTCCGGCCTCCATTGAATTCGAAACCAGTCCGTCCACCAATCGAATACTCCGCAAGGTCCGTTTCGGTCGATGCGCCGTATTGGGCGGTCACGTAGGTTTCGTCATAGTCGCCAAAGAGAGACAGGTTAACGACGCCTGCGATCGCATCTGAGCCGTAGAGCGCCGAGGCGCCGTCCCGCAATACCTCAACCCGCTCGATCAGCGTGGAAGGAATCGAGTTTACGTTGAAGAAGGTGACCGGCACGTCGTCAACAGCTTCCGATTGGGGGTGCCCGGTAATCCGGCGGCCATTAACCAGCACAAGCGACCGGCCAGACCCAAGGCCACGCAGGTTGATGCCGGTCACATCACCGCGTGCACCATTGGTGCCGGTGTTGCCATCCGAGAATTCGATGTCGCCGACAGACGGGATGTTCACCAGCATCTCACCGGTAGACAGCGCCCCGGTCACATCCAGTTCGTCCCGGCCAAGAACCGTCACCGGCAAAGCACCGGAATCGCCAACGCCCTGAATGTAGGAACCGACAACAATGATCTTGTCTTCGATGCGTGCTTCATCTTCGGTTGCCGGGTTTTCCGGCGCGGCAACGACTTCCTGTGCCCAAGCCTGGAGCGCCGAACTGGCAACGCCGGCGACAAGCAAAGCCCGGAGGGCTGGTCGTGCGACTTTCATATTCATGGATCTTTCCCCGCTTTGAAAATTTCCGGGCTCAGATCCTGATCATCATGGATTCGGATACGCCCTTCCGGCAGACCGCATAACCCAATTGCAACAATTGAAAAATATTATTCTCAAAAGTTATATGTGTATATCTGAATTTAAGGCAGATGCATCCAGGAAGCGTGCATTCCGCTCCGTCAGCACTTCCGCGAAGCCATCCACAAAACGTCTTGTGTTGACGGGCAACCCACGCGCAAGCGGGTAAATCGCAGTGACTGGCAGCGACAAGGTTGCGTCAAATCTGCGAAGGTCGATAACCGGATTATTCCGCGCATGGCTTGCGGCCGTCATGGCATCGACAATCGCCAGCCCGACGCCACGCTCGGCCAGGGCGCATGCAATGCCGTATGTCTGAACCCGCATCTGCGTATCGAGCGTCAGCCCCAATTCCCGTGCTTTTTCCGCAAGCAAGCGCCCAAGCGGCTCACTCTCGTGCAGGCTGATAACAGGAAGCGAGGCGAGATCCTCAAGACCAATCTCTTCCGGATACGCATCAAGCACCCCACGGCGCGCTATGCACGCCAGTGACACCGAGCCGATCTGTATTGATCCTACAGGCGATTCGGCACCTTCGGCCCCGAACGTGAAGCCAACATCAAATCCGAAACTCCGGCGCGATATCGCTGCCAGAATATCCCCGGAATGATGGGTCGTGATATCGAACAGGCTTCGTGGCTGCAGCTGGCGAAATCGCGCAACAGCGTCAGGAAGCACCTGCAAACCCAAGGCTGGCGTTGCTGTAACCCTGAGCTGGCTGTCATCCCCCTGGCGGAGCCTTCGGGCAAAAGTCCGCACATCCTGGAGCGCCTCCCGGGCACGTTCAGCTTCCTGAAGTAAAGCCCTGGCTTCTTCGGTCGGTTGCAGCCTCCCCTTCACCCTGTCGAACAACAGATATCCGAGGTCATGCTCCATGGTCTGGAGTGTTTTCGAGACTGCAGGCTGCGAAAGCCCCAGCCGCTCAGCAGCGCCACTGACGCTGCCAGATTTCATGATCGCGTAAAAAACTTCAATCTGCCGATAACTGAGCATGCCTAAGTATATCCGAGAGTTATACATATGGAAATATCTGATATTTGACGCATACCAAAGCCCCCGCCTATCTCCAGCGCCACATGGAGTTGGCTATGACATCTGTTTTTCATCGTTCACCCGGCACATCCCTGCCGACCGCGACTGGAGGCCAAGGGGTCTGGCTGGAAGACTCTGACGGCAAGCGTTATCTGGATGCGTCTGGCGGCGCGGCCGTGTCGACACTGGGCCATGGCCACCCGCGCGTGATCTCCGCCATCTGTGATCAGGCAACGAAAATGGCCTTTGCCCACACAGCCTTCTTCACCAACGAACCCAGCGAACAGCTGGCTGAATTCCTGGCCTCCCGAGCGCCGATCGAGAATGCGAAAGTCCTATTCTGCTCAGGAGGGTCCGAGGCAACGGAAGCAGCCCTGAAACTTGCCCGCGCCTACCATGTGGCACGGGGCGAAAACACTCGCTCGGTCTTTATCGCCCGGGAGCAAAGTTATCATGGCGCAACGCTTGGTGCACTGTCAGTAAGCGGAAACCCCGGACGGCGCGCCCCCTATCTTGATATCCTGTCTCCCTGCCGCTTTATCGCGCCCTGTTATGCCTATCGGCACCAACAGCCCGGCGAGACACAAGAAGCCTATGGAAAACGCGCAGCCGATACTCTGGAAGCCGAAATCCTGACAATCGGCCCGGAAAGCGTAGCAGCATTCATCGCGGAACCCGTCGTGGGCGCAACACTTGGAGCCGTGCCGGCCGTGCCGGGCTATTTCAGGCGGATATCAGAAATCTGCCACAAATACGGCGTCCTGTTCATTGCCGACGAAGTGATGTGCGGCATGGGGCGCACAGGCACACTTTTCGCCGTTGAGCAGGAAGGCGTTCACCCGGACATCATCACCATGGCGAAAGGCCTGGGTGGCGGATATCAGCCGATAGGAGCCGCAATGGCCTCAGGCCAGGTCTACGATACGGTTGTTTCCGGCTCTGGCCACTTCGAACATGGGCATACTTATATCGGACACGCGACAGCCTGTGCTGCAGCACTTGCCGTCCAGCAAACGATCGAAGCTGACAGGCTTCTTGAAAACGTACGTACCCTGCACGTGAGCCTCGCCACGCTTTTGCGGCAAGCGCTCGAACCGACAGGTATTGTCGGCGATATCCGGGGACGTGGCTTTCTGGTCGGCGTCGAACTCGTGCGCGACACAGAAACAAAGGCGACTTTCCCGGCCGAGATGAAGCTCGCGGCAAAAATCAAGAAAGCCGCAATGGCCGAAGGCCTGATCGTATACCCGAATGGCGGCTGTGCCGATGGCCAGCGAGGCGACCATATCCTGATTGCCCCCCCCTTCATCGCAAACGATGCAGAGCTGGAAGAAATTGCCTCGCGTCTTGCCCGTGCTGTCACCAATGTTCTGGCGGTAGTCACATGAACAATCGCCGCCTGATTGCCGTTGCTCCCAATGGGGCACGCCGCACCAAAACAGATCACGCAGCGCTCCCGACACAGCCGGAAGAAATAGCCCATGTCGCCAGCGAAGCCTTGCAGGCGGGCGCAGGCCTCATTCACCTCCATGTCCGGGACGATGCCAATCAACACAGCCTGGACCCGGCCCGCTACAGTGACGCCTTGTCCGCCATCAAGGATACTGTCGGTGATGACCTGATCGCACAAATCACGACAGAGGCCTGTGGGATCTATAGCCGGGACGAGCAGATGCGTGTGGTACAAACCCTGCGCCCGGAAGCCTGCTCCATTGCCCTACGGGAATTGTGCCCAACGGATCAGCCTGAGGACACGGCAACCTTCCGGCACTTTCTGGAAGATTGTTACAACGAGGGCATCCTGCTTCAATACATCCTGTATGATGATGCAGACCTCGCACGTTTTCGACGCCTCCAGTCCGAAGGCATCATCCCCGATGGCCGCCCCTTCGTTCTTCTTGTCATCGGCCGCTACGCGTCTAATCCGGATCACTGGCAACCGGAGTTCCTGACACTGATGAACGCACTCTACGCCGCACCGGACATGATGCCAGATTGGTCCGTTTGCGGCTTTGGCGTTACCCAGCTTTCCATTCTCACGGCAGCTGCCTCACTTGGCGGGCACGTCCGCGTCGGGTTCGAGAACGGCCTGCATCTGCCTGATGGAACTCTGGCGCACACCAATGGCGAGCTTGTCGGGGCTTGCACCACTGCTTTCAAGGGCCTTGGCCTGTCTCCCATGACAGCCGCTGAGGCACGTGACATGGGCGGCGCGCATCTGACGCTTTAGCTATGCTGTAAAGCGTCAGATGCTACCCGACGCGCCTCGCCACTCATATACTGTCAGCTGGTTTCTTTCATGCCTTTCGAAGGTGCCGCCGTGACATCCAGGAAACATGTCGCCTCATAATTACGGTCTGTAATTGTGCTGACGCCAATGTATCTTGCCCTCACATCTTCCCGTGTCAGTGTAAGATGGATGAAGCCATGATCGTGTACATTGGCATGTTGCACATCAGGATTCTTGGCCACTATAGCACGCTCAACCGTGTCATAGAACTCCGCCGTGTCGTTGATATATCCATACCCGCCCGGCGAGGTGACGCTGCCTGTGGCAAACTCGAGACCGACAAAGGCTTCTGTTCCCGGGTAGTGAAGCTCATTCGCCCAGAACATGTGGCTATCGCCAGACAGAACCACCAGGTTTGCGTCCGCCGCCAGGGCGGAATCATAGAAACGCGTTCTGGCAGCAGAATACCCATCCCAGGAATCGAGACCGGCCGGAAGCCCAAGCGTGCTGCGCTGTAGCCAGCCCGAGACATACCCACCGCTCGCAATGGCAGGCTCCACAATTTCCCGCGGCAGGATGGACATGAAGTCCGGCGTCCGCATCCGCGCCATAACCGTCTGGTTCGCAATCACCTGCCATTGCATATTCCGTTGGCGGGATTTCTTGAGCGCATCCGCAAACCATTCTTCCTGAGCATAACCCATCATGGTCCGCTCCGGATTTTCCAGAACATCCCGCTCAAACGCCTCAAGATCTGGCGAACCATCTTCATGCAGCGGCATATCGCGCTCGAAGGACAATTGCTGATCGCGCCCCGTCAGGCGTGTTTCGATTACGATGAGCGAAGCAATGGAGCCGAAATCATAGACCCGGTTCAGCCGGTCACGTGCAGCCCCCGGTGCAGGGTCACGCATAGGGAGCCATTCAAAATAAGCCTGCAACGCCGCATCACGACGCGCGTCCCATGTACCTTCCGTTTCCGGGTCATGGCCTGAGGCACCATGCTGCCAGCTATTGTTGGCCGTTTCATGATCATCCCAGACAGTGATGAAGGGCGCATGCGCATGCGCCGCCTGCAGGTCTTCATCTTCACGATACTGGGCGAGCCGCTCACGATAATCAGCAAGAGTCACAATTTCATTTGCAGGCAGATGAACCCGCCCGATGCGTTCTCCGACAGCGCCATCGTATTTTCCTGCTGCATGCTCGTAAATGTAATCCCCCACATGTACGACGGCATCAAGCTCTTCAATCAGGGACATCTCCCGATAGGCATTGTAGAAGCCAGAAGGATAGTTTGCGCAGGATGCCAACGCGATATTGACCGGCCTTGTATCGTCAGCCGGTAGCGTCCGGGTCCGCCCGACAGGTGAATACGTCTTGCCTGCACGGAAGCGGTAGAAATAGGTCTGCCCAGCTGCCAGCCCCTCAACATCCACCTTGACGGTGAAATCCCTGCTGACGGATGTCTGAGCCACGCCCGATTTCAGCACGTCGCTGAACCTGGCATCTTCTGCCAGCTCATAGACCACTTCGAGCATCGAGCTGCCCGTACTTTCTGGCAAGGCGCGCGTCCAGATAATGATCGACGACCGCGTCGGATCGCCACTTGCGACCCCCCATCCGAATACGGCCTCTTCCGATGCAGCATACTTCAGGTCACGGCCGGTGGTCTGACACGCAGCCACAGCGGCAAGACCTGCCGCGCCTGTCACGCGGGCGAATACACCACGGCGGGTTATACCCGTAGGAAGAGTGTTGGAGGGCTTTCTGGTCATTGGCATCACCGTAATTGTAAAAATGTGGCTGGCGGGGCGTTTCCCCGCCAGCCATGACAGCCTTAGAATTGGTACTTGATCGTCAGCTTGTATGTACGCGGAAGCCCCGGCATCACGGCCACTTCCTTGTAAACTTCAGCTGATGGCGTGAAGTAGCGCTCGTCGAAAATATTGTCGACATTCGCAGAGAGGGTGAAGTTACCCAGGTTCAGGAATGCCGCGCCATTCGCCAGCGTATAGGATGGAAGCACAATGTCATCCGGGAAGATGCCACCCGTCTCGGAGACATAAGTCGCACCGAGCGTTGCCCCTGCCTGGGCATCCATATCCGCGAACCGGAACGCGTCGGTCGTGTAGGTGCCGTAAAGGCTGGCCACATTGTCGGGGATCGTGGTCAATGTGTATCCGTCAGCCAATTGCGGCACATAGCCAGCATTGTTGAACGCGAACGTCCCACCATATCCCAGAACGTTATCGACACCGAACTGGTCCGGGCGGACCTGAAGGTATTCCCCCTTACCGGCTCCGGGCGCATCAACGCGCGTTTCCTGATCCGTCAACGAGGCCGCGAAGGACAGGTTGTCAGATGCCAGCCAGTGCACTTCCAGTTCAACACCCTTGGCTGTCGTGCCATCCACATTGCCAAGCATGTCAGTCCGTCGGCGGAACTGCTCGTAGTATGCGACGCTACCGAACAGGTTGCCATCAAGCAGGGAGAATTTCGCCCCGGCTTCTTTCAGCTCTGACGGAGAAATCAGCAAATTGGCTGCAAGCGTCCCCGTGCTGAGGCCGCCCGTCTGGGTCGACTCCAGCGAACGCGAGTCCGCATAAGTGATATAAGGTGTGATACCGTAGGGTGTTTCGTAACGAAGGGCGGCAGACCAGCTGTGTGCCCCGTCCGAATCCTTGACCAGCTCGTTCGCGATACCGAACACGGTCTCGCCAGTGTTGATCGCATCGGCATCATAATAGTCGTAACGCCAGCCCAGCAGCAGGGCCAGACGGTCAAAGACCTTCATGTCAGAAACGGCGAATGCCGATCGCGAAGACCATTCCATGTCGTAACGGCTATCCCACAGGGCCTTGCCGGTTTCGTCAAACCGGATGGCCATGATGCGGTCATTCGCCTGAGCACCGACGGAGAGGTCCCGCCGGTCCGACGCGATATAACCCGACAGGAAAGTCTCGTACTGTTTCGCATCGTGATGGCGATATCCCACGCCCACGACGTTATCGGTGGTCACAACCGATCCGAAATCTTTCTTGAACCCATAGCTGACGCGCACTTCTTCCGCCTGGGCTTCATAGTCTGCCGCAAAGCCAAAGCTGTTGAAGCGCTGGTTTTCCATCTTGTCGACAAAAGCCTGGAACCGCAGCGTCCCCGTTTCACCGACGGACCGCTCAAGCCCGGCATAGGCCGTGAAAGTGTTCGTATCGTTATAGTCGCCCTTGGCTGCCAGAATATTGCTGCCATCGAGCTTTGTGGTTCCCACCCCCTCATCAAGGGCGAACTGCGGAAGATTGGAACCGTAATATTCTGCGATCTGGCGGAGGTTTGACGTGCCGTAGTTCGCCCCAACAGCGGCATCGATCTCTTCATAGCTGAGATAGCCATCACCATTCGTATCTTGAATGTCGGTATCCCAGCCGGTGATATAGGTACCGTTGTCGATCAGGTCCTGCGTGACCCGGTTCCAGCCAGGCGTCTGGATACGACCGGACTCTTCGAAGTACATTGCGTTCAGCTCAACCGACCATTTGTCGTTGAGATCACCGACATAAGTACCCTGCAGGTTTGTGTGCCTGGGATCGATATTATCGTAGTAGGAACTGGAGTCTTCATACTCACCAAAGACGGAAAATCCGCCCTGCCCGGCAGGAATGTATATCTCTCCTGTGACGAGCTTTTTATCATAAGAGCCGACTGTTGCGGAGACAGCACCGCCAACCGTGTCGACATAATCCTTGCCGTCTCCACGTGCCGTTTTTGGAATGAAGTTCAGCAGGCCGCCGACCTTGCCCGGACCGTAGATGGGCGATGCCGGGCCGCGAAGGACCTCCACATAGGAGGCCGCGCTGAGGTTGGACGAATAGTTGCCGCGGTTCTCAATCCGCTTGAAGCCCTGGAAATAGGTATCGGCAAGCGTACCGCGAACATTCAGGTTTCCCGGAACACCGAAGAAGCTGGCCGTGAATGTGCCAGGCACTGCGGAAAGAAGATCGTCAACATCTTCCATGCCGTAGCGGTCGATCGTGATTTCGCTCACGCGGCTGGCGGCACGCGGTGTTTCCAGCAGGGAGAGCGACAGGCCGGTCAGCGAATCTGTTGCCCCTTTCTGAAGCTGGTTCAGAGGATCCAGACGTGTGCCGGTGACGGTGATCGTCCCCAACATGGCAACATCGGTTTCGGCTTCCCCGGCTTCTGCTTCAAGGCTTGCCGCGCCGCCGGACGTGCCACGGGCCTCAACCTTTGAGACGATGATCGCGCCTTGCTCGTCGACCGTATAGGTGAGCTGCGTGCCCTGGAGCAAACGCGCCAGTGCTTCCACCGGTGTCATGACCCCCGTCACTGTGCCGCTACGGATGCCACTGGTCAAAGCACCAGGAACAACGATGACCGCGCCGGTTTGCGCCGAAAGGTCATTGATCGCCGTTTCAAGCGATTGCGACTGAATGCGGATTTCCGCCTTCTCAAAGCTCGGCTCTTCTGCCAGCGCCGCACTTGAAAAAATCAGCCCGGCAGCTGTGCAGAGCAATATGTGCCGGAAGCTAAATGTGGTCTTCACCATGATCTTACCTACGTTAGAACTGCGCCGGAAACCGGGCGCGCATGGCAGCAGGAACCCCTTGTCCAACCGCTCCATGCCCTTCTGACGTATGACCCATGACCGTCATTTCAGGTTCCGTGCGGATTTCACGAAACCTTATTATTTCCCGGCCGGGGAATGGATCAGCACCAGAGCGCCCGCGTCTGTTTTGATCACTGACAGGCCGAGGCTCCGGGCAACTCCGGATATTGCCGTCTCGGCCTGATCGGTCCGGAACGATGTCGTAACCTTCAGCTCAGAAACATCTTTCGCCCCGAGGTAGACGCCACCGGGATAGTACTGGTTGGTTTCCGCTATCAGCTCCTGCAGAGGCGCATTTACAAAGCTGAGCCGCCCCTCGCGCCAATTGGCCGTGCGGGAGGGATCGAATGACACAGTCTCTACTTGGTCCCGCTGAACGACGGCGCGTTGCCCGACTGATAGCTGAACCTTTTGACGGCGATCCGATGTCGCTACCTCAACCGAACCTTCGGTTACGCTGACCTCTTCATGATCAGGCTTGGTGTTGATCTCGAATTGTGTCCCCAGAACCGTCACCGCCAGTTGAGCTGTTTCGACGGTAAAGGGGCGCTGCTCATCGCGGCTGACCTTGAAATAGCCATCGCCTTCGCGCAGTTCGACAATCCGGTGCCGGTCCATCTGCTTCACGGCCAGCCTGGAGTGCCCCGCCAGCGTCACCTCCGACCCATCGGCCAACGCGAAAGTGCGAACCTCACCGACGCTTGTTTCATAGAGCGTCTCAGCCAGCAGCGGCTGCGGCGAAGGCATGTGATGCACGGCTGGGGATTTCCCGAGAACGAAAACGCCCAGCGCAATGCCAGCAGCGATCAAGCCACCGGCCACACCGAGAGCGGATATGTGCCTGCGAGATCGCTGGACCGGCCTCTGTTCAGCCGCCATGGCATCCCGGTTGAGCACTTCGCTCCAGTCCAGGTCTCCCCACAATCTCGCAACCGCCTCATAGGCGCGCTTGTGGCTTCCCGACTGGTGCAGCCAGGTATCGAATTCGGCACGCATTGCGTCGTTCAGCTCCCCACTCAGGTGTCGCGTGAACCATTTACGTGCTTCATCCTCATATAACTCGGAAATGCTCAATCGTCCCCCAGGCCGTTTTTCTTCAGGTATTCAGATAATGTTTTCAAGGACTTCTGGATGCTCCGGCTGATATGGGCCGGCGAGCATCCTGTGCGGTCGGAAATCTGGGCATAAGACAGGTTTTCGATCCGGCTCAGCACAAGCAACTGCCGCGCCTCACCGTCCAGCTTCTCAATCGCCTGATTGAGCAGGCGATACCGCTCCCGGTTCAGAATGGCGGATTCCGGCGAGACCTGTTCGTGCGCATCGAACGCCTCAGAGTCCACGACCTCCTGCGCCCGGTAGCTGGCGCGCACTTTCATCTTCCGTAACTCGTCCAGCATCAGATTGCGGGACAGCGCATAGAGAAAGGCACGCACATCGCGCACGGCGTCGCCGCGGTCGATCTCCAGGAACTTCAAAATCGCACTCTGGATCGCGTCATCCGGATCAGGGGGCGGTGCACCGAAGCGCTTCTCCAGGGCAGCTTTGAGCGCCTTGCCGTGCTCATTGAGCAGCGGCCAGAGCGTCAGAGGCAGCTTCCTGCTCCTGGGCTCAACCTCTTTGACCAGTGCAAGCCCTTGCTTGCGCCCCGCCCGGTTCCCCGGAGCGGACCGCTTGCAATTGGTCAGCAAAACCTGATCAGCACTCATCTGCTTCCCGCACTCGACACCGCATCACGGGGCACCCCGTCTGCGCTGGCGCACGCATAGTTCACTCCAGTGACAGATTTACGAAGGCGTGTGGGATGCGGCGAATCCACCGGACAAGCCGGCGTCAATCCTCCAGAAGCCGGCCGCGGATCGAAGCGAGCTCTTCGTCAGAGACCTCGACCTCATCGCGCAGGAATACATCAATGGAGCCATATTCCTGTTCCAGACCGGACAGCGCCGCTTCGATATACCGGGGGTCCGAACGCATCAGCGGCGCAAGAAGCTCTGGCGGAAGGCTGGCGAGAAACGCGTAAGGATTGTCCTCTGCCGTCGCCTCCGGTCCCTCTGCTGCCTTCTGGTAATCCGCCATGTAATCGACGACCTTTTCCGACAGGGCATAGTCCTGCACCACAGTGTCACGCGGCACGCCGAGGGCGGTCAGGATAAGGGCTGCGCCGATGCCGGTACGGTCTTTCCCGGCCGAGCAATTGAAGGCGAGCGGCAGGTCTCCCGCGGCCAGACGATCGAACATTTCCCGATAGGCCGGAACCTGCTCATGGGCGATCTGCGCATAGCCTGCAGCCATGGCTTCTGAGACCTTTTCCGGTGTCACATCAGGGTCCCTGAAGACGGTCATGAAGGACGACTGTTCGGCGCCTTCCGGGTCCGGGAAGGACAGGTATTCCTGCGCGCCGAACTGCTGCCAGCTGGTCGGCTCCGCCGCACGCTCCTGCGCTGTCCGAAGGTCACATACAACCTTGATTCCAATAGAAGAAAGATAGTCATAATCGGCAGGCGTGAGGCCGGCCATGACGCCGGAGCGGTAGACCTCTCCCCACTTCACGGTCTTGCCGTCTTCCGTCTGGTAGCCGCCAAGGTCCCGGAAGTTCCGGCCGCCTTCAAGCGGCAGCACGCGCAGCGCCGTGCGTACAGGCTCGCCATGTTCCGGAATAATCAGGAAATAATGCCGGCCGGGCACGCCCTGCCCGTTCCAGGTGAAGTCCGTCGCGGTGACATCTTCCGCCAGCAGGCTGCCCTCGCCGGGCGCCGCTTCAGGGTTGGATGAGACCTCGATTGAGACGCCAGCCCCATGATTATCGACATCCCAATCGAGACTATAGGCTGCGTTCGCCGGATCATAAGCGACTATAGCATTGCTTATCGTGACTATAGCGGACTTAGACGGACCAGCTTCCGGCGCCGGAGCAGCCTTGCTGCACCCCCCAAGAAGGACAAGCGTCAAAAGGGCCGTGCCGGCAAGATTTCCACGGATCATGAGAGGGGTCTCCAAAACACAAAAAGAGACGGGCGGAGACAAGGCTCCGCCCGCCTGGGACAGGGATCAGTAATCGAAATGGATTCCGAAGAGATAGTATGAGCCGTAGCCCTCTACCTGGTTCGGCGTCGCCTCGGTGCCGACATAGCGCACATCCGTTTCGTCGGTCAGGTTGTTGCCGTTGAAGAACAGCGTGGTGCTGACGCCGCCGAATTCATAGGGCAGCTCGTAGCGGACAGAAACATCGACACGTTTTTCCGCAGCCCAGAATTCCGCCATGCTGTCATTCTCGGTCGTCGACAGCCAGTCATCACGATACTGATAGTTCAGGCGCGCAGAGAGACCGAATTTCTCATAGTAGACCGACGCATTGTAGATCGTGTCCGACGTGCCCGGCAGTGAGAATTTCGTCCCCTCATTGGTCTTGAACTCGCTGTCCAGCAAGGTGACGTTCGCAGACACGCCGAAACCATCAAACGGAGCCGGAAGGATATCTGCCGCAGAGCCGATGAAGTTCAGCTCAAGACCCGCCAGATGCCCGTCCTGACCATTGGCGAAGCCTGTCAGGCGCCAGTCCTGACCTGCGGCACTGTCCAGATAGAGCCCGCCATCGACCGTGGTCGTGCTGGCATAGATCACATCCTTGATGTGGCGATAGAAGACACCAGCCGACAGGAGGCTGGCCGGGGCATAATACCATTCCAGGGATGCGTCGCCGCCCCAGGTGGTTTCAGGATCAAGCTCCGGATTACCGCCGGTCACAGCCTTGTCGGTGGGGAAGACGGAAGCTGAAGCGCGCATCTCCGTATAGGTCGGGCGGCTGAGCCCGGTCGTGGCCGAGAAGCGCGCTTTCAGGTCGTCACGCAGATCCAGGTTCAGGTGGACGCTGGGCAGGAGCACAGCATAATCGTCGGCATAGGAAAGCGGCTGCTGGGAAACGTCGCCCAGGTCATCTGTGAACAGACCGGAGCCAGTGGACTTGTAATCAGTCGCCTCAAGTCGGGCCCCGTAAACCAGATTGCCGCCCTTGAACCGCGTGGTTGCCATTGCATAGGCGGACAGGATCTTTTCATTGATCCCGATCGCCTGGTCTGCTGCCGAGGGAACCGAGAGGCCATCGACCGCCTTGTCCCATGCCGCACGCAACCCTTCATTGTTGTAATATGTGGCGCCGATCGAATTGTTGAACCCGGTGTACCAGGACACGCCCGTCAGATAGTCCTCAACCTTGAGACCGGAAGGAAAACCGCCAATATTGGCCGTCGTTCCATATCCACTGACATCGTGCACATCATAGGACGCGCCCAGCTTCAGTGTGGAATCGAACCCGAAGATGCCAAGATCCCGCTCAGCGTCGAGTTTGAATTTGGCGGCATCGTTTTCCAGCTTCTGATCGACCAGATAGGCCAGCGTCATGTAATAGCTGGCGTCATTGATCGTCGCCGGATTGCTCGTGCCGTAATGATAAAGGTCGATCACTGGCGACTTGATATTCGACAGGTCGTAATCAGCCGAAAGACCGGACACGCCACCGATGCTGTAAGGGATCGGCAGGAACATGGAATTGCTGGTCTCGGTGTAGTTGATCCGGCCTTCGACAGACCAGTCGCCGAGTTCCATGTCCGCGCCAAGTGTCGTCGTGTTCGTGGAGTTCTCGTACTTCCCGAACTCCAGCAGCCGGTTCACGGAGAGGCCTTCCACGTGGCCGGTCGGCTGGCTCATGTCCACAGAGATGCCGAACACATACTGGTTGCGTTCTTCCTGGTCTGTGAACTCGCTGTAGAGGTTGGACACGAACAGGCGGGAGAACGGCCCCTCTTCCGGGCGCACCTCGATCCGGCCGCCATAAGCGTTGTCTTCACGCTCGACAAAATAGGAGCGGAAGTTGATATCGGACACGGTGGAGCCATCGTCCGACCATGTGAACTCCCGGTTATCCGTATTCTGAATACGCCGGTTGTTGGAGCCGAACACCATGACGCCAAACGTGTCGTTCGAATAGGAAATCCGGCCGTTGTATTTATTGACAGGTCCGCCGCCGAGGTCCTGCTCGCCATAGCCTGCCTCCAGCGACACGCCGAGGCCGTCCTTTTCGAACGGATCGAAGGTGCGGATATTCACATAACCCGAAACGGACTCGCCGGGCATATCCGGCGTGACGGCCTTGTTGGCCTCAACGGCGCGGGTAATGACCGACGGAATGGAGTCGAAGCGGGCGATGCGCCCATTCTCCGCGCCCGGTACATTGATCCCGTCGAATGCAATCGACGTGTAACGGAACGGGGCGCCGCGGAAGTTGATGTAACGGGCCTGCCCCTGGTCGCGCTCGATGGCGACACCTGGCAGGCGGCCCAGCGAGTCGGCAAGGTTCTGATCCGGGAAGCGGCCTATCGTGTCGGCGGAAATGATGTCGACCACATTGTCGGCCTGGCGCTTGGCTTCAATGGCCGCCTGCTGGCTGTCGCGGATCGGCGTACCGGTGACGACCACCGTCTGCTGGCGCGCCTCTGCGTCACTGCTTTCCTGTGCGAGCATCACTGGCGCGCTCAACGCGGCAACGCCCAGCAAAAGACTCATCCTGTATGAAACACCCGCCATATCCCTGCTCCCATGCTTGGTAAGACAGGCGGGGCGCTATCAAATTTGTACGTTTGTACCAAAACAAGGTTTCTTGAAAATTCGATGTCACTTGAGTGACGGCCGCATCAGGCGTGAGATGCAATAACGAGATTGTTTATCCATATAGTCGTCTTTATGTGGCAAGCTCTCTGGAAATTCATTGCCGATTCAGGGCTCGCCGCCTAAAGTGCCCCTTTGCTGAAAAATCACGAGCGCTTTACAAGTGTACCAAACATACAAAATTTCAGACACAGATCCGGACTCCGACACACTGGATCACGCGCTCGACCTGATCGTACAAGGAGGACCGAAAGGGTTCAGCCTGCGTAACCTTGCCCAGAAAGCGGGCATCAGTGCGTCGCTGCTGAACTATCGCTACGGCTCACGCGACGCCCTGCTTGAGCGGACGCTTGAACACGCATGCCGCCGCAACACCCGCCTCTGGAACAGACGGACAGCCCTGTTTGCCCACACGCCTCTGTCAGTAGACGACCTGCCCGCAATCCTCTTCGCAACCGTATCGGAAATAATCACGGCAGGCCGCAAGGAGTTCCTCGCCGGATGGTTCTGCCAGACCCAGGCCGTACGCGATGGCCTTTATCATGACATCGCCCGCCGCTGGCATGCAGACAGCGCCACCTTCTGGCGGGAGGTCCTGATCTCTGCCGGACAGGACCCGACACTCGCCCCCGGCCTGTCAGCCGCCATGACCAGCGCCTGCCGGATCGGCCTGGTCGCCGGAGACGACCCCATCGCGGCCGCCTGGCTGTATGACACGCTGCAACGGATCAAGGACCGCCTGCTCCGCCGCCCGGTCAGCCGGAAAGGTGACAGCCCATGGCGCGCACAAAAGGAAAAACCCCTGCCCCTGCAGCCGCTCAGGCAGGCCGGGGAGACCGCATCGACACCGGACAAGATTATTGACGCCGCCGTGAAGATTATTGTCGAGTCCGGCCCGGACGCCCTCACCCACCGGGCAATTGCCGAGCGCGCAGGCGTATCACTCTCCTCAACGACGCACCATTTCGCCTCGCTGGACGACATTCTGGTGAGCGCCTTCAACCTGATCTACGCAGATATTCGTCAGATGCCTGTCGTTTCTACCGAACTCGCGCAGGCCAGAACGATGAACGACCTTCTGGATATCCTGCCGCCACAGACCCAACCCGGCCAAGGTCTCGCCAAACGTGAAGTCATGGCGATGGATGAGATCATGCTTGCCGCCGCCCGCAGACCGGAAACCCAGGCTGTTGCGACGGGCCTCCTCGCCTCGGTCGGACGCACGTCGACCACCATGCTGCAAACGCTTGAAGGAAAGCGCGACGAAACCGACCGGCTGGACGGGCAGATCCTGCGCTTCATCATTACCGGTCTGCAGGAACAGGTCGCCATCAGCGACGAAGCACACGGCGAGGCCTGGTTCCGCGAGCATTTCGAGCGCATTGCCACACATTTTTATTGCTGAGGCGGACACTCCCCCCACGCGGATCAGGTCAGCCCTTTTCGCAGATGGCGCGAACGGTGCGCGCCACCCATTCCCCCACCTCTTGCGGAGTCCGGCCCTCCAGGCTCTTCAGTCCGATGAACCGGCGCATGATCCGCGCGCCCAGCAGGAAGGCAAACACCTTCTCCGCCCTGGCGCCAGCGTCATCGCCGCCCACACTTGCCTCAAGCGGGTCGAGCATGTGCGACCTGATAAACTCGACAATTACGGCTTCCGCTTCCGGAGTTCCCAGGGAGTGGATCAGCAGGTCAATCGGGTCCGCCCCCTCGACGGAGAGCATGCCGCCATTCTGCCACCTGGAAACGAGAACGCTTTCCAGAATGTCAGCCTCCGGCGGCCAGACGGGCGCCTCCCGCCTGAAGACAGCGGACAGCACCTCCCCGAACAAGGCCTGTTTGGACCCGAACAGGCGGTGCACATAGGCGACATCCACCCCGGCCTCACGCGCGATGCTGCGAAGCGTGGCCTTGTCATAGGGAAGACGCAGAAACTGCCCGATCGCCGCGTCGATGACGCGCTCACGCGTGGTTACCGCGGCTGGCTCTGCTGCTTTGCCTGTCATTCACACGCCTCCATCAGCGGCGCTCCGGCACACCGGGAGCTTCCCCTCCTGTGCGAAATTGCCGCCCAGCAGTCAACAGGTGTTGACTTCATGCCCCTTTCAGATTTTGCTGCGGTGCATCATACTATGATTATTCCGTGCTTTATGAGGCTTATACCCTGACGTCGGCGAACTTTTTGGAGTTCATATTAAGTGCAAGCTGACACTTATCGGGCAATATGAAATGACTTCGCCCGCCAGCTCCCCTCCCAGAGCAAGAACTCGCAGTGACCATGCAGAAACGCAATAACGCGATGCCCCGCAAATTCCTTCCCGCCCACGCCCCGACAAAAGCAGCGATGGGGTCTCTGGCTGCCTGCCTGATGTGCGCAGTCATGAGCGCCTGCGCGGGCAACCCGATCTTTCCGGAAAAGAGCGAGCTTTCCATCCCGGACGCCCCGGTCGCGAAGGCCTGGAGCGATGAAGGCAGCGCATCCATCTCCGCCGGCGCGAATGCTGCAGAACTGGACTGGCAGGCCTACTTCCCGGACCCGCAGCTTCAGAACCTGATCGAGACGTCCCTCGAAAACAACCGCGACCTTCGCCTCGCCGCCCTGCGCGTCGCCGAAGCGCGCGCAGCCTATGGCATACAGGGCGCAGACAGGCTTCCGACGATCGCACTCGGCGGTCAGGCCGGCCGCTCACGCGTTCCGGGAGACCTGAACATTACCGGCCGCCCAGTCACCGGCAATGAATTTGACGCCTTTGTCGGAATGAGCAGCTGGGAAGTCGATCTCTGGGGCCGCGTGGCCAGCCTCGAAGAAGCTGCGCTGCAGACCTACTTCTCCTCCGAAGCCGCGCAGCGTGCCATGCGCCTGGCGCTGATCTCCGAAGTCGCGGCAGCCTATATCAGCCTGCGCGAACTCGATGCCCGGATCGACATTGCCCGCCAGACTGTGGCCAGCCGCGAGGAGAGCCTCCGCATCTTCCGGCGCCGTACGGAAGTCGGTTCGTCTTCCCGCCTGGAACTGACGCAGGTGGAAACCCTTCTGACGCAAGCCAAACTACTCACCGCACAGCTGGAACAGAGCCGCGCCGCACAGGCACATTATCTTGACCAGCTGGTCGGGGTGCCGGTTTCCGCAAAACTCGAGCCCGCGAAAGGCCTGCTGGAGGAGAGCTTCCCGCCACTCGCCGCAGGCATCCCTTCGGAAACGCTGACAGCGCGCCCGGACATCATCGCCGCTGAGTACAATCTTCATGCAGCGCAGGCGAATATCGACGCGGCGCGCGCGGCCTTCTTTCCCCGGATCACCCTGACAGGCCGTCTAGGGCTTGCCAGTTCGACCCTGGAGAACCTTGTTGATCCGGAGACGAACAATGCCTGGGCATTTGCCCCGGCCATTTCGATGCCCATCTTCGACGCCGGCCGTCTGCGCAACAATCTGGACCTGGCCGAAGTGCGCAAGAATGCCGCTGTGGCGAATTATGAAAAGACAATTCAATCGGCCTTTCGCGAAGTCGCCGATGCGCTGTCTGCCCAATCCTGGCTGAAGGAACAGCAGGACATCATGACGGAAGCCCTGACAATCCAGGAAGAGCGCTCGCGTCTTGCGCGCCTTCGCTATGACAGCGGCGCTGCAACCTATCTTCAGGTCCTGGATGCCGAACGGGACCTTCTCACCACACAACAACAGGTCATTCAGGTGCACGGCGCACTGATGACCAGCCAGGTCTCGCTTTATGCGGCCCTTGGCGGCGGCTCTCAGGCGATGCCAGCCGAAACTCCGGATCAATAGGACAGTGCCATGAAACTCTCGAAGGACAATCTCCGGAAAGCCGCGCCCTGGCCGGTTGCAGCCGCCGCGCTGCTTGCCGTCTGGTGGTTCTGGACAGCTAACCAGGACGCAGGCCCCGGCCCCGGCTTTGCCAGCGGCAATGGCCGGATCGAAGCGACTGAAATCAACATCGCGACGAAGATCCCCGGTCGCGTCGAGGAAATCCTGGTGCGCGAGGGCGACTTCGTCACGGCGGGTGAACCGCTGGCACGGATGCAGATAGACACACTGGAAGCCCAGCGCGAAGAAGCCTCGGCCAGCCACGATCGCGCCATCCAATCCGTCGCCGTGGCCAAGGCGCAGGTCGCCCTTGCGACCAGCGATGCCGCCTCTGCCCAGGCGATCGTGCGCCAGCGTGAGGCAGAACTCGAAGCTGCAAAACAGCGCCTCGCCCGTTCCGAAACCTTGTCGGCAGAAGGCGCATCCTCCCAGCAGGAACTGGATGATGACCGCGCGCGCGTGCGCAGCGTCGAGGCTGCTCTCGCTGCAGCCAAGGCGCAGGCCAGCGCGGCACGCGCCGGTATCACGGCTGCGGAGGCGCAGGTGGCCGGCGCCGAGTCGGCAGTGAAGGCAGCCGAGGCAACAATTACCCGCATTGATGCCGACATCACCGACAGCCAGCTGATCGCACCGCGCGATGGCCGCATTCAGTTTCGCGTGGCACAGACCGGCGAAGTGCTTGGCGCTGGCGGCACCGTGCTCAACATGGTGGACCTGTCGGATGTCTACATGACCTTCTTCCTGCCTGAGCAGACAGTGGGCCGGATCGCCATCGGATCGGAAGCCCGGATCATTCTGGATGCTGCTCCGGAATACGTCATACCGGCCGAGGTCTCGTTCGTGTCCAGTACGGCGCAGTTCACGCCAAAAACCGTCGAGACGGAAAGCGAACGCCAAAAGCTGATGTTCCGTGTCCGGGCACAAATTCCACCGGACCTTCTGCGTCAGCATCTGGCGCAGGTTAAAACCGGTGTGCCAGGCATTGCATGGGTCAAAGTCGATCCGGCAAAAGAGTGGCCCGAATCCCTGAAAACGCGGGTCGGTGACTGAACCGATGGCCCCTGCGGAAGACTCCCTGCCGGTTGTCTCCATCTCATCGCTGGAACAGCGATACGGAAAGACGACTGCCCTTAACAAGGTGACGCTGGATATTCCCGCGGGCCGCATGGTGGGCCTGATCGGGCCGGATGGCGTCGGCAAGTCGACCCTGTTGTCGATCATTGCAGGTGCGCGCACCATTCAGAATGGACAGGTGACGGTTCTTGGGGGCGATATCGCCAACACGGCCCACCGCACGGCTATCTGCCCCAACATTGCCTACATGCCCCAGGGGCTTGGGAAGAACCTTTATCCGACGCTGTCGGTGGAAGAGAACCTGCAATTCTTCGCGCGCCTGTTCGGCCATGATGCCGCCGAGCGGCGACGCCGCATCGACAGCCTGACGCACGCCACCGGGCTGTATCCATTCCTGGGGCGGCCGGCAGGCAAGCTCTCTGGCGGCATGAAGCAGAAGCTCGGCCTTTGCTGCGCGCTGATCCACGATCCCGACCTGCTGATCCTCGACGAACCGACGACGGGCGTTGACCCTCTGGCACGCTCACAGTTCTGGGACCTGATTGCCGATATTCGCGCCGACCGGCCGGGCATGAGCGTGATCGTCGCCACCGCCTACATGGATGAGGCTCAACGCTTCGACTGGCTGATCGCCATGGATGACGGCGCAGTGCTCGCCACGGGCACGCCATCGGAAATTCTGGAGCGCACCGGCCAGACATCGCTTGAAACCGCCTTCATCGCTCTCCTGCCGGAAGACAAGACCGCCGGTTACAAGCCAGTAGAGATCCCGCCGCTGAAGGAGGGATCCGAACACGACATTGCGATCGAAGCGGACGGCCTGACCATGAAGTTCGGCGACTTCACGGCTGTAGACCATGTCAGCTTCCGCATCCGGCGCGGGGAGATCTTCGGCTTCCTTGGGTCCAATGGGTGCGGCAAGACCACCACGATGAAGATGCTGACCGGCCTCCTGCCCGCAACGGAAGGCCGCGCGGCCCTGTTCGGCAAGGAAGTCGACCCGCATGACATTCAGACACGCTCGCGTGTGGGCTACATGTCGCAGTCCTTCTCACTCTACAGTGAGCTGACGGTCCGCCAGAACCTGGAGCTGCATGCGCGCCTTTTCCACATTCCCGAAAAGGATATCCCTGAACGGGTTCAGGAGATGGTCCGCCGCTTTGGCCTGGAAGAAGATCTGAACAGCCTGCCTGCCTCATTGCCCCTCGGGATGCGCCAGCGGCTGTCGCTGGCTGTGGCCATGGTCCACAAGCCGGAACTCCTGATCCTGGATGAGCCGACATCAGGCGTGGACCCGGTCGCCCGCGATGATTTCTGGCGGCTGCTGATCGAGCTGTCCCGCAGGGATAATGTGACGATCTTCATCTCCACACACTTCATGAACGAAGCGCAGCGCTGTGACCGCATGTCGATGATGCATGCCGGGAAAGTGCTCGACAGCGACACGCCTGCGGCGCTCATCCGGAAGCAGGGCACGGACACTCTGGAAGAGGCGTTCATCAAATACCTGAAGGCGGCCGCCGCTGGCGACAAACCGCCTGCCCCCGAAGAAGAGACCGCTGATGCCGCTCCGGGCGATGCGGCCGGACAGAAACAACCGCCTTCCACACAGAAGGTGTTCAGCCTTCAGCGTTTGCTGACCTATTCCTGGCGCGAAGCCCTGGAACTCCAGCGCGACCCGTTCCGCGCGACCCTCGCCCTGATCGGCTCGCTGATCCTGATGGTGGTGATTGGCTATGGCATCAATCTGGATGTGAACAATCTGCGCTATGCCGTGCTGGACCGGGACCAGTCCACGATCAGCCAGAACTATACGCTCAGCCTGTCGGGATCGCGCTATTTCATAGAGCAGGCCCCCATCACCGACTATGATGACATGGACAGGCGCATGCGCAGCGGGGAAATCTCGCTGGCTGTGGAAATCCCCCCGAATTTCGGACGGGACCTTCTACGCGGTCAGACAACCGAAATCGGCATGTGGATCGACGGGGCGATGCCGACCCGCGCAGAAACGATTCAGGGTTACGTTGTCGGGCTGCACCAGTTCTGGATCGCGGAGAAAGTGCGGGAACTGACGGGAAGGTCCGCTCAGAGCAATATGAGCATAGAGACCCGCTATCGCTACAACCCCGATATTCGCAGCCTGAATGCGATGGTTCCTGCAGTTGTGCCTCTCCTGCTGCTGATGCTGCCCGCCATGCTGACTGCGCTGGGCATCGTGCGGGAAAAGGAACTCGGCTCCATCATCAATCTGTATGTGACCCCGGTCACGCGGGCAGAGTTCATGCTGGGCAAGCAGCTGCCTTATATCGGCCTCGCCATGCTGAACTTCCTGCTGATGAGCCTGTTGGCGGTCACAGTGTTCGGCGTGCCGATTACAGGCAGCTTTCTCACCCTGACGATTTCAGCCTTTGTTTTCGTGATCATTGCGACAGGCATGGGGCTGCTGGCCTCCACGGTGACCTCCAGCCAGATCGCCGCGATGTTCTTCACGATGATCGGCACCATCATTCCTTCGACCCAGTTCGCAGGCCTGATCGATCCGGTGTCCTCCCTTGAGGGCGCAGGCCGGTTTATCGGCGAGATCTTTCCCGCGACCTATATGTTTGCGATCAGCCGGGGCGTTTTCGCCAAGGCGCTCTACATGAAGGACCTCTACAGCCTGATCACGCCCCTCCTGATCGCTGTTCCGGTCATTCTCGGCTCAGCCATTATTCTGCTGAGAAGGCAGGAGCGATAAGATGCGCAGCTTGGGCAATATCTACCGTCTTGGCGTGAAGGAGTTGTGGAGCCTTCTTCGCGACCCCACCATGATCGTCCTCATTCTTTATGTGTTCACGCTCAGCGTTTACACGGCTGCCACGGCGATGCCGGAATCGCTCCATCATGCGTCGATCGCAATTATTGACGAAGACGACTCCCAGCTGTCGAACCGGATCGTTACGGCTTTCTACCCCCCTCAATTTGTCACGCCGGTCATGGCGACATCCCAGCGCGAAACCGATGCAGGCATGGACCGCGGGGACTACACTTTCGTGCTGGATATCCCTCCAAACTTTCAGCGGGATCTTCTGGCAGGCAAGCAGACAGCCATACAGCTGAATGTCGACGCCACGAGGATGACGCAGGCCTTCACCGGCAATTCCTATATCCAGCAGATCATCAGTGGCGAGATCACGGAATTCCTTGCCCGCCACCGCAGCGAAACAGCCCTGCCCGTGGATCTGGCCTTGCGGGCAAAATTCAATCCATCGCTGGACAAGGCGTGGTTCGGCAGCCTGATGCAAATCATCAACTCGATCACCATGCTCTCGATCATCCTGACAGGCGCCGCCCTGATCCGGGAGCGCGAACATGGCACGATCGAGCACCTGCTGGTCATGCCCGTTACCCCGACGGAAATCATGCTCTCAAAGATCTGGTCGATGGGGCTTGTGGTCCTGCTTGCGACGGCGCTCTCCCTGTTCGGTGTTGTGCAGGGCCTGCTGCAAGTGCCGGTCGCCGGCTCCATTCCGCTTTTCTTTGCCGGGGCAGGCCTCGCGCTGTTTGCCACGACCGCCATGGGGATTTTCCTGGCGACAGTGGCGCGCAGCATGCCTCAGTTCGGACTTCTGTTCGTGCTGATCATCCTGCCGCTGCAGATGCTGTCCGGCGGGATGACACCGCGCGAAAGCATGCCGGACCTGGTGCGCTATATCATGCTTGCGGCGCCTACCACGCACTTCGTGGAGATCGGCCAGGGCATTCTCTATCGCGGCGCGGGACTGAAGGACCTCTGGGTCTCGTTCGTGTCGCTATTCGCGATCGGGGCCACCCTCTACAGCCTGTCACTGATGCGATTCCGGTCCTCCTTGAACCGCATGGCCTGAACTGCATGCTCTGACGCACATGCGCCATGCTGGAGGTGGCATTCGCTGTGGCAGACAGCCTCAGTCCGCCAGATGCGCGTAGTGGGTCATGATCATCCTGGCGACATCCACACAGATCTGGTGGGCATCGCGGTCAGGCTCTTCCAACACCATCTCCATGGCGCTGTAAGCGATTTCGGTTGTCAGACGCGCGGTCGCGATCAGACGCTCCCGGGAAGCCGTATGACCGCTGGCGATCATTGCGTCGGCAATCTTTTCTGCGACCATATCGCTGGAAGCCAGACGCACTTCGCGCAGGATCGGAATCGCCCGGAGGGCACGCAGCACGTAGATATTGCCGGGGAACCGGCGGGTAATCTCATTGACGCGTTCCTGCAGGCGCACATTGCTCGCCACCGCGTCATCGAAATTATCCGTATTCAGCCCTCCCTCTTCGAGCCACTCGATGACCGCTTCGTCCTGAAGGGTCATGAGGCGTTCACCGAGTTCCCGTAGAATGGCGTATTTGTTCGGGAAATAACGATAGAGCGCCGGCGGAGATAAACCGGCCTTACGGCAAATCAGGTTCGTGGACAGCTTTTCAAGGCCAACCTCATCCAGAAGGTTGCCGGCCGTCTCGAGGATCAACTCGAATGTATCCTGGGCCCGCGCCTGCTGCGGGTGCTGCTTGGTCGTTGTCACGACTTCGGGCTGTGACCGTTCCTTCTTGCGAGAGGACGGTCTCTTTGGCCTGCTCATTTTTTCGGCGTTCCCCGGACTTTTGTTGCTTATATTACAACCATATACAACAAACACCACAAAACGGTAATTAAAGCTATTGAATTTTAGCTAGTGATCGCTATCCAATTGCACCTTCTGGGAAGGAAGCAAGGAAAGGAATATGCGATGAGGTCTGTATTGATCGGAACGGGCGCACTGGCGCTCATGTGGAGCAGCGCAGCAAACGCTCAGACGGAAACAGAACCGCAGGAGGACGCCACCGCGCGCCTCGAAAGCATTGTGGTGACCGCGCAGAAACGTGCCGAAAACGTTCAGGACGTTCCGATCGCCATCACAGCCCTCTCGTCGGCAGCGCTCGAGAAGCAGCGTGTCGCGAACGTCACATCGCTCGACAACCTCGTCCCCGGCCTGCGCATTGCCGCTGCGGACGCCGCCGCCAACCCGAAGATCTTCATTCGCGGCGCCGGCCTCAACGACTTCAACCCGACCTCGTCCAGCGGCGTCGGCCTTTATGCGGATGGCGTCTATATCGGCTCGCCGCTCGCCCAATACGCATCCTTCTTCGATCTGGACCGTGTGGAAGTTCTGCGCGGCCCACAGGGCACGCTTTACGGGCGGAACACGACCGGTGGCGCAATCAACGTGATCGCCAAACGCCCCACCTTCACGCCGGAAGGCTACGCGTCTGTCGAGTACGGTAGCTTCAATGCGCTTGAGGCCAATTTCGGTGTCGGCGGCCCGATCGTAAGTGACAAACTCGCCTTCCGTCTTGCCGGTCAATATGTCCAGGACGATGGCTTCAGCACCAACTCGGTAACGGGCAACGACGTAAACGACGCCAAACGCTACGCCATTCGCGGCTCGCTGCTCTACACGCCGGACGACAAGACGGATGTGCTGTTCACACTGAACACTTTCGCCAACCGCGGCGGCGCCGTGCAGCCAAAGTCACGTCAACTGTTCCCGGTTGACGCAGCCGCTGCCGGAGCTGACGGCGTTTGCAGCCCGGCCTATTATCGCAGCGGCCTGTGCACCGATGCAGTTGGCTTTGCAGATACCAATCCCGATCCGTACACCGTCACCTCGAACGTCGAAGGGGAAGACAAGGTCGACTTCTGGTCTGCAGCCCTCACCGTCGACCGGGAAATCGGCGATCTGACGCTTACCTCCATTACGGCCTATCAGGACGTGGAGCGCGACACGCACGAAAACACAGACTCCAGCCCGCTGGAGATGATCGAGGCGTTCTATAAAAACACGCAAGAGCAGTTCTCGCAGGAGCTCCGCCTTGCCTCTGATTCTGACCAGCTGAAATGGGTGCTTGGCGCCTATTACATGCACGATACAACGACCAGCGACAGCGCATACGATATCCTGCGCATGCTGCGTCCATACTTCATTACACCGGAAAATCCGACAGGCGTCAGCGCGGAAAATTCGGTGATCTACCTCGGCTATCCGTACACGCAGAAAACCGATACCTACGCTGTCTTTGGCCAGGCCGATTATGAACTTTCGCCCGGCCTGTACCTCACGGCAGGTCTGCGCTGGTCTGCCGACGAAAAGTCGATGGATTATTCCAGCGTTGCCGAAAGCGTTTTGACCATCTTCTCTTATGATGCGAGCAAAACGTTCAGCGACTGGTCCGGCAAGATTGGCCTTAAGTACGACCTGACAGACACGACCAACGTGTTCGCCAGTTACAGCCGCGGTTACAAGTCCGGCGGCTTCTTCGGTGGCAATGCAGGCAGCCCGGCCGAGTTGCAGCCCTACGCCAACGAAACGGTCAATTCGTACGAAATCGGCTCTAAAAGCGACCTTCTGGACAACCGCCTGAGAATGAACCTCTCCGGGTTCTATTATGACTATCAGGACATCCAGGCCTACTCGACCGTCGAGCGTAATGGCCTCACCGTTCAGGTTCTCGACAATGCCGCGTCAGCTGAAATGTATGGTGCAGAAGCCGAGTTTGTCGCCCGCCCGATGCGCAACCTGGACCTCTCGCTTGGTCTTGCCTGGCTGCACGCAGAGTATGGTGACTACAACTCTCTGGGCGACGACTACTCCGGCAACCAGATGCCGCAGTCCCCGGAATTCAGTGTGACGAGCCGCGCGGCGTACACGATTGATCTCGACTCCGGTTTCCAGATCACACCGAGTGTCGACGTGTCTTACCGCTCGAAGGTTTACTTCGACAGCACCATGCGTGAGCGGCTGTCCGATCCGGAACTCTGGCTTGTGGGCGCAGAGCTGTCCATCATGTCGCCGAGCGGCAAGATTGAGGGCGGCCTCTGGGGCCGGAACCTGACCGATGAGGCTTACCTGACATCGGCCAACCCGATCGACAGCCTCGGGGTTGACCTGCTGACCTATTCACGTCCGCGCAGCGTGGGCGTGTTCCTCCGCTATCGGTACTAGTCCGATGGCGATCATGTCCACCGGGCAGCCAGAGGGGGCGCCCCCCCAAGCATCCCCCGATGCCGCCTCTGGCTCCCGGAAGCTGGACCGTTCCGCCTGGTCATGGGCAACCTACCAGGCGGGACGCGATCCCTATATCGGACTCGTCAACGGCTTCCTCTTTGCGCCATATTTCGCAACCGTGGTTGTGGGAGATGGCGTAAAGGGTCAGGCCATGATTGCCCAGATGGGCATGATTTCGGGACTGACCGTTGCCCTGGTTGCTCCGGTACTTGGCTCAACAGTCGACACGCTCGGCCCACGCAAACCATGGCTCGGCCTTGTGACGATGATGCTCATCCCACTGATGATGAGCCTGTGGTTCGCCGCACCGGGTGGCACGATCCTTTCCCCATGGGTCGTCGTTGCCATTCTTGGCATGATTTCCATCCTGCTCTCATGCGGTGAGGTTCTCTTCTCCTCGATGCTGCCATCTGCAGCAGCGCCGCGGATGCGTCCCATGGCTTCCGGCCTGGCGCTGTCTCTTGGCAATGTCACATCGATCATACTTCTCCTGTTCATCCTGTTGGCCCTCATGTTGCCCGACCAGCCTCTTTTCGGCCTGTCAAAAGAAGCACATGAACCTGACCGGATTGTCCCGGTTCTGGTGGCCCTGAACTTTGCCCTCTGCGCCATTCCGCTATTCCTGTTCAGCAAGGATGCGGCGAAGGTTGGTGGGAAAGCAGACGCAGCCTCCGTCAAAGCCGGCATCGGGTCCCTGATCTCTCTCATACGAAACTGGCGGCAGAATTCCGACGCCATGATCTACCTGCTTGCACGCACACTGGCACAGGATGCAGGCGGGGTGCTACTGATCCTCTGCGGCGTGTACGCAGCCGGCGTCATGGGCTGGGGCGGAACAGAGATGCTGGTATACGGTCTTCTGGGGTGCGTTGCAGGCCTCATTGGCGGAGTCCTGGCCGGGCTTCTGGACGAGACCTTCGGGCCAAAGATTGCCTTCCAAATCGAGATCGCCGGATCTGTTGTCGGCCTGATCGGTATCATCGGCGCTTCGCCCAGCCGCATCCTGTTCATGAATGTCGTTGACCCACAACCCGTCTGGAACGGGCCGATGTTCACCACCTTGCCGGAACTGGTCTTTGTCTTTTTTGGCTTTCTCGGCTTCGTCTTCCAGATCGCCGCCTGGTCTTCCAGCCGGACCCTTCTGACACGGCTGGCGCCTGCCTCACAAATGGGGGCCTTCTTCGGTCTCGCGGCCCTGGCCGGAAACTCCACCAGCTGGCTCGGGCCGATGTTCGTTGGCATCTTCACCAGCATTTTCCAGTCGCAACAGGCTGGCTTCATCCCCGTCACGATCCTGTTCGCGGTCGGCTTTATGCTCCTCTTCTTCGTCAAAGGCGGACGGGAGCACGAACAGGCCTGAGTTTCCTCCCAGAGCTTTCAGGCAATGAGAAAGGCGCGGGAGATTTCTCTCCCGCGCCTTTTCTTCTTCATGCCTGTCACGGTCAGACGTTCTAGGCTTTTGTTACCCCAAAACGCTCCATCACGTTCCGTGTAATGACTTCAATATACGGGTCCTTGGCGGCTAGCGCGTGCGCCCACTCCGTCGTTCCGGTATTGAAGACCTCGCCCTTCCCGCGCTTGAAGCTCGCCAGCATGGCATGACCGCGCAGCAGGCGCTGCTGCATAGCCGGGGAGCTGTCGCCGTAAATCGCGTCAGCGATCACATCCAGTTTCTCAGGCGGGATCATCGGCGTGTACCCGCTTTCCGGATCTTCCCCCAGAGTAACTGGCGCGATCCCGATGATTTCCAGGTTTTCCGGCACCCCACCCACGGTGAGGGATTTCGGCAACCCATCGTCGCCAAACTCGAAGAGACAGCCATCGCTTTCATAGCCGATCAGCGGCACATCCGCGCCAAGCTGGTCACCATAGAACAGGTCTGTCCCCGCAAGGGCCCAGTGCTTGTCATTGTAAACCGTGAAACCCGCAGAGCCGCGCGAGACGCACATGCCGAGGCGGTGATAGCCACCGAAATTGAAGCTGAGCCCCGTCAGCTCTGCCTCGGGCGCATTGAAGGCCGGGTGAGACCAGAGATGCGTTGCCAGTTCGGGGCCCACATCTTCCGACTCGAAGCCTTTCCATTTGTGGCAGACATAGGTCTTGCCATCATTCTCCCAACGGACCTTCCAGAAGCAGGTGTTCCCCGAAAGGATCGCGGCATAGCCCCCCCTCGTCGACGAACCGCTCGACCTGAGCGCGTTCATTTCCGGACCAGTATTCCGAGTGCCCCACGAAGAAGGCAGATGTGTAGTCAGACAGGAGGTCCGGTTCCACATCCAGATCATAGTCCGTGACATAGTCGAAGACATAGCCTTCTGCTTCAGTCCAGGCCGCGAAGGCGTGTTCCCATTTGTTCAGGAAGCCAGCCGAACCATCATAAGGCGAGATGCGGTGCTTGCGCATCCACTCCGGATTTGCCGCCCAGGGCTGCTCCTTGAACTCACGCTTGCGCATGTTGATCAGGCGCGGCGCCCCTTCCGGGGCCGCAATGATCATTTGCGTGAAGGGCCGCTGTGTCGAGAGCACACCGATTGCCTGATCCATGGCCTGGTCGAATGGAACCTTCCCGGTCATCAGGCCGGTAACGTTGGAATAAGCGTTCGCGCCGCCCCACCAGTTGTAGGAATTGTAGGTGTTCGTCGCCAGAACCAGCAGCGCCCTGGAACCAGGCTTGCCAAGAGCAGGCTTGATGCAGACGAAGTGATGCGTTTCCTCGCCCGCCGCATCCGTCAGCTTGATATCGTAATAGCCGGTCTTCCAGTCATCTCCGGCAGTGACCTCAAGGGCGACGGGCCAGCCACACCCATCCCGGTCCGCATTCGGTGGCACAGGATGATTTTCGGCTTCAACCCCATCCTGCGCCAGAACCAGATCTCGTCCGGCCCCGATGCGTGCGACTTCCAATCGGCACGGCCCATTCTCGACACTGATGTGGAGGGCAAAGGTTTCACCCGGGCGAAGGCTCAGGCGGTCGGTGTAGCAAGCCAGCATTGGAAGCTCCTGTCAGTCACTAGTCGCGAATATGGTAGCGATCATTACCTTATACGCAAGCACGAAGAGGACGCACCTGCAGGATGATTACTGTTTCTTTTGTCCGTAGCTTTTGAAACGTTCCGAGATGCGGCCCATCTCTTCATCGCCCAAAAGGGTCGCGCCGCCTATGGCGAGCGTCCCCCAATAGACCGCAGCCTGTTCCTCAACTTCCTCTGCAATAAGAAGCGCCTGACGAAGCCCCGGCGCGACCACGATCTGTCCATGGTTTGCCATCAGGGCCGCATATTGTCCGGCAAGTGCCTCACAGACACTCTCCGCGAGATCAGACGATCCGAACGTTGCGTAGGGAGCAACCGGCACGCTCGGTCCACCGCTGACGGCGACCATGTAATGCAGGGCCGGGATCGGCTTGTTCGCGCAGGCAAGCGTGGTGGCAAACCGCGAATGACAATGGACCACCGCATTTGCATCAGGGCGCAACTGCAGCAGTTTCAGGTGCATCAGCCATTCGCTGGACGGCTTCATCCCGGCAGGATCGTAGCGACCTTCTGAATCCATGCGCACGATATGTTCCGGCTTGAGCGCGGACGGCGGAATCCCTGTCGGCGTGATCAGGACATCATCGCCGAGGCGTGCCGATACATTCCCAGACGTACCACGGTTCAGGCCACGCGCATCCATCGCGGCCATGACATCGACAATCTGCTCGCGCAGCTTTGTTTCCAGCTTATCCATTAAGCCTCTCCCTCCTGAATCGGCAGCGTGTTTATTGCGGCTTCGACCTGTTCAAAGCCTTGCAGCTTGCCATAGGTCGCCAGGCCTTGCGCCACCATGGCAGCCGTCGCGGCGGCGAACTTCAGCGCGTCGAAGTCGCCCCAATCTTTCAGATGCGCCGATATGAAACCCGCACAGAAAGAATCGCCGCACGTCGTCGTGTCCACCACATCAATCTTGAAGACAGGTAGGCGCCCGCGTAATTCGCCAGCAAGCATGACAGCCCCGCGACCGCCATCCTTGATGACGCAATTCTTCGCCCCCATGGCGATGAAGTCCGCGGCAGCAGCTTCCAGATCGTCTTTTCCGGTCAGCATCCGTGCCTCGTCAGCACTCGGCAGGAACCAGTCGACATAAGGCAGGATGCGCTTCAGTTCTTCTTTGGCATCAGGCCGCGGAGCGATGAGGTCACAAGTGACTTCTGCGCCCCCCGCTTTTGCCGCCTTCAGCAGCTCAGCGCCGGGCCCGCCATCGAAAGTCGGCGCACCAATCGCGCCATAATGGAGGCAACGAACTCCGGGCGCCTCACTCAGTAGTTTCTCCGTCAAAGGCGGGATGGAGCCAGCCCCTGGGGCGTGGAGGGTCGGGCGCCTGCCTTTATCATCAATTGGGAGGATCGTTGTGGAAGTCGGCACACCTTTCAGGGTCTCAAGGAGACGCGTATCGACCCCCTCTTCCTCCAGCGCAAAGCGCACGAACTTTCCCGTCAGGTCGTCACCAATGGCACCGGCCAGCCCCACCTGCAGGCCGAGACGTGCCGCGACACACGCAGCCCCTGCTGCTGTCCCGGCAGGTGCACACGCAATCTGTTCAATAAGGCGGCCGCCTTCATCTTTCGGAATGTCCGTAATTGGCCGCCCAACAACATCCAGCGTTGTCAGGCCAACACACAGAAGATCCAATTTCATTCCATTTCCTTCCGAATTGACCTTGCGTCCATAACCGCTCGCAGTATGATAGTCAAAACTATCTTATTGAACAGGCGGCGAAAACGATATGTGGACGAACTCGGTAGACAAGGCTTTGCGTGAACGAGCAGACGCAGTCATTCCCGGCGGAATGTACGGCCACCAATCGGTCAGGCTCCTTCCTGATGACTATCCACAATTCTTCGACCGCGCCTCCGGAGCCTACCTCTGGGATGCCGATGGCAACCGTTACATTGATTATATGTGCGGCTACGGACCTAACCTGTTTGGCTATGGCCACGAGAAAATTGATGCCGCTTACATAGCGCAGCTGAAAAAGGGAGACACGATGACTGGCCCGGCCGGGCTGATGGTCGACCTGGCGGAGCAGATGACCAGCATGGTCACGCACGCAGACTGGGCCATGTTCTGCAAGAACGGCACGGACGCCACCACAATGGCCCTGATGATCGCACGCAACTATACGCGAAAGAACACGATCGTTCTGGCGAAGGGCGCCTATCACGGTGCAGCCCCCTGGTGCACCCCTTTGAAGAACGGCGTTGCCCCGTCCGACCGAGCAAACCAGGTCTTCTACACCTATAATGATGTCGAGAGCCTGGAGGCTGCCGTCAAAGCGGCTGGCAACGACCTGGCCGCAATCTTTGCCTCCCCCATCAAGCACGACACATTTGTCGACCAGGAAGATCCGACACCGGAATATGCCCGCCGCGCGCGTGAACTGTGCGATGAACATGACGCCCTTCTGATTGTCGATGATGTCCGTGCAGGTTTCCGTCTGGCACGCGATTCAAGCTGGTCTCGCGTCGGCATCGAGCCGGACCTCTCCAGCTGGGGCAAGGCGATCGCCAACGGCCACCCGATCTCTGCGCTGCTTGGTTCGGAAAAAGCCCGGATGGCTGCAGCTACCATCTATGTCACCGGCTCCTTCTGGTTCTCTGCCGCGCCCATGGCCGCCGCAATCGAGACGCTGAAACTGATCCGCGAGACGGACTACCTTGAACGCACGCAAGCCCTTGGCCAAAGGCTACGGGCGGGCCTCGATGAAGCTGCGAACCGTCACGGTTTTGCCCTGCGCCAGACAGGCCCCGCTGAGCTGCCCCTCATTATGTTTGAAGATGATCAGGGATGCTCGAAAGGATACGCCTGGAATGAAGCCCTGCTGAAACGCGGGGTCTACTTCCACCCCTGGCACAACATGTTCATGTGTGCGGCCATGACGGAGGCAGACATCGACCATACGCTTCAAGTCGCCGATGATGCCTTCAAAGTGGTGCGCGAAGCCGGCAAGCTTCCGCCAGTCGAAAAGCTCGCCATCCTTGGCATGATTGCCGGAGACCACTAGGCAGAAAGGGGCGGTCTCAGGTCGGCACGCCCCAACTTGCCGCTGCGTAACGCAGATGACGAATCTGCCGGAAGAGAGTATCCGCTCGCCCATGTGATGGAAGGCACCCGCCAACGCCATACCGTGCGACCCGGGCGGAGTTCCTGAACACGACACCCCATAAATCCCCCTCCGGGGCAGCCACCAGCTCGTCCCGGGGGTTTCCAACAGTTCGCCCTATGGCGTAGAGGAGCAAGTGCTATGAAAGTGGTCGTTCTGGGCGCAGGTGTCGTCGGTGTGACAACGGCCTACTATGCCGCGCGCGACGGCCATGATGTGACAGTGATCGACCGCATGTCTGGTCCCGCGCTGGAAACGAGCTTCGCGAATGCTGGCGAGATCTCTCCGGGCTATGCTGCCCCATGGGCCTCCCCTGACGTCCCCCAGAAGGCTCTCAAATGGCTTTTCATGGAGCACGCTCCCCTGATCGTGCAGTTCCACAGGATCAGCCCGGCCATGGTCAGCTGGGGCCTGAGCATGCTGCGCAACTGCACGCCCGCGCGCTATTCGGCCAACAAGGCAAAGATGGTGCGGCTCGCCACCTATAGCCGGGACTTGCTGCGTGAGCTTAGAGGCGAAGAGAACATTGCCTACGACCACCGCTCGCAAGGCACTCTGCAGCTGTTCCGGACGCAGAAACAATACGACGCCGCCGCCCGCGATATGGAAGTCCTGAAGGAAGGCGGCATTGAGTTCGAGCTGCTGGACGCTGCAGGCTGTTGCCAGGCCGAACCGGGGCTCACCCATGCGGAAGCCCCCCTTGTTGGCGGCCTTCGCCTGCCCGGGGATGAAACCGGCGATTGCTTCAAGTTCACGAACGCCCTGACCGGAGTTGCTGAAGCCAGGGGCGTGAAGTTCCGTTGGAATACGGTTGTGGACGCCCTCTCTGAATCCGGCGGCAAGGTCAGCGCCCGAATTGGCAATGAGGTTGTCGAGGCAGACGCATTCGTGCTCGCGGGCGGCAGCTGGTCACCTATGCTCGCCAGACAAATCGGCCTTCGCCTGCCTATTTACCCTGTGAAAGGGTATTCGATCACCCTGCCGATCACAGACGCTTCGCGTGCCCCGCAGTCCACGCTGCTGGACGAAACCTTCAAGGTCGCAACCACACGGCTTGGGGACAGGGTCCGGGTAGGCGGCATGGCAGAGCTTGCCGGCTTTGACCGCAGCCTCAACCCCAAACGCCAACGCACCCTGGAACACTCCGTGTTCAGCCTTTTTCCCGATCTGGCGAAAACTGAAGAGCGAAACTTCTGGTGCGGCTTCCGCCCCATGACACCGGACAGCGTTCCTTATATAGGGCGCTCCAAATTCCAGAACCTGTGGCTGAACACGGGCCACGGCACGCTCGGCTGGACAATGTCGTGCGGCTCCGCCCGAATCATCGCGGACGGGATATCCGGCCGTACTTCGAAAGTTTCACCGACCGTTTGATCTGCTGGAGACAGCAGGCAACGTTACGTGGCCCCGCAGGCGGGCTTGCGCTTTCCCGTCATCGGCGCGCATAACGCCTGCATGAAATTTCAATCGACCTCCCGCACCATCGTTTCCGTTCTATTCCTGCTCACAGGAGCCGCATGTGGAAACAATGGAGGGAGCGGTGCCGCCGAGACACCTGCCGCTCCAGAACCAGCTGTGACAGCCATTTGGCCGGAACCCGATCCCGCCACATTGGCGGACGGCCCACACAAACAGCAGGTCCTCTATGGGGAAGCCCTGATCCGGGAGACCTACGCGTATCTTGGGCCCGATGTTGCAGATACAGAGATGCGCTTTGCCGGCAACAATCTCGCCTGCGGCTCCTGCCACCTGGATGGTGGGCGCCAACGCTACGGGCTATCCTACATCGGCGTTGCAGATGCCTATCCAAGAGACATGGCACGCGAAAACGAAGTCCGGACGCTTACACAGCGGATCAATGGATGCTTCGAGCGCAGTATGAATGGGCGCGCCCTGCCTGCAGATTCCGAAGAAATGGAAGCGATGATTGCTTATATCGGCTTCCTGAGCGAAGCCGCGCCTGCGGGTATGGACGGCCGGGGCGCCCCGTCCTTGCCCCTTCTGGACCGTGCGGCTGATCCCATCCTCGGCGCGGAGGTCTATTCCACGCACTGCGTCATCTGCCACGGAGCAGATGGTCAGGGCAAAGTTCTGGAAGAAGGGCAGCCGGGCTACCTCTATCCTCCACTTTGGGGTCCAGGCAGCTTCAATAATGGTGCAGGCATGCACCGGATCATCAAGGCTGCAACATTCATCCGCGCCAACATGCCCCTCGGCGTCACTTACGACTCCCCGGTCCTGACGCCAGAAGAAGCCTATGATGTCGCGGCCTATATCAACGTTCAGGCAAGGCCGGAAAAAAGCCACCTGGAACGGGACTATCCGGATCGGAGCAGAAAACCCGTTGACGCTCCCTTCCCACCCTATGCCGACAGCTTCACGCTGGAGCAGCACAAGTTCGGGCCCTGGAAGGAAATTGCCGCCGCCGGGAAGACACAGGACAATAAATAAGGGCTCCGCTTGGCGTTCATGAACGCAGTGGGACATGGACGCAGGGGCTCATCCCTCGCACCTGCCGCCAATGCCTTGCCATTACTGGCTTTATGCGGTATCCGCCCGCCTTCAGAAACGATGGCGCCAGGCCGTACGTGTCAGCTTCTCACCTCACCAAGGCGGTGTGGCGGAGTCGAGGGCGAAAGGAAAAAACAATGTCAAAACAACAAATTACCTTCAATGTCGAAGTGCGCGAGCGCGTCGGCACCGGCGGCGCACGTGAAGCCCGCAACCAGGGTCTTGTCCCGGGCGTCCTCTACGGCGGCGGCCAGGCCCCGGTGGCGATCAACCTGAAGCGCAACGAAGTCATCAAGGCTATCGAAACCGGACACTTCCTGTCTTCGACCGCAACCCTGGTCCACAAAGGCGAGAAGCAGCTGGTGATCCCGCAGGCCATCCAGATGCACCCGGTGACCGACCAGCCGATGCACGTGGACCTGTTCCGCGTCAGCGCTGACCAGAAAATCAAGGTTGAAGTGCCGGTGCACTTCAAAGGCGAGGAAGTTTCGCCGGGCCTCAAGAAGGGCGGCACGCTCAACGTGGTGCGCCACGCTGTCGAACTGCTCGTTCCGGCCGGCCACATTCCGGAAGCCCTGGAAGCTGACGTCTCCGCTCTGGAAATCGGCGACAACGTGAAAATCTCCGACATCACGCTGCCGACCGATGCCGAGCCGACCATCACGGATCGCGACTTCACCATCGCAACCATCGCAGGCCGCGGCGGCAAGACTGAATCTGCTGACGATGCAGAAGATGCCGCAGCCGAAGAGAAAGAAGACTAAGTCTCTTCCTCTCGAATGCTTTAAGGATCGGCCCGCCCGCACTATGTTGCGTGGCGGGCCGCCCACCCCTACTCCACTCAAGACCGGGCAGGAGGCGACATCCTCATGCTGATCCTTTCCGGACAGGGTAACCCCACAGACCGCTATGCAAAGAACCGGCACAATGCTGGTTTCATCCTGCTGGATGCGCTCCATGCACGGTACAATTTCGGGCCCTGGCGTTCCAAATTCGAAAGCCTGATTGCGGAAGGCACGGTCGGTGGCCACAAGGTGCTGCTGGTCAAACCGCAAACCTATTACAACGAAACCGGTCGCGCGCTTTCCAAAGTGCTGCAGTTCTACAAGCGCCCGTCAGATGACGTGACCGTCTTCTATGATGAGATTGACCTTGCTCCCGGCAGGCTGCGCGTCAAGCGCGGCGGCGGGCATTCCGGAAACAATGGCGTTCGTTCGATGATGGCGCATCTCGGCGAGAACTTCCGCCGTGTACGTATCGGTATTGGGCATCCGGGCGACAAGGCCATGGTTATGCCGCACGTCCTGTCCGACTTCACCAAAGCAGACCTGCAATGGTTCGAACCGATGATCGATGCGATCGGTGCGGCCCTACCCTTCCTGTTAAGTGGCGATGACGAGCGTTTTCAGACCGAAGTCATGCGTCTCGCCCCTGCGCCAAAGCACGATCCGAAGCAAACAGCCAGACGCAACGGCGAAGGCTGATCAGGCGTCGATCCTGGCCAGGACAGCCGCTTCGGCAGCTTCAGCCATAGCAACGGCCCCCACCGTCCCGTGCGCTGGCACCGGGCTACGCGCGAGCCCAAGGCACGCGGCGTAGAAGCCCTCATCTGCAGCCCCCAGAGGATCGGGAAGCTCAGCCGCGATATCTACCTTGATCTCATAAGGCGTCGTGTTCTGGACCTTGCGCGTCAGGAAGTCGATCGAGATCTCTCCCGATGGGTAAACCACATGCATCGTGCGCTGGCGCTCTGTCGCGGCACGGCTTGCGGTCAGACGTGCGATACCGCCGCTGGCATAGGTAAACTCTGCCGTGGCCTCGTCGATGTGGTCCGAATGCACGCGCCGGCCCGTTGCGGTGACGCCGGTGAATTCATTGCCGAGCATCATTGCTGCCAGATCGAGATCGTGGATCATCAGATCCCAGATGACTGAGACATCACCCGCGCGATTGTCTGGCGCAGGCGGGCCAGCGCGCACAGACTCCAGCAGCAAAGGCGCCTCTTCAATTGCGAGCACGCCCATGGCTCGCGCGACAAACCGCTCCTGGTGGCCGACCTGCAGAATACGGCCGCGCGCAGCCGCTTCGTCAGCCAGGAAGCGTGCCGCCTTGCCGGTCAGGGCGAGCGGCTTTTCCACCAGTACATGGCAATGCGCCTCAATCGCCTCGCGCGCCAGCGGCTCATGCCAGGTGGCCGGCACCGCAATGACAATCGCATCACATGCATCAAGGAAGGCCTTGTAGTCGTCGAAGCCTTTGGCGCCGAATTGCTCTGCAATACGCGTCGCACGGGCCAGATCGATATCGTAGATGCCGACCAGGTCGGTCTTCACCGAAGCGGCTGCTTTCTGCGCGTGATAATTACCGAATACTCCGGCGCCAGCGACGCCCACCTTCAGCTTCGTCATGTCCTAGCCCTCTGTCTGTTCCGGCATGGCATCCAACAGGCCTTGTATCAAGACTGCGGCACAGCCCCGCCGCAGCGCCTTTCTTCGTAATTCCCCCTTCACAGCCCCGCCTGTTACGCCCAAGTAGGAGCCAACAAGACAACAAGAAACAACAGGAGGAAACAGACATGCCTACACTTACCTCAACTGAATGGACCCTTGCCCGCCGGCCGGTCGGCATGCCCCAACATGCTGATTTCGAGAAGAAAACCGTGGAAGCACCAGAGCCTGGCCCTGGCGAAATTCAGGTGCAGAACGCCTGGATGTCGGTTGATCCCTATATGCGCGGCCGCATGTACGATCGTGAAAGCTATGTGCCGCCTTTCCAGATCGGTGAGACCATGCAGGGCGGCGCTGTCGGCCATGTCACCGCATCCAATCATCCTGACTATCAGGTGGGCGACCTTGTCCAGTCCATGAATGGCTGGCGAACGGCGTGGACGGGCGCCCCTGCCAGCACCATGACGATGAAACTTCCCAAAGGCACCGGCCTGCCCGACAGCGCCTTCCTCGGAGTTGCCGGCATGCCTGGCCTGACCGCCTATGCAGGCATCCTGCGCATCGCTGAGCTGAAGGAAGGCGACACGGTATTCGTCTCCGGCGCGGCTGGCGCGGTCGGCTCCACCGTCGTCCAGATTGCCAAAATCAAGAACTGCACCGTCATCGGCTCAGCCGGCGGGGCAGACAAATGCGCCTTCGTGAAATCCCTCGGTGCCGATCACGTCATCGACTACAAGTTGGCCAAGGGCTTCAACGGTCTCGTCTCGGCCCTGCGCAAGGCAGCCCCGAAGGGTATCGATGTCTATTTCGACAATGTCGGCGGCGAGCACCTGACGGCAGCCATCGAGGTTGCCCGCCCGATGGCGCGCTTCGCCGAATGCGGGATGATCGCGCAATACAATGAAACCGGTACGCCGGTTGGCCCCCACAACATCATCCAGGTCGTCGGAAAACAACTGAAGATCCAGGGCTTCATTGTCTCCAGCCATGTCGATATGCAGCCCGCCTTCCTTGCGGATATGGCCAAATGGATCCCGGCAGGGCAGATGAAGTTTCAGGAGACCGTGATGGAGGGAATCGATAAGGCGCCTGACGCGTTCATCGGTCTCTTCAGCGGAGCCAATACCGGCAAAATGCTCGTAAAACTGGATTAGACATGGCGGCCCTTTTTGACGCTTACATCATGGTGGACTGGAGCGCGGCATCAAAGCCCGTAACCGGCGCCAATTCGATCTGGATCGGTATCCTGGCCAAGGATGCCCGTCTGAAACTGCAATTCCGTGCAGTGAACATCGACACGCGTCTCAAGGCCCGCAGCTTCCTTGAGGACATGGTCGGCAAGCTGACAAAGCGTGGCGACCGTGTCCTCCTCGGCTTCGATTTTTCCCTCGGTTATCCGGCAGGCACAGCAGAAGCGCTGGGCCTGAAACTGGATGGCAAGGCGCCGTGGCAGGCGATGCACGAACATCTTGCGGCCAAGCTGAAAGACAAGCCGGATAACTCCAATGCCCGCTACGCCATCGCGGCAGGCATGAACTATGCGATCTCAAAAGGGCCTTTTCCCTTCTGGGGCGCGCCTGCACGCGATGTCGTTTCCACACTGGGCAGCACAAAGCCGGACTTCGACGGTGCTCCGCTGCCGGAGTACCGCATTGCCGAAACTTATCTGCGCGACACGAAAAAAGGGCAGCCAAAGTCGATCTGGCAGCTCGCCTATACCGGCAGTGTCGGCAGCCAGTCCCTCACCGGAATCCCGCATGTTCACGGCCTTCGCGAGACGTGGACGGAGTCCCGGATCTGGCCGTTCGAATTTGATGCAACCGAACCGCTGACGGAGGAATCCCTCTCCGGCGTCAGCGTCGTCATGACCGAAATTTACCCTTCATTGATCAAGGTGAAGCCCGAAACCGGCGAGACGGCAGATGCCGCCCAGGTCCGCGGAATCGCCCATCACTACGCATCCCTTGACGAAAAAGGGGCGCTTTCGGCTGCTTTTTCCACAGCCAAAAGCCTGGAAGAGGCACAAAACGCGAAAATTCAGGCCGAAGAGGGCTGGATTCCAGGCATATAGCCCGTGTTTATTGGGAATCCGGCGTGTTCAGGTTTTCCGAATCGTGGACTAGTCGAACCAACGGCGGGGCATCGCCGTTTAACTCAGAGGAGAACCCGTATGAACAAGGGTGAACTTACGAAGGCAGTGGCCGCTGCTTCGGGCCTGTCGCAAAGCGACGCCGGCAAGGCCGTTGATGCTGTATTCGACACGATCGCTGACGCGGTGAAAGCGCGTAAGCAGGTCGCCATCGCAGGCTTCGGCACTTTCGCGCCGAAAACCCGCAATGCCCGCACCGGCCGTAACCCGGCAACCGGTGAACCGATCAAGATCCCGGAGAAGACATCGGCTTCCTTCAAGCCGGCCTCCGCGATGAAGGATCTCTAGGACCGGTTCTCCGTTATCGGAACAAGTCCAGAATTCAGGCGGCGTGTCCCTTCAGCGGACGCGCCGCTTTCAGTTCCAGCATCAGTGTCTGCAGCGTTCCTGCCACGAACACGCCGATCAGGGCACCTTCCATCATGCCCTTCGCGCCATGGCCCTGCGCGATGCCCAACCAGTAACAGGCTGGCAGCATCACGAGGAAAAACGAGCCAATGTGAATAAGGCTTGGTGACCAGACGATCTCCTGAGCCCGCAACGCGAAGGACGCCGTGGCCTGAAGCCCATCAAACAGGGTCATCACGGACGCCAGGAAGAGCAGCGAGGCAATGGCCGGAGCGATCCGCACACCATCAATCACCGCATCGTCATTCACCAGAAGACCCGAGAGAGGTCCGCGGAAAATGACAAGGCCTAGTCCCATTGTCACGCCTGTCAGCACCGTGGCCGCAACGCCGAGACGCCCGGCATTGGCGATTTCCTGCTTGTTGCCACGGCCAAAGGCTTCCGCCACGCGAACGCTCGTTGCCGAAGCGATGCCCATGTAAAACATGAAACAGAAGCCGACGAGCTGGATCGTGTAACCATACACGGTGTTCGCCGCCAGGCTGATCCACGTCGCGATCGTGAAGGTCAGGTTGAACCCGCCCCATTCCGCCACATTGGAAATGGCAGAGCCGATACCAAGCTCAAATTGCCGCCGTGCTTCACCCGGCTCCGCCTTCGGCGAAGCACGGAAAGCCGGGGTCAGGAAGATGACCGCCACAAACATCACCACGGCAATCGCATAGCGCGAACCGGTCGTAGCAATCGCCACACCATCTGCCCCCATCTGGGGCAGCCCCCAGAACCCGCCAACATAGGCAAGGTCCAGCACGATGTTCAGGAGCACGCCGCCATAACTGATGATCGCCACCAGCGTTGGCCGGCGTAGCGCCTCCAGATACAGGCTGCACACGGTCGAAATCGTGAACCCCGGCAGGGCCAGCGCGAGAATGCGCGTCACCGAGGCCGTTGAGGCCGCAACATGTTCAGGATTGGCGAGGTTCGTCGCATCCGATCTGGGGGCGATCTCGACGAACAGCCAGTGGAACAACGGCTCCGCGACCAGGACCACAAGCCCTAACAGGGCCATACCCAGCCCAATGGCCGCGACCAGACCACGCCGGAAGATGCGCCCCGATTGTCCATGCTGGCCAATACCCAGCATTTCCGAGGTCAATACCTGCACCCCGATCAGAATGCCCATGCTGAAGCCCAGCGTGACGCCCATCGGCAGCCAGGAGTTCAGCACAAACGGCAGCTCACCGGGCGCGAACTGGCCCAGCACAACGGCATCGGTCATGCTCATCAGCATCATCGCCATACGCGAGATGGCGATCGGCACCGACAGCCGCAACAAATCAATAATGTCCCCAAGCCGGACCCAGGCCGGCCAGTTCATGCTCCGCATTGGAATACCCTCTGCCCGGCGTCATGCGCCGGGCCGTGTGTCTTGTTGAATTATGTTGTGCGAAGCAAGGCCGGAATCGTTCCGGCCTTGTGAATTTTCCGTGTCCTGACGGAGACGGTTATGGCTGTCGCACCGGGCCCGAAGGGCCACTCAGAAAGATGCGTCAGCCGGCCTTGCGGGCCGCGTCCTTGCCGTTGCCGAGCGCCTGAAGCTTCTCTGCCACCAGGAAGGCCAGCTCCAGAGCCTGCTCGCCGTTAAGTCGCGGGTCGCAGTGCGTGTGGTAGCGGCTGGAGAGGTCGTCCTCGGAGATCGCCTGCGCGCCGCCGAGACATTCGGTGACGTTCTGGCCGGTCATCTCGAAGTGGACCCCGCCCGGGTAGCAGCCTTCGGCATTCATGACGTCGATGAACTGGCGCACCTCGGAGAGGATACGGTCCACCGGCCGTGTCTTGAAGCCGGAGTCAGTCTTCAGCGTGTTGCCGTGCATCGGATCGCAGGACCAGACTACCGTACGGCCACTTGCCTTCACGGCACGTGCCAGCGGCGGCAGCCCCTTGGCGACGCCCTCGGAACCGAAGCGCGTGATCAGCGTGATCCGGCCTGCCTCGTCCGCCGGGTTGATCGTCTCGATCAGGCGGACAAGCTCGTCCGGCTCCATGCCGGGGCCGCACTTGATGCCGATCGGGTTCTTGATCCCCTTGCAGAAATTGACATGGGCATGATCCACCTGACGGGTGCGGTGGCCAATCCACAGCATGTGGGCCGACGTGTCGTACCAGTCGCCAGACGTGGAATCGATCCGGGTCAGCGCTTCCTCATAGCCAAGCAGCAACGCCTCGTGGCTGGTGTAGAACTCCACCTGCGCCATTTGCGGCACGGTTTCAGCGTTCAGGCCAACAGCTTCCATGAAGCGCAGCGAGGCAGAGATCTGGTCTGCCAGCTTCTCATAGCGTTCGCCCTGAGAGCTGCGGTCCACGAAGCCGAGCATCCAGCGGTGCACGTTAGCGAGGCTGGCATAGCCGCCCTGGCTGAAAGCACGCAGCAGGTTCAGCGTCGCCGCAGACTGCGAATAGGCCTGGATCAGGCGCTCGGGGTCCGGAATCCGGCTCTCGGGCGTGAATTCCATGCCGTTGATGTTGTCGCCCCGGTAGGACGGCAGCGTCACGCCATTGATCGTCTCGATCGGCTCGGAACGCGGCTTGCCGAACTGGCCGGCGATACGGCCCACTTTCACCACCGGCTTGGCGGCAGCGAAGGTCAGCACGACAGCCATCTGCAGAATCACGCGGAACGTGTCGCGGATGTTGTCCGGATGGAATTCCTTGAAGCTCTCGGCACAGTCGCCGCCCTGCAGCAGGAAAGCCTTGCCGGCCGCAACCTCGCCGAGGCGCGACTTCAGGCGTCGGGCTTCCCCTGCAAATACAAGCGGTGGAAACGAGCGCAGACGGGCCTCAGCTGCAGCAAGTGCTGCAGTATCCGGGTAATCATCCGGGATGTGCTTCGCCGGCAGTTGTCGCCAGTCGGAAGGGGTCCAGTTGCTCATCTTACGCTCCATTGATGGCCGCATTAATCACATGGCAGGCGATCGCTCAAGTTTCACCACAATTTCACAGCACAACGCTGGCGGAATCACCCCGCCTCCCCTTAGTAAGACAGGGCTTGAGGCAAGCCTTGAAGGGACCGCCGCGAGATCATGTCTCACGTCTACATTGCCCACTCCACGCCGGACCTCGATGACCTGCTGAAGCTGCATGAAGCCATGCGGGCCGCGTCGATTCCGGTGAAATTCGCCCCGGATGACGACAATGACCGCGAGCGCAACAACAAGGACATCGACGACGCGTTCGCGATGATCGTGCTGGTCTCGGCCACTTCCGTGCGCTCGAAGACCGTGCGCCAGGATGTCGAGCGCGCCAAGGCCCGCGGCCTGCCGCTGATCCCCTACCAGATCGACAAGGCGCGCCTGAACGGCTTCTTCAAGCAGGAAGTCCAGCCTCACCTGCGTCTGTCCAGCACCACACCCGGCGGGCTGGACCAGCTCGTCCAGCAGACCCAGGATGCCTACAAGCGCAAATGCCCGGTCATCGCGGTGATGAACCTCAAGGGCGGTGTCGGCAAGACAACCATCTCCGCTCAGGTTTTCGGCGCCTGGCATGCCATGGCGGGCGGCCGCATCCTGCTGATCGACCTCGACCCCCAATACAATCTCACACAGACCTTCTACGAAATGGATGCCGCCGACGAGAGCGCCGCGGCAGACCGTTCCGTGATTTCCCTGTTCGAGCGCTCGCGCCTGCACGCCCGCGACGCGGGCAGCCCGGCAGAGCACTGGCTGAGCCTCTCGACCGAGCCTTTCGCGCCGGTCGCCCGCGATTACCTGGTCCACGACATCATGGCCGAGGGCAACAGCCCGCCCGGCCGGTTCGACATCATTTCAGGCCAGTTCGAGATTTCGAAATACGCCTTCGCGACCGACAGCGAAGCGCTGGACAAGATCAAGCGCCACTTCCTGCGCCAGGTGGACTTCTATCGCAGCGAATATGACCTGATCGTCTTCGACACGAACCCGAACGCCACTTTCCTGACGCGCTGTGCGCTGGAGGCGGCGGACCGTGTGCTGGCCCCCATGCACACCGACATCTACTCCCTGCGCGGGGTGAAACTGCTGAACCAGGTCCTGCAGACCCAGATCCCGGTGAACCAGCGCCCGGAACTGTCGGTGCTGTTCAATGCGGTCAGCCGCTCTGAACAGTCGACCTTTGAGGCCGAGGCCCGCAACGGCACCTATAATGATGTTGCAGGCTTCGCGCTGTCGGATGCACTGCTGAAGTCTGCCCTGCCGCGCTCGAAGCACCTCGCCGTGAAGCCCCCGCAGGAGGGCCAGCCAGCCTGGAAACAGCTGGTGATCCATTCAGGCCGCGGCGGCGGGCTGAAGCAGATCCGCGAAAGCCTGAAAACGATCGCGCTGGAACTGAAAGCGCTAAGTGACGAGACGGCCTAGGCGTTACTCGCCACATCCGGCACCCATTTCGTACGCATCGTCACCAGTTCCTCCGCGACGGAGGGGTGAACGGCGCAGGTGCGGTCAAAGTCAGGCTTGGTTACGCCCATCTTGATGGCAATTCCGATGGCCTGGATGATCTCGGCCGCATCATCGCCCACCATGTGGACGCCTAGCACCTTCTCATCCGATGCGCGCACGACCAGCTTCATCAGCACACGGCTTGTGTCGCCGTTCAAGGCGTTCTTCATCGGTTTGAAGTTCGTCTTGTAGATGTCGATGTCAGCACCATAGGCCTTGCGGGCGTCTGCCTCGCTCAGGCCAACCGTGCCGACTTCCGGCTGGGAGAAGACCGCTGTGGCAATGTCGGAATGATCGAAATGCCAGGGGTTGCCGCCAAACTCTGTGTCGGCAAAGGCGTGCCCTTCGCGGATAGCCACCGGCGTCAACGCCACGCGGTCGGTCACATCGCCAACGGCCCAGACGCCGTCGACATTGGTTTTTGACCATTCATCCACTTTGACGGCACCATTAGCATCCAGCTCGATCCCGGCCGCTTCGCAGCCAAGCCCTTCCGTGTTCGGACGCCGCCCCACAGCCATCAGGACGACATCAGCATCGATATGGCTGCCCGTCGACAGGCTGACGCGCAGCGGAAGGTCCTCTCCCTCTCGCTTTTCGATGGAGGCAAACACGGAACCGGTCACGACACGCACACCAGCCTCTTTCAGGCCCTCATGCACCGCCGTGCGCACATCGGCATCGAAACCGCGCAGCACTTCCTCACCGCGATAGACGAGACAGGTCGGCACGCCGAGCCCCGCAAAGATATGTGCAAACTCGACCGCGATGTAGCCGCCGCCCGCGATGACCACATGTTTCGGCAGGTCTTCCAGATGGAACACCTCATTCGACGTGATCGTGTGCTCAACGCCCGGAAGTTCTTCCGGGGACGGGCGCCACGGCGCGCCGCCCACGGCAATCAGGATCTTGCCTGCCGTGATGGTCTTGCCGCTTGTTTTCAGGCGTACCGTGTGGGCATCCACGAACTCGGCCCGCTCCTCGAAAATGTCGACACCGGCATTCTTGAGATTGCGGAAATAGATGCCCGACAGGCGATCCACTTCGGCATGCATGGCAGAGGCAAATGTTCCGTGATCGTACGAGATATCGCCTACACGCCAGCCATAGCCCGCTGATTTTTTGATGTCCTTGCCGTACTGGCTGGCGTACACCATGAACTTCTTCGGCACACAGCCGCGGATCACACAGGTTCCGCCCATGCGGTATTCTTCCGCAAGGCCGACGCGCGCACCCGCGATGGCAGCGATACGCGCCGCGCGCACCCCGCCGGAGCCGCCCCCGATCACGAACAGGTCGAAGTCGTAAGCGTGCTCAGCCATGGGTCATTCCTTGAAAGTCTGTTGCGTGTCTGCTGTGTGTCTGCGGCCCGATATGGGCCTGACAGATCAGAATTCAAACACTGTGGCCCCGGCTTCGTTGCCGATGATGACTGTTCTGGCGATGCCGATAAACAATCCGTGTTCGACGACGCCGGGCACATTGGAGAGACGCGCGGCCAGCGATTCCGCATCCGGAATCTTCTGGCAATGGCAATCCAGGATGTAGTTTCCGCCATCCGTCACTACCAGCTTTCCGCCCGGCTGCGCACGCAATTCCACGCGCGGGCGGTCAATGCCGCTGGCGCAAAGCGCGTCGTAAACCTTCTTCGCCGTGATCGTATAACCGAACGGCGTCACCTCCACCGGCAGCGGGAAAGCACCAAGACGCTCGACCTGTTTCGACGGGTCGGCAATCACAACCATGTGATCGCTTGCATTGGCGATGATCTTCTCGCGCAGCAGGGCCGCGCCGCCGCCCTTGATGAGGAAACCATGCTCGTCCACCTCGTCGGCGCCGTCCACGGTCAGGTGGATGCGCTCAACCTGTTCGAACGGGATCAGTGGTACGCCAAGGCTCTCGGCCAGGCGGCGCGTCTGCTCACTGGTTTCGATGCATCGCACGACCAGGCCGTCAGCCACTTCCTCGGCCAGGTATTCGACGAAATACTTCGCCGTGGACCCTGTGCCGAGGCCGATGGTCATGCCGTCCTCGACAAATTCCATCGCCGCGGCCGCCGCGTTCTGCTTTTCCATTTCGTTTGCCATCATCAGCCCTTTTTACTTGCAGCCTTTCGTGCCGCCATTTTTTCCCGGAACGCCGCAGCCCAACCCTTGCGCTCCACCTGTTTTCCACGTGCCACGGCCAATGAACCGGCCTCGACATCTTTCGTGACGACACTGCCGCTGCCGATCATTGCCCCGTCGCCGATTGTAACCGGCGCCACAAGCGCAGAGTTGGAGCCGATGAAAGCCCCTTCTCCGATGATCGTGCGGTATTTGAAGAACCCATCGTAATTGCAGAAGATCGTGCCCGCGCCGATGTTCGCACCGGCACCGACCTCGCCATCGCCCAGATAGGACAGATGGCTCGCCTTGGCGCCTTCGGCCATGCGCACATTCTTCACCTCGACGAAATTGCCGACGAATGCCTCCTGTTCCAGCACCGCGCCCGGCCGCAGCCGTGCAAACGGGCCGACGGATGCTGCCTGCCCGACGGTCGCGCCTTCGAGGTGGCTGAACGCCCGGATCTTCGCGCCGGTCTTCACTGTCACGCCGGGACCGAACACCACGTTCGGCTCGATCACAACGTCAGGCTCAATCACTGTGTCGTGCGCAAAGAAGACCGTCTCCGGCGCGATCAGCGTCACGCCTGCGTCCAGCGCCTCCCGGCGTTTGCGCGCCTGGAATATCGCCTCCGCTTCGGCAAGGTCTGCCTTGGAGTCACACCCGATCAGGTCCGCCTCGTCGCAGCGAACTGCCTTGCAGCGCTTGCCCTCGGCACGCGCCAGTCCGACCAGATCGGTCAGGTAGTATTCGCCCTTGGCATTGTCATTCGTCACATTGTGCAAAAGCCGGAACATGTCCCCGGCGCCTGCCGCCATGACCCCGGAATTGCACAGCGTGACAAGCAACTGCTCCGGCGTCGCCTCACGCGCCTCAACGATCGCCTCCAGCTCTCCGTGGCCGGATGTGATCAGACGGCCATAGAGGCCCGGCTCGCTCGTATCGAAGCCGAGTACACCGACTGTCGCGCCTTCTTCCAACGCACCGAACAGTTCCTCGATGGCGTCATGCGTAACCAGCGGGGAGTCGCCGTAAAGCACGACAAGATCACCCGTAAGTCCGGATAACGCATGCTCTGCACATCGTACGGCATGGCCTGTGCCCTGGGGCGGGTCCTGGAAGGCCACCGTAATGTCCCCCGGCAGGCCGGCGATATGGTCGATCAGAACCTGCTGGGACGGATGCACGACCACCACGATCCGCGAACAGCCCACCTTGCGGGCCAGCTCAATCGACCAGTCCACCATGGGCCGCCCGCCTACCGGGTGCATCACTTTCGGCAGGCCTGACTTCATGCGCGTGCCCTTGCCCGCAGCAAGGATCACCGCCGCACGATCTCTAACAGTCTCGCTCATGACAGGGGCCTCTCGCTTTCCACTGCCCATTCGCCTAGATCAAAGGCCGATTCAAGGCGAGGGGCGAGCGAGAATTGGAGCAGCGATGACAGGATGGCTCAAAGACTGGACGATCGTGTTCGATCTGGACGGGACACTGGTGGACACGGCGCCGGACCTGCTGAACGCCCTCAACCACGTTCTCGCCCATGACGGGCTGGAGACGGTCGACCTTAAGACGGTCGCCGGCATGATCGGCCATGGCGCCAAGGCCATGATCCAGAAAGGCATGGCGTATCAGGGGCTGACACCTTCCGATGCACAGCTGGAAGATCTCTTCGCGCGCTTCCTTGTGTACTATTCAGAACACATCGCGATTGGCTCCCGGCCGTTTGACCAGGCCCCGGAAGTGCTTGATGGGCTGGCTGCTGAGGGCGCAATCCTGTCCGTCTGCACCAACAAGAAGCAGGACCTCTCGGACAAGCTGCTCGGCGCGCTCGGCCTGGCCCCGCGTTTTGCCGCCATCATCGGCGCAGACAGCGTCCCGTCGAAAAAGCCCGATGGGGACCATATCGTGCGCACGGTGCACGCTGCTGGCGGCAATCCGGACCGCGCCATCATGGTGGGCGACAGCCGCACAGACGAAAGGGCAGCCCGGAATGCCGGACTGCCCTTCATATTCGTGCCATTTGGCTATGAAGCCGAGTCAGTGGAAGCGATTGGCGCGGACGCGGTCGTTTCCCACTATTCCCAACTGCCTGAGGCGCTCTCGCGCCTGATCAGTTAGGCGGTGGCTTCGGCGCGCGGACGATAGCTCGGACGTGCGGCCGCAGCATCCGGATTGATCCGGCGGCGGGGCATGCCGTTAATCATGTTGCTGCGCACATCGGTACGGGCGCTGCGCATGGCAGGCACGAAACCGGCGTCGACCAGGTCGACATCCACTTCGTAGCCACGCTCGGCCCAATAGGCAGCAATTTTCTCACGCAGGCGCTTCGCGCCTTCTTCGTCACACCAGTCTTTCATTTTTTCTCTCTCTCAGGCGTTTTTGTTATTCAGGGCGTTACCACCCCTGCCTGTCCTTCTTAGGGTCAACATTCCGCGAGCCGTTCACGGCCCGTCTCGTGTGACTGCAAAATGACAATGTTGGCGCTCAATCTCAAGACCTATTTCGAATGAAACCAATGTAATGTTCCACGATGAACAAATGTTCAGAATGAACAGGTGTTCATCTCGTGATTTTTTAGCAGTAATGTTTACAGCGTTCCTGTTGAAAACCGTAAACCCCTTATACTGCGCTTGTCCCGCAGATGGGTGACAGCCCGATTTTCGCCTCAATTCCACGTCGAAAACGCGACCCCGATACCATGCATATCAGCATATCCTTGCATAGCAGCTATGACTCGCCTGTCACATAACTCTCCGGAGAATGTAGCCTGATCGGGGGACAGGAATCGGTTGCACCTGTGTCAGCTTTCCCCGCTTGACCTCTCGACTCAGTCAGATTAACCCACGCTCTCTTCGGGGCTGGGCGATTAGCTCAGTGGTAGAGCACTGCCTTCACACGGCAGGGGTCACAAGTTCGAACCTTGTATCGCCCACCATTCCAGCCCCTCCGCATGCCTGCCCGGCCCTGCACAGCAATCTGCGACAATGCGTGGTCCCTTAAGCAAAGCACGCTATAAGCCGCGCGATGAAATCGCTGTTCCGCTCTTCCATCATGACCGCCATACTTGGCCGCCTGATCTGGGCGTGGATGGCGCTGGTCGCACACACGATACGCTGGACGGTCGAAGTCGACCCGGCCGCGCGTGAGGCCTGGCGTGAGAATGACGGCGTTGTCGTCGCTTCCTGGCACTCCCGCATCATGATCCTGCCATCCGGCTGGATCCGCTTCATCAGCAGCTGGAAAGACCGCGTAAGCAGCGCCGCCATGCTGATCTCGCTGTCTCCTGACGGGGAAGCTGTGGCCCGCGCCATCGACCACCTCCAGCTGCACGCCATCCGTGGCTCCGCAGCGAACAAGAAAAAGCGCAAGGACAAGGGAGGCGCCCGCGCAATCGCGGAAGCGGCGCGCCTGCTGAAAAGTGGCAATGCCGTCTGCATCACCCCCGACGGCCCGCGCGGCCCTGCCGAACAGGCCAGCCCCGGCGCCATCATGATCGCCCAACGCGCAGGCGCGCCCATTGTCCCTTATGCGCTGTCGGTAACCCCATGCTGGCGCCTGAAGACATGGGACCGGTTCATTATTCCCTTCCCATTCACGCGCGGCGCGATCATTCTTGGTCCGCCGATTGCTACGCCCCGCTCCGCAGAGCCGGAGGTGCTGCGGGCTGAATTGCAGGCACGACTTGATGAAGCCACCCGCCGGGCTGATATGCTGTGCGGCCGAATAACAGAAACAAGAACGGATCCCGTCCCCAGATGACCTTCGCGCTGCACGTGTATCGCGTCCTGACCAGCGCGTTATCGCCTTTCCTGGGCTTCGTGCTGAGCGCGCGCGTCAAGAAGGGCAAGGAAGACTTCTCACGTCTGGACGAGCGGATGGCAAAGCGCCTGCCCGTGCTTCGCAATAACGGCCCTCTGGTGTGGCTGCACGGTGCGAGCGTGGGCGAAAGCCGTCTGCTGCTGGAACTCGGCAACCGCCTGCTGGACGAGCGGCCGGACCTGCTGCTGCTGTTTACCAGCCAGACGCAAACCTCTGCCCGCCTGATCGGCCCCATGTTGCCGGACAACGGCGTCTATACGATGGCGCCCGTGGACACACCTGCCATAGCCCGGCGCTTCATTCGCCACTGGAAACCCAGCCTCTGCATTTTCGGCGAAGGGGAGATCTGGCCGAACCTGATCCTCGAAGCGGAAAAGGCAGGCGCGAAGCGAGCACTGGTCAACGCCCGCATGACTGAAAAGTCCGCCCAGGGCTGGCAACGCTTCCACCAGACTTTCCGGGCACTGGTCGGCCGGTTCGATGCCGTGCTCGCCGCCGATGAAGATACGGCCAAGCGCCTGGCGAACCTGATGGGCAAACCGGTGGCCTGTGCAGGCAACCTCAAATCCGCCCTGCCCCCGCCATCTGCCAACGACATCGAACTTCGCCGCATGCAGGAATCCTTCAAAGGCCTGCGCAAGTGCTATCTCGCCGCCTCGACGCATGATGGAGAGGAGGCCCTGTTCCTGGACGCGATGAAGGTCGCCCCTGACGCCGCCCTGATCATCGCGCCCCGGCACCCGGAACGCGGCCCCGTGATTGAAGACCTGCTGCGATCCCGCAATATCCCCTTTGCGCGGCGATCGCGCGGTGAGGCACCGAACATGCGCACGCGCGTGCTGCTGGCCGACACGATGGGCGAGATGGGCATCTGGTTCCGCCTCGCCGATGCAGTCTATCTCGGCGGGGGGCACACACCGGGTGTCGGCGGGCATAATCCTCTGGAGCCTATCCGTCTCGGCAAGCCGGTTGTTTCCAGCCCGGATGTGTTTAATTTCGCCAATATGATGGAAGACCTGTCTGAGCGCGGGCTCATCCGCCTGCTCAAGACACCGAAAGCCATTGGCCGTGCGCTGGTCACCATGGCGCCGCCTTCCAGCTCCTCGCTCGACCTTCTGGAATACGAGGCCGACGCGCCCATGCAGGCCACGCTGGAGGTCATCCGCCCCCTGCTGCCTGAAAAAGGACTTCTGGAATGAAGGCCCCGCACTTCTGGTCGGCCGGGCTGGATCCGAAATCACGCGAAGCCGCCCCTCTGACGCGCCTGCTGCTGACGCCGCTGGCAGCGCTCTACACGCTTGGTATCCGTCGCAAGCTTGCCAAAGCAGAACCGGAAACCATCCCGGCCAGAATTGTCTGCGTCGGCAACCTCACCGTTGGCGGCGTCGGGAAGACGCCCATCGTCGAATCCGTCCGGCGCAAGGCTGGCGAGGCCGGCTTGCGCGCAGCCAGCCTGTCGCGCGGCTATGGCGGCAAGCTGGAAGGCCCGCTGAAGGTCGATCCTACGAGGCACACCGCCGCCGACGTTGGCGACGAACCCCTGATGCTGGCTGCGACCGGCGAAGCCTGGATCGGCAAGGACCGCGCCGCGACCGCCAGGGCCATGGCCGTCGATGGCGTGCAGCTGATTGTCATGGATGACGGCCATCAGAACCCATCCATTGCCAAGGACCTCTCCCTGATCGTGATCGATGCCGCCGCCCCGTTCGGGAACGGCCATGTGTTGCCCAAAGGGCCGCTACGGGAACCCGTCGCCGACGGGCTGGCACGCGGTGACGCTGTCATCCTCATGGGAGAAGGCAAGGAACTGACGGCCGTACAGAAATCCCGCCTGCCTGTGGTCCGCGCCGGGCTCGTGCCTGCCTGCCCCGCACCGGAGGGCCCACTGGTTGCCTTCGCCGGCATTGGCCGGCCGGTAAAATTCTTCGACAGTCTCAAGGCAGCGGGGGCCGACCTCCAGGACAGCGTACCTTATGGCGACCATCACGCCTACACGCCGGGCGATCTGAAATTCCTGCACGATCTGGCTGAACGCCGCGGCGCGCGTCTGATCACGACGACAAAAGACCATGTGCGCTTGCCAGCCGCCGAGCGCGCACGCATCCTTGTCTTCCCCGTCGAAGCCCGCTTTGAGGACAAGGCGGCACTCGCCACGATCCTCGCCCCCGTTTTCGATCCGGTAACAGCATGAGCGACACGCAAAAGCAGACTGGATATGTCCGCCCGAAGGACATCGATAACCGCGCCGGCTTCTGGCAGCGCGTCCAGTGGCGCCTGGAAACTTTTGCCTGGGACTGGATTTACTGGGCCCCGATCAAGGCCATGGGACCGGACCGGGCGTCGAATTTCGGAGGCTGGCTGATCCGCAAGATCGGCCCGCGCCTGTCGCAACACAAGACAATGCAGCGCAACCTGAAAATGGCCTTCCCGGACTGGACCGAAGCCCAGGTGGAGGAAACGGCCCTCGCCGCGTGGGAATCTGCCGGGCGCACGGCTGGCGAGCTGCCGCACCTGCCAAAAATAGATCCGTACACGTCCGGGCGTGTTGAAATCGTCGGACTCGACATCCTCGACCGCATCCGCGACAGCGGCAAGGGCGCAGTCTTCATCTCAGGCCACTTTGCCAATTGGGAAATCATGCCCGCGGCAATCACGAAGCGCATTCCCCACGCGGTGATGACCTATCGGGCCCTGAACAATCCGCACATCGACCGGCGCATTTCCAAGCTGCGCCACGACTATGGCACAGCCATCAACGCCCCCAAGGGCATCGGCACGCGGGAACTGATGCGGGCCTTGGGCAAGGGCTCCCCAATCGCGCTGATGAATGACCAGAAGTTCAACGAAGGCATTGCCGTCCCATTCTTCGGTCATGATGCGATGACGGCACCGGGGCCGACGCGGCTGGCTCTGAAATACCAGGTCCCGATCGTTCCGGTCTCAACTGTCCGTACCGGCCCTGCCCGGTTCCGGATCGAGTTCCACGAACCTTACGTGCCTGAAGACACTGGCGATTCAGATGCGGACATCCTGCGCTCTGTCATTCGCATCAATGAGTTCCTTGAGGCCCAGGTCCGCGCCCATCCCGGCCAATGGTTCTGGCAACACCGGCGATGGCCCAAGGAAGCCTGGAAGGAAGCCGGGGTTACCTGATCCCCCAGCCTGTATTAGCGGAACATGGTTTCCAAGTCCGAAACCTTCCCGTCCGAATTCCCCCGTTTACGGCACCGCTTGCTTAAAAGAAGCGCATTAGATTGCGGCTGAGCTGCCAGGACGGCAGGGGGATTTTCAATTTGGCATACTAGCCCGCCGGGAGGGCTCCGATGAACGCATTCCAGCTTGATCCAGCTATGCTGCAGGTCTCTTCAGAGACGTCACCACAGATCATCGAGTCCTCACTGAGAGCGATCCGCGAACACCTCGGCATGCCGGTGGCGTACCTTTCGCAATTCGTGAATGGCCGGGTTGTCTACCGTAATGTCGACGCCCCCGGTTATGAACATCTCATCCGCGCAGGCGCCAGCCGCGGCATGGATGAAGGTTATTGCGGCCTGATCATTTCCGGCCGACTGCCGCAGATGATCCCGGATACGTCCGAAAACGAACTGGCCGCATCTCTTCCGATCACCCGCACGATGCCGATCGGCTCGCACATCGCCATCCCGATCCATCTGGAAGATGGTACGATCTACGGCATGTTCGCCTGCCTCAGCCCGAAGCCGAACAAGAGCCTGAACGCCCGCGACCTTGAGACGATGCGCCTGTTCGCAAACCTTGCGACGCAGCAGATTCATTCCAACCACCGCACCGAGCGCGTGCTGAAAGAAAAGCGTATCCGCATCGAGTCCGTGCTGGAAGAAAACGCCTTCGAAATCGCTTACCAACCAATTGTCGACCTCGGCGACATGCAGCCCAAGGGCTTTGAGGCGCTTTCCCGCTTTTCAGCCGAGCCTTATCGCACGCCGGACATCTGGTTTGCCGAAGCGGCAGAGGTTGGCCTTGCAGCAGAGCTGGAACTGGCGGCGATCCGCCATGCCGTACGCGCGTTGAATGTTCTGCCTGCGGACCAGTATGTCTCGGTCAACGCCTCCCCGCAGACCGTGATCAATCCGGCCTTTGCCCCCGCCTTCACCGGCCTGCCGCTGTCGCGCATCGTTCTGGAGATCACAGAGCATGCGATCATCGAAGACTATGACCTGTTCACGAAATGCCTGGCACCGCTGCGCAAGCGCGGCCTGCGTATCGCGGTGGACGACGCAGGTGCCGGCCACTCTTCGCTGCGCCACATCATTCAGCTCAGCCCCGACTTCGTGAAAGTCGACATCAGCCTGACACGCAATGTCGATGCAGACCTTGCCCGCCGGGCACTGATCTCCGCCCTGCTGCATTACACGCGCGAAACCAGCGCGCAGATCGTGGCGGAAGGCATCGAAACAGAGGCGGAACTGCGCACCCTGAAACTGCTCGGCGTCCGCCGCGGTCAGGGCTACTTCCTCGGGCGGCCCAGCATCAATGCGTTCGCGCCCCAGAATACGGAAGCCCGCAAAGCCTGACCCTGACATCACCCAGCCCCATCTCTCTCACCGCCGGTCCAGCAGGACTGGCGGTTTTTTTGTGTCCTCTCCGGTTCCCCCACAGGCAACTGAAGACACCGTTAGACACCGGCGAAAAGCGTCCTAAGGTTTGTTCATCTCGTGAGAGGGTGAGGAGACCGCCGCACCCTCTTCCCGGTTTTCCAATTCATACGGACCATCATCAAATGACCCACAAGATCCTTACCAGCCTCGCAGCCCTCCTGCTCGTTGGGTGTGTCTCTGCCCCGACCACTGCCATGGCCGAGCAGATCGATGTCGACAAGGCCGTGGATATCCTTGGTCATTCCGTGGCGTTCGACACCGTGGCCGGGCGCGGCAAGGTGCCGGCCTATGCCGAATATCTCGCCGGGGAACTCGAAGCAGGCGGCTTTGAGAAGGAAGACATCGAGATCGTTCCGCTCGGTGAGACAGCCACACTGATCGCAACCTATCACGGCAAAAGTTCAGACTCGCCGATCCTGCTGAACGCCCACATGGACGTTGTGGAAGCGAACCCGGCCGACTGGGAGCGCGCCCCGTTCACGATGGAAACCGACGGCACCTATTATTACGGGCGCGGTGTGCTGGACGACAAATACGGCCTGACCATGCTGGTCACCACCCTGCTGCGCCTGAAACGTGAAGGCTTCGAACCGGCAAACGACATTGTGCTCGTCCTCACAGGTGATGAAGAAACAGCCCAGAAAACGGCCGAAACGATCGCGCCGCGCTTCAAGCACGCCCGATATGTCCTCAACGCTGACGGCGGTGGCGGCACGCTCAACGAAGACGGCAGCTTCGCCTTCTACAGCCTTCAGGCCGGAGAGAAGACCTATGCGGACTTCAAGATCACGATCACCAATCCCGGCGGCCACTCCAGCCGTCCCACGGCGCATAACGCCATCGTCGACATGTCCGGCGTGCTTGAGCGGATTGGCACATACCAGTTCCCGGTCCAGTCCAGTGAACTGACCCGCGCCTTCTTCGCCGAAACCGCCAAGCGCACCGAAGGGGACCTCGGCGAAGCCATGGCTCGTTTCTCCACCAATCCGGATGATGCGGAAGCCGCAGCTGAACTGTCGAAACTGCCGGAATTTGTCGGCCTCGTGCGCACGACCTGCGTGCCGACAGAGATCACAGGCGGCCACGCCCCGAATGCCCTGCCGCAAAGCGTCGTGGCGAATATCAACTGCCGCATCTTCCCCGGCATCCCGCCGCGTGACGTGATGGCGACACTGCAGGAACTGGCAGGCGACGGCGCGGAAGTGACCTTCCCGGAAGAGTTCCCGCAATCGGAAACCTCACCGCTGCACCCGGAAATCATGGTCGCCCTGCGCAAAGCCGTCGATGCCCAGGCGCCCGGTCTGCCGATCATTCCGTCCATGTCTGCGGGCACAACGGATGGCCTGTTCTTCCGCAAGGAAGGCATCGACACCTATGGCGTCACCGGCATCTTCATGAAGCCCTCGGATGAGTATGCCCACGGCCTGAACGAGCGCGTACCTGTCGACTCCATCCCCGGCGCGCTGGAGCACTGGCACGTACTGCTGACCGAACTCTCGAAATAGGCGGCAGCCAAAACACCTTGCATCAGAGGCCCGGATAGCGGATTCGGGCCTCTGACATTGAAAGGAAGCCAACATGACGGAGCGTCGAGAGACGGGCCGCCCGCGTTCCGGCCCCGCTGGCCGCAAAAGCCAGCCTGGGAACAGGGACGGAAGCAAGCCCAGACACAAGCCGAGCGGCAAACCCGCCTCCAAAGGCAAGCCCGCCCCATCGCGCGGCCTGGCCGAAGAAGCTGACTGGAGCGAAGGCGAGCGCATTGCCAAATACCTTGCCCGCGCCGGCGTCGCCTCGCGCCGCGAGATCGAGCGCATGATCGAGGAAGGCAAGGTCAGCGTCGACGGAAAGAAGCTCACGTCTCCGGCCTTCAAGGTCACAGGCAAGGAACTGATCCGCGTCGGCCGCCGCACCATCTCCGCCCCGGACGCGACCCGCCTCTGGCGCTATCACAAGCCCTCGGGCCTGATCGCCACAAACTCCGATCCCGAGGGCCGGCGTACGATCTTCGACGAACTGCCGCGCACCCTGCCCCGCGTCGTCACCGTCGGTCGTCTCGACCTGACGACCGAAGGCCTGCTCCTGCTCACCAATGACGGCGAACTGGCCCGCACGCTGGAGCTGCCCGCCTCTGGCCTGCAACGGACCTATCGCGTCCGCGCCAAAGGCACCGTCACGCCGCAGAAGATCGAGGAACTCGCCAGCGGCATCACCGTAGAAGGCGTGAAATACCAGCCGATCACCGCCGTGATGGACCGTGAGATGGGCGCCAACACCTGGCTCACCGTCACCCTGTCGGAAGGCAAGAAGCGCGAAGTGCGCCGCGCCCTCGAAGCGGTCAACCTGATTGTGAACCGCCTGATCCGTATCTCCTATGGCCCGTTCGAGCTGATCGACCTGAAGCCTGGACAGGTGGACGAAGTGCCACCCAACCTGTTGGCTGAGGCCATCGGGCACCTCTATGGCGAAGTCAAAAACGCTGCCCCCGCGCCTACAGGCAAAGGCGGCAGCATACCGAAATCCGGCGGAAGAACCGGCAGGCCCGCCCCGAAACTTGCCCCGAAACCTGCCCAGAAATCACGCGGACGAAAAGGCCAGAAGCCGGTTGAGGAATGGTCCACCAGCCCCGAACGGCCTTCCCCCAAGTCACGCCTTGGCAGCAAGCCGTCATCCGGTAAGCTGGCCAGCAGCAGGAAACGCAGCAAGCCACGCTGAGACGGCGCACCAAAATGCCGCCCGTGGCAATCGCCATAAGGGAGGCAATGCATGTCTGCAGAAGGCAAATCCGTTATTATTACAGGCGCGTCGAGCGGCATCGGTGCCGCTACGGCCAAACGGCTGGCAGAGGCTGGCGCACAGGTCATGCTGGCGGCCCGCCGGGAAGACCGGCTGAAACAGCTCGCGGATGAGATCGGTCCAAATGCGGCCTGGCGCGTTACCGATGTGACCAGTCACAAGGACATGCTGGCCCTCGGGCAGGAAGCCATCAAGGCTTTCGGCAAGGTCGATGTGATCGTCAACAATGCCGGCATCATGCCCCTTTCCCCCCTCGCCAACCGCCGGGTGGATGAGTGGGACCGGATGATCGACGTGAACATCAAGGGCGTGCTCTACGGCATCGATGCAGTGCTGCCACACATGCTGGAGCGCAAGGACGGGCACGTGATCAACGTGTCTTCCGTTGCCGGTCTGATGACCAACCCGACCTCCGCCGTCTATAGCGGCACCAAGCATGCCGTGAAGGCCATCTCCGAAGGCCTGCGCAAGGAAACCGCCGGTGTGATCCGTGTCACAACGATCTATCCCGGCAAGGTGAACACGGAACTTGGCCTCTCCATCAAGGACCCGGACGTCCTGGCAGGCATAGGGGACCGATTCAACTATACCGGCCTTGAAGGCGGCGACATCGCCGAAGCCATCCATTTCGCCATCGCCAGCCCGCGCAACATGGTGCTGAACGACATCGTCATCCGTCCCATCGAACAGGTTCTCTGAGGCTGCCATGACACTGCTGAACGTTACCGATACTTACCAGCATGAGGTTCCGCCGCATGCCCCGGTGAAGCCCCCCATCTACGATCTCACTCCGCCCGTCGACCTGACGGACCCCGAAGTCTTCTCGAAACATGGCGGTTACACGCATGATGCCTTCGCACTGATGCGTGAGAAGGCACCGGTCATGTGGCACCCGGAGCATAAGGGCGCTGGCTTCTGGGCAGTCACCTCCTATGACCTCGTCAAATCCGTCGAACTTGACCCGGCCACCTACTCGTCCCAGCGTGGCGGCATCCTGATGACCTACGGCCTGCCGGATGAGCCGCGCCATCCGCTGCTGCACTCATCCAGCCTGAACAGCCTGATCAATCTCGATCGCCCTTACCACACCCCGCTCCGCATGGAGCACATGCACTTCTTCCGCCCCGGCTTCGTGGCTGAGCTGAAAAAGCGCGTCGATGCGCACGTCACGGAACTGCTGGACAATATGGAGAAGCAGGGCCCGGTCGTGGACATGGTGGAAATGTTCTCTGCCGAACTGCCGCTGTTCACCCTTTGCGAAATCCTCGGCGTTCCGGCAGCCGACCGGCCGAAGCTGGTCCACTGGATGCACTTCCTGGAAACTTCGCAATACCAGGCCCAGCAAGAAGGCCTTGGCAATGTCACGCCGGAACAGATCATGGCCTTCATGAACGAGATCCAGGCCATGTTCGAATTCGGACGGCACCTGCTGGCCGAGCGCCGCAAGGAGCCGAAGGAAGACCTGCTCTCCGCCATCGCCAATGTCGAGATCGACGGAAAGCCGCTGAGCCCCGAATTCCTCGACGGCTCCTGGCTGCTGATCGTGTTCGCCGGTAACGACACGACCCGCAACTCCCTTTCCGGCACGATGCGATTGCTGACGGATTTCCCGGACCAGAAGGCAAAGCTTCAGGCCGATCCGGATCTGTTCCCGAACTTCGTCCACGAAGCCATCCGCATGGTCTCGCCGGTCACCTATATGCGCCGCACGGCGACAAAAGACACCGAACTCGGCGGCCAGCCCATCGCGGAAGGCGACAAGGTTGTGATGTACTACCCCGCCGCAAACCGTGACCCCGCAAAGTTCCCGGACCCGCACCGCTTCGACATCACGCGCGACAATGCCAAGGAGCACCTTTCCTTCGGCCATGGCCCTCATGTCTGCCTTGGCCAGCGTGTCGCCAACATGCAGCTCGAATCCGCCTACCGGCAGATCCTGTCCCGCTTCCCGAATGTGAAATGGACCGGCGAGCAAACGATCGCCCCGAACAATTTCGTCCATGCGATTTCCAGCCTCATGGTGGACCTCGGCTGATGACTGAACCCCTCGTAACCCGGCAGGACCAGGATGGCTGCGCCACCCTCACCCTGAACCGCCCGGACAAGCTGAATGCGCTGACCGTCGGCATGTTCCGGGAACTCCGCGCCCATGTGGCCGATCTCTACAAGGATGCCTCCATCCGTTGCGTCATCCTGCGAGGTGCGGGCAAGTGCTTCTCTGCCGGGCATGACCTTGCTGACATCGCCGAAGGCGAAGCCGTCCCCTCACGCGGCTGGCACTCGGAAACGCTGCGCCTCATGGAACGCCTGCCGAAACCGGTCATCGCGGCGGTGCACGGGCATTGCTATACCGGTGCATTGGAGGTCGCCCTCGCAGCAGACTTCATCATCGCTGCAGATAGTGCGCGCTTTGGTGACACCCATGCGAAGTGGGCGCTGACCCCGATCTGGGGCATGAGCCAGCGCCTGCCCCGGCGTGTCGGTATTGCGACCGCCAAACGCCTCATGTTCACCGCAGAAATGATCGGCGCAGCTGAGGCGTTCCGGATCGGCCTTGCGGAAATGGTCGTGCCCGACGCGGAGTTCGATGCAGCGATCCTGAAGCTGGCAAAACAGATCACGGAGAACTCCGCCTTCTCTCACGCAGCCAACAAGCGCCTGCTGGAGGCCACCGATGCCCGCGATATGGATTCCGGCCTGCAATGGGAAGTCCTCAACAATGAAGGCGTGGGGCCTGACATGCAGGCGCGAATCGGGGCCTTTACGGCGAAATCACCGAAAGAAAAAACATGAGCGATTTCCTGATCCGCCGTGATGACCTGCGTGCCGTGCACTGGGCCGATCAACCGGCAGCACCGCTGGCAGACGGCCATGCCCGCCTGAAGGTTGAGGCCTTCGCGCTCACCGCCAACAATGTGACCTACGCCACCTTCGGCGATGCGATGCAGTACTGGAACTTCTTCCCTGCCTCCGACCCGTCCTTTGGCCGCGTCCCGGTCTGGGGCTTTGCGACCGTCGAGGAATCGAAGGCCGAAGGCGTCAGTGTGGGGCAGCGTGTCTACGGATACCTTCCGATCTCAGACCGTTTCGACGTGCAGCCTGCGCGTGTGTCGAAGGACAGTTTCATGGATGGCGCTGCCCACCGCCAGCCTATGGCGCCTATCTACAACACCTACATCTTCACAGCAGCCGACCCATCCTATGACGCCGCCTTCGAAGCCCAGCAGATGCTGTTCCGCCCGCTCTTCACGACTGGCTGGATGATCGACGACTCACTGATGGAAACCGGGGACCCGATCCCGGAAACTGTCGTCATTTCCTCCGCTTCCTCCAAGACGGCGATGGCGCTGGCCCATTGCCTGAAGCAGCGCGGCGCCGTCGACACGCTGGCGCTTACCTCCGAAGGTAACAAGGCTTTCGTGGAATCGACTGGTCTCTATGGCCGTGTCGCCACCTATGCAGATGTCGACCGCCTGCATACGCGGGGCCTGACCGCCTTTGTCGATTTCCTTGGCCGCCCAACCCTCACGTCCGATGTGCACAATGCCCTGAAGGACCGCCTCGTGCGCAGCCTCGTCATTGGTGTCACGGACTGGGAGGGCAACCGCGCACCGATCCAGCTGCCCGATCCGCAGCCGGAATTCTTCTTTGTCCCCACCTATGCCGCCGAACGTGCAAAGCAACTCGGACCGGACGCCCTTAACGCGAAACTCGGCCAGTCTCTCGTCAGCTTCTATCACGCATCGGCAAGTTTCGTTACGCCGGAACATGCCACCGGGCATGCCGCCATCGCGGATGCGTGGCTGAAAACACTGGACGCACAAGTCAGCCCTGCGTCAGGCCTCATCCTGACACCATGAGTCTCCTTTGACGACGACGGCAGACCTGCTCCGCAATATCCGTGAGACAGCCGGCGGGGCGCCGCGTATTTACATTCCGGGTGGCCCGGCTGAGCCTGTTCGTCTGGCGGAGACTTTCCGTGCCGATCCGGAGCTTGCCGATGGCATGACCTTCATCGGTCACTGGCTACCGGGCATCAATCGCACCGCCTGGGCAGGCCTGCACCCGAATGCCTCCGCCGAGGGTACTTTCCTGTATGCCGAGCACCGTGCCAGCTTCGAGGCGGGGCATTTCCGCCTGCGCCCGCTGCACTATTCCATGGCCTATGACTGGCTGAAAGCCACGCCATTGGATGCTGCCTTTATCCCGGTTTCCGCACCCGATCAGAACGGAGATGTTTCCCTCAGCCTGGGGACGGACATGTCCCCCGCCATCACCGGCCGCGAGGCTGTGCACCGTATCGCCCTTGTCCGGCCGGACATGCCATTTCCGGCGAATGCCCCACGCCTGCCACTGACGGCATTCTCCGATGTCATTGAAGATGACACGCCGCTGATCACGCTTGCCGACCCGCCCCTGTCGAGTGAAGCTCAAGCAATTGCCGCGCATGTCGCTGCATTGCTCGGCGATGGCTTTACCGTGCAGTCGGGAATTGGCAGCGTCCAGCAAATCGCCATGGCAGCAGCCGCACAGCACCAGAACATCCGCATCCATACCGGCATGATCACCGATGCGGCGCTTGGCGCTATCCATGCAGGTGCGATCAGTCCTTCCCCCGGCGCCATCCTTACCGGCACAGCCATCGGCTCATCAGCGCTCTATGAATGCGCTGGGGCAGACCTGCGTTTCAACTTCCAGCCCGTCAGTGTGACGCACTCCGTGCCCGTCCTCGCCGCTATCCCCCGCCTTGCCGCGATCAATGGCGGCATTGAGGTAGACCTGTTCGGACAGGTCAATTCCGAATGGGTAAAAGGGCGCCAGGTCGCCTCCACAGGTGGGCTCGGCAATTTCGTGAGAGGCGCCCAGCTATCCGCTGGTGGACGGAGCATCATTGCCCTGCCCGCGACAGCGCGAGGTGGCAAGCTGTCCCGTATCGTGGTGCAGCTTGCCTCACCTACGGTCACGCTCACCCGCGCCGACGCAGGCTATGTCGTGACCGAACATGGCGTCGCTGATCTGGGAACAGCTGACATTGGCCAGCGCGCCGAACGACTCATTGCCATCGCCGCGCCGGAGTTCCGGGATGAACTCGCCAATGACTGGGAGAAGCTGCGCGCCAGCCTTTAGCCGCGCGCGCCTTCCAGGTTCCGTTTCTTGCCGCCGCGGCTGCGGCCGCCTTGCTTGCCGCTACCGCCGCTTTTGCCAGCACCTTGCGGCTTGGCCTTGCCTTGCGGACGCGCTGCCTTTTGCGGACGGCGCTGGCCGCCGCGTCCACCCGTTCCGCGTGCCGGGCCTTTCGGCTTGTAAAGGCGCTCGTTCGGGTCAGGTGTCGGCAGAAGATCCACCTTGGAGCCTTCCGGCGCCTTCAGAACATCGATCTCCATGCCGATGGTCTTCTCGATGTCGCGTAGGTAATAGCGCTCATCCTCGGCCACGAAGGAGACGGCCAGACCTGTCCGCCCCGCCCGCGCCGTGCGGCCGATACGGTGAACATATTGCTCCGGCACGTTCGGCACTTCGAAGTTCACGACATGGCTGATGCCGTCGATGTCGATCCCGCGAGCTGCGATATCGGTTGCCACCAGAACCTTGCAGGTCCCGTTCCGGAAAGCTTCCAGCGCCTTCAGGCGTTGCGGCTGTGACTTGTTCCCGTGAATGGCTTTCGCATCCAGCCCCTTGGCCAGCAGTTTTCGCACGACCTTATCCGCACCGTGCTTGGTCCGAGTAAAGACGAGTGCGCGATCAATCTCCGGATTGTTCAGCACATCGAACAGGAGCTCCAGCTTGTCATTGTTGGAAACGTGATAGAGCCCCTGATCCACCCGTTCAGCCGTAGTCGACGGCGGCGTGACGGAAACCCGCACCGGATTGTCCAGGAATTGCTGGGCAAGATCGGAAATCAGTTTCGGCATCGTGGCAGAGAACAGCAGCGTCTGGCGCTCTTTCGGCACCTGCGCCACGATCTTTTTCAGGTCATGGATGAAACCCATGTCCAGCATCTGGTCGGCTTCATCCAGGATGAGGACATCAACATCCTGAAGGGTCAGCGCTTTCTGGCTGACAAGGTCCAACAGGCGGCCGGGCGTCGCCACAAGTACATCGGTACCATGTTGCAGCGCGCGGCGCTGGGCGTTGATGTTTACGCCGCCAAACACGGTCTGCACCTTGCAGTCCATATGGCGCGAATAGGTGGAGAAGCTCTCTGCGATCTGGCCGGCCAGCTCCCGCGTAGGGGCCAACACCAGAACGCGCGTGCTCCGTGCCCGGCGCTTTTCTGGAAACTCCAGCAGGAAGTCGAGCGTCGGCAAGGCAAAAGCCGCCGTCTTGCCGGTACCGGTCTGGGCAATACCCAGCAGGTCCTTGTCTTCCAGCAGCAGCGGAATGGCCTGGGCCTGAATCGGGGTCGGCGTTTCGTAACCGGCTTCCGTGATTGCCTTCATCAGCAACGGGTTCAGGCCAAGGTCTGAAAACTTGGTCATATCATGTCTTTCATTCGAACGGGCGCGCGGCATGCCTGCGCGCAGCTCGTCCATGGGGTTCTGTTTCGTGGAAGCCCCGCGCGATCAGGGACAACGGCATTGATTTGAATGCCTGAAGGGGCTGGCCGGTCGCGGCGGAATATCCGCTGCACGTTTCACGCTGCCGGCCCCATGCACCGGTTCCGGCGCTGCGACAGGCGCCACATGGCCCCGTTTGTGTGAACAGTCAATGAAGCGGATGTGAAATTCCGCTCCACCCGATCCGCTCAGCGGGCTGTAACGTGGAACTCTGTCCGCTCGTTGCGGTCACGCGCTTCGGCACTGTTGCCACTGTCGACCGGCTGGGATTCGCCATACCCCTTCGCTGTCAGCACCGCCTCGTCCACGCCATGTTCGATCATGTAATCGCGGATCGCTTCGGCGCGCTGGCGTGAAAGCTGAAGGTTGTAGCTGTCGGAGCCACGCGAGTCCGTATGCTCGGCAATCTCGATCTTGTAGGCGCTGCAAAGGCGGGCGATGCCGGTCGTTGTGTTCACAACAGGCAGTTCGGCTGCGTTCAGCACGGCCATGTTCACCGGGAAATCAATGTCATCGACGCGCAGGGTCTGATTGAAGGCATCCTGGCAATCTGCGACGGAGAGGTCGCTGTTCATGAGACGCTTCAGCCCCGCGCCGAGCGTCTCCTCGACGCCCTCAACGCCCATTGCATTGACGATCAGACTGACTTTTTCAGCACCTTCCGGATCGCTCTCAATCGCAGCTTTTGCAGCAACGAAACTGACATCGCGTGCCGCAAGCCCCGGCGCCGTGCCGATCACGGCTGCCACGCCATCCCGCACCTGCAGGCCCAGCCAGGGATAGCCCATTCCGGCAAAGGTCCGCTCAAGCTTCGCGGCCCAGCCCAGGCTCACCGGCCACATCCGGCAGCGGCGTTGCTTCAGGACGGGACGATGCCCCGGCCTTCATGACCAGGATCTTGCCATCGCGGATCTGATAGGTGCCGTCCGAAATCGGGATACAGTCTGCCGCTTCCACAGACGCTGTCTTCTGTGCGGCTGGGGCGCTGTCCTGCCCCGAACAGGCGGCCAGCGCGAGGACTGCCGCAGCGCCGGTAACCATACGCGTTGCCAGAGCCATATTGTCTTTCCTTATGCCTTCAGGACCAGTTTACCGCTGGTCCCATGCATGATCCGGGCCGGTTGGCCCGGATCCCTGCACAGCATCCGGCGTTCGCCCCGCCTTGTCAAAAGCCTTCGCGGCACGGGCGAGACATACCGTCAAACGGGGATCAGTCCTCGTTCTTGTAAACCACGCCGCCCTTCATCACGAAGTCGACGTCTTCCAGCTCGGTCACATCCTTCAGCGGGTCTGCCGTCACGGCGATGATGTCGGCATATTTGCCAGCTTCGATCGTGCCGATGTCGGCATCCATTTCAATATGCTGCGCAGCTTTCACCGTGGCGGCGCGGATGGCTTCCTCCGGCGAGAAACCTGCGCCAACCATCAGGGCGAACTCTTCGGCATTGTCGCCATGTTTCGAGACGCCTGTATCCGTACCGAAGGCAACATTAACGCCGCCCTCATGGGCACGGCGCAGCATGTCCTGCATCAGCGGGCCAACAATCGCCGCCTTCGCGCGGCTTGCTTCCGGGAACCAGGGCTCGTTCACCCAGCCGCTCACCGTGGCGCCAGCCAGAACCGTCGGCACCAGCGTTGCATCATGTTCCTTGAACAGGGCGATGGTCTCATCATCCAGATACGTTCCGTGTTCGATTGAATCGATCCCGGCGCGCAAGGCTGCCTCGATCCCGCCCTTGCCGTGCGCGTGCGCCGTCACCTGACGGCCCATGGAGTGCGCCGTCTCGACAATGGCTTCCAGTTCAGCATCGGTGAACTGCTTTTCCAGCCCGGCCTTGGTGTTGGACATCACACCGCCCGTCGCGGTGATCTTGATGACGTCCGCACCTTCCTTCACCTGCTGGCGTACGGCCCGACGGCAATCATCGGCGCCGTTGCAGATATTGGTGCCGGTGAACAACGCCATGACATCCGGTGAATAGCCATTGATATCACCATGGCCGCCCGTCACCGAGATCGCCTGCCCTGCGGCCCGCATGCGCGGCCCCGGAACATACCCTTTGGCGATGGCATCGCGCAGACCGAACACGGCATCATTGGAACCGCCGACATCCTGCACCGTGGTGAAACCTGCCAGTAGCGTCTTGTGGGCAAACTCGGCCCCGTCGAACGCCTGGTCGACTGCGGTTTCCTCGAACATCCTGATCCGCTCGTTCGGGCCGGACTCGCCCGTAATGTGCACATGACTGTCGATCAGGCCGGGCAGCACATAGGCATCGCGCAGGTCAATCACCGGCACGCCTTTCGGGCCCGGCTTGTAGCCCGCCTCGACCGACACGATCCGGCCATCCTTCACCGTCACCGTCTGCTTGCGCAGATAGCCCTCACCGGGCTTGGCCAGCAGATAGCCCGCATGGATCACCGCATCTTGCGCATTCGCCATGCCTGCAAATGCCACAGCCGCCAGCGCGGCCAGACCGAAACGCTTCATAGGAATCTCCCTCTCAGTTGGCCGGACCCTAGACCCGTAGGGATACGGCCGCAATTGCCCGGACCGAGCTTATGCTCCAGGCTTTTTCCAGCTGATGTCCAGCCGTGGCTGATCGCGGAAATCATCCTTGTTTTCCGGATCCCACGGGAAATGGCTATCATCGCCGGGCCAGAAGATCTGGATCATGCCGGACAATGGTGGGCGTCCCGTCTCACGGCGGATCATGGTGTTAATCGCGCCGACTTCGCCGAGATGGTCCGGGTGCACCGGGCGCAGCTCCACATCCACTTCATTGAGCACGCCGTCCATACGCAGCGGCTCACCCGTCCATTTCTTTTCCTGCACGAGTTTCGCAGCGACATTGTGGATCACCCCATCCACTGTTTCCCGGTTCAGGCCGAACACGACCAGTTCCGGCAAGCCGAACTTCTCCTGCATCCCCACCGTCACAGTGAACAGGATTCGGGAATTCGGGGCGCCCGGTGTCTTCTGGATATAGACCTTGGTCCAGCCATCACGATCCACATTGGCCGAGATGGCCTGCAATTCAGGGGAAAGCGCCATGTTCGTCTCCTCAGGCCGGCAGCTTGTCGGCAGGATAGTCCGGATAGCTGGCCTTCAACACGCCACTGTTGAGCAGCATTTCCGCGATCTGTGTCGTGCCGGTCTTGTCGAAGAACTTCGTCCGGATCCAGTAGTTTTCTGCTCGGCGGCTTTGGGCCAGCGCGACCACTTCGCGCCGCAGGATATAGGTCTCGCCCACCAGAAGCGGGCCGTTGACCATGCGGATCTCAAGGTCTGCGAACAAACCAATGGCAGGCTGCTTCACCGGGAATTTTGCCTGGCGGCTGGTATAGTTGCCAATCACGCTGACCATTTCCAGCGGCACGATCGGCTTGCCCCACGGGCCAGCGGCAGCATCGCTGTAGACGTCCATCGGCTCGGTAATGACCTTCAGCTTGTCGGCCAGTGAGAAGGGATAGAGATTACCCATGAACTGGTCCATCTCCATCGTCACGGTCTCATCCGCTGCGCCGGTCATGCCGACTTCCAGGTCGGCCAGGATCACCAGGTCGCCAGCCGGGCGCAGCTTTGCCATGCGCCCCTCCAGCAGAGTCTCGCCATGGTCCGGCCCGATAGAGGCGCTCGCCTCCAGCACAGGCGTGCCGTCTTCCTTGAAGGCGCGGCACAGGGTGCGTGTCTCGCCCGGCGCCGGGCGGTCGACCTCGACGCGCACCTTCTCGCCTTCGAACACCATGTTCAGGAAGTGGCTGGAGAAACAGCCCCGCTCGAACCAGTCATTGCCCCAGATGTCGGCCAGATACGGCACGAATTGTGAGAAGTGCGTCGGCCCTTCGATCGGCCCCGCCTTGATGCCGAGACGCTCTGCCTCGCTATCGTCATGCAGGCTCTTGTGCCCGTCATAGGATTGTTCCTGCAGCATCTGCACGGGCGCGCGCAGCGGTCCCTTGATCGTCTCGGTCATCGCGTTTCCTTTTTTCTGAAGTCTGCCACTGTCATTGCGGGCCGTCACCCTCGGCCGCTGCTGCTTCGACATCGATTGCGTGTTGCACCGCCTTGTAGAAGCCTTTCCGGGCCTGCCACTCGCCGCCCTTGTCTCCCAGAGCCGAAGTCCAGCTGGCGTTTGAAGCGATCACCAGCTGACGCGCCGGGTCGATAAAGATGCCTTGGCCGAAGATACCATCGGCCTGATAGGAGCCGTCATCCCAGGTCCACCACTGATAGCCATAGCCTTCGCCGGGTGAGCCGATGTCAGCCTGCTTCACCGTCGCCGCCGCGATCCAGCCTTCCGGCAGCACGTCCTGCCCGCCTGCCTTGCCGCCCTCCAGCATGAACTGGCCGAAGCGCGCATAATCCCGCACGGAAGCCTGGATACAGCAGCCGCTGATCTCATGCCCGTCATGGCCGAGCAGCCAGCTTGCATCCTGCTGCATGCCATAAGGCGCCCAGACCTTTTCGGAGAGATATCCTGCCAGCTCCCGCCCCGTCGCGCGGCTGACCAGCACGCCGATCAGGTTCGTCTCACCAGTGGAGTAGTTCCACACCTCGCCCGCCGGATGCGCCCGGCCAAGCCCCGCCATATAGGTCGCCAATGCGCTCTTGCCGGGCTCCACCTGCTGCAGGTCGAATTGCGCAACATCGGACTGCGGATCGTCATAATCCTCGTTCCAGTCGATGCCGGAGGTCATGGTCAGCACCTGCTCGACTGTCACGCCATCATAGGCGGAGCCTTTCAGCTCGTCGATATAGTCCGACACCGGATCATTCAGGCTATTGATTGCACCATCCTTCACGGCCGCGCCCACCATCGTCGAGGTCAGGGACTTCGCAACGGAAAAGCTGGTCCAGCGCCCATCCGGGCGGAACCCCATTTCGTAGCGCTCCAGCCGCACCTTGCCGTCCTGCAGGATGACGATCCCTGCCGTCCGGTTCGCGGCAAGATAGGCATCAAGGTCAATGCCGATGTCGAGCGGCTCGCCCTCCGGCAATTCACGCACCTCGCCACTCGCCGCAATCGTATGAGACTCGATCACGAACGGGATACGGTCGATCATGCGGAAGCCCGCATCGCGCTGGGCCTGGTTCCAGAACAGGACATCCCGGCCATAAGGCTGGTGCGCCAGCAAGGCGCGCCATTCCGGCCCGATCAGGACCCAGCCGATCCCGGCAGCCACGAACAGCGCGGCCAGCCCAAGACTCACACGTTTCAAAAGTCTCATTTCACTTCCCCTCCGGGGCCTCTCCCCTTGCGTTCCGGCCCAAACCGCCAGGCAATGACGGCCAGCGTCACCAGCATGCCCGACAGGCACAAGGTCAGCAGTGTGGTGCCATGCCAGCCTGCATGTTCATAGGCATAGGTCGCGCCCCAGCTCGCAAGGCCGCCGCCGATGAACATCAGCACGATATACGCCGTCATCAGGCGCGTGCGCACACTGGGCGGCAGGCTGAGGAAGGTCATCCGTCCGGTGATGTCCACCAGCGGTCCCACCATGGTCATCAACAGGATGGACGGCACGATCAGCCACAGACTGTGCCCGAACAGGAACAACGCCAGGATCGCCGCGAACTGTATCAGGGCGATAATGGCGCGGGCCTTGCGCGGCCCGGTCCGGTCTGCCCAGGCGCCCAGCGGCGCCGTCGTGAACAGGTTCAGCGCCGCCACCCCGGCCAGGTAGCCGACCGTATCAGTGCCATAGCCCATCTGCGGGCTGGTCAGGTACAGTCCAAGGCCCAGCCAGACTGACAGGAAGATGCCGAATCCCAGCGCCTGGATCAGGCCGGACAGGATCACTTCCGGGTGCCGCCGCACGACCGGGATAACCGACATGACCAGCCCGACATGATTGGCCGGCGGCGCATCGCCTTCGATCTTCTCCCGCTCGTCCATGATCTGCGGCAGCATCAGCGTCACCAGCAGCATCACGCCGCCCGCAATATAATACACCGTGCGCCAGCCCAGATGCTCGCCGATCCACCCGGCGCCGACTCGCGCCAGCAGGATGCCCGCGACAACGCCGGTCGTCAGCGTGGCGGTCACCTGGCCGAGTTTGCCCGGCGGGGCCCGCTTCGAGGCATAGGCCGGCAGCAGGTAAGGCGTGATGGTCGAGAAGCCGAGAAAGGTGGAGCCCGCCAGGAACACGCGGAAATCGGTCGCCAGCGCCATCACGATCAGGCCCAGCAACTGCCCCGCCGCAAACACCGTGGCCAGCCTGCGGTTCGAGAACCTGTCCCCAAGCGGCAGCAACAACAGGATGCCGAGTGCCAGCGCGATCTGGTTCAGCGCCGGGACAAGGCCGATCTCCGATGGCGAAACATCGAAATCTTTCGCCACCAGCGCGATGATTGGATGGATGTAATAGGCGTTGGCCGTCACCACAGCGGCGGCAAGCGCCAGCAGGAACAGGTCCCGCTGGTTGAGATGCCGCTGCTGCGGTTCGGGGTCAGCCTCTCCGGAAGTCTCCGGCGTCACCCCGGCATCCCGGCACGGCGGGCATACTCAGCGGCGAACTTCGCCAGCGGCACGACGCGCGCAGCATTCGACTCGGCATTCGCGCTGTTGGCCGTGCCGTCACGCACGCGCCCGATGATGCCCTGCAGGATGCCTGCAAGACGGAAGCCGTTATAGGCGAAGTAATAGTCGAGCTCCGGCAGGCCATCGCGGCCGGTGTGCTTGCAGTAGAGGTCGACATATTCGTCCATGGTCGGGATGCCCCAGGCCTCAAGATCGTCAATCGCCATGATGGATCCGCGCGACGAGTCGCCCGGCGGCATCACCCAGTTCATCAGGTGATAGGAAAAGTCCGCCAGCGGATCGCCCAGCGTGCACAGCTCCCAGTCCAGAACAGCGATGACACGCGGCTCGGTCGGGTGCAGCACCATGTTGTCGAGACGGTAGTCGCCATGCACGATCGTGGTCCGGTCGCCGGGCGGAATGTTTTTCGGCAGCCATTCGATCAGCTGTTCCATCTCCGGAATGTGCTGGGTCTCGGAAGCCTTGTACTGTTTCGTCCAGCGGTGGATCTGGCGGGCCACATAGTCGCCCTCCTTGCCGAAGCCTTCGAGGCCGGCCTTCTTCCAGTCCACATTGTGCAGGTCTGCAAAGGTCTTCACCTTCGCCTCATAGATGGCGCGGCGTTCGGCCGGTTCGTATTGTGGCAGGGTGCCGTCCCACAGGATCCGGCCTTCCACCATGTCCATGACATAGAACATCGTGCCGATGACGGAATCGTCCTCGCACAAGCCATAGGGCCGGGCCACCGGATAGCCGAGCGGGTAGAGCGCGGAGATCACTCGATATTCCCGGTCCACGGCATGCGCGCTGGGCAGCAGCTTGCCCGGCGGCTTGCGGCGCATCACGTATTTCTTCTTCGGGGTCACCAGCTGGTAGGTCGGGTTGGACTGTCCGCCTTTGAACTGGCGCACTTCCAGCGGACCTTCATAGCCCTCGACATTGGCTTCCATCCAGGCGGCCAGCGCCGCCTCATCGAACTTGTGCGAGTCAGCCACCTCTTTGGTGCCGGTGAACAATTCGCTAGCTGTCGGCGCTTCGGCCATGTTCCTGCCCTCATTTCCGCAATTTTTCTGAAGATACAATACTCACGGGCCACGCTGCGCCAAGGCCTTCCGCGACGTCCGCGTGCCCGTCCCAAAAGGAAAGGCCAGGCGTCATGCTGCAGATCAAAACCCTGATCACTGCCCTCACCGTCATTTGCATCGCGAGTGTATGTCTGGCGGGCCTTGTCACATACATGCTTTGGCGCGAAGCTGGACGTATACGGCATCAGGGAAAGACGGCTTCCCTTACGGAAAAGCCCCCTCTCCTTGTTGCATCTGTCAGACGGAGTGAGGCCCCATGAAACGCTTCCCGGTTCGGTTTGCCGCCTGCATCGCTGCCCTTTGCCTGGCGACTCAGACAGCCAGCGCGGTCCCCGTCGACCCGCAGGGGCTCATCCGGCCAGACCTGCTGGGCCGGGCGCTAAGCTCCCTGAAAGTCCACAAGGACGCCGCCGATGCGGAGTATCTCGTGATTGTGGATTATGCCCGCCGCTCCGACGAGCCGCGCGCCTATTTGCTCAATCTCGAAACCGGGCTGGTGGAAGAAGCCTTCCGCACGGCCCATGGCTCCGGCTCGGACCCCGACCATGACGGCTTCCTCGACAAGTTCTCGGACGTGCCCGGTTCCTCCGCCAGCCCGGAGGGCGCCTATCTCGTGGCCGAGCCCTATGTCGGCAAGCATGGCAGATCGCTCCGCCTTGATGGTCTCGACCCGACCAATGCCAATGCCCGCGACCGGGCCATTGTCATTCATGCCGCTGACTATGCCGAACCGACCTTCCTGCAGAAATGGGGCAAGCTCGGCCGCTCGAATGGCTGCATCGTCTTCTCGAAAGCAGACCTCGCAACCTTCCTGAAGGACGTGCCCCGCCGCACGATGGTCTTCGTGGGCAAGTGACCGCCCCGCACGCGTCCATTCATTAAACTTCCGCCATCTCTCACTTTTCCGCGACGGGATTGAGCAGGGCCTGCGTTTTACCCATGTAAGTTCGCTCTGACCGGTCCCGTTCGCTGTTGTTACCTCCCCCTGAAAAAGACACAGCGAACTGCCCGCCATTCTGTTTGCCTTTCCCTTGAACCCCGGCAAACAGAATGGCGGGCACCTCCCTTACCCAAGCCATTTCCACGGTTTGCTTGTTACCGGAATTTCACCTCTCACGAACGCGTGAGCAGTATGGAAACCGGCAGGCATTTGCCCATATGGATGGGACGAGAGAGGTCCCGTTCGCAGCGTTTCTTCCCCCTGGAAACCGAACGGCGAGCCGCCCGCCATGTCATCCCGTCCTCCCCCCCCCCCCGCGACCGATGACATGGCGGGCCTTTCTCAATCTGCCTATTTTTTCATCCATCAAAGAAAAGTGATCGGCAAATCTGCATGGCTTTTCACAAATGGACGGTAAGACCGGCTACCCCGGCGCCTTCGCTGAGGATACCAATCTTCCCATTCCCCATTCTCCCACCGTACCGGGGAACAGCGAACCGCCCGCCATGCCAGGTCCTGCCCCCCGGACCATCGGCATGGCGGGCACCTTTTCCAGCCCTGCTCTGAAGCCCCTCTTGCATTCGCGATGGGCCCCGTTACACCCCGCCCATGCTCACCATCACGAACCTTGATTTCCAGGTCGAAGCCCGGCCCCTGTTCGAGTCTGCCTCGGCGCAGATTTCGTCTGGCTGGAAAGTCGGCCTTGTTGGCCGCAACGGGACCGGCAAGTCCACCCTGCTGCGCCTGATCCGCGAGGATGTGGAGCATCCGACAGCAGACGCCTCCATCCGCCTAAATGCAGGCGCCCGGCTCGGCTGGGTGGCGCAGGAAGTCGCCCCGACGGACGACACCATTCTCGATGTCGTCCTCGCCGCCGACAAGGAACGCCACGCCCTGATGCAGGAGGCGGAGACCGCCACGGATCCGGACCGTATCGGCGAAATCCACGAGCGCCTGGTCGACATCGACGCCTGGACGGCAGAGGCCCGCGCCGCCGAAGTGCTGCACGGGCTCGGTTTCTCGGATGCAGACCTTGGCCGCGCCACGAAGGAATTCTCCGGCGGCTGGCGGATGCGTGCGGCAATTGCCGGCGTTCTCTTCTCCCAGCCGGACTTCCTCCTGCTGGACGAGCCGACCAACTACCTGGACCTTGAAGGCGCCGCCTGGCTGGAAGGCTATATCAAAAAATATCCGTATACGGTTTTGATCGTCAGCCACGACCGCGAACTGCTGAACCGCTGCGTCACCCACACAATGGCGCTGGAGCACAAAAAGCTGTCCATCACGCCCGGCGGCTATGATGACTGGCTGAAACTGCGCGCGGCCAAGCTCGCCCAGCTGGAATCCCAGCAGGCCAAGCAGGCGAAGGAACGCGCCCACCTGCAGAGCTTCGTCGACCGCTTCCGCGCCAAGGCCTCCAAGGCGCGCCAGGCCCAGTCGCGTATCAAGATGCTGGAGAAGATGCAGGACATCTCCATCCCGGTGGCGGACCGCACGACGCCCTTCCACTTCCCCCCGCCTGCCGACAAGCTCGCCCCGCCCATGCTGGAGCTGCGCGATGCCGACCTTGGTTACGGCGAAGGCGCGCGCATCCTGTCGAAAGTAAACCTTCGCCTCGATCCGGACGACCGCATCGCCATTGTCGGCGCCAACGGCCAGGGCAAGACGACGCTGGTGAAATCCATCGCCGAGCGCCTGCCCCTGATGGCGGGCCAGCGCGTGACGCCGAAGGCTGTGCGCATCGGCTATTTCTCGCAGGACCAGCTGGATGAGCTGACCGAAGGCGACAGCGTGCTGGACCATGTGCGCCGCCTGCTGCCCCCGGATACGCCGCCCGCCAAAGTGCGCGCCGCCGCCGCCGCCATGGGCTTTGCTGCCGAGAAGGTGGAAACGAAAGTCGAGAAACTGTCCGGCGGCGAGAAAGTCCGCCTGCTGCTGGGCCTCATGTCCCACAGCGCGCCGCACATCCTGATCCTCGACGAGCCGACCTCTCACCTCGACATCGACAGCCGCGAGGCGCTGATCTACGCGCTGAACGATTTCCCCGGCGCCGTCCTGCTGATCACGCACGATGTCTATCTCGCCGAAGCGACGGCCGACCGGCTGTGGCTGGTGAAGGATGGCCGCGCCACCACTTATGACGGCGACCTTGAAGACTACCGCGCCCTCGTCATGAAGGCCGACCGTAGCGAGGCGAAAGAAGCAAAGCTGAAACAGGCTGCCCCAAAACCTGCTGCCTCGCCGGAAGACAAGAAGCGCCTCTCCGCCCTGAAGAAACAGGCGCGCGAGGCTGAGGAGCGGATGGAAAAGGCCAACGCCGCCATCGCGAAGATCGACGCAAAGCTCGCCAGCGGTAATCCGCCAGCGGACGAGCTGGCCAAGCTCCTGAAAGACCGCGCCACCCACGCCGACACGGCCTCGACAGCCGAAATGGAATGGCTGGAAGCGGCAGAGGCGCTGGAAGCCCTGGCTTAAGGGGCTTCACCGATCGCTCTCCCGCATGGGGGGAGAGGGGTTCTTCTTTCGCCACCACACCTTTGTTCCAAAGGCAATGGGAGGTGAGGGCTCTGCCCAACCCTAGTTGTAGAAACACGTCTCCGTCTTCTCGCCTGTGCGATAGCAGCGCGGCTCGCCGGCGGGCGGGCGATAGGTGGGCTTCCACCTGCTGGCCTCTTCGGCGGCCTGCTTCATGCTGTCGAGGAAAGCCTGGCGCTGGGCGATCTTGCGGTTCGCCTCCTCGCGGCGGGCGGCCTGCACCGCGCGCTTGTTGGCATAGTCCGCGTAGGACCATCTCGGCACGGCCACGCACATGGCGGGACGCTGGCTGAGATCGAGCTTGAAAGCCGTATCGTACAGGAATTTCTGCTGCGGGTCGCTCACGCCCGGATTGGCGTAATACTGCTCCACCAGGAAGGTCGCATAGTCGGCGCAGAGGTCGCCGTCCAGACTGATCTGGGGCGAGGCTTCGGTCTCGTAATGCCCCATGACGCGGGCGATGTACGACTTCCAGTCATCCATGCTGTTGCCGTAGGGCCCGCGCTTGCGGAAGCCCTCGAACGGATCCGGCGCGGGCTCGAACTTGGTCAGCGGCTGGGCCTGCACCCAGTTCGACAGGAAGGGCGACATGAACGGGCAAAGCTGGTTGTCGATCACGGCCTGTTCGTATTGCAGGGCCCAGCCGATGGCCTCGTCGGGCACGCGGGCGACGCCGCCTTGCTGGGTCAGGCCCATGGTCACGACGCCATAGGCGATCTCGCACCCATTGAGGCCCGCGATACGCTCCGCCACCGGACGATTGTCTTGAGCAAGCTTCCAGGCCCTGTCACCAGCAAGATTATCAACCGCCTGACGCGGCACCCAAACCGGACCATTGCAGACGGGGCCAGCATCCACCTGCGCCTGGAAGCTGGCCGCCCATGGCAGGTAATAGCGGTGCCGCCCCTCGGGATACCTGACATTGTTGAACCGCTCGGAGACCATTTTCGGGTACAGCTGGCAGTCGTCCTCGGGCGGCGTCACCTGAATGAAGTCTATCTCCTCGATGGTCGGTTGCCCCGGATCATTGCCGAAGCAGAGGCCGAGGTCATTGGCGGCGAAGCGGATGGCGGAGGCCGGCGGCTTCTGGCCGAAATACTTGTCGATGGCCTTGCGGTCGCCCTTGGACAGGCTCTGACCGAGATCGATCTTGTAGAGCGCCTTGGCGACCTTGTTGTCCTTCTTCATCCCGCACTGCTCGGACGAGGCCTTGTTCACGCAATTTCGGAAATAGGACACCGCCATGCTGTTCATCTCGTAGATGGCGGCGGTCCCGCCATAATACCAGCTGAGGATGGTGTGCTGGCGATAATGGAACGGATTGTCTTTCCGCCCGCGCGAGACGAGGCTCAGCGTCGACGTGCCGGGCGGCTGCTCCCAGTGCGACGCCTTCACCACGCATTGCGGGCTTTCGGTAAAGCCGTTAGCCAGCGTGGTCTGGGCGCTTGTCGCCCCTGCCGCGAACAGAACTGCACAAGCGGCAAGAACCGCCGTTACAAATCGCATCATCATTGTTCTCTTCCGTAGACTGCCTTACTGGCAAACCTTGGCGCTGGTATTGCTGCCGCTCATCGTGCAGTGCGCCCAGCGATACCGATCGCGCGTTGCGGCACTTATCTCGGCAGCACTCTTCATCTTCGGCAATGAAGGCGACGAGACGCTGGCGGTGTAGGAAGGCGGGCTGGAGCCATAGGCCGCACGATAGCGGGCATCGGCGGCGCCGGCCGTGTTCGTGCCCTCTCCAAAGCGTCCCTCCAGCCCGGTGCCACGGCTGGCCAGTTCCTTGTCCGCCGCGGCGCCGATGGCCTGCCCCGGGAACCAGAGCGACAGGACATAGAGATTGTTGGTCGAGAAGGTCCCATAGCCCGAAGCCTTCCCGGCAACGTATTCCGCAAGATCGGTAGAGCCGTAATCATAAAGCGCCGCCTGCATCGCGCCGTTCAGGTTTCCGCCAGCGATCATCTGGTCCAGCTGCGCCCGGCGTTCGGCCTGCTGCGCCTCCCAGGCTTCATAGGCGGCGCGCTCCTCCAGCCATGTCTTGTAGTTGCCGGATACTTCGCAGGCCTCATCCATGCCCATGCCGCAGGCCTTGTCGTAATTCTCGACGCCGAGGTCATACTCCCCGATCTCGACATAGACATTGCCAAGGTTCGCGCAGCTTTCCTTCGATCCGTCCGCGCAATTGTTCAGCGCATACTCGAATCCCTGCTGCGGATCGAAGGTCGAATGCTGCGGCAGCATGTAGGCCGCTTCGACCAGGCGGCAGGAATCCGGCTGTTCCAGCGCGCAGCCCTTCTTGCCGTAGACCACCGCTCTTTCGGCATTCACCGGCGTGCCGTGTTCGCTATCCAGATACTCAGTTGCTGCGACCGCGCAGGCGAGCGCGTCATCCAGATCGCACGCCTTTTCGAAAAGGGGCAGCGCCAGTCCGACATTCCGCTCCACGCCATCGCCGGCATAGAGGCGCAGCGCCGCGTCGGAACAATGCAGGGCGATGCCCGCCTCGCAGCCGAATGCCTCCACAGACACCAGCCGCGGATAATCCGCCGCGAAGCCATCTGCGAGCCCGCGATAGACTTCTGACGCCATCTGGCAGCCATCGGACACGCCCAGCTGGCAAGCCTTGCCCCAATACTCCGCCGCGCCGCCCCAGCTGGGTTCAATCTCGATGCCATTCTGGTAGCGGATGCCCTGGTTGATGCACGCATCCGGATCACCCGCCTCGCACTGCTGGGGCCAGAGCTCGGCGCCCGGCGGCAATTGCAGCTGCGCCATGGCCGCGCCTGCCAGTCCCACGCCCGCCAGCAACATGGCGGACAATCCCGCCGTCAGCCTGATTGCCTGGTGCATCGCTCACTCCTCCCACTTTGTGCTGGCTGCATCCTAGGATGCCGTGGCGGACATCGCCTCCCCGGTTCGGGGGAGCGTTCGCCTAGTTCAGCACGCGGTCGCAGAAGGCGTCGTGGGAGGCGCGGATTTCGTCCAGCGCGTGGTGGATGATCTGGCGATCCGGATCGAACATCAGTTCCAGCGTGATCCCGCGCAACGACAGGATCAGCATGCGCGCATGGACGACCACGGCTTCAATGTCATTTACGCCCGCCTGCGCTGCGCGGCGGCGTGTCTCCGCATCGAGTTCGATCTCGATCTGCCCGGCCACGCGGGCCAGCGCCCCGGCAAGCTCTGTGTCCCAACGCGCCGCGAGCAGCACTTCGGTCACCGCGACGGAGACAGGCAGGCATTGCGCCTCCCAATAGAGGTCGCACAGCCGCCGCAGCCGCTCCACCGGATCGGAAATACGGTCGAACCGGGCCTGCGTATCCGACATCATGGCGCGCATGGCGGCTTCGATCGTCGCCGTCATCAGGTCCAGCCGTGTGGGAAACTGGTTCAGTACCGAGCCGCGGCTGACGCCTGCCTTCGACATCACCGCCTCGATCGACGTGCCCGCATAGCCGCGCGCATTCAGGCAATCGATGCAGGCTTCGATCAGCTGCTTGCGCGTTTCCTCGCCGCGGCGTGTCCGCCTGCGGCCTGTCGGCTCTTTGGTTTCACTCATACGGTTTTGCCGTTTCCTGCCCTGCTGCCGATAATGGCCAGCGGCCTGCGCGCGTCAACTGCGCCGGATAAATATTAGTCAATATTGACTATTCTGGCTTTTGCGCTAGCTTTCTCCCTGCAGGTGAGACCGGCACAAGACCAGCCGCCCGCAAACATGGACCGCGCAGCCAACAGGCGCGGCCAATGGGAGGAAACAAGGCATGAGCGACTCAACCGTCAGTGAAAAACCGGCCACCGCTGCCGGATACCAGATTTTCCGCACTTCCGAGGCCGCCTCGCTGGACGAGACGGCGCATATGGAAGTCGCCGACATGACACCCGACCTTGAAGCCGGCATCGGTGCCGCCCTCGAAGCGGGCTTTGCCGAAGGCAATGTGGTCAAGACCCTATTCTCCCAGCCGGGCTTCAGCCTGACCTATGCCTGGTTCAAGAGCGGCTTCCCGCTTCCTCTGCACACTCACAATTCCGATTGTCTCTACTACATCGTCGCAGGCAGCCTCCAACTGGGCACAGACACGCTGGGCCCGGGCGACGGTTTCTTCCTGGGTGCCGGAAAGGCCTACCGCTACACGCCCGGCCCTGACGGCGTGGAAGTCCTTGAATTCCGCACCCAGGAGAACTTCGACATCAAGTTCCTCGCGAAGACGCTTCCAGCCTGGCAGAAAATTTCGGGGGCCATCTCCGAGCGCCGCTCCGCATGGGCAGACGAGCAACCTCCCAGCTCAGTCCTGTCCTGACGGAGCGGCCACCTCATGACGCAACAGAGATTTGACAACAAGGTCGTCATCATCACGGGCGCGGCCTCCGGCATTGGCGCGGCAACCGCCCGCCTGATGGCCCGCGAAGGCGCCAGCGTCGTGCTGGCCGACATCTCCGATGCGGGCGGGCGCACGCTTGCCGCCGAACTCGGCCCGAAGGCCATGGCCGTTCAGACCGATGTCTCGAAGGAAGCTGACGTCGCCGCACTCATCCAGGCTGCCATCGACGTACACGGACGGATCGACGTCCTGTTCAACAATGCCGGCATCGGCAGCTTCGCCAACACAGTGGAACTGCCGCCGGACCAGTGGGAACAGGTAATCGCGGTAGACCTGCACAGCGTCTACTATGCCTGCCACTATGCCATTCCGCACATGCCGCGCGGCAGCGCCATCGTGAACACGGCTTCGATTTCAGGGCTTGGCGGCGACTATCGCTTCGCCGCCTACAATGCCGCCAAAGGCGCCGTGATCAACTACACCCGCGCCCTCGCGATCGACCACGCCCGTGACGGGATCCGCGTCAATGCGCTCTGTCCCGGTCTTGTCGAAACGCCGATCACGGCGGGGCTGAACCAGATGCCCGGCCTGCCGGAAGAATGGCGCAAACGCATTCCCATGGGCCGCGGGGCCCAGCCGGAAGAGATGGCGAATGTCGTCGCCTTCCTCGCTTCGGATGCCGCCTCCTACATGACCGGCTCCATCGTCGTTGCCGATGGCGGCACCACGGCGCACACCGGCCAGCCGGAAGTCGCCCTCTTCGCCGGCATGCCGGAGGCCTAGATGCGCGCACTCACCCTGCAGGGAAAAGCGTTCCGCGTGGCGGAGTTGCCGGACCCGTCCCCCGCCACCGGCCAGCTTCTGGTGCGCCCGCTCTTCACCGGCATCTGTGGTAGCGACCTCAGCCTGCGCAAGCAGATGGCGGCCCTGTCTGACGCCACACCGGCAGAAGCACAGGACCAACTGCCCATCATCGTGCCGGGTCATGAATTCTCGGCTGAAGTCATCGGCATTGGTCCGGGCACGGAGACCCGCCTGAAGCCCGGTGACCGGGTGACCGGCCTGCCCTTCACCCACAGCCATGACGGCCCGGCCTGTATCGGCCTTTCCCCCATCTATAGCGGCGGGCTGGCCACGCTCTCCTGCATCGACGCCGTGCGCAGCTACCGCGTGCCAGACAGCATTCCGGACGATCTCGCCGCCCTGACAGAGCCGCTCTCGGTTGGCCTCCATGCCGCGAACATTGCCAGCCGCAATGACGGGCCGAACATGGTGATCGGCTGCGGCCCTGTCGGCCTTGCCGTGATCCTGTCGCTGAAACTCGCCGGGCGCGGCCCCGTGCTCGCAGCGGATTTCTCGGCAGAGCGCCGCGCGGTGGCCGCCGCCCTCGGCGCCGACATCGTGCTCGATCCTGCCAATGACAGCCCATATGAGCGGTGGAGCGATCTCGGCCACACGCCCGCCCCCATGTCACCCCTGCTGGCGCGGGACTTTCACGGCCAGCCGCCGGGCCTGAACATTTTCGAATGCACCGGCGCGCCCGGCGTGATAGACCAGATCGTGAAATCCGCCCCGGCCCATTCCCACATCGTCGTGGTCGGCGTCTGCCCGCATGAGGAAAAGTTCACGCCCACCGAAGGTATTGTCCGTGAGCTGACCCTGGAGTTCAGCTTCGCCTACCGGCCGGAAGAATTCGCCAGCGCCCTCGCCCTGATCGAAGCGCATCCGGACGCCGTCTCCCGCCTCATCACCAGCCGCCAGCCGCTGGCCAGTACCGAGGCCGCCTTCGACGCGCTCGCCAAAGACCCGCATGAAATCAAGATCCTGATAGAGCCGAACGCCTAGCCCCCGGAGAGGCGACAGCAGATAGAATAAAATTTCATCCATCCGCGCGGATTCCGCGACGGATTTTGCCGCGTCCCCCGTTTCAGGTTCAGGGTCCGCAAGGATCCGGCGATTTGCCTGTCGTCAATTTCCCAACTCGACCCAGCGACAGGCAAACCGTCATGCCCGGACCGGACATCCGGCGCATGGCGGAGCTTTATCGCCTTGAACTGGCTATTCGCCCGTCAGGCCGCTGAGGTCGACACCGTAAGCGGCCAGCCCGCCGAACACATTCGTCATGGTCCGTTCCGGATCCTGCTGTGCCGATGAGGCGCGCAAGCCGTCCAGCGCGGCGCGGTCCAGCCACTGACCGCGATAGACCAGCCCCGCCGGTTCGGTCGCGCAGGCAATGTCCTCCAGCGGATCGCAAGGCAGCAGGACGAGGTCCGCCGCGCAGCCTGCCCCGATACAGCCATCCTGCCCCACCGTTCCCAGCACGGCCGACGGCGTATAGGTCGCCGCACGCAGCGCCTCATAGGGCGTCAGCCCGGCATCGACCAACAGGACCAGTTCCTCGCCCAGCGACTTGCCGGGAATGTTCGTGAAAATGCCCGCATCCGTGCCCGCCAGAAGCGTGACGCCTTCATCCTCGAAAATGTCCGCGACACGCGCATAGAAGGCTGCATCCTTTGCCGCCAGTGCCGGGTCCTGCCCCGCCCAGAAGGCGAAATGATCAACTTCCGTCTGCTGCTCCACCGCATTCAACAGATCCGTTCCCGGACGGGTCGTCGCCGCGCCGTCCGTCTCTGCCACCAGCAGCAGGTTACGGTGCGCCAGCAGCGTCGTCGTCACCGGCACGTCCGCCGCGATGATCTCACGGGCCAGCGCATGGGCGGCCGCTTCGTCATGCCGGTTGCGCAGGCCATGCCAGACGATGGACTCGATATGCTCGATGGACTCGAAATGGTCATCCAGCACTTCCTCGAAGCTTATGTCGAAGGGCTTCTCCTCCGGCATGCCTGCCTCGCGCACGCCTTCCGGCGTGTGCCCGCTGACCGGCAGACCGCGTGCCATGGCTTCCTCGATGATCGCCTCATAGGCTTCGCGGGTCAGGTTGGAGTAGACCTTCAGCCGCGTGAAGCCCTGCTCGACCTGCCAGGCAACCGCCGCGCGCGCCTCGTCCGCCGTCACCACCATCTGGTGGTTGATCTGCGCATTCGGGCCGGGGCTGTTGAGGATCGGCCCGGTGGTGATGAGGTGCGGTCCCATCACCTCGCCCGCCTCGATCCGCTCCGCCAGCGGCAGATGGAACGGCAGGCCGGACATGTTGCGCACCTTCGTCACGCCCCAGGAGAGATAGGCGCCAAGCTCCGCCTCATCCCAGATATGGACGTGCATATCCGTCAGGCCCGGCAGCATCGTGCGCCCGGCGCCGTCCACACTCTCCGGCGCCGACAGGCCATCCTCAGAATCGCGGACCGCCAGGATCTTCCCGTCTTTCACCAGCACATAGGCATGCTCGCGGATGGCCGGCGTCTCGCCTTCAAAGGCAACCGTCCGCACATCACGGATCAGCAGATCTCCCGCCAGAGGCTCAACTGCTGGCTCAGGTGCAGGATCAGTCGCGCAGGCGGCAAGTACGGCAACGCCCAGCGCGGCCCCGAATATTTTCAAGCTGTGTTTCATCATGCGCACTGCAATACGCAGCTCAATCATAGAAGCAAAGCTCTTTCCCATTGCCCTGGTCGTAACAGCGCGGGCCGTAAGACGGTGGACGGTATGCAGGCGGCTTGCGTTTGGTCAGCTCCACCTGCCGCGCATAAGCATCGGAGGCCTTTTGTTCCTGTGCGCGCTGGGCGTTAAAGGCATTTTGCGCCCACGGCATGACCAGGTTGCACTCCGAACTGTTGTTCCCGAAGCGGCTGCAGATGTCATAGGCATCGCTGGAGCGCGGCAGGCGCTGCCAGCGCCGCCAATAGGTGCTGAGATATGTGCCGCCCAGTGTACGCGCGGCGGTGTAGAAGTCCCCGCCATAGGGCACATCGGTGCCGTTCAGGGCGAGGATCGCATCGGCGCTGGCCTTCAGCGTCGCGCGGGATTCCGCCTCATACCGGGCCTGCAGTACGTCCCATGGCGTCTCCAGGTATTCACGATAGGCCTTGTTGCTCTCCCACCATTCGCGCGCGGTCTTCAGGATCAGCGGACGTTCCATGGCCATCGGGTTGTCCGGGTGCGTTGCTTTCCGGTCCCGAGCCTCATAGGCCGCCCATAGTTCCTCCGGGCCGATGTCCATGCCGACATCGTACCAATCCGTCACCCCGGCAGAGCGGTTCATCGGATCCTTGAAATAGCGCGCCGCGATCCGCAGCGGCGGCTCCGGCACATCGCGACGGTCTGCGCCTGCGAACAGACCGTAATATTCGTCCTCATCCATCGTGCCGATCCAGACATCGGCGAAGGGCGGATAGTTCTTGCGGCCGAGCATGTAGTCCATGACGCTCGCAGGCAGCAGTTCCTCACGTTTACCGCGCATCAGGTCCCCGTCCACGGCGCTGCCGACCAGACGATACCAGCGCCCGTCTGCCGCCTCGTACACGACCAGCCAGCCGCGCACGCCGTTGATCTCCGGCAGGTACAGCGGCACCATGCCGATAATGTTGGGATGGCTGAACGGCGTCACCGTGCCATCCTCATGGGTCATCGGCAGGTAGATGCTCTCGCCGGACAATATGCCGTGTCCGGATGTCATAGTCGCCACCTTCTGCACCGGCACCTGCTTGTAGTCGCTGCGATTGTTGCGGTCCCACTCGTCGGTCAGCGCATAGCCCACGGGCAGCGTCTCGAAATACGGGCCGACCTCTTCCATCTCCAGCGTCAGCGAATTGACCACCACGGACAGGCCTGTGCCATCTTCACTCTTCACCGGAAAGCCGATCTTGCCATTACCGAACTGGTAAAAGTCATAATCCCCGCTGCCCTCGTTCAGCACGCCGGAAATACGGTGCGCTTCCTTGCCCAGATTATCCATCACGACCAGCGTCTTGCCCTGCGCATCCGCCGCTGTCTTGTCGTGGAACATCAACGTGAAGGGTGTCTTGGGCGTGCCGCCATAGATGAAGTAGAATTCGTAGCGCTTGAACGGCAGCCTGAAGAGTTTCGGATTTTCCGGATCGAGGGTGACAAAATAATAGGCGTAGTCCACCCCCCTCACGAGGGCGACCTTGTCGCTGATGGGCAGCACCTGGATGAATTCCGCCGGCAACAGGATCGTGCCGTCTTCGGCCGCCAGGCCCTGCAGCACGACCTGTTTGGCAATCCAGCTATAGCTATTGCCCTTGTTCTGGCCGCCATATTCTATCGCGTAGCGGGTAAAGTCCTCACGCGGAAGACCGTAGCTGTCCAACACCGCGCCCATCTGCTCGCCGTCCAATTGCGAGATCGACCACAGCCGCACCGGCATGGTGCCCGTATCAGTACGCACATAGCGGATATCTTTCGAAAGGCAGTTGAACCCCTTCGGCGCATCCTCAACGCATCTGCCCCGGCTACGATCGGCCAGCAGGCTGCCCGCGTCAGAATACGACTTCCACGCATGAGCATTCAGCGAAATACAAAAGGCCGAAATGGCCAGAACCATCAGTCTGAACAAATCAAATACTCCAATCCCCGGGCCATCCCCTTCGGCCCGTCGTCTTTAATTGTAGAAACACGTCTCCGTCTTCGCGCCGGTCTGGTAGCAGCGTGGCTCCGACATGGGCGGTCGGTATTCCGGTTTGTAGCCCTGGTTGAATTGCTTCTGGCTGTAGCGGTCCGCTTCCCGCCTGGCTGCTTCGCGCTGGCCTTTCGAGATATTGTCCGCCCACGCATAGACGAGGTTGCACTCCATGCTGGACGAACCGAACCGGCGGCAGATGTCATAGGCATCGGCCGAGCGCGGCAGCTGGCGGAACTTGTTCCAGTAGGCCTGCAAATATTTCCCGCCCTTCGTGCGGGCGACGTAATAGAAGTCACCATTGAAATCGATGCCGTAGCCGCCTGAAATCGCGCTGTCTGCTGCCGCCAGTAGCGTGCGTTCCTGCTCGGCCTGCGCCCGCGCCACCTGCACCTCCCAAGGCGTCTCGATATATTCGCGATAGGCGGCCTTCGCCTGCCATTCCTTCTTCATCTCCGCGATGAGTTCCGGCGTCGCCAGCGCCTGAGGATTGTCGGGATGCGAGGCCCGCATGGAGCGCGTGTCGTAGATCTTTTGAAAATTCTCCGCGCTCGGTTCGCTACCGATCAGGTACCAGTCCGTCACGCCACCGGCCGACTTCTTCGCCGGGTCCTCGAAGAAGCGTGCCGCAACGCGATAGCTCGGCGGCGGGATATCCTTCGGGTTTGCGTTCGCAAACAGGGCCTTGTGCGTCTCGTCCGAGATCGTGCCGATCCAGATATCGGCCAGCGGCAGGTATTCGTTCGGTTCCCACAGATACACCCGGACGGACGAGGGGGTGAGTTCATCCCACCGTCCCAAATTGTCCGCATGATATTCATCCGTTTTCGGCGCATGCATGATCAGCTTGTACCACTGGTCCGTCGCATTGGCGTACACCATCAGCCAGCCGCGTATACCGTCGATCTGGCCCGGCAGGCGCAACGGCACCATGCCCCGCGTCGCTTTCGGGTCCGTGAGCGGGTGCGGCTCCGCATTCCCTACATCGATGGGTTCGAATATGTCCGTTGACAGAAGCCCCTTGCCAGACGGCATCTCGCCAATCTTCTGGAAGGGGTAGTATTTTTTGTCGTACTTATTGTCGTCCCATTTCTCCGTCAGCGCATAGCCGACGTCGAGAATGTCGAAGACCGGCCCCATCTTCTCCAGCTCCAGCGTGATCATATTGAAGATGACCGAAAACTCACTCGCGTCCACGCGCACAGGAAAGCCAATATAGCCGGCATAGAACGTGAAGTAGTCATCCGTGCCATGCGTATTCGGGATGACGCCGCTGACCGTGTAGGCCGCCTTCCCGTCGCCATCGAGGATCGTATAGGTTCTCAGGTCCGCCTTCGTCTCACCATACTGGCGCAGCAAGACCATGAAGGGCCGCGCGGGCTCGTTACCGGAAAACCATTGCAGGTCGTTCCAGGGAAGGCTCAGTTCCTTCAGCTCCGTCGCGCCAGCCCCCATTGTCGCCAGATACCACTTGTCGTTCACGGCCCGCACCAGCGCCACGCGGTCGCTGAGCGGCAGGACGCGCGTGAACTCCGCCGGCAACAGCACCGTCTTCCCGTCCAGCGCCGTCAGGCCCTGCAGGACCATACCACTCTTGATATAGTCCTTGTCGCCCGGCCGGATGAACCACTCATGGTACTTGCCTTCGTGCATGCCATACTTGCGCATGATGGCGTCGAATTGGTCCTGCGGAAGGTTCCGCCGCAGCAACAGGCGCACGGGAACGGTGCCCTTCTCTGTCCCGGTGTCGGTGCGCACATAGCGCCCGCTTTTGGTGACGCATTCGTCGTACGGCGTCTCGTTCAGGCAATCGTCGGCCATGCGCGCCTCGACGATCCCGGTATCCTTCCAGGCATGCGCCTTCAGCGGCAGGGACAGCGAAACACAAAGGGCCATTACAGCCAGCATCAGCAAGCGCAGCAAATCGAATTCTCCCACCCGGACAAGGCAGATAGATCCTACCGGCGGGTATCTGCCAGGGCCACCCCCTGAACGGGTGAGTCCGTCAGCCGCGTTCCAGCGCGCGCCAGCCGATGTCGCGGCGGCAGAAGCCTTCCGGCCAGTCGATCGCATCGACGCCCGCATAGGCCCGCTCGATCGCGTCGCGCAGGGTCAGGCCGCTCGCCGTCACGTTCAGCACACGTCCGCCATTGGCGGTCAGCATGCCCAGCTGGTTGCGATCCGTGCCCGCATGGAAGACGTGCACGCCCGGCAGGTCGTTCGCCTTGCCGACATGCTTGATGACCGAGCCCTTCTCCACGCTGCCGGGATAGCCGGTCATGGCCATCACGACCGTCGCCGTCGGTTCGAACTGGTCCAGTTCCAGCAGCGCTTCAAACGCCTCTTCATTGCCCTTCAGGCCGCCGGTGGCCGAAGCCAGCAGCGCCGGCACGATGTCGCCCTTCAGGCCCTTCATCAGAACCTGGCATTCCGGGTCACCGAAGCGGGCGTTGAACTCCACCACTTTCGGGCCGTCTTCGGTCACCATGACGCCGATATAGAGCACGCCCTGATACGGCATCCCGTCCTTCGCCATGCCTTTCAACATCGGCTCGGCAATCTCGCGTTTCACGCGGGCCATGATCTCGTCGGTGACGACCGGCGCCGGGGCATAGGCACCCATGCCGCCCGTGTTGGGGCCGGTATCGCCATCGCCGACCCTCTTGTGGTCCTGCGCGGCGGGCAGGTAGATCGCGCCTTCGCCATCGGTGATCACGAAGATGCTGGCTTCCTCGCCATGCATGAACTCCTCGATCACCAGCGTGGCGGAGGCATCCCCGAATTGCCCGCCCAGCATTTCGTCCACCGCGGCGTCGGCATCGTCCAGTGTTTCGGCGATCACAACGCCCTTTCCGCCAGCCAGTCCGTCGGCTTTCAGCACGTAAGGTGCCTGCATTTTGCGCAAAAAGGCTTTTGCGAGCCCAGGCTCTGTGAATTCGCCATAAGCGGCTGTCGGCACGCCATAGGCTGTCATTCGCGCCTTGGAGAAGGATTTTGATGCTTCGAGCTGTGCCGCCTCGCGGCTGGGCCCGAACACGTCAAATCCGCGCGCCCGCAGCAAGTCTGCCAGACCTGCTGCCAGAGGGGCCTCCGGACCGATCACGATCAGGTCCGGTTCGATCTGAAGTGTAAGCTTTTCAAGGTTCTCGATGTCCGTCGCGCCGACATCGAAGCACGGGCCAACCTCGTCCATGCCGGGATTTCCCGGCGTCGAATGCACCACGTCGACCAGCGGCGACTGGGCCATTTTCCAGGCCAGCGCGTGTTCCCGGCCGCCCGATCCGATGAGGAGAATGTTCATGGCGCGCTTGATGCGCGGCTCCGCCTCTGAGATCAAGTGTTATGAGCGGACATCAGAACATGAGCGGACTGTGGAGCGGGGAGTACCGCTGCGACGACAATGGCGAGTGCGTGAACTTCAGCGCCATGCTCACCGAAACCGACGGCAAGCTGTGCGGCACAACGCTGGAACCGGCCACTTTCGGCCCCTTGCTGGGCTGTGACTTTGAATATGAGGCGACCCTGCGGGGCGACCGGTGCGGCCAGCATGTCTGGTTCACCAAGCGCTACCGCCCGGTCGATGGCGTGCGCCAGCCGCAGCTGCTCTATTCCGGGGCCGTGAATGCCTCCTTCACCCTGTTCACCGGACGGTGGACCTTTGCCGATCATGCCCTGGCCAGCGGCACTTTCTCGCTCGTCCGGGTGACCACCCAGTCCGTCCCGTCCCTCGCCGTCATGCTGGCCGCCGGAGCCTAGGCCATTTTCCAGCGCCGGCGCTGCTGGCGGCGCACCACCGGGTCCGGCCGGGTGCGGATACCGGCGGCATAACGCATCAGCGCTTCCAGCCGCCGCCAGAAGCGGGCCCGTTCCAGCACCGGGTTCAGCCAGTCTGTCAGCGTGCAGAAATTGACATTTTTCAGGTGCCGGTGATGGGCCGCATGATGCAGCGGGGACTGGATCAGCCCCGTCCGCTGCAGACCGCGCACAAGGCCCGGCAGGCTGCCTGCCTTCGCATGGGCGGCGGCGTGGATTTCGTTGGACAGGAAAATCCCGGCAGACAGCGGCAGCGCGAAGGCCAGCGGCGCCCCGGCCAGCAACAGCACGCCCAGCACCACAAGGGAGAGTGCAATCATCCGTGCGCTGCGCGCCAGAACGGGCTTGGCAAGAAAGCCCATCGGCTTGCGATGGTGGCGGATCGTGTCGCGCACAATGCCGCCCACCAGCGGCCAGCGGGGGGAGCCATAGCGGTCCTGCGCCCAATGGATCACGCCGCTGCCGAAATCCGCAATCAGCCAGCCCGCAAGCGCCTGCCCCGTCAGGACCAGCCCCGCGCCGAGCAGGGAAAGGCCCGCCATGGCCACCGGCTGCACCGCCGCCAGCGTGCCGTCCACGGCCTGCATCACAGCCGGAACGATGCCGCTGGGTTCCAGGATCTCGAATGCCATGGCTTCCTCCGTCGCCATTTATGTAAGTGACCATTCACTATCTATATGGGCGGTCCGCCGTCAAGCGCTTTCCGGTTTCAGGACAGATTTTAAGGATACCCCGCCCCGGAATGGGGGGAGAGAGCGCACCCTATCCACCCATATTTTCCAATTATTTCAACAGGTTCATCGTCACCAACCCACCCGGTCACGACTCTCCGCCATGCTGCGCGGCATGAGCTTTCCCGTCTCCCTTCGCATTCAGCAACTGGTCGGCCATTGGTGGTACAGCGTGCAGGATTCCGTGGCAGACCTCCTGTCCCGCTACGCCCCCATGTCGCGGAACGGGGAGGCGCCCGCCGCGCCCCGCCTCTCCCGGGTGGAGGCGGGTGCCGTGCGCTTCGCCATCGGCCTGATCGAAGCGCTGGTGCGCCGCATGCTGGTGATCATGTGTGCCGAACATGGCCCGATGCCTGCGCCGCCCCATGGCGCGAAACTCCTCTTCCGCATGGATGAATGCCCACCCCAGCCGGTCATCCGCACACCGCGCGCCGAAGACCCGGACTTTTTCCTGAAGGCCCCGGCCGCAGGTGCACTGCCTGCAGATCGGCCTACGGACGGTCTTGTCTCCGCGGCGCCCCTGCTGAAGCGGCTCGCGGCCCTGATGCATGTGTTCGAGAATGGGGAACTGTACCTGCAGGCGATGAGCGCGCGGCTGCGTGCCCCGCAGAAACCCCTGCCCGTGCCCCAGCCGGACGCCTTCCTAGACCCGGCGCTCCGGCCCGAGCAGGCAGACAACATGCAGCATCTGCATGACGTCGCCCTCAGCGCCCAAAGCCACGACTCGTCCTGATCCCCACAGACCGTAGCGCCCCATCCCGCTCCCTCACTCCGGTGACGGGAGGCGCACCTGCTGGCACCTGCGGCAACGGCCTCTTGCCCCCGCCCGCAACCGCGTCCAGAAAAGGGCCATGCCAGAGACACCCGCCCCCAATGACGCCGCCCTCAGCGTCTCGGACCTCGCCGCCAGCCTGAAGCGGACGATCGAGACGAATTTCGACCATGTCGTCGTGCGCGGCGAGCTGGGCCGGGTCACCATTGCCCGTTCGGGCCACATGTATTGCGACCTGAAAGACCAGAAAGCCGTGCTGAACACGGTGATGTGGAAAGGCCAGGTGGACCGGCTGCCCTTCCGCCCGGAGGAGGGTCTGGAAGTGATCGCCACCGGGCGGCTGTCGATCTACGAAGGCCGCTCCAACTATCAGATGATCGCCTCCTCCATGCGCCCGGCCGGCGCCGGGGCGCTGATGGCCCTGCTGGAAGAGCGCAAGAAAAAGCTCGCCGCCGAGGGCCTGTTCGCGGCCGAGCACAAGAAGCGCCTGCCCTTCCTGCCGCGCACGATCGGCGTGGTGACCAGCCCGACGGGCGCCGTCATCCGTGACATCCTCCACCGCATCCGCGACCGTTTCCCCGTCCGCGTCATCGTCTGGCCTGCGCTGGTTCAGGGCGACCAGGCCGCTGCACAGGTGACCGCCGGCATCCGCGGCTTCAACGCCATGACCGGGCCGGACCGCCCGGACGTGCTGATCGTCGCCCGCGGCGGCGGCTCCATCGAGGATCTCTGGCCCTTCAACGAGGAAATCGTCGTCCGCGCCGCCTTCGAGAGCGAGATCCCGCTGATCTCCGCCGTCGGCCACGAGACCGATACAACGCTGATCGACTATGTCTCCGACGCCCGCGCGCCGACGCCGACGGGCGCTGCCGAGATCGCCGTGCCGGTGCGCCAGGACCTGCTGCTGCAGACCGGCGAACAGGGTGAGCGCCTGAAGCGCGCCCTCGCCCGCCGCACGGGCCAGGCGAAGGACAAGCTGAACGCCGCCCGCCTGCCGCGCCCGGAAACCCTGCTGCAGGTGAAACGCCAGCGGCTGGATTATGCCAGCGCCAGCCTGCCCCGCGCGGCCCTCGCCCTGACGCAGAAGGCCCGCCTTGCCCTCTCCCGGCTGGTCATCAGCCCGGCCAGCCTGAAATCGGAAATCCGCACATCGAAACAGCGCCTGCGCGATGTCGCCGTGCGCGCCCGCCCGGCGCTGACCCGCCTGATTCAGCAGCGCCAGACAGCGCTCGCCGCGCAGGGCAAGCTGCTGGAAACCCTGTCCTATCAGGCCACGCTGAAACGCGGCTACGCCCTTGTGCGTGACAGCGAAGGCAAGCTGATCCGCTCCGCCACCCCCGCCGCCGCCGCGCCGAGCCTGACGATCACCTTCGCCGACGGCGATGTCACCGCCATTCCCGAAGGCTCGCCCGGCGCGCCTCCATCCGGCTCCCCCCCAAAGGCGCCCCCGGAAGCCCCCAAGGCAAAGCCAAAAGGCCAGCAGGGCTCGCTGTTCTGACGCGCGGTCTCCGCCTACGAACAAATACGTACTTGCCAAGCCCACACTCAGCCGTTACCTGCCCCGCATGCACAAACACACGATCACCGTTCAGCAACAGACCCGGCAAATTCTGCCGGCGCGTGCTTGTGCCTGGCGACTGCCCTGCTGACAGCCCGTCACAGCGCAATCGACCGACAAGCCCCGCCACCCCGGCGGGGCTTTCGTTTTGGTCCCGCCATACATGAAGGAACTGAAACAATGAGCTTTGAAACCGATACCGACATCGCGGCCCTTCTGGACGCGTTTCGCGGCCGCACGCTGCCGAAGGAGAAATGGACCCATGCCGCCCACTGGGCCGCGGCCCTTGGCCTGATCGCCGAGGATGAAGCCGCTGCCCACCGCGACATGCCGGGCATGATCCGCGCCTACAACGAATCCGTTGGCGGCCGGAACACCGAGACCGAAGGCTATCACGAGACAATCACCATCGCCTCGCTGAAGGCCGCAGCCCATGCGCTCGGCGGCGCGCCGGAGGGCACACCGCTGCATGTCGTACTGTCAGGACTTCTGGCAGGCCCATGCGGTAAGCCGGACTGGATTCTCGACTATTGGCGCAAGGAAACGCTGTTCAGCGTGAAAGCCCGGCGCGAATGGGTCGAGCCGGATGTCTGCGCGCTGCCATTCTAGGAACAGGCCGGGAAACCGGCCCGGATGGCCCACGCAGATGGCTGGAGGGACCGTTCCCCCTGCGGGGACGGTCCCATCAGGTCAGCCGCCCGTAATGTCTTCTTCCAGGATGGTCATCTGGAATTGGTAGGAGGTCTCGCCCTCGTCGACATCCTTGTAGACGACGGCCAGGAATTCGGCGCCGAGATAGACTTCGACAGAATCGTCCGTCTTGTCGCGCGGCAGCACGCGCAGGCCGGGATTCAGCTTCTCTTTGAGATAGGCCTCAAGGCGGAGCGTTTCTTCGCGGGTCATTATAAGTGTCCTTTTCTTCGCGAGGCGCAACCTAGTTGGTTTCTGCGAGGGTTCAACCGCAAGCCTGCATCAAATCCCGCCCGATTCCACAAGGCAATGGGCCGCCAGTTCATCCACATCAGGGGAATATTTCTGCGGTAGCAGGCGCATCAGCTCGGCCTTGTCGATCTGGCCGCAATCCATCAGCGACAGCACCATGGCCGTATCGCTCTGGATGCGCTTCATCTCCTGCACCGCTTCGCGGCTGGCCCCGGCGCGCTTCAGTGCCGTCTCATTCTCCCGTGCGGCGATGTTCCGGACGGTCAGATTCCAGGCGAGCGGCAGGATGTGGTCGATGTTCTCGGTATGCGACAGGGCGGCGGGCCAATCTTCCTCAAGGATATAGATGAAGCCCATGTTTTCTTCCGTATACGCTACGCCAACGCGGGTGGAACCGCGATCGGCCCGGATCTTTGCCGCCGTGCGCAGTTCCGACAGCGCCTCCTGCAGGGCGAGGCTCCGGTCGCGTCCCTCAGGCAGTTGCGACTGGGCGGCCAGCGCGATCAGCGTCGTGCCCACGCCATGGTGCGCCATCTGGGACTGTTCCAGCGTAATGTCTTCCGGGTCCGCCTCCATCAGCTTCGCCGCCTGGCTGAAGGCATTGTAAGCCAGCAGCGCATCGCCCCGCTTGCGCAGGCACTGCCCCTTCCAGAGCAGCAACATCGGCTCGCTGAGGCCGCGCGCCACGGCCTGGTTCACATAGTCGACCACGGTGGAACAGCCCCGGTTCCAGCCGAGGGAATTTCCATCCGCCTTGCGGTATTCCAGCATGGCGAGGCCCGCCGCGCCGATGGCCTGGTCCGGCAGGGCCGGGCTGTCGTCCAGAAGACTCTGGAACTCGCTGCGCACGGTGGCGGACTCCACCTGCCCGCCCCAGTCGTCCAGCGCCGCCTGCATCAGCACGCGCTCGGCATTTGTCAGCAGGCTGACGCTGCCGGTCTCGTCCGCGCGCAGCACCATGGCGACGACCTGCGAGGTCACCTCGTTCATCGTCTTGCCGAGGATATGCCCCCGCGCGATGGTAAGCGCGCGGTCCTTGTAGGAGGCGATCTGCCCCGGCGAGCCGGCCTGCTGCAGCTCCCGCGACAGCTCGGCCTGGCGGCGGGCAGCCTCGTTCTCCTCACGGATGGCGACCAGCTGCGCCTGCGTTGATTCCCGCTGGCGGCTCGCCTCGCCCGCCACGATGCGCAAGTTCACCTCGTTCAGCCGCGCCTGCCGGGCATATTCCGCGCGAAGGCCCTGAAGCTCGAAATAGAAGTAGAGCACGCTGCCCACCGCGATCACGGCGGCCGTCGCCAGCAAGGCAGACAGCGCCCGCACCAGGAAGCGGAAGGATTGCTGCTCCCCCTGCAATTCCATCAGCAGGTCCAGCGAGGTAACCGGCGAAGCGCCGTCCTGATGTTCCGTGCTCATTGTCCTGCTCCCGCCAAAGGGTTCAGTTTCGCCCCGCGCCACACATCCGGGCCGAACATCGGCTCCAGCAGCAGGCGCAGGCCGGTCTCGTCTTCATTCTCGCGCAGGAAAGCCTCCGCGATCAGCAGCTTGATCCGTGTCTGGCGCATGCGCCACATTTTCAGCGCCGTACCGATGGCGGTAGCGACGCAGAAATTCGACGCGCCAAGGATACGCTCCGGATTGTTCGCGAAAACGCCTTCGCCGACGGGCAGCGGGTAATGCCCGAACAGCGTCAGCAGGAACACGCTGAACGCCGCCAGCGCCGACAGCATCGCCCCGATCAGGATCGTCCGGTTCAGCCGGGACTCGGCCTTGAGCTGGTCCCGGTGACGGCTGATCAGGGGGCTGATGGACCGGATCATGACGGGTCAGGGTCTCTCGCCACACGGAAGCCGATCGCATCGTCCCGCCCGCTGGACGGGAACGCATCCCGCACGGCTGAGCGGACATAGGACGGGACCTTCTCCCAACCACCGCCCCGCACGACACGGGAACACATCTCCGCCCCTTCTTCGGGCGCAGCCTTGCCGACGCGGCCCATATAGTCGTGGAACCAGCAATCGGCGACCCATTCGGCGGCGTTGCCATGCATGTCGTACAGGCCGAACGCGTTCGGCGGATAGGCACCCACCGGCAGCGGCTGGCGCGGGAAAGCGCCCTTCGGCCCGCCATTGTACTGGCGGCCGCTGGCGTTGAAGTTCGCGTCCTTGTCGGTGAGATAGTCGCCCGTATTGAAGGCCGTCTCCGTGCCCGCGCGGGCAGCGTATTCCCACTCGGCCTCGTTCAGCAGGCGGTAGGGCTCGCCCTCCACCTGTTCGTTCAGCCAGCGGACATATTCCATCGCCTCCCACCAGGTGATGTTGACCACCGGCATGGCCGGGCGTTTCCAGCGGTCGGAGCGCGTTTCGGCCTTCGCCTTGTTCCCGGCGCATCCCCCGCCCGCGATGCAGGCATCGAGATCAGCCCAGCTGATTTCCTTTTCAGAGGCAGCAAAGGCGGCGACCTGAGGCTGCCATTGCGGGCCTTCGGTGGCCTTGCGTTCCGGCTCGCTGTCCGGCGAGCCCATGCGGAACGTACCCGCCGGAATGGCCACCATCTGCGGGCAATCGGTACAGTCCTGAAACCGGCGCGCCTCGACAGGGCCGCCATTGGCCGCCGCCGCGAACGCACCCTGGCGTACCAGGGCCGAGACCGTGCCAGCGGCGGGCGAGGCCACCGGGCCGGCCTGTGCGGGCGCCGCTTCCGTATTGCCTGCCGAGCGCGACCCGGCCGGCAGGCGGGTGGAGTAGACCGGGTCGTCCACAACGGTCGGAGCAGGCGCCGATACAGGGGCCGAGACAGAAGCTGGCGCCCCCGTGCATCCGGCAAAGCAGAAATCCGCGCCGGTCAGCCCGGAATTGTAGAACGGGGTCTGCAGCCCGCCGGTCGAGGCGTTCACCGTGTCGGCCACGCGCTTGAACACCTGTTCGGCGATCAGGTTCTGCTGTTTCAGCGTCTGCGCCAGTGCCAGCGCAAAGGCGGAGTTTGCGCCATCCCCGTCATAGGCGACATAGCCCGGCGCCGTGGAATAGGAGATCAGCAGGCCGCGCGAGGGTTTCACCTCGGCCAGCCCGCCGCCCGCGCTGCGCGTGGCGCTTGGCAGCGGATTATTCCGGCAGGCATCGAGGATGACGAAGTTCACCGCATTGCCCGCATCCTCCACATAGCGCAGCGCATCGCCGAGGCGCGGCGCCTGGCGCCAGATGTCCTGTTCGGAGCGCGCATCGGCGTCCACCGGCACAAGATAGTTCAGCCCCTGGGACTGAACGCCGTGCCCGGCATAGTAGATGAGGCCCACGGAAGACTTGCCCCCGGCCTTCAGGTGCGCGCCATGGGCGGCGAAGGCCTCTTCCATCCGGTCCTCGCTGGCGTTCAGCACAAGGTCGACCTGAAAGCCGACTTCGGCCAGCGATTCCGCCATCAGACGGGCATCATTTGCCGGATTGGCGAGCTGCCATCCCCGCTGCTGATAGTCGGAATTCCCGATGACCAGCGCATAGCGCGGCGGCGCGGCCGGATCAGCCAGCGCGGTGAATGCAACAAAAAACCCTGCAATTCCAAGCAGGAAAAGGCGAAGCATGGCGAGAGTCCCCTTCTCTTGAGATCGACACCTTCTTCCCCAGCACTGGGGCCTACCCTAACCGCAATTCGGCGGAGGGGAAAAGGGGCGATAAGGCTCTCTCGCGCGGATCTCTATTTTCCGGCCGGATGTTTCGCGGAGGTGGGCAGCTTGGCCAGCTCCCTTGCCTGCGCGACCCATTCGTCCCGCTCGATCCGGCCCTTGAAATGTTCCAGCTTGTTGTCGACCCATTCGATTTCTGCCGGTCCCCATTCGGCGATCTGCCAGAAATAATAGACGCCGATCTCGTTCAGCAGCTCGCCCAGCATCGGGCCGATGCCGTTGATCACTTCCAGATCATCCTCATTGCCGAAGGCCGCCTCGACCAGCAGGTTCGCCTTGTCGCCGGGGCGCAGGGCAATCTCCAGCGGGTGGGAGACGGTTTCGGGCTCAGCGGCCGCTTCAGGCTCCGGCTCTGCCGGGCGGACGGGCGGCGCCTTGGGCGTGCGTTCCGGCAGCACCTGATCGATCGGGGTGAAGGCGGGCGGCTCCGGCCGCGGCGGGGTGTAGACCGGCTGGCGGTAGGCATATTCGCCCTCCCCGCGCAGATAGCCGAAGTCCCGCGCGCGCAGGATGTGGTTCAGCGCGGCCAGCGTATACTCGATGGAGGCGAGGCGGCTGTCCATCGCGCCCATGTCGAGGCGGGCGTCCAGCTTGCGCATGGAGGACAGCACCGGCGACAGGTCCGGCTCGCGCATGGCCAGCATCGAATCCTGCAGCGCGGCGAGACGGCGCTCCATCGGGCCGAAATCCGGCATCGACTGCAGCTCCACCCGCAGCGAGGCCAGTGCGCTTTCGACATTCGACAGCCGGGTCTGCACCGGCGTCAGGTCCACGCCCGACCGGGCCAGCATCGCCACGGTGTGCTCCACGCCCGACAGTTTCGAATGGAGCGAGGCGCTGCCGCCCTCGATGTCGGCCAGCTTGGTATGCATCACGCGCATGTCTTCGGACGGCGCGCGCAACATGCCCTCGATATTGCGCAACTCGTTGACGATGGGGGTGAAGTCCGTTTCCGGAAGGTCGATGCTGTTGACCGCCTCCTCGATCCGGTCGAGACGGCTGACGGCTTCCTCGATATTGCCCAGACGGTCCACGGCATCCTCAAGCTTGCCGAGCTGCTCCGTCGCCTCCTCGATCCGTCCGATACGCTCAACCGCACCGCCGATCTGGGAGACAGGCCCGATGGCCGCTTCGATATTGCCAAGACGCGCGTTCACCTGATCCACGTCCGGCACGCGCAGGCCCGCCAGCGAGGACGACAGGGTGGACATGCGGATCATCAGCTCCTCGACATCGGCCTTGCGGGCCGTGTCCATCCGGTCGGCAAACTCGGCCAGCCGCGCTTCCATCGCCGCCATGTGCGTGCGCACGGGCTCAAGGTCCGGTTTGGGAATGTCCAGATTTTCCAGCGCCAGTTCCAGGCTGGCGAGGCCGGAATGCACCGGGCCAAGGTCGACTTCCGGCATGGTCTGGCCACGGACCAGTTCTTCCAGCTGCGCCAGACGGATCTCCACCGGGTCCAGATCCGTGTTCTGCAGCGTGGCCACCTCGTTCGAGACAGACAGAAGCGAGCTTTCGATATCCGACAGGCGGCCCAGCACGCCTTCCAGCGCGTCGTCCGGTTGTTGCAGCAGCGTCTCCATCCGGCCAAGGCGGGTCTCAAGCTGCTCCCGGCCCGTCTCCTGCGCCTGCCCGATCAGGCCGCGCATCTCGGTGAAGCGGTCATTGATCGCGCCCAGGCCGGAGCTGCCGGTCAGCGACAGGGCGCTTTCGATCCGCGCGAGGCGTTCGGTCAGCGGCGACAGGTCCGGCGGCGGGGCAAGGCCTGCCAGGCCTGCCTTGAACTCTTCCGAGGTAACAGGCGCAGGCTGGTCCTTCGCAGACTTCGCGCCCTCCACCAGTTCCTCATGGTAGACGGTCACATCCTCATAGTTCCGGCGGAACCACCACCAGGCCAGGGCCGCCCCGCACGCAGCGGCGAGAACCATCAACAGGAAAATCTGGAGCAGCAGGAACAGCATGGGCGTTACTCGTGGCGAGGGCTTCTGCCCCCTGTTGGATTAGACTTCATTCAGAGGCCCGCACGACGCGGATCTCGATCCGCCGGTTGCGCGCGCGCCCCTCCGGCGTGGTGTTGACGGCAACCGGGCGGGTCGCCCCATAGCCTTCGGCGATCAGGCGCTTCGGATTGACGTTGCGCGCGATCAGCGCATTGCGAACGGCAAAGGCGCGGTTGCGGCTCAGCGTTGCGTTCTCATCCTCCGGGCCGGTGGAATCGGTATGCCCCTCGATGCGCAGCGTGCCGGGGCATTTCTTCACCGCCGCAGCGACCGCATCCAGAAGCGCATTGCTGGAGGCATCAATCACGGAGCTGGAAGAGTCGAACTCGATCCGGGCATCCTTCAGTAAATCGGAGAGTTCCGCCTCACAGCTGACCACCGCCTCATGCGGCAGCACATCGATCGTGCCGACCGTGCCGAAAGGCATCGACGCCATTGCCTGCCGGCGCACCGCTCCGGCCGCGCTCTCAGGCAGTTCGCAGCGCAGGCTGAAACGCCCCTGCTCAAAGCTGGCCCGGCCCGTATCGCACTGGCTGATCGTGTTGATGCCGCGCATAGCAACCTGAAGGTAGCCTGCAGGCACGTCCTGGTCAGTTATCGTCAGCTGGTCGTCAACGCCGGTAATGCGGGGCGGGTAGATCTTGTTGAAGGCATGGCGCACCACCTTGTCCTTCGTCTCCTGATCCGGCATCGCGCCCTCAAGGCGCAGGGCGCCATTGGCCAGCGTGAAATGCCAGGCAGGTGAGGCAGCGGCCTCGTCCGTCACATCCTGCAGCGGGGCGATGGCGGCCGTCTCTGCATCGGCTTCTGCGCCCTCTGCATCAGGGCGGGCCTTGTACGGCCCCTGCGGCACGGTCACCCGCGTGGCCGGGCGCGCCAGGCCGAACGGCGTGGCAGAGGCAGCCTCCTTCGCGATCAGGCGCGCCTTGTTGGCCTCGGCCCCGGAGGAAGGCTCGCCCGAAATCGTGATGGACTGTCCGCTGACGGAAGTCCTCGCCCAGTCGATGCCATTGGCGGCCAGCGCCTCGGTCACCGCGCGCTTCGTCGCGTTCTGCACGCCAAAGGCAAACGGCCAGAGGGCAATCAGGAACAGCAGGCTGAGGCCCGCCAGCGGGATCAGGCCGAAAGGCATGAAAGGCAGATGGCCGTCCCTGCGGGCAAGACGGCGCAGGCGCACAGCGCGCCGCGTCACTTCCCCTTCGACGGTCTCGTAGCTCACCCAACCGCCCCCTTCTGACGCGGAATATTTCCCTGAAATGTACGGGTTTTCAGAAGGATAACTCTAGACGAAACCCTGGGGAGCAACAATATTCGCGCGCATAATCAGGCTCTGTTCAGTAAAGAATTATTGTCAGATCTGTGTTTATTCGTGCGTGATACGAATTTCAGTAAACGGGAGTCCCGCCTTGCGGGAATACCGGCCTGTCACACATCGCCAAAACACCTGGCAGCGGCCATCGGGGCGGAATGAGTCCCGGTCGGGGAAATGGAGCAAACGCTTTGGGATTGAAGTACAAAGTCCGCCGTCTCGTGTCTGAAATGAGCTATGAGCTGACGGCGGCCCGCAGGAAGGCTCCACGTCCGGCCGCCCCACATCCGCTGCCCCTGCCCGATCACCTCATCGCGCTCGATTCCACAGAAGGAACGCGCCTCCTGATGGAGGCGGACGCCATGGCAGACTATGTGCCGCTCAGCATCCATTTCGTGACTCAGGACACGCCGACCTTTTGCGGCCCCGCCAGCATGAGCATGGTGCTGAACGCCCTCGGCATCGAACGGCCGGGCTCGCTGCACTCAGACCAGCACGGCCTGTTCGATCAGGAAAACATCTTCACGCGGGAAACCCATCACATCACGCCCCGCGCCGAGATCAGGCGCCACGGCACGCCCCTGTCGACACTCGGCCGGTTCTTTGAAACCCATGGCGTCGATGTCAGCACGGTCTACGCAAGCTCTGTCACGGTCGAGGAGTTCCGCGAGGCTGGACGGAAAACCCTCTCGACGCCGGGGGAATACCTGGTGGTCAATTACAATCGCGCCCAGGTCGGCCAGCGCACGGGCGGACACATCTCGCCAGTAGCGGCCTACAATGCCGCCTCAGACATGTTCCTCATCCTGGATGTGTCGCGCTACAAATACCCGCCCTTCTGGGTCACGGCAGCGGATCTCCACGCCGCCATGAACGTGAAGACCGGAGCGGGCATCACGCATGGCTATGTGATCGTGCGGGGCAAGCAGGGCTGACGTAACAGCGCCCGCGTTCAGCTTTCGGCTTCGTCGGGCAGAGACTGGTCCATGGTCTTGGCCGGCTGGCAGCAGGCCGGGCCGGAGACGACCTTCGCCGGAACACCCGCAACCGTGCAGTGCGCCGGGACATCCTTCAGCACCACAGACCCGGCGGCCACCTTGGCCTCGTCCCCGATATGGATATTGCCCAGCACCTTGGCGCCGACCGAGACCAGCACGCCCCGGCCGATCTTCGGGTGGCGGTCGCCAACTTCCTTGCCGGTGCCGCCCAGCGTTACCCCCTGAAGGATGGAACAGCCATCGCCGACGACTGTCGTCTCACCAATGGTGATCGCAGTGGCATGGTCCAGCATCACGCCGCGCCCGATACGGGCAGCCGGGTGAATGTCGACACCAAACAGTTCGGAAGCACGGGACTGGAAGTGGAAGGCCAGCGTCTCGCGGCCCTCACGCCACAGAACATTGGCGATACGATGGGTCTGCAGGGCCTGGAAGCCCTTGAAGAACAGGAAGGGCTGGAGCAAGCCGCGGCAGGCCGGGTCGCGCTCCAGCACGGCCATCATGTCAGTCTCGGCTGTCGCGACCAGCTCAGCATGTGAATCGCATACATCGGACAGGATATCCCGGATCTGCTGGGTGCCGATGGTGGAGTCGCCTATCTTCTCGGCAAGATGGTAGGCCAGCGCATCGCACAACGAGTCATGAGCCAGGATGGCGGCGTTGATATAACCCGCCAGGGATGGCTCATCTGCAGCCGCTGCAGCAGCTTCGAAGCGCAGGCGCTTCCAGGCTGGCGGCGGGGCACCGATATCAGGATTTTCTGGCATCCGGGCCTCCCTTCTGGCTCGTGGATCGGGTTTCACATGGGGCAGCCTGTCGCAGGCATCAAGCCCTGCCCCGTTCACTTTTCGCTCACTCGCCCGTGGGTTCCGGCAATTGCGGACGATAGCCGAACAGGCGGCGCACGGGCTTGTAGGTCATGATGCGGAAAACGGCAGGGGTGAAGTACAGCGACAACAGCGCCGATCCGGCCACGCCGCCGGAGATCCCCGCCGCCAGCGGCAGCCAGAAATTATCGCCTGACAGCAGGATCGGAACGAAACCGCCCATCGTGGTCAGCGTCGTTGCCACGATATGGCGCGTCGCATCCACCACGATTTCGCGCTGGCGGACCACATCGTCGGCCATCGCCCACGGGTCCGCCCTCAGCAAGCTCAGCACCACGATGGAGGAGTTGATCGAAATGCCCAGCAGGCCCAGCGCGCCAACAATCGCGTTGAACCCCATGGGCAGATTGAACAGCCACACCCCGAAGAAGGCGAGCCCGATGGACAGCGCCCCCGCCGTCAGGATCAGCACCATCATGCGGAAGGAGTTGAACACCAGCATGATCGCCCCGGCCATCACCAGGATCAGCGGGACGCCGACCACGGCCAGATTGGTCATCGCCTCGGCGGAATTCTCCGCCTCCCCGCCGGTTACGACGCTGTAGCCGGCCGGCACGGTAAAGCCTGTCTCCGCCAGCCGTACCTGATAGTCGGCCAGCACCGGGCCGGGGATCGTATAGGGTTCGAGATAGGCAAGGATCTGGTTCATGCGCTGCCCGTCCCAACGCGTGATCACGGCCGTCTCCGGATCCAGCGACAGCTGCCCGAGCGCTGCCAGCGGCGTGCCCCCCGCTCCACGACCGACCGTGGCCGAACGGAGGTTCGACAGCTCCCGCCGCCGGCTGTCCGGCGCGATCACCATGACCGGCAGTTCCTCTGTCCCTTCCAGCACGGAGCCTGCCCGCACGCCTTCCAGTTCGGCATTCAGGTCCGCGGCCAGATCGGTCAGGCGCTCGCCCGTCAGCGCCGCCGCCGTTTCGTCGGCGTCCAGCTTCATGGTCGGCGCGCCCAGCTGCAGCGAAGCGACGGTGTAGGTAACGCCCGGCGTCTGCGCCAGGATGGCGCGCGTCTCGTCGCCCAGACGGTTCAGCGTCTCGAAGTCATCGCCCAGGATGCGGAACTCCACCGGCGCATCGGCGGGCGGCCCCTGCTCGTAGGGCAGCGCCAGGAAACGCGCGGACGGGAACTCGGCCCGCACCATGCGCTGCACGTCCGCCACGATCTGGCGTGTACGGAGATTGTTGTCCAGCTGCACCCAACCGGATGCCAGCCCTTCCACACCGCGCACATTGTTGATGGCATTGTAATAAACGCGCGGGGCCGGTTCCCCCAGCACCCAGGTCACATCCTTCACGCCCTCAAGGGAGCGGATCAGGTCGGTTGCGCGCAGGGTCGCTGCTTCGGTATCGGCCAGGCTGGCCTCCGGCGGCAGCTGCAGCGTTAGCTGGAACTGGTCGCGTTCGGTCTGCGGGAAGAACTGGTTCGGCAGCTGCCCCGCCAGCCAGAAGCCGAGCACCGCAGGCGCCACACCCAGTACGATGCCCAGCGGCGGGAAGCGCAGCACGGCCTCCACCGTGGCGCGGTAGCCGTCGGACACATAGTCGATCGTGATGCCATCCCGCCACCAGCGGCGCGGGCGTTTCGCCTCGCCCCGTTCCCAGCCGCGCGTCCGGTCGAACCAGCCCGCCATGGCCGGGATCACGGTCATCGAGATGAAGAAGGACGCGCAGATCGCAAACACGACCGACAGGCCGATCATGCCGATGAACTCGCCTGCCGCGCCGGGCAGCATGGCAATCGGCGCAAAGGCCAGCGCCGTGGTCAGCGTCGAGGCGCCGAGCGGTGCGAACAGGTGCTTCAGGCTGCGCTCGATCGCGTCCAGCCGGTTCAGCCCGCGTGTGCGCCACTGGTCGAAATCGTCCACCACCACGATGGCATTGTCGATCAGCAGGCCGAGGGAAATGACGAGGCCGGTCACCGACATCTGGTGCAGCGGATGGCCGAACATCATGAACAGGATCAGCACCAGCGCCACAGTCAGCGGCAGCGCCATGCCCACGACCAGCGCCGAGCGCCAGCCCATGGTGAGGAACAGGACGCAGAACACGATCAGCGCCGACACCAACAGGTTCCGCGCCAGCCCGTTGAGGCGCGCATTGGTGTATTCGCTCTGGTCGAACACGGTGCGGATGGTCAGGCCCGGCGGCGTGTCCCGCGCGAAATCTGTGACCACGGCATGGGCGGTGTCCGCCCATTTGTCCACACGCTGGCCGGGCGAGATATAGACACCGATCAGGATGGCCCGCTGGCCATTCTCGAACGCCATGTTCACCGGCGGATCGGCCAGCCCCTTGCGCACATCGGCAATGTCTCCCAGCCGCACGGCCGTCCCGTCAGCGCGCTGCACGATGGGCACGGACCGCACGCGGGCGATCGAGTCGAACTCCCCGCCGATCTGGAAGCCGACATTCGCTCCCTCCGCCCGCAGCCGCCCCGCAGGCGCCTTGGAGTCCGCCGCGGCGAGTGCAGCCGCCGCCTGCCGGAAGGACAGCCCCGTGGCCGCCAGCGCGTCGGGGTCCATCACCACGCGCACTTCCTCGGACGGCAGGCCGAACGTCTCCGTCAGCTCCGTGCCCGGAAGACGCTCGAACCGGTCCTGCAGGTCCAGCGCCAGGCGGCGCATCACGGCCAGCGGCGGGGCCTCTTCATTGTCCCACCGGATGCCGACGACCAGCGTCGCCGCACCGACATATTGCTGCGTGACTTCAGGCTGCGTCACGCCCGCAGGAAAGCTCGCCTGTGCCTGGGCCACCTTTTGCCGGACCAGTGTCCAGGCATTGTCCACCTCGGTCGCGTTCAGGTCGTCCCGGATCTCGATATTGATCTGCGAGACGCCCGCGCGGGATGTGGAGTGAATCTCATTCAGCTCCGGCAATTCCATCAGCGCCGATTCCAGCGGCTCGGTCACCAGCGCTTCCATGCGCTCGGCATCCGCGCCCGGCAGGAATGCCACGACAGAGCCATAGCGCTCGATCAGGGTCGGGTCTTCCTGACGGCCCAGCGTGAACATCGCCCCGATCCCGCCGATCATCATGATCAGCATGGCCAGCGCCGTCAGGCGCGGCAGGCGGTAGAAGATGCTGAGCGCCTTGATCATGACGGGTCAGTCGCCAGCAAGATCATCTGTCAGATTGGCCCGCTGGGAGTCGCGCGGGGTCACCGGCATGCCGGGCGTGATCCGCTGCAGTCCGTCGACAATCACCCGCTCGCCCGGCTGGATCGGCCCGCGCACATAGGCCCGGTCGCCCTCGCTGTGCACCATCTCCACCGGACGCGGAACGGCGGTCCACCCATCCCCTGAAGGGGCGGCGACATAGACCGTCCACAGCCCGCGGGAGGCAGCCGACAGGGCCTTCACCGGCACCCAGAAGCCTTCCTCGCCAATCGTCCGGTCCAGCGCGAGGCGCACGACAGCGCCCGCCGCGATGGCGTCCGGATCCTCGATATCGAACACCGCGCCCACCGTGCGCTGGTTGGCGTCAATCACGCCGGTCACATTGCGCAGGCGTGCCATCACTTCGCCGGTATCGGCCACCAGTTTGTATTCCTTGCCGGGCTCCAGCAGCGCAGCGCTGGCCGCAGGCAGGCCGAGGCGCGCTTCCAGATGGCTTTTCTCGACCAGTTCCAGGATCGGCTGGCCGGCCGCCGCAATGGCACCCTCATCGGCAAGGCGCTGGGTGACGACGCCATCGAACGGCGCAGTGATCGCCGCGAGGTCGATCTGCACACGAAGCGTGTCTGCCTGCGCCTTCGCCGCTTCGACGCGGGCCAGCGCCGTGTTCGCCTGTGCTTCGGCCTCGTCGACATGCTGCTGCGAGACATGGCCCTGCAGCTTCAGCTGCCGCTGGCGCTGAACCGTGCTGAGGGCCAGGTCATGCGAGGCCCGAGCTTCCTGCACCTGCGCATTGGCCGACGCGAGTTGCGCCTCCAGGCTGCGCGTGTCGAGCTTCGCCATAAGTGCGCCGGTCTTCACCTTGTCACCGACATCGGTCTTGATCGCAGCAATGCGCCCGCTGGAGGCAAAGCCCAGCATGCTGGTGCGCCGCGCCTCGGCGAGGCCGGCATAGCTTTCCTTGAGGTCGAAAGCCTCTGTCGGCTCCACCGTCACCACCGCCACGGTCAGCGGCGCGGGCGCGTCATGAGCCACTTTCGGCCCCTCGGCACTGCGCAGGCGCGTGGCGGCGTAGAACATGCCCGCCCCGAAGACGATGAGCAGAAGCAGGAAGACCAGCCCCTTCAGCACGGTCGGCTTCTTCTCGCGGATTTCGTCTCCCGCGTAGGGATGAGTGTGGCTCATGATTGTGGTCCGTTCTTGTGCGGAGTTTCAGCCGGCACGGCGAGGCCGCGCATCACGATGTCTGCATGGTAGGCGACGAAGTCGTCATCCGACTGGGCCGGACAAGGCTGCACATCCGGCAGGATGGGCATATGGATCATCAGCAGCGCCAGCCCATGGCACGACGCCCAGATGGATTTTGCCGCCTTCAGCGGGTCCAGCGTGGTGTCGAACACGCCCAGCGCCTGCCCTTCCTCGACCAGGTCGACCAGGATCTTGAAGGCCTGCCCCTTGCTGGTGGCGATGAAGTCCTCCCAGCTGAGATGCTGGCGGATTGCCAGTTCCTCCGGCGTCGGGACGGACGAGAACGCCGCCGCATAATGATGTGGCCGGGCGGTGGCGGTCGACACATAGGTCGTCACGCAGGCACGGGCCCGGTCATGGAAATCCCGGCTGGCCGCAGAGACGCGATCCACCTGGTCCAGCAGGCGCTCGAAAAAGCTGTCCTTCAGCTCCTCCAGCAGCTCTTCCTTGGAACCGAAATACTTGTAGATCGCCGAGGGGGAGTAATCGATTTCCTCGGCCAGACGGCGGATCGACAGGCCACTCTCGCCTTCTTTGGCGAACATGCGCTCGGCCGCCGCGAGGATCGCCTCACGCACCTTGTTGCGCCGCCGCCGGGCGGGCGTCTGCTCAAGAGGATAGTCTGAATCCATGTCGCGGCCACGATCATCGTTCAAAAAGTGAACAGTGTTCACCAAAATAGATCGCCTTCTCCCATCCGGCAAGTCGTTATCTATGAAAGCCCGCTTTTCGCCCGGTTCGGTTCACTGTAGGGACGGCTTATGACGAAAAGGTTTCCTCCCGCCCCGCCGCTCGGTGAACCGATGCTTGCTGTCAGACCCAGCGCCGAGGCGCGCACGCTGCTGGCGCTGCGCCGGTCCGCCAACAAGCAGTTCATGGGGCCGCCCGGCCCGTCGCCGGAAGACCTGGACGAATTGCTGCAGATCGCGGCCCGCGTGCCGGATCACCGCAAACTCGCCCCCTGGCGCTTTGTCGTGTTCGAGGGGGAGGCCCGCGCCCGCTTTGGTGAAGGCCTTGCCGCCATCCGCGCCGGACGCGGCGACCCGGAACCGGAAGTCGAGACCGCTGGCAAACTGCTGCTGCGCGCGCCGGTCGTGGTCTGCGTGATTTCCTCGCCGGTGAATGATGGCCGGACGCCCATCTGGGAACAGGAACTCTCCGCCGGGGCGGTCTGCTACAACCTCCTGCTGGCCGCCAATGCCAGCGGCTGGGCAGGCAACTGGCTGTCGGAATGGCCCGCTTTCGACGCAGATGCCGGCAAGCTGCTGGGCCTCGAAGAAGGCGAGCGCGTCGCCGGCTTCATCTATCTCGGCACAGCAACGATGGCCCCGCCCGAACGCCCCCGCGCCGACATGGCCGAAAAGATCACCCGCTGGGAAGGCTAGGGGTGAGGGCGCCCCGCCACCTGCTGGCCGCCATGGGGCTGGGCCTACTCCTCCAGGGGGCGCCTGCGCAGGCGCAAGGTGGACCGCGCGTTTTCACCGAAAAGGACGAGATCTACGACCTGATAGAAAACTGCACGCCCAGCAGGTCACGGGAGTCGGTTCTGTCGGATCCGGATTCACCGCTCACCGTAAGTTGCCGGAACGCCTGTTACGAAACCCGGCTGAATAGCTGGCTCGCCGAAAGCCCAGACAATCGTCAACACTATTTCGCGGCCCGGAACCTCTATGAGATTGAACGGAGCGCCCGGCTATTCACCTGCCGGGAAGGCTCTGCGATGGTAGAAAAATCGTCATGCCTCGGCCAGTTTGCGCCAGACATCCTTGCAAAGGCCGGCCCTATTCCGTGCGGAGAAAGCGTAATCTGCGAAGTCCGGTTCGACATCGACGACACCGGCCACCCGACACAGCTGAGCGCGACCTGCCAGCCCGGCCCGGCGAAAGCGGAATATGAACGCGAAGCGATGTGCCTGACGCAGTCGATGTCATTCCCATCGCACCGCGGGCGCCGGAACGTTGTCCAGCCGTTCGAGATGAAAAGCGATCTGCGCTGCCCGATTGCCTGACCGGCGCGGGCCGCCGCTGAAGCCTAGCCGCGTCCGCGATAGGAAGCGACGCCGGTTTCGGGCACGTAGAGACCTTTCGGCACCTCGCCAGACTGCCAGAACACGTCGATCGGGATGCCGCCGCGCGGATACCAGTAGCCGCTGATGCGCAGCCATTTGGCTTCGGTGAAATCGAAGATGCGCTTGCCGATGGAGACAGTGCAGTCCTCATGGAAGGCGCCGTGGTTGCGGAAGCTGGTGAGGTAGAGCTTCAGGCTCTTGGACTCCACCAGCCAGTCGCCCGGCGCATAGTCGATCACGAGGTGGGCGAAGTCCGGCTGGCCGGTGACCGGGCAGAGGGAGGTGAACTCCGGTGCCACGAAGCGCGTCAGGTACAGCGTGCCGGCATGCGGGTTGGGCACGCGCTCCAGCTGCGCCTCTTCCGGGCTTTGCGGCTGGGCGGTCTGTTGGCCGAGCTGGCCGAGATTCTGGTAGATCGGATTATCAGACATTGGAAAACAGGGCCGGAACAGGAATGATGTTGAACAGAAGCCCCATGTAAAGCGCATAGCCCGCCAACAGAACCCCTCCTTCCCAGCGCGCGATCCGCTTGCCCGTGATCCCGAACAGGAACAGCAGGAACAGCGACAGGACAAGCGCGCCGATATCGGTGGAGGTCACGATGCTCTGCCCGGCAGCCTGCATGGCCTCGCCCGACAGGTCGCCTGTATGGTTCTGCATTACGCTGAACGGATGGATCAGCGCCGTGACGCCGAGAATACCGAGAATGTTGAAGATGTTGGAGCCGATGATGTTGCCCAGTGCCACATCTGCCTTGCCGCGCGTTGCCGCCACCAGGGAGGTCGCCAGTTCCGGCAGGCTGGTGCCGACCGCCACGATGGACATGCCGATCACCGCCTCGCTGACGCCGATGTCGCGCGCAATGCCGACCGCGCCGTCCACCATGAAGCGCGCCCCGAACACAATGCCCGCCAGACCGGCCAGCGCAATCAGGAGGCCCACCACGACGCCATGCTCAGCCTCGATGATCTCGCCTTCCCCGGCATGCATCTCGCCCTCGGGCGTGTTGCCTTTCTGGTCCGCGATCAGCGACAGCGCGATGTAGAGGATCAGGGCCGTCAGCAGCAGGAACCCGCTGAGCCGCGTGAACGCATCCTGCCAGATCAGCCAGCAGAGCCCCGCCGTGGCACCGACAACGACCGCCGCGTCCCGCTTCAGGGCGCGCGGATTGGTCAGGATCGGCCGGAGCAGCGCGGCGGCGCCCAGCACCAGCAGGATGTTTGCGATGTTCGAGCCGATGACATTGCCAATGGAAATCCCCACCGCGCCGGTGTCGATGGCGCGCAGGCTGGTCACCAGTTCCGGCATCGACGTGCCACAGCCCACAAGGGTCAGCCCGATCACGAGTTCAGAAATGTTGAGCTTGCGGGCAACAGCGACCGAGCCGCGCACAAGGCCCTCGCCTCCAAAGATCAGCAGGACAAGCCCCGCCAGCACCAGAAGATAGTCCATCGAAGGGCCTTTCGGAAAACCCGGCAATCATAGTTTACGCGCTGCGCCGCACAACGAGTCGTTTCAGCCCTCTGCCTTCTTCCGGGAAGTTTGCGCAGTTCATACGGGATTCAGGCAATCTCCAGCCACATATTCACGAGATACAGAGGAATTTGGTCCAGAAATCGCATGGTTAAATCGATGGCCGGCCGTCATATGCCTTCTCGCCCTCGTCAGACGGGTGCGGGCCTAGCCCGTTGCGCTGCCAGCCTTGCGCTGGCCGGCAGCCTGTCGGCTTGCGCGACGTTCGGCGGAAAAGGCACCGAAACGGCCAGCACCGGCGCCACCATTGCCGCCGCCTCCCTGGAGGGCATGCCCGGCAATCTCGCCTCCAAGGCGAACTCGGTACTGGAAACATACAACACACAGCCAGCCTCCATCCTGGAAGCACGCCGCCGGGCAGACCGGGCCGCGGCCACGGTCGAGGAATACCTCGCCTCCGAAGGCTATTTCGCTGCCACCGCCGTGCCCCAGCGGATCGACAGCGCCACGGGCACACCAAAGATCGACATCAGCCTCGGCGAACAGTTCCGCATCGCCTCCGTCACGCTGAAGTATGACGGCGAGCCCGACGCGGATACGCAGGCCAGGCTCGACAAGGCAAAGAACGCCCTGCTGATTGGCGGGCCTGCCTTTACAAGTTCCATCGAGCTTCTGAACACGACGCTTGTGAACCGGCTGAAAGAGGCGGGCTACGCCTTTGCCACGAGTGGCGACATCGACGTTCTGGCCTCCCGCGCGGATGCGACAGTTGAAGTGACCTACATGCTGACCCCCGGCCAGCGCGTTAAGCTCGGTGAGCTGGTCCTGCCGGACGACACGTCCGTCCGCCCCTCCGCCGTCCGGGTGATGCAAAGCTGGCAGCCCGGTGACTATTACACGCCTGAAAAGATCCGGACCCTGAGGACCCGCCTGCGCTCCTCCGGTCTCTATGACGGGATCGGTATCGAGATCGAGGAGAAACCGGCAGAGGACGGCAACAACCCGGTTCAGCTGCTGCTGTCGGAATCCAAGCAGCGTTCCATCGGGGCCGGCGCCTCGGTGTCCACGACGGAAGGCGCCGGTGTGGATGCCTACTGGGAACGCCGCAACATCACCGGCCGCGGGGATACGCTGCGCGTCGAAGGCTCAGTCGCCAATCTCAGCCGCACGCTGAAAACCACTTACGAACTGCCGAACATCGGCCGCTATGGCCGCACGCTGGAAGCAGAGGTCGGCGCCCGGCAGCTCGAAACCGACGCCTATGACCTGACCGGCCTGAAGACAGGCGCCACCCTGTCCCAGCCCTTCAACAAGAACTTCACCATCTCGGCGGGCGCCTATGTGGACGTCACCCGCACCATCGAATACGAGCTGACCCGTTCCGGCCCTTCGGACCCGATCGACCAGGTGACTTTCTCCACGCCGCTCAGCGGCACCTATGACACGGTGAAGAATACGCTGGACCCGCAGGACGGCAACCGCCTGTTCCTGACGCTGGAACCCAGTATCTCGACCGGCACAGTCAACGCAACCTATACCCGCTATCTGACCAATGCGACGACCTATCATTCGTTTACAGACAAATTGATCGCGGCAGCGCGCGTCGAGGCTGGTGGCTTCATGGGTGACACCGATGTACCCGCAGACCGCCTGTTCTTCGCAGGTGGCGGCGGCACGGTACGCGGCTATGCCTATCAGTCCCTCTCGCCGCAGAACCTCGACGGAGACTATGTCGGCGGCGAAGCCCTGTTCGATGCCTCCTTCGAGCTGCGCTGGCGCAAGTCGAAACGCTGGGGCTATGTCGCCTTTGTCGACACTGGCGCAGCCTCAAGCGATTTCGGCACTGTGTTCGGAGACCTGCGCAGCGCCTTCGGCCTCGGTCTGCGCTACTATCCGGGCTTCGGCCCGATCCGGCTTGACCTCGCAACCCCGATCAATCCGCGTGACGGAGATGATCCGGTGCAGGTCTACATTTCCATCGGGCAGGCATTCTGATGGCGGCCCTGAAATCCCTCTTTGCGCCGATCCGGAAACACCCATGGCTGTCCGCCGCGGCGGCCCTGCTGCTGCTGGTCTTCGTTGCCATCCTGTCCGCACGGCTCTGGATCGCCAGCGACAGCGGGCGCGCCTGGCTGCTGTCACAGATCGATGGCCGCAAGGCCGGGGCCTATGGCACGATCGACGCCGAAGGCCTCTCCGGCGATCCCCTGGGCAAGATGTATCTGCGCCGCCTGGCCGTGCGCGACGCGACCGGCGACTGGGTGGTTGCGCAGAATGTCTCTGTCGACTGGTCCCCCATGGCGCTCGTCTCCGGCCTTGTGGACGTCAAAGCGCTGTCTGCCGGGCAGATCGACTTCATTCGCCGCCCGGTGACCGAGCCCCAGCCGCCCTCGACGGGCGGCAACATGGATATTCGCATCAAACTCCGCAGCCTGAGCATTCCCGATCTCACCTTTGAAGAAGGGTTCGCTGGCCCCGAAGCACATTTCGACGTGACGGGCCGCTATGATCAGGCCGGACGCACCCTCGCCGCCCGTCTCGACGCCACCCCGCGCGACACCGGCAGCGACCGCTTCCTGATAGACCTGCGCCGCAGCGAAACCGGCCCCTTCAGCCTGGACGCGGACATCAACGGCGCCCCCGGCGGCGTGATCGCAAACCTGATCGGACTGGAAAACGGCACCGGGGTCACCCTGAAGGCCACAGCCTCCGGCACGCCGGAAGACGCGACAGGCGATGCGACGCTGACCATTGGCGACCAGCCCGCCGCGACCGCGAACCTGAAGATCAAGGACAAACGCCTCACCGCCGATGCCGGTATCGACGCGACACACCTGCCGATGCTGAGCCCGCAACTGGTCCAGCTGATCGGCGAGACGGCCAGCGTGCGGCTGGAAAGCACGACCGGCCTGCGCGAAGCCCCGTTCGGAATCACGACGGCATTGAACATCGGCTCCCTGTCCGTGCGCGGCACGGTCAACACCCGGTCGTGGAAACTGGTGAAGGCCGCAGACCTCGACGCCCAGGTCACCGACACACAAATGCTGCTCGGGGAACCCGGCCGCCTATCCTTCACCGGCAAGGCCGCGAAAGACCGTGACGACTGGCTGCTGCAGGGCAATGGGCGGCTGAAGGTCAGCGGCGACAACGACCTGCCCTTTGAACTGGCCGAAGGCCCGGTTCGGGTCACGCTCGGCCAGTCCGCCATCGCCTTCACCGGAGACCTGAAGATCGCCAACCTGCTGGGCAAGGTCAGCGCCGCCGCGCCCCTGTTCGGCGAGACCACCGCGCTCCACGCAGAGGGCAGCTATGACCTCACCGCCAGCCGCGTCCTTCTCGACAAGGTCGACGCCACGCTCGCCAGAGGCAGCGTCTCGACCGCCGGCACGATCGACCTCGCCGCTCCGCGCACGCTGAACCTCACCGGCACGCTGACCACCGCGCTCGACCCGCTGCCGGGCGCCACCCGCGGCACCGTCAGCGGCCCGTTCTCCCTCACCGGCGCCCTCACCCAGCCTGCGATCGACTTCACCCTGTCGGGCAGCCAGCTTGCCGGATTGCCTGACCCGCTGGTCCAGCTGACCGGCACAGCCCCCACGCTAAAAGCATCCCTGCAGGTAAAGTCCGGCAGCCTGAAGATTGCCTCCGCGCGCCTCTCCGGCCAGCGGGCGGTGGTGACCGCGGCGGGCAACTGGGCATGGTCCGGCACCAGCGATGTGCGCGCCTCCCTCACGCAGTCCGCCCCGGTCCGTCTTGGTGGGTGGGAAGTCACGCTTGGTCATGCACAAGTCCAGCTTGGTGGCCGTCCAGGCGCCCTAAAGTATGAGCTGATCACCTCTGGCGGTAGCGCGTCCGGCTCCGGCCAGCAGGCCGATGACCTCGCCCTGACCGCCAGTCTCACGGACATGAAAGGGCACATTACCGGGCCGCTCAGCCTGCGCGCCAGCATTGATGGCGAAGCCCTCAGCGCCGACGCCCGGCTCGACAGGGCCGATGGCACAACGCATCTGGCAGACCTGACCGGCGCGCTTGGGCCTGGCACGTTCACAGGCGACGTCACGCTCGCGGACTCCGGCGATCTGACAGGCGATATCAAGGTCGACGGCACCGCCCTTACCTGGAGCAGCGGACAGGCCCGCGAAGCCAAAGGCACCATCCATTTCGAACGTCAGGGCAGCGACCCGTTCGCCCTCGCCGCCGACCTGGACGTGTCGGACCTCTCCCTCGGCCCCGGCAATGCTGTCGTGTTCGGCAAGGCCAGCGCCGCCCTGCGCACGGCGCCCGACGGCTATGACATCCGCGCCCGCTTCATCTCCGACATACCGTCCTACCCGACCGACCTGACCTTCATCGCCTCCGCCAGTTTCGGTGCCCCAGCCGCAAACGGCATGTTCGAACTTTCCGGCACAGCGCTCGGCGAGACGATCGCGACCGCCGCGCCGGCACATTGGCGCCTTGGCGATGCGCCGGAACTCGATGCTGACATCAGCCTGTTGAGCGGCCGGATCAAGGCTGGCTTCACCGGTGGCGGCGACGAGACACGCCTCGTCTTCGACGCAACGGGCATCGACCTCAGCCCTGTGCTCGCCCTCTATGAAGCCACCACGAACCGGACACACCTGGAAGGCCATGGCGACCTGCGCGTCTTCGGGGCTGACCCGTCGGGCAAGATCCACGTCGTTGCAGCCAGCGATGTGCCGGGGGTCGATTCCTCGCTGATGATGAACCTCGACGGCACGCTCACCCACAGCGGCCTCACCATTGCCCTGAAAAGCGATTATGGCGGCCGCCTGATCCTGAAGGGCGATGCGACGGTGCCGGTGATCGCCGAAGCTGGCAAGCTGGTGGCACCCGACCGGACCGCGCCGCTGAAGGGAGAGGCCAGTCTGACCGGCGATCTCGCCGTGCTGCGCACCGCAGCCCTTGCCTATGGCCACGATGTCAGCGGCGACCTGACCGCCTCGGCGAGCCTGACCGGCACACTCGACGCGCCTGACTACAAGGCAGACGCCAGGATCGAAAACGGCACCTATGAACTCGGCAGCCTCGGCTTCCAGCTCTCCGGCATTTCGGCTGCTGCCAATTATGACGGCCAGGTCCTGAGCGTGAACGGCAAGGCCGGCGCGCCTGGCGGTGGCACGTTTGCCATCAATGGCCGCCTCGCGGGGCAAAGCACGGATCTAGAAGCCGAGTTCCGCAACCTCCTCCTCTACAATCGCGATGGCAACAATGCGCGCGGCACGGGCAAGCTGGTTCTGGCAGACAGCGCGGAGGCACGCACACTGTCCGGCGAAGTGACCCTGACCCAGGCGCGTTACTCGCTGGACAATCTGCCCTCGTCGCGCCCCCATGCCCTCGACGTGCGCTGGACGGACGACCCGCCCGCCGAACCAACACCTAGCCGCTTGCGCCGCACGCTCGCCCTGGACATTGCCCTCAATGCAGAGCGCCGGATCTATGTCACCGGACGCGGGCTCGAAAGCGAATGGAAGGCAGACCTGAAGCTGACCGGGACACCTGCCGCCCCGCGCCTCAATGGCAAGACCACGCTGATCCGTGGCGATCTCGACCTGGCCGGACGGCCATTCGTTTTCGACACGGGCACGATCTCGTTTGATGGCCCGATCAACCGCGCCCAGATTGCTCTCTCCGCCGAGCGGACTGTGAACGGCTTCGATGTGAATGTGGATGTGAGCGGCTCGCCGGTGAAACCGGTGATCGAGCTTTCCAGCTCACCTGAGCTGCCTCAGGACGAGATCCTCTCCCGCCTCCTCTTTGGCCGCTCCTCAATGGACCTCTCAGCCCTGGAAGCGGCCCAACTCGCCAACACGATCGCCCGGCTGTCCGGTAACTCGACCGGTTTCGACCCGGCCAGCGAGGTTCAGGCGGCGCTTGGGGTCGACCGATTCTCCATCGGGACCTCAGAATCAGGCAGCGCCGAGATCGGCGTTGGCCAATATTTGAGCGACGATGTCTATCTTGAACTCAAATCTGCAGGTGCGGAAGGCAGTTCGGTAGAGGTCGAATGGCAGCCCAAACCACAGGTCTCCGTGACCTCGGAAACCAGCGCGACCGGCGAAAGCAAGGTCTCCGTCAGGTGGAAAAAAGACTACTAAACGGGTCATTTTTCACCCTGCTCGCGAGGCAACTTCTGTAAGAATAACTGCAGAAGGTGAAAGTTGCACACGCCTAAGGATAAATCCTGATTTTATAGGCAGTTACTGTGCGGAAACATGTCCATTAAAAGATAGCAACGTAAGGTGCCGAACAAGCACCACCCCCTAGTCTTTCATTTTTTTTGCAAGCAGATGAATTGCTTAAACACCCTTAGGGAGAAGATTTTCAACTCCTGCAATCTATAAACTTCTAAGGAAATGCAAGTGCCAGCTCGTCGACAGACTACATCCCGCGCCCCCACCGCAATTGATCAGATGGTCGGGGAAAAAATCCGCAAACTTCGCCTGGACCGCAACATGACGCTCGCAGAGCTCGGTTCGGAACTCGGCATCTCTCATCAGCAACTTCAGAAATACGAAACCGGCACCAACCGCCTGAGCGCCGGCATGCTGTCGAACGTCGCAGACGTGCTGCGCGTGGACATCACCGACCTGTTCGAAGACACCAATGCCCAAAAGGGCAATGCTCCCGATCCGCTGGAAAAGGCCCGCAACGAGTGCCATTCCTGGATCAACCGCGCCAACTCCGTCGACAAGCTCGGCGCCATGGCACGCGTTCTCAAGGCCCTGTCCGCAGACTGAGCCACCCTGCCCTGAATTTCCTTTATCGCCCGGTTTTCAGACTTGCCTAGAAAATCCGGGCGATTTGGGAGTCCGCGCCCCGCTTGATCTGGGACGGATGCACGAAGGCATCCCGGAACCAGGCAATCCGGCGCTCGTCGAAAATCGTCCACAGCCAATCCAGAACGGCCTGGCCATGCGGCAGACGGCGCACCCGTTCGGTATAGGTCAGCCAGAACTGGATGGGCGCGATCTCCGGCAGGTTCAGCGGCTTCAGACGGTGGTCCACATCGCCGATATATGACGGCAACACAGCAATGCCCCCGCCGTTCGCGCACACCTCGATCATGCCCGCTGCCGAATTCGTCACCAGCGAATAGTCGATCATCTTCTTCAGTTCGGCGATCCGCGGCGCCCAGCGCTCGATCTGGTGCACATAGCCTTCGTGAAGGATCGTCTTGTAGCGATAATACTCGAACAGGCTGTTCGGCAGCTCCCGGCCCTCCAGATAGGTCTCGGAGGCAAAGCTCATATAGTGAAGCACGCCCAGCTTGCGGCCGATGATCTCCGGCGATTTCGGCTCGGAGAACTGGATGGCGATGTCCGCCTCGCCTTCCAGCAGGTCCGGCACCGTATCGACGACGCGCAGACGCAGCTGGACCTTGGGGTTCGCTTCCTGAAACTGAGGCAGGCGCGGTGCAATCCAGTAGGGGCCAAGGCCGTCACCGGTTGCCAGGACGATACGTCCTTCAACGTCGCGGTCCCGGTTGCCGGCATTCTCGAACACCTCGCCGACCGACTCTGCCATGGCATGGATATGGCTGAGGGCGATGCGCCCGGCATCGGTCAGCTCAACCCCGCGGGTCGTGCGCACCAGAAGAACCGTATTGAGGTCTTTTTCCAGCTGATCGATCTTGCGGCCAATCGTGGGAGCAGACTCTTGGAGCCGGTGTGCAGCGGCATTCATGCTGCCCAGTTCCGCGACGATCCGGAACACACGCATGTTGTCCCAGTCCATCCGCTCGGTGCTGATTATGCCATCCGGTTCGCTCACAGTATCACCTCATCCCCCTGCCTGATGACTACACAGGGAACATGCCCCTAGCGCAATACTTTGGCGCAGGTGGGGGCGCATTCGCCTGAACATGTCGGAAACCCCGTCATGGTGCCGGCTGCAGGACTCGAACCCGCGACCCTCTGATTACAAA
>JAWKUR010000002.1:0-327968 GCA_041398445.1 Hyphomonas sp. | reverse complement strand
AAATTCGAGCAAAATCCCCTTTAAAGTAGGGCCGAAGGGGGCTTTAAATCAAAAAAGATGAATTAAATCCGTGTCTCGATCGTGTGAGGCGCATCACAATGCTGGGCGCCTCCGCACGCGCGCTGGAAATAGAATTCGTTACTGCATATCCCGTCATGCGTCGGATTGCTCGTTTCATAGCCTAAATCCAGAGTGACCTGGTAATGGGTAACCCGCCCATTCGAGATGAACCCTCGAGCCGTCAGCACGTCGAACCAGGCCGGTTCCTTGTAGCCCGCTCTGGCGATGCTCAGTGCGCGGGCAATTGCATCATCAACAGATACATCTGATGTGGCGGTGATTTGGCGTCGTATCGAGGAGTTCCAAACCATAGGAAGCGCTTTCCGATCCCTTACGCATCACTCCCTCCACTGAACCTATGCGCAAACCGGGAAAAGCGTTCCAATTAACTCTCACTTGCCCGACAGCGCCTGACGCATCAGAATGCCGGGGAAAGAAAAGGAGGGTTGGAAATGACCATAACAGGCGGCTGTTATTGCGGCGAAATCCGTTACCTTGCGGAAGGCGAACCAGTTATGAAGGGCGAATGTCATTGCAGGGAATGCCAGTATATTACCGGCGGTCAGGCGAATGATTTCCTTGCGATGCCTGCGGAAGGCTTTTCCTATACCAAGGGCACGCCAAAACAATTCACGCGAAGTGACTTTCAGGGTGCAGCCACGCGCGAATTCTGTCCAACCTGCGGCACCCACCTTGTGACAAGGTCTCCGGCATTGCCCCAGGCTATCATCATCAAGGTCGGCTCGCTCGATGATGTTTCAGTCTTCGGAGCCCCCCAGGTCGTGATGCAGACGGCAGACGCGCCAAGCTTCCATCACATCCCCGAGGGCGTACCGGCCTTTGAAAGATGGCCCGGATGAAGATCCGACGTCTGGTCCTTGCCGGGGCGGCAATCTCAGTAATTGCCGCCTGCAGTGCCATCCGGGAGTTTCATGACACCCATCCGGATTTCGGCAACACGCTGCCGCCTTATGAGCGTATTCAGTTTGCAGCACAATTTGCAACCGATGCAGAGCGGGTGCGTTGTGAGGAGGCTGGCGGAACGGTGGAGCGGGCCGGACGTGCGGGCTGGGAACATTGTGTGCAGACTTACCCGGATGCCGGAAAGTCCTGTCATGATGGAGATGATTGTCTCGGGGATTGTCGTGCGCCGGAAGGCATCGAGATTCCCGGGCCGGACACACCCATGGAGGGCGTGTGCCAGTCCCAGGACATTTCTTTCGGGTGTTATACCACAGTTGAGAACGGAAAGGTGGCCCGGTCGATTTGCGTCGACTAAGCCATCCGCACTCAGACTGGCAGAAGGTGAGCTTCTGCTTCGTCCCGGTGCTTCTTCAGGTATTTCATGAATGGCGTGCCACCCGTACCGACATCGGGATCGTTTCCGCTGCCGCCTTTGGACTGCTTGTTGATGTAACTGGCTGCGTATTCAAGGTGACGCGTCCGGAAACGTGCAAGCTTTGACACGTTTTCATTATAGAGGGTTTTCAGCTCGGCATCGCCAGCACCTTCCACGAAGGCGCGCACCTTGCTGGCAGCTCGCACATCCTCGATCAGTCTGCGGTGCGTTGGCGGACGATATGCATGCAGCTCATCAAGAAAGCTTCGCAGCGGGTCAGCGGCATGGCCGACGCTCAGCAAGGCATCCATCGTTGGCACGATGGACGATTGCGATCCCGTTTGCCCACGGAAGGCCTGAGGCGTACCACCCGCCTCTTTGACGCCTTCATAGACAAGGCCGCCACCCAGGGCCGGATTATCTTTCCAGCCATGGATCCACGGCCGCACTCGATGGAAATAGCAATAGGGATCGCATCGCTCTGGCATACGGTCGAAGATCGCGTTCACGTCGTCCCACACGCCGGACATGACGGACAGGCAGCGCGCAGCCTCATCGGCGTTGCCCGCATTTGTTGCTGTGATCAGGTTCAGGGCTTCCTCAAGCATTTCACCAGCCCGGGCTTCGATCGCGACATGGACGAGGATGAACCATGCCTCGTCCATGCCGCCGTCGAAGTGCTGGAGGACTCGCACATTCGACAAGTCGATTGGCCCGGATGGATCGATCAGGGCCCAGTTCTCCAATGTGTAGGAAGAGTAGGGGAGCAAGGGCGGCTGACCGAGGCTCTTGCCGAGTTGCCAGATCGGAATGGCAAGGCACGCGGGCAAAGCCTTCGGGGCCTCCGGCTCACCCCAAACATAGGTCTGCACCATGAAAGAATAGTGCAGCATCGCGATGCGCTGCTCGGCCTCGCTGGCGGTTGCACAGAAATCGGTGAGGTCAATCACCGGCAACCTTTCCAGCAAGGCCCGCACGCGGCCGGTGCAGATCAATTGAGGGATGGACAGCGCCATCTCCCGGGCTGGTTTCAGAGGGTGGGGTAATTCCACCTTTTCCGGATCAAAAGACGCAAGGAATCCTCTCTCACGGGACAACCCGTAGTCCGAAAGCCTCATTTGGCGCTCCTCCCAGAGCAATTATTTTCATTTGTAACTAATTTCTATGGGAGGTTCGTACGTAACGTCAATTACCCTTTCGGTGCCTCAGCGTGGCGATGGCGCTGGGGCGGACAGCCAAGCGGCGCCTCAGTTGAAGTCCCCATCCTCAACCGCTGGCCTGGAGGGGAAATAGTCCGTAAAAAGGGCGTGGTAGACGTCGACCATGGCAGTCCGGCGCGGGCGCACGGGGGTGGCTGGGTCGCTCTGGACCATGCCAATGAAAACGATATCGTGCATGGGGTCGATCCAGAACCAGGCACCGGAGGCGCCGTCCCAGAAATAGCTTCCTTCCGGCGCCCCCAGCCCTGAACGGATTGTGTTTGTAATCACGCCCACGCCGAAGCCGAAACCTGCGCCCCGCGCGGATTCGTGTATCGGAAATCCCGTTTCGGGGTTTCGGAAAGCTGTCCCATTTGTCCTGAGCAGGTTAACGGAGGCCGGGTTCAGCAGGGTGACGCCATCCAGCGAGCCGTCCTGCAGCAGCATCTGTGCAAAGCGCTGATAATCCGCGATCGTTGAGACCAGCCCGTGCCCGCCAGCATCCCGGGGGAAGTTGACGGCTTTCATATCCTGCAGCGGACCGGTGACCCTGGTCAGCGGCTCCCCCGGGGTCCAGACCGTAAAATCCGCAAGCCGTGCACGCTGTTCGTCACTGACGGAAAACCCGGTATCCACCATGCCGAGCGGATCGAAGATCCGTTCCTTCATGAAGGTCCCGAGGCGTTCGCCGGTCAGCCGCTCAACAATAATGCCCTGCAGGTCGGACGCAGCAGAATAGGCCCAGGCCGTGCCCGGTTCGTACATGAGGGGCACACCAGCAATCCGCTTCAGATACTCTTCATTGGTCTTCGCGCCTTCGACATTGCGTTCAAGGAAGACCTTGTTGGCATAATCGCTCCGTCCGGCCCCATAGGCAAAGCCGGCCGTATGGGTCAGCAATTCGCGCATGGTTGGTGGACGCGAGACCGTGCGCAGCCCCCGCCCGTCGCTGGCGCCATAGCTGCGCGTGACCTTGAGCCCCTCAAGTTCCGGCAGATAAAGCGTGATCGGATCGTCCAGGCTGAAGCGGCCTTCCTCAAGCAGCATCAGCAAAGAAACTGCCGTTACCGCCTTTGTCATGGAGTAGATCCGGTAAATCGTGTGCTCATCGACCGGATCTGTTCCATCCAGTGTGCGCGTTCCGTAGTAGCCGGTCTGCACCCATTCGCCGTTCTTGATCAGCGCATAGGAGATATTGGCGACCATACCGGTATCCACATACCGGCGCATGTCATCGTCAAGTCTTTGCAGGACAGGGCCATAGAAGGAGTCTTTCGCCGGCCGCACATCCCGTACCGGCACCTCCAGTGCAGCCTCATCCTCTGTCTCGGTGGATCCTGTTTTGTCCGCCGCGCCACATGCAGCCAGGGCAAGCGCCAATGCCATAGGGATGGCGTATTTCGCCAGCAGGATCTTTTGCACGGAAATATTCCCCCGAAAGTGGATGATCCTGCATTAGAGACAGACACCCCCCTTTTCAAGCAGGCGCGACTCCATTATGGGGCCGAAAAGGGAGCTCCCCACATGAAAATCCGACAAGCGATCACCTTTGACGACGTGCTTCTCCAGCCCGGCGCGAGCGAGGTCCTACCCGCCGACGTCAACGTCTCGACCTTCCTGACGAAGGCCATTCCGCTCAACATCCCGCTGATCTCAGCGGCCATGGACACGGTCACCGAAGCCCGCCTCGCCATCGCCATGGCACAGGCTGGCGGCATCGGGGTCATTCACCGCAACCTCTCCATCGAGGAGCAGGCCGGTGAAGTTGCCATGGTCAAGAAATACGAAAGCGGCGTGGTGATGAACCCCATCACCATTTCCCCGACCGCCACACTGGGCGACCTGCAGGAACTGAAGAAACGCACCGGCTTCTCCGGCATCCCGGTTGTCGAGGACAATGGACAGGTCGTCGGCATCATCACCAACCGCGATACGCGCTTTGCCGAAGACCTGAACGAGAAGGTAGCGAACCTGATGACCCGTGAAGTCGTCACGGTCGAGATGGAAACCCCTTCGGAAGAGGCCCGCCGCCTGCTGCACAAGCACCGGATCGAACGCCTCGTCATCGTCGACAAGGACAACAAGTGCCTCGGCCTGCTGACCGTGAAGGACATGGACAAGGCCGCCGTAAACCCGAACGCCGCGAAAGATGCGGCGGGCCGCCTGCGCGTCGCCGCTGCGTCCACGGTTGGCGATGCCGGGTTCGAGCGCACCGCCGCCCTGATCGAAGCGGGCGCCGATGCGGTCGTCATCGACACGGCGCATGGCCACTCCAAGGCCGTGGCCGAGGCCGTGACCCGCGCCAAGAAAATCTCCAACGCCGTCCAGATCATCGCCGGCAACGTCGCGACGAGCGAAGCGACCAAGGCGCTGATCGACGCCGGCGCTGACGCCGTGAAAGTCGGCATAGGCCCGGGCTCCATCTGCACCACACGCATCGTCGCGGGTGTTGGTGTGCCCCAGCTCACCGCTATCGAGGCCTGCGCCAATGCTGCCCAGGCATCCGGTATCCCGGTCATCGCAGATGGCGGTATCAAATTCTCGGGTGACTTCGCCAAGGCCCTCGCGGCTGGTGCGGCGACGGCCATGATGGGCTCCATGTTCGCAGGCACCGAAGAGTCGCCGGGTGAAGTTTTCCTGTATCAGGGCCGTTCGTACAAAGCCTATCGCGGCATGGGCAGCCTCGGTGCCATGGCCCGCGGCTCGGCTGACCGCTACTTCCAGAAAGACGCGGCGGCGGACAAGCTCGTTCCGGAAGGCATTGAAGGGCAGGTGCCGTTCAAAGGCCCGCTCGGCCCGATCATCCACCAGATGGTCGGCGGCCTGCGCGCGGCGATGGGCTATGTCGGTGCGAAGGACATCAATGAACTCCACGCCAAGGCCGAGTTCGTCCAGATCACCGGTGCTGGCCTGCAGGAAAGCCACGTCCACGACGTCCAGATGACCCGCGAAAGCCCGAACTACTCGCTGTCGCGCGGCTGATAATCGTAGGCTGAACCGGCCTTTCCCTTCAGGGAGAGGCCGGTATGGCAGCTCTATCCACCACCCAATCCTACCGCCTACGCGCTTGCGCCATACTGCGCGCATGAGCACGGACTACATCCTTTTTACCCTTCAGCAGATCCGCATCAGCCTGGCGGAAGCCACCTATGATGCCGGGCTGACGCACGAGCCGGAAACCGTCCCGCAATCCGTTGCGCGGCGGCTGAAGGCGCATATGAAGAACTGGCCGTCATCCTCCGCCGTCTGATCATGCTGATGGCGCTCAGCCTGTGCCTTGAAGCGGTGAAACCGCGTCCGCAGGCAAGGTCCCGGGAAGACGACGAGCCCATTATAACGAAGGCACAGATTCCATTCAGCATCGCGCTCAGCGGCCAGACACAGGTCTATACGCTGGAAGGCCCCGGTTTTCCGGAAGGCGGCGCAGGGGCCTCCGGTCCCGTTCCTGCGGCCAGCCTCATGCGCCGGTTCGAGGCGCTTGCCCGCATCCTGCGCAATCCGGAAAAATATGCCGTGCGTCTTGCCCGCGTGATGGAACGCCGCCGCCGGGCAGGGGCGCCACGTCCGATTTGCCAGGCCATGCCCACGCACCGGCTGAAGCCGGAACTTGGCGCCATCGCGGCGGCACTTCCCATGCTGCTGGCGGACGCCTTTGACCAGTGGAACAATTCCAGCTGATCCACGCCTCTATCCAACACCTCATCGCCGGACGGGCAGGGCCCGCGCCGGTCACATGTGCTGGGGATCGCGCGGCTCCCGCCACATGGCTTCCATCGGCGGGGCGCCGGGGCCCACCTCGAACAGTTTCATCCGCTCGAAGCCGTGGCTCTGGTAGAAGCCGGTATTCATCGGGTTCGAGTTTTCTAGGTAGCAGGGCAGGCGCGCCTTGTCGGCGGCTGCCTTCATCGGCGCCATCATCAGCTTGCCGAGACCCTGTCCACGGGCCGTTTTCCGCGTGCCTATGGTGAAGAGGTAGAGGTGCGGGTCTTTGGGGTGGTGTTCGTCCATCACCTTGCCAGCCTTCAGCGCCCGCACAACAGAGCCTTGCGTGCCCTTGAACAGAAGCGTCGGCAACAGGCGCAGTGTCGGGCCGAGGCCCAGCTCTCGCCGGTTCTGCGACTCGATCCACATGGTCGCCCCGCCATCGCCCGCCAGATGGCAGATGCCATGCTTGAGATAGAGCGCCTGCGCGAGCAGGGAAAAGGTCGGCTTCAGGGCGTGGGTGTGCCCGAAAATCCAGAGGTTCACCGGGTCGGTCTCGAAGGCTTCGCCCGTAATATCACCCATCTGCCGCCAGTCGGCCGCAGTGGCCTGGCGCAGCCCCTCCGGCAGCTCTATCTCCAGCATCTTCCGCCCTTTCCGGTTTCCTTATGTTTTTTAGGACGCTAACACAGCCCTCCCGAAAAGGAGCAAGGAAATCATGCGCAACGGCGGACGTATCGCGGCAGCTATCGAAGTTCTTTCAGACGTGCTGACCCGTCACCAGCCAGTGAAATCCGCCGCGCGGGACTGGGGCAAGCGCGCCCGCTATGCCGGCTCGAAAGACCGCGCATGGGTTTCCGGCCTCGTGCTGGATGCGCTGCGCAAGAAGAACTCGATTGCCCACGCCATGGGCGACGACACACCACGCGGCCTGATCCTCGGCGCGCTGGCCCATGCCTGGGGCTGGAACATCCGCGAGATCGACGCCGCGATGGATGAGGAGCACGCCCCCTCAAAGCTCACCCTGCAAGAGCGCGAACGCCTCGTCATGGCGCCGGACCCGACCGCCCCGCCGCATGTGCAGGGCGATTATCCCGAATGGCTCGCGCCGCACCTTGCACGCGTGTTCGGCGAAGAGGCCGCCGTCGAGGCTCAAGCCATGGCCGTCCGCGCTGATGTCGACCTGCGGGTCAACACGCTGAAAGTGGACGCCGAGAAGGCCGCCGCACCGCTGAAAAGCGCGAAGGCTGAGCCTTCGCCGCTGCTCCACAATGCCTATCACATTCCGGCCCGCGATCCTTCCCAGCGCGAGGCGAGCCTCGAAAGCATCCCGGCTTATTCCAAGGGCTGGGTCGAGGTGCAGGACGCCGGTTCCCAGATCGCGGCAGCGGCGGCGAATGCCCAGCCGGGTGAACAAGTGCTGGACTATTGCGCGGGCGGCGGCGGCAAGACGCTCGCTCTGGCGGCCCAGATGCAGGGGAAGGGACAGATCTTCGCTTATGACATCGACGGACGCCGCCTCTCGGCCCTGATCCCGCGCCTGAAACGCTCCGGCGCACACAATGTTCAGCTGGTTCACCCGTCAGAACCGATGCAACTGGAGGACCTGACAGGCCAGATGGACCTCGTCTTCGTTGATGCGCCTTGTACCGGAACCGGCACCTGGCGCCGCCGGCCGGACGCCAAATGGCGCCTGAAGCCGGGCCAGCTCGACAAGCGGATGCAGGAACAAACCGATATTCTAGCAAAGGCCTCAGCCTTCGTGAAACCCGGTGGCCGGCTGGTCTACGCCACCTGCAGCTTCCTCATGGAAGAAGATGAGGACCGCGTGGCGGAATTCCTCGCTGGAAATGACGGCTTTAAGGAAGAGGACGCGGCCGAAGCCGCCATCGGCTCCGGCTTGCTGACAGAAGAGGGCGCCGGAATGGTCCGCCGCTTCCGTGGCCCGACAGGCTCTGTACGCCTCACACCGCGGCGCGCCGGAACGGATGGCTTCTTCTTTGCGGTCCTGCGGAAGCTCTAGTTGCCGCTGACGATCTTCTGGCCGGAATAGGTTGAGATCGCGCCCAGGAACTTCGTCACTTCCGCGCGCTCCTGCGCCGAGAGCTCCGGCCGCCAGATGTCGAACAGAAGAACCACGCGGGTCTGATCGGCCTCATTCTTCGCTTCATGCTCCACGCTGTCGTCGAAGATGCAGACCTTACCCTCCTGCCAGTGGCGGGTATCGCTGCCCACACGCAGCCAGGCAGGCCCCGGCACCAGAACCGGCAAGTGGCAGATCAGCCGCGTATTGATCAGCCCATGATGCGGCGGAATATGCGCACCGGGCTTCAGAAGCGAGAACAGCACGCTCGGCGCCTGTCCCGGAAGATAATCGAGTGGGATGTTCTCAAACGCCGCCGCCGTGATCGGGCAGCGCGCACAGTTCTCCTCAACCCGCTCACCATCTTTCCAGAGATAGAAGGCACTCCAGTCGTCATTGCCGACCAAAGCATGACTTTTCACGTTCGGCTGGCTATCCACCCGCTCAAGATAAGGGCGGAACGCCGCATGATCGGCGAGGACGCCCATCAGCTCGCTTTTGATATCTGCTGTCTTCGCCTCAAGTTCCGGCACCCAGGGAAAATCTGCTGTGTCGTAAAACTGGATCTGTGGCAGGCCCGGAAAATAGTATCGCGTCGGCTGCTGCAGATAGATACCGGACTTTCCGAGCAGAATATCCACCGATTGATCGAACCGGCTGGAGCGCGCCGACTTAGGCAACTCGCCTTCGATAAAGGCTTCATAAGCCTGCGCATATTCCCCAAGCCGGGCCTGCGCCCGGCGGATTCCCTGCTGAAGGGCAGGCGGAACCTGACCGCCAGCAAGTTGTATGACCTGCAGTGCACTTTTATAGGAACGGCTAGCATCCTGTGTCTGACCGGCGGCATGCTGCACATCCCCCAGCAGAAGAAGGGACGGGACATCCCGGGGCGCCTCCTTCAAGACAGACAGAAGCAGGGAGACCGCTTCGGCATATTGGCCAGAGCGTGCGTATTCGAATGCGGTCTGCTTGCGGGCTTCAAGTGTGAGAGCAGTTGTCATAGCCGCAGGAAATGACGGTCCGGAGGCAGGGTCAAGCGCTGCGGCGCCGCAGCCGCATCTGGATATAGACGAATCTCTCATCCTCGGCTAAGCGGCGCCATGACTGACCAGAGACACGAACGCGCCCTTATCGTAGACTTTGGAAGCCAGGTGACTCAGCTGATCGCCCGGCGGCTCCGCGAGAGCGGCGTCTACTGCGAAATCCATCCGTTCAACAAAGTCGACGCGGCATTTCTGGCCGAATACGACCCGCAGGCGATTATCCTGTCTGGAGGTCCCTCCAGCGTCTACTGGGATAACGCCCCTATGGCGGACAGGGCGATCTACGAGGCCGGCGTGCCGGTGCTCGGTATCTGCTACGGTCAGCAGTTGATGATGCACCAGCTGGGTGGCCGGATCGAAGGCGGCACCAGCCGGGAGTTCGGCCGGGCCTTCATCGAAAAAGTCGTCGAGGACCCCTTCCTTGAGGGGCTGTTCCATTCGGGCGACCACGAGCAAGTCTGGATGAGCCACGGCGATCACGTCGCTGAGATGGCATCCGGCTTTGGTGTGATCGCGAAATCGCCCGGCGCACCTTATGCAATTATCGCCGATCCTGAGCGGCGCTTCTACGGAACCCAGTTTCACCCGGAAGTCGTCCACACGACCCATGGCCGCCAACTGCTTCGCAACTTCACCCATGGTGTGGCCGGGCTGAAGGGCGACTGGACCATGGCGGCCTACCGGGCAGAAGCGGTCGAGAAGATCCGCGCGCAGGTCGGGCAGGGGCGGGTCATCTGTGGCCTTTCCGGTGGTGTAGACTCATCCGTCGCCGCAGTTCTGATCCATGAAGCGATCGGCGATCAGCTGACCTGCGTTTATGTCGATCATGGCCTGATGCGAGCCGGCGAAAGCGACCAGGTCGTCAGCCTGTTTCGGGAGCACTACAATATCCCGCTCGTCCATGTGGATGCGTCGGAACTGTTCCTCGGCAAGCTCGATGGCGTCACAGATCCCGAGCGCAAGAGGAAGATCATCGGCGGCCTCTTCATCGACGTGTTCGAGGAAGAAGCGAAGAAGATCGGCGGCGCTGAATTTCTCGCGCAGGGCACACTCTATCCTGACGTGATCGAGAGCGTCTCCGCCCTTGGCGGCCCGAGCGTGACGATCAAGAGCCACCACAATGTCGGCGGCCTGCCGGAACGCATGAACATGAAGCTGGTCGAGCCACTTCGTGAACTGTTCAAGGATGAAGTCCGCGCCCTTGGCCGTGAACTCGGCCTGACCGACGCGTTTGTCGACCGCCACCCGTTCCCGGGCCCGGGGCTCGCCATCCGCATCCCCGGTGCGATCACCCGCGAGAAAGCCGACACGCTGCGCAAAGCCGATGCGATCTACATTGAGGAGATCCGCAAGGCAGGGCTATACAAAGAGATCTGGCAGGCTTTCAGCGTATTGCTGCCGGTCAACACCGTCGGCGTAATGGGTGACGAGCGCACCTATGAAGCGGTGCTGGCCTTGCGCGCGGTTACTTCGACCGACGGCATGACGGCGGACTATTACCCCTTCGAGCATGACTTCCTTGGCCGTGTTGCGACACGCATCATCAACGAGGTGAAGGGCGTCAACCGCGTTGTCTATGATGTGACGTCCAAACCACCAGGCACGATCGAGTGGGAATGATTCCGCGTCTCTCGCGGACTATCGCGAACGATCAATAAATTCAACAAATACAATAGCTTGATACCGATTTTCGTTCGGTGTCTATCGCCTTCTATCGCGGGCCAACGGAACATTCTGACGGTATCGCCTGACGGTATACAAATTGCCTCTTCCTGCCTAAAGTCAAAATACCGTCAGCCCATTTTGGCGGCCTGACGGTATTTTTTCGGCATAACGCATTGAAAAATAAGTTTTTTGTTGTGGAAAATTGGCCATTTCGGCCTGACGGTAAAATTGGTGGGAAGGAGGCGCAACATGCTGACCGATATTGCAATCAAGTCTTTGAAATCAAAGGATAAACCCTACAAGGTCGCAGACCGGGACGGTCTCTATGTGTCCGTCGCGCCGACGGGCACCAAGACCTTCCGCTACGATTACCGTGTGAACGGGCGCCGGGAGACGCTGACCATCGGGCGTTATGGCAAGTACGGGATCACGCTGGCGGCTGCGCGCGAGAAGCTGATCGATGCGAAGAAGCTCGTGGATGAGGGTGTCTCACCCGCCAAGGAAAAGAAGCGGGCCAAGGCCAAAGCGAAATCCGAAGGGACGTTCGGGGAGCTTGCTCAGCGCTGGCTCGCTGAGAGCGAGATGTCGGACTCGACCCGCGACATGCGTCGTCACATTGTCGATCGTGACCTGATCCCGGCGCTGGGCAATTACACCTTGCGCGAAGTGACGAGCGAGGACGTCCGTCAGCTCTGCGACAAGATCAAGAAGCGGGGCGCGCCTTCAACGGCGCTGCACGCCCGCGAGTTCATCAAGCTCATCTACGCCTTCGCCAATTTGCACGGCATCCGTGTCGAGAATCCCGCCGAGGAGGTCGATCCCCGGTCGATCGCGCGTGTCCGGCCCCGCGACCGCTCGCTCACGCCGCTGGAGATCCGGGTCCTCTATCGCGTGCTCGAAGAGATCACCGCCAATCCGACGCTGAAGCTCGGCGTGAAATTCATCCTGCTGACGATGAAGCGCAAGACCGAGGTCGCCCATGCGACATGGGATGAAGTCAGTTTCCAGGATGCGGTCTGGACCATCCCGAAGAAGCGGATGAAGACCGGCCTCGACCACAATGTCTATCTGTCGAACCAGGCGCTCGATATTCTGGTGGCGCTTAAAACCTGCGCAGGCGGATCGAAATACGTCTTCCCGTCGCGCTATGACACGTTTCGCCCGATATCGAATGCGACCTTCAACCGGATCACCGACAGCGCCCACAAGCTGGCAAGCGAGATGGAGCTTCCGCTGGAGCCTTTCACCGTCCACGACCTGCGGCGCACGGGCTCGACGCTCCTGAATGAGCTTGGTTTCAATCGCGACTGGATCGAAAAAAGCCTCGCGCACGAAGACCGGCGCTCTTCGCGTGGGGTCTACAACAAGGCCGAATATGCAGACCAGCGCCGCCACATGATGCAGGAATGGGCCGACATGATCGATGCCTGGGCTGCGGGTGAAAGCCGCAAGCCGAACATCATCCCGGAGAGCATGGCGGTCTACGCCGCTGATCCGAGGGTGGGGTGATCGTCACTTCCGGTTCGGGCGCAGAAGGAGTCTTTACGACCGGCATGAAGCGTAGGCCAAAGCTGACGTTTGCGATTGCGGCGCGAAGCAGCGCTGATGGCGCCAAACGGCCAATCGTGGATCCCAGGTCAGATTGGATGAATGTCGTGGACAATCCCATGTTGCAACACATCGGTCTAAGTAGGAAGGTGTAACTATGGGGGGCACCGTGGACATCAAAGACATTTTCCCGCCGCCTGGTCACGTGCAGCGCTTGAGGTGCTCTGACTGCGACGGTTGGCTCGATCTCGCTTATGCTGACTTCGACGAAACTGTGTCAGGGGCGCGGATAGCCATCAAAGGGCTGCCCGTACTTCGGTGTTCTACGTGCGAGAAGGACTATCTTCCGGACCGATCGCGCATCTCGATCATCCGGCTGCACGAGCAGTGCGTGTCCAAGGTATCCGCCGGTGTCACCGTAACGCGTAGGAAGCTTGAAGACCGCTACCCCTTCACGGACGTGCCGTTCCAGTATGATGCGGACGACTACGAATACCTGCCTGGCCTTCGCGGGCAGGGGGACGGTTTTCTCACACCTGTGTTCTTCAAGAGAGGGGTCTTGCTGAAATACGACACGGCGTCGGGCTATCGCCTGACGTTTGCGTCTCGGACGTACGGCACGATCACCACGGACGAAGACAACCAGATAAGCTTTGGCATCAACCGAAATGGCCGCGTCGTGATGTGGCTCGGCGACATCGCGACATTGCCCGTGCCGGAACAGTATTACCTGCTGTCTGAAAACGTGGAATCGGATCACTCCATCGGCAGCGAATTCTACGATGGACAGATCGACTGCATATTTTCCGATCCAACACCGGAAAACGACCTACTCGCGGCAAGGACGGACTTCCTCGAAGCTGCCAGGATGCATTTTGGAGCGACGCTCGCCCACCTTGAAGCCGAAGTGGTGGCGATCGCCCTCGACTTTGCGAGGCCGCTCACAGACAGCGTGAAGAACCAACAGCATGCGGCGGACGCGCTCAACAAGATCCACGTCGAATCTCTGGATACACAGGCCATCGGGAAGTTGCTGAGCGCGGCCGGAGGCGATCCCAAAGGCCTTGGCGGCCTGAAGCGCCTGCAGACACTACTTGAAACGCTTCCCGGCAGTTCCGCAATTTCGAATCTCATGCTGCCGCTCTTCGTGACCTACGATCTCCGGGTGGCAAACCTGCATCTCACATCTACGGGGACGGCGTCGGACAAGATGGACGATATCACGAGCCGCCTTGGTCTCCCGGCCGCCGCGCCGTTCTTTGATGTCTACGACGCGCTGGTGAAGCAGCTTGCGGCGGCTTATCGCGGGTTGCAGGAGCTCCTCACCCCGTAGCTGCAAGAGGCGGTGGCTGATCTTTCGCGGCCTCTAGTCCAAGACGGGGCCAAGCGATGCACTGTGCCTTCGTCAGCTGCTTGTTCAACTCATCCTGCGGTGGGCGGCTCGGAAGATGCTTTGGCGGTGTCGCAGTCAATACGACTTAACGATTGGATGTCTGCTAACGGGCGCGCTGCCTACGAAACGCAGCATTGTCCGCAATGAGGGATATTTGAGACAGTTCACCGCATTCGATAATCCGGATGCGGTCCGCAGCCTTCGCGACCCTTGCGCCTTTGGGCGTCGATCCACTCCAGCACTTCGGCGAGGGGCCAGACGACGCATCGGGGTGTCAGGTAGAACCGCTGCGGAAATTCGCCCTTCTGTTCGAGTTCGTAGATCGTCGTATCGGAGAGCGGCACAAGCTTGCGAAGCTCCGGCCGCCTGACGGTTCGGCGCCTGAAGATGTCGGCGGGCGTGATCCGTTCAGGATCGGTTGAAGTGACCGGAGCAGGGGCCTTTGGCGGCGGGTTCAGGTCCCGCGCGAAATCCCTAAGCCCTGTGCGCCCGCCCTCCTTTACGCGATGCAACATGACGCACTCCGATTACACCGTCTTCGCCCGGTTCCACACCATCACGCCGGTGCCGTCTTTCTCGTTCTCGAAGAAGGCCGCGCGCATGGGGCTGGCAAAGCTCGGGTCGTCGAGTTTGACGGCGAGGTAGGGCGTTTCGCCATCCTTGCTTTCCTGACGCCAGGCAGCGCCGAGTTCGGCCCCGCCGGCATAGAGGCGGAAGTCGGGGGCACCGTCTGAGGCCTTGTCACTGTTGGGAACAAGCTGGGCTTTGACATTGATGGTCATGGTGCGGATGGTGCCGGTATAGCTGCCTTCCTTCAGGGTGAATGTTCCGATCTGTGCCATGGGTTTAGGTCTCCGTGCTGGCGGTTGAATGAAGGGCGCGTCGCGCCCGCTTGAACCCGGCGTCGGACGCCAGGAAGCTCTCGATCATGGCCGGGATCAGCGCTTCGGGCTTTTCCTCCGCGCCGTAGGTCTGGCGGTAGATTTCGGCATAGTCGCTGAGCGCGCTGGCGAGCTCGGGATCGACCGAGAGGCTCATGCGCACCGGGGTGCGGTCGGGTAATTGTCCGAGACGAAGGGTCATCGTGTGGCTCCTTGGGGATGGGGTCTGAGAATGAGATCGCGGGTGACGACCACGCGCACCGGCCAGCCGGGGCGCACGCGGATGGTTGGCTGGATGCCAAGATTGCGCTCGACGACGCGTTGACCGGCCTGGTTGACGGTGTCGGTCGTGCCGCGGCGGATGGCGCGTTCCAGGTCGCCGTCTCCGTCTGCGCCAAGTTCGGCGCCGACGCCGAGAATGGTCGCGAGGCCTGCCGCGAGGAACACGCGGTCCCAGTGGTGATCGGTGCGGTCGGACAACCCCGCAAAGCCCTGCGCGTCAGCACCCGGCGCCGAGATCACGATGGAGGACCCGTCCGGGAAGATGATCCGGTCCCAGGTCACGAGCGCGCGGTCCTGACCGAACGAGACTTCCGACTGATACCGCCCGATAAGGCGCGAGCCCTGCGGGATGAGAAGGTATTGCCCGGTCACGGTGTCATAGACCGGTTGGGTGACCTGCGCGACGATCGTGCCGGGCAGGTCCGAATTGATCCCGGTCACGAGGCTTGCCGGGATCAGCGTGCCCGCCATGACCTGGTAGGGCGAAGCCGGGTCTTCGATGCTGTGAGGGTTGTAGATGTCGCTGTCCGCGCCTTCCCTGGCGAAGGCCAGTTTACGGGACTGGAGATTGGTATCGGCGGGCTGGCCGAACGCTGACGGCGCGCCCTGCGGCAGGGCGGCGAGCGCCAGCAGCTCAGAGCCAAGATCAAGCGCGGGGTCGCGATAAGCGAAGCGGGTGTCGGTGGTGCTTGCGGTACCGCTCTGAGAGTCGAGCCGGAAGAAGACCGGCGCGCGGGCCGCTTCATCGGCAAGCGCGGCCTCGCGCATGCGCCTTGCGCGTTCGGCCTCGTCGGCCGGGTTCGGGCGGAAATCGTCCTCGAAGCGGGTCACATATTCGGGTTCGATGCCAAGCTCGCGTTCAGCCCGCAGCATGGTCGCGCCGAGATCGCCGGAGAGTGGCGGGCCAAGGCGCGCGATGCGGTCTTCCACCGGGGCAATCTCGCTATAGCTTGCCGGGAGGGTGGAGAGGCCTTCGGGCTTGCGTGTGTTCGTGGTGTTGTAGAGCTCGCGCCTTGCATCCGGATCGACGGCGGTTGGTGGCTTCAATGCAATTCTCATGGCGGCGAACAGGCCAAGCACGCCGAGGCCTGCGCCGACCATCAGGACCTTGCGGTTGATCCGCGTAACCGGCTTCGGGCTGGAGCGGATCTTCAGCCGTTCGGCATGCTCGTCGAAGGGAATGGGCTCGGACATGGGCATCAGTTCCCGAACAGGCCAGCCAGAGGCAAACGGCGCTCATTGCGGGAGATGCGGACGACCATCTGGTTTCGTTCGCCGAGCCGCAGTTCCGCCGCACGGAACAGGCGGTCCACGACATAATAATTGCCGCGCACCCGGTAGTTGACGAGTTCCGCGTCACCGTCCGCACCCAGAACAAAGAGCGGCGGCATGTCTGTGGTGGCGATGTCTTCGGGCATCTGGATGAACACCTGACGGCCATCATCGAAGACGCGCACAGGTTTCCAGTCGGGGCTGTCGCCGGAGAGCCGATAATCGAAGTTCAGGCCTTCCAGCGTCAGGCCGCGCTCAATGCTGCCAGCGTCTCTTGCAATGGCGCGTTCATTGCGGGCGGTGAGGCCTGCCAGTTCATCAGCCGGATAGCGCCAGGAGAGCGCGGCCATATAGCCGCCCTCCGTGCTCTCCAGCTCCAGATGATAGGTCCGCCGGTCGGTGGCGATCATCAGATTGGTGCGGATGCCGGAGCTGATCGGTTTGACCAGCACATGGGCGCGGGCCGTCGCGCCCGAACCGGACACCGTGTCCCCCACCACCCAGCGCACCGTGTCACCGGCCGAAACCGAGACGAGTTCCTCGCCCGGCTGCAGGGCGATGTCCGACACCTGGCCGGGGCTGGCATAGAGGCGGTAAAGCGCGCCTTCGGTATAGGGATAGACCTGGATCGCGTTCACATAGCCGTCGACCGAAGGTTCGATCAGGGCGCTGGTGCGACCTTGTCTTATCGCTTCTGCCGGTGAAACCGACGGCGTGCTGACGGTCCTTGTATAGGTCCGTGTCACGCTGCCATCGAGATTGGTGGTGACGCGGGTGCCGATGGGCATCATCTGGCCGGGCAGCGGAAGTGCCACGGCGGTTTCGACAATCTCGACAGGGTAGTCAGCGCGGTCCTCGACAGGCGTCGCGGCGACGAAGGCGCTGGCATCGATGGGGTCGAGTTCCGTCGTGGCGCAGGCTGACAATAGCGCCATGGCAGAAGCGGCGGTGAGGATACGAAGCATGGGGATCATTCTCCTGTAACGAGGTCCTGACCCCAGTTCAGGGCATGGACATAAAGGCCGAGCGGATTGGCGCGCAGGGTCTGCGCATCCGTCGGCGGTTGGGTGATGAGGGTGAAGTTGCCGGTGAACCTTTGGGCGCGAACCAGCGCGCCATTCTCATAGGTCTTCTCGATCCAGCGGGCCTGGAAACTGTCGTCCGAGACGCGCACGACGCTGACGACATCCACCGTGCGGGATTTTCTGCCGACATCGGCGAAGGGATCATTGGTCGAGGCGTATTCATTGAGCGTGGTGGCGGCGCGGTCAGTGACGAAGTCATAGGCGCGCAGCCAGTTTTCGCGCACGACGACCGGATCGACGCTGAGGCCGCGCACGTGCTCGATGAAGTTGGCGAGGTGATGCGCGATCTGCGCATCGGTCGGGGTGTAGCGCTCCGTCGCTGGCGAAACGGCGCGGGCCGCGCCGGTCTCATCGACTTCCACGACATAAGGCGTGACGGTCGATTGCATGCTCCGCCAGACCAGCGCGCCGGAGGTGACGAAGCAGAGCCCGAGACAGCCGAGCGCCATGAGCCGCCAGTTCTTTGCCTGCACGCGGGCGGAGCCGATACGGTCGTCCCAGACCTGTCCGGCCTTCTGGTAAGGCGTTTCAGGGAACGGGCTTGGCCCATAGCTGGAGGAAGATCGCCTGAAAGCCATCGTCTAATCGTCCTTGTCTTTGAGGGTTGGGTTCGCGCCCGAAGCGCCGCGATCGCCGTCGCGGATCGAATGGGCGGCCATTTGGCCTGCCTGTCCCATGCGCTGGCTGGTCTGCATGCGGCGGGCCCAGCCGGGGCTCTGGGATGAGGATGATCCGGAGGCAGAGCTTTGCATGGATGCGGTCTCAGACCCGCCGGTTGCGCGCCAGGCGCCCTGACTGCCGCGTTGGTAGGCCTCGCGCATGGACTGGGCAGGACGGCTTGCAGCGCGGCGCATGGCGTCCCCGCCTGCGCGCGCGACACCGGCAAGGCCGGCGGCGACGCCCGCTGCGCCGGATGCGCCGGAGGCGACAGAGCCCAGCGTATAGGAGGTGCGCGCCGCTCCTGCCATGCTGGCGCCGGCCTTGACGGCGCTTGAAGCACCGCCCGCGACCGCGCCGACAGCGGCGCGGCCGCCCATGCCCGCTACATAGGTCCCGGCAGCGACGCCCGCTGTAGCACCCACTGCTGAGCCTGCGCCGAGCTGCGGAGCGCCGGTGATCAGCCCGCTCGCAATGCCGGGCGCAAAGATGCCCATCCAGAAGAAGACAATCGCAGCCAGCACCGTGCCCATGACCTGCGCCAGCGTCACATCATCGCCGGTGCGGAACGCATCGGTCACCGACGAGAAGAGCGTCGAGCCAATGCCGATAATAACGGCGAGCACCATGAGCTTGATGCCCGAGGTGATGACATTGCCGAGGACACGTTCGGCGAGGAACGTCGTCTTGTTCCAGAGCGCGAAGGGCACGAGCACGAACCCGGCCAGGGTCGTCAGCTTGAACTCCAGGATCGTGATGAAGAGCTGCACGGCGAGCACAAAGAACGCGACCATGATGATCGCCCAGGCCACGAACATGACCGCGATCATGATGAAGTTATGAAAAAACGAAATCGGCCCCAGCATGTCGCTGATCTCTTCGAGCAGCGGCTGACCGGCATCGAGACCGACACTGGCAATGAAGCCGGGGCGCAGGAGATCATCGGCAGTCATCGTCCCGCCGCCAGCGGTCACGCCAAGCTCGGCGAAACTGTCAAAGACGATACCGGCGAGGAGAGAGAAGTTGCCGATGATGAAGGCGAAGAAGCCGACATAGAGCACCTTCTTCAGGAGCCCGGCGATGACGTCCGTGTTCTGGCTTAGCGCCCAGAACAGGCCCGCCAGCGTGATGTCGATGGCGATGAGCGTGGTCGACAAATAAGCGACATCGCCCGCCAGCAGGCCGAACCCGCTGTCAATGTAAGCTATGAAGGTCGCAAGGAAGGTGTCGATCACGTCCATGGCGCGCTATTCTCCGAGGAAGGCCCGGGTGCGTGCGCGGCCACGTTCGGCTTCGGCGAGTTGGCGCGCCCGCTCCAGCGCCTCGGCGCGGTAATGGGCCGCCATCATGGCTTCCATTTGCATGAGCTGCTCGGTCTGCAGGGCTTCGATCTGGTTGCCGGCCTGGGCGACCTGGAGATTGCCGACGGCGGACTGGCTGTCCGCGATCAGCCGGTCGAGGCTGTCACTGTCAGCCCGCGCTGTGGAGACGACCTGCGCCGTGACGGTCAGGCTGTCCCTGTAAGCTGTGCGCGATTGCCGCCAGCGGGCGCGGGCCTCTTCGACGAGCACGGCCTGACGCGGCGGCTCGGCGCCATAGTCTTCCGGGTACACCTCTTCATACTCGCGCTCGATTTCCTCGACGCGGTAGCCGATGCCTTCGGCCTCGCGCATCAGCTCCTCGATGCGGCGCATACGGCGCAGGATGTCGTCAGCGATAGAATCCGGCAGTGCTTCCAGATCGCGCGCCATGTTTTCCAGCATTTCGATTTCATGGGTGAGCTGCTGGATCTGCTGGTTGACCTCCTGAAGCGAGCGGATGGCCTGGTAGATGTTCTGGATGTGATTGGCCGGGTCATACACCGTCCATTGGGCCGAAGCGGGCGGCGCGATGAGGATGGAGAGCGGCGCGGCGCAGATCAAAGCGGAGGCAAGTATGCGTTTCATCGGGGGCTCCTATTCGGCGGCGAGGATGTGGGAGGGATTGAAGGGCGCGTGCGCCTCAGGCTCCGGCGCATGGCCGGGCCAGCGGGTGAGAAGCTCGGCTGCCCAGGGCAGGCCCTTTTCGATCAGCCAGCAGGCGGAAAAGCCGTCGCCTTCCGTCTCGGCCCAGATGCGATCCATGCGGGCCTGGTCTTCGGGCGATGACGCGCCGCAGACGGACAATGCAATCGGCCCGAGGCCAAGATCGAAGACACGGGCCCCGAGGGGCGACTGGTAGTAATAGTCGCGCTTCGGTGTGGCCCTGCTGATCAGTTCGATCTGGCGCGCGTTGAGGCCGAACCGCTGATAGGTCTCGCGGGATTGTGGTTCCTGCGCGCGCTCGTTCGGCAGGAAGATGCGCGTGGGGCAGGATTCGACGAGGGCTGGCGCGATGGTGCTGTTCGCAATGTCGGCAAGGCTTTGCGTCGCGAACACGACGGACACGTTCTTCTTGCGAAGGGACTTCAGCCATTCACGGATGCGCGCGGCAAACATGGGATCATCGAGGAAGAGCCAGGCTTCATCGAGGATGAGCAGTGTTGGCCTGCCATCAAACCGCGCTTCCAGCCGGTGGAAGAGATAGGTGATCACAGGCGCCACGGCGCCTTTCGCATGCATCAGCTCTTCCATCTCGAAGCAGACTGTGTCGGCGAGCGCGAGGCTTTCATGGTCGGCATCGAGGAGCCGTCCGTGCGGACCTTCCAGCGTGAACGGATGCAGCGCGGATTTGAGCGTGTCGTCCTGCAGCATCAGGCTGAGGCCTGTCAGCGTGCGTTCGGGTTCAGGCGCTGAGCTGAGAGACTGGATCGCTTCCCAGAGCTTTGCCTTGAGGTCCGGCGTCATCGCGACGCCTTCATTGGTGCAAAGACCCGCGAGCCAGTCGGCGGCAAAGCTTGCGCCATGTTCGGTGTCGATATCTTTCAGCGGCTGGAGACTTGGCGCGCGGGCACCGCCGAGATCGATATGTGCACCGCCCATGCAGAGCGTCGCGGCGCGGGCCGAGCGGCCCTTGTCGAACAGGAAGACCTGCGCCCCCTCATAGCGCTTCCATTGCAGGGCTAAGAGCGAGAGCAGAACAGACTTGCCCGCGCCGGTCGGGCCGACGACCAGCGTATGGCCGACATCGCCAATATGCAGGTTCAGGCGGAACGGTGTCGTGCCATCGGTCTGCGCCTGAATGAGCGCCGGGGCGTTGTGGTGACGATTGGTGTCTTCGCCCGCCCAGACGGCCGAGAGCGGCACCATATGGGCAAGGTTCAGCGTGTGCAGAATGGGCTGGCGGACATTGGCATAAGGATGACCGGGCAATGAGCCGAGCCAGGCATCGACCGCGTTCAGTGTTTCCCTGATCGCGGTGAAACCGCGGCCATTCACGATGCGCTCGGCAATTCGGATATGTTCGTCCACCGTGCGGCGGTCGGGGTCAGCAACGGTGATGGTGGTCGTGACATAGCCGTAGGAAACGAGATCACTGCCCAGTTCCTGCAGCGCCGCATCGGCGTCAGCGGCCTTATTGTCAGCGTCATTGTCGACGAGCGCCGCCTGCTCATTGAACATGGTCTCACGCAGCACCGCGCCGATGGATTTGCGCTTGGCGAACCAGTGGCGGCGTTTCTTGCCGAGGACTTTCTCGGCTTCGGCCTTGTCCATCGCGATGAACCGGGTCGCCCAACGATAGGCAAAGCCTTGACGGTTCAGCTCGTCGAGAATGCCCGGCAGGGTCGTGGCCGGAAAGCCGAGAATGGTCAGCGTGCGCAAATGCGCCTCACCAATCATCGGTTCGAGCCCGCCCGCGAAGGGCTCATCGGCGAGAATGGCGTCGAGGAAGACCGGCAGTTCCGGCGTCACGACCGGGTGGCGCTTGGTTGAGATCGTCGAGTGCAGATAAGTCAGCGTCTCGTCGTCAGAGAGCTTCGCAATCTCGGCGAGGCAGGTGGCCAACAGATCAAAGACGCGGTCAGCGTGCTGCTGGAAGGTCTCAAGCCTATGCCGCCAGGTCGCGGCGTCTTCCGTTTCGACACGCTGGATCAGGGCCTTCTCGGCGCGGCCGGTGGCATCGGCGGGCGGCAGCCAGAGCAGGGTCAGATAATACGAACTCTCAAACCGGGTTCCGGCTTCTTCCGCCTGTAATGACCGTTCCTGATCGGTGAGCCAGGTCAGCGCATCGGGAAACTCCGCCTCCGGATAGTCATGCACTTCATGGCGCTGGGCTTCGAAGAAGAGGGCCCAGCCCGAGCCGAACCGGCGCAGCACATTATTGACCCGCGCCATGACGGAGACGAGTTCTTCTTCCGTCGAACTTTCGAGGTCAGGGCCGCGATAGCGGAACGTCGTCTGGAAGCTGCCATCCTTGTTGAGGACAACGCCCGGCGCCACGATGCAGGCCCAGGGCAGATAGTCGGCCAGAAGCGTCGGCGCGTCGGCATATTCTCTGAGGTTCAGCATGTCAGATGCTCCTTGTGGCGCGTCGAGCGGCCTGCGACGGCCATGAAATCCGGATCAGACCGCGCCATGAATACCGCTGCCGAATGCCCCACCGCCCAGAGCACAAGGCCCGGTATCCAGAGCTGGAGGCCGAGGCCGACAGCAGCCGCGAGGGTCCCGATGGCGATGGCGGCGGTTCTTGGCGCGCCCGCCATCAGGATTGGCTCGGTCAGGGACCGGTGGAGCGGGATTTCATAGCCGTCGGCAGACATCAGATGAGCGCTCCGCCGCCGAACGAGAAGAAGGTCAGGAAGAAGCTTGTCGCGGCAAACGCGATCGAAAGCCCGAACACGATCTGGATCAGCTTGCGCATGCCGCCCGAGGTCTCACCAAAGGCCAGCGTCAGGCCGGTAATCGTGATGATGATCACCGCGACGATGCGCGCGACCGGTCCCTCGATCGAGGTCAGGATCTGATCGAGCGGGCCTTCCCAGGGCATGCCGGAGCCTGCCGCATGGGCGGGACCGGCGATCATCAGGCCGAGGCCGATACAGGCCGCGACCTGCACCGTTCGGTTTACGGTCTGGAGGTGGGTGTAGAGGGTCATTGGGTTTCTCCATGTTGGACGAGGGACAGGGAACGGGAGACGAGCGGGGCGGTCTGATACCCCTCGCCGTCAAAACCTGTGACTCGCAGCGCCTCTTCGACGCGGCGCTGGCCGCCCGCGCGGCTCATGAACACGACCACGTCAATCGCCTCTGCGATGAGGTCGAAGGGCGCGCGCGGTGTGGCTTCCAGGGTGAGCTGTTCAAGCCGGGTTAGCGCGCCGTGTGCGGAGTTGGCATGAAGCGTCGTGATCCCGCCCGGATGGCCGGTGTTCCAGGCCTTGAGGAGGTCGAGCGCTTCAGGCCCCCGGACCTCGCCGACAATGATCCGGTCGGGTCGTAGCCTTAAGGTCGAGCGGACAAGGTCCTGCAGGCTGGTGCTGCCGCGATGGGTGCGCAGCTGCACCACATTGGGCGCGGCGCAGCGCAGCTCGCGCGTGTCTTCCAGGATGACAATGCGGTCGTTTTGGAGTGAGGGTTCTGCCAGCAAGGCATTGGTGAACGTCGTCTTGCCGGACGATGTGCCGCCCGCGATGAGGATGTTGGCCTTGCTGGCGATAGCGTCTCTGAGCGCCTGTGCCAGCGCCGGAGCCAAGGCGCCCTGGGTGACATAGTCGCCGAGTTCGAACGGCGTCGTCGCGGGCTTGCGGATCGAAAAGCATGGGCTGGTCGAGACAGGTGGGAGAAGCCCTTCAAACCGCTCGCCGCTGCCGGGGAGTTCGGCCGAGACGATCGGGGACTTGGCGTGAGCGGCCTCTTCCACCCCGGAGGCGACCAGGCGGATAACGCGCTCGCGGTCGCAAGGGGCAAGTGTGTGCTGCGAAATGATGACGCCCACGCCAGCCTTCTCGATCCAGACCGAGCCGTCCGGATTGGCCATCACCTCGATCGTGTCCGGCGCTTCCAGCGCCTCACGCACCACCGGGCAGAAGGCCGTGCGCAGCATGGTGCTGCGCCGGGTTTCTGTTTCGGTATGGTGCGCATGAAGGGACATATCCCAGGGCTCCGACTGTTCATTTCAACAAAGCCAAGGATCGCAGACGGATGAATTCTACGGGAGTGTGAATGGCGGCAAATGGAGGCCGAACGCGGCGCAAGGCGGCGCGTTCCGGCATATTGCGGTAAAGGATGACAAATGCGCTTTTCTGTAGAGTTTGCGGCAGTTTTTCGTGTCACAAGCGAAACGAAAAAGGGTCGTTGTTTAGACGCAAAGCAATTAGAACACTGTTTTCAGACATCTTAATTGAGGTCGTCAGAGAGAAGCGCCAAACAAGCGTTGGCACACTTCTTGCCGGAATTCTCGTAAGAAGGGAGTTCAACCATGAAAACATTCACACTCGAAACAGACGCATTCACCGCAAAGTATGATTATTTGTGGCGGCTCTCGGAGGATCGCTGGGCCTGGGAATATGCCCGTCGCAGCAATAAGGTTCGCCGCTACGCGGAAAGCCGCACGCCGGACGACATTTCCGAGATGCAGGCGCCCTGCGCCAGCATCCGCCTCCTGAAATCCCGCGTGCCTCAGACCATGGCCGAACGGCTCGGCTTTGCCTTTATGCCCGATCCTGCAAAGAACGGATTCGAGGCCGATGTCGTCTGGACCCGGCTTGCCTATCCCGATCAGGTCGAGGTCAATTGCAGCTCGCTTCGCCCCGGCCAGACCTGCGATATCTGGGAGCGCACCGTACCGATCTGCAACATCACCCACATCACCGATTCCATCGGTCGCGAATTCCTGCTGATCCGCGGCAAGGGCTGCGTCGTCCAGGTGCGCTGCACAGGTCTCTCCCTTCTCGGGATGGAGCCAGTGAGGATGAACCTCACCATTTCTGATCTTGATGCCTTCGAGCGCAAGGTGAAGGCCCAGAAAGCCGCGCTTGCGCTGATCGGCGATGGGCCGGACCTGACAGAGCCGCGCTGGACCAAACGAACGGCGATGCTGCGCAATGGCCTCATCGCGCTGGACTGTCTGGAAGCCGGCCTCAATCGCCGCGAAATCGCAGAAGTGATCTTTGGCAAGGACCGCGTGGCCGAGGACTGGAATGGACCGTCGCTGAAACACAGCATGCGTTACCTCATCCTGAAAGCCGAAGCGCTGCGCGATGGCGGCTATCTCGTCGAACTCCTCGGGTCGCAGTTCGGGATCACGAAGACCGCCGCCTGATCAGGGCGTTCAGCGGCACGGAGTCTTTTGCGGCCTGCCCGCGCCTTTGGCGCGGGGCTGTTCGCCCGGCTGTAGGGGCCGTTGAGAGGCATCGGGGCGGTCCGGGGTGATCGCCGACCTTCGCCCGGCGCTCGCCCCGGAGCCGCAGGAGCCATCCTACGCCGACCGGCCCGGCGAGGCTCAATGAGGGTCCGGTTGTTCGTCTAAAGAACGTGGTGCTGGGCCTCGCCGGCTGACCGCGCGCCCGCGCTTCCCACTGGCTGGCGCCAGAGGGGTCGCGGACGCTGATGGTTCAGGTCATCAGGCTGCGTCGCCTTTGACCTCACGAAGCGCCCGGTTGAAAAAGAAGCGGATCAGCTTGTCCCGGGCTGCCGGATCGGTGAGCACGATATCGCGCATGTCATTGTCACGCTGGAACATGCGGATCGCGCCCTGAAAGAACGCTTGCGAGAAAGCGGAATAGACTACATCAGGTGCATTGTTCCGAAGCATGTCTGTCATGTCGTCGTCGAGCGTGGCCTGATAGGTCGGCTCATAACGAATAAAGTCATTCTCGGTGAATTCCGTACCATGACGGTCGTTGAAAGCCTTCACGATTTCCGAGAGCTCGCGCTGTTCATCTTCGGTATAGGGCTTGGCACCAAACTCGCTGATCGCCTTTAGCGCTTCCTTGTCCCCCGGCGAGAGGGAAGCGCTGCCCTGTTCCTTCTGCACGACCTTGAAGGCCTGCAGGCGGAGCATGTCCTGTGTGATTTCTATGTCGGGCGGCACTTCACGGTTCGGCAATAAACGCGAAAGCCAGGACGCATAGCTGTAGAGCTTTTCGAGCGAGGTATCCTCGAGCCGGATAACCTGCGCAACGAAGCCGTAGAAGCGCATATAGCTTTTCAGAAGCTGACGGAATTCTTCCTGGCGGCCTTCATCCTCATCGGCTTCGAAGCGCTGCACCGCTTCTCGGACAAGGCCCTCAAGACGCGCCCGGTCGCTGCCGCTGAGTGCGCCTGAATAGAATGTCTCTGCGAAGCGGTCGATCTCACCGCGATCGAGATAGCCGAATTTGAAAAGGCGGCCTTCGAGTTCGTAGACCTGATTGGGGTCCGACATCGCCTCAAGCGAGGTCGCTTCATAAAAAGGCCGGAACGCGGTCTGGATATCCTCCATCGTGTTCTGGAAATCGAGAATATAGGTGTTCTCCTTGCCAGCTTTCGTCCTGTTGAGGCGCGATAGTGTCTGTACCGCCTGCAATCCGGCAAGTTTGCGATCAATATACATGGCGCAGAGCTTTGGCTGGTCGAACCCAGTCTGGTACTTTTCCGCGACGATCAGGATTTGGTACGTGTCAGGATAAGGCGTGCCGTCCGGCTTGAACCCGTCAAACCGTCCCGGTAGCTCTGTTTCACTAAATCCGTTCAGGTCGGCTTCGGTATAGGTTTCGCCCTCATGGGTGAGTTCGCCGGAGAAGGCGACAAGCGCGCGAAGGTCGCCATAGTTCTCAGCATCGAGATAGGCCTTGATCCCGAAATAATAGCGCAGTGCATGCTCGCGGCTTTGGGTGACAATCATGGCCTTTGCCTGACCGCCAAGTTCGCCCATCACATGGCGGCGGAAATGTTCGACAATGATTTCGACCTTCTGGCCGATCGCGGTCGGATGCAGGGATGCAAACCGCGCCACTTTCCGCTGCCCGCGCCGGCCGCTCAGTTCCGGATCGTCTTCAATCGTCTTCTCGAGTTGGTAATAGGCCTTGTACGTCATGTAGTTCTGGAGGACGTCCAGAATGAAGCCTTCCTCGATGGCCTGACGCATCGAATACTCATGGAAAGCGACCGGCAACCCGTCCGAACCTTTGACGCCGAATCGCTCAAGCGTCACGTTTCGCGGCGTCGCGGTGAAGGCGAAGAAGCTGAGATTGGCCTGCGGTCCGCGGGACTTCTGATAGTCGAGGATCAGATCCTCGATATCTTCGCTTGAGGTTTCATCGCGGGTCAGCGCATCCGTCATCGCCTGGGCCGATTTGCCGGACTGGCTGGAATGGGCTTCGTCGATGATGACGGCGAAGGTGCGCGCGCCCTGACCGGAGATCGCCTTGAGATGATCGGTTGAGAATTTCTGGATCGTCGTAACGATGATCCGTGCCCCCTTGGCGATCGCCTCTTTCAGCTGCTTCGAGGTCCCGTCGATGGTTTTGACAAGGCCCTTGGTTTGTTCGAACTGGGCGACAGTTTCCTGAAGCTGGCGGTCGAGAACAACGCGGTCGGTCACGATGATCGCTGTGTTGAACACCGGGGTGTTCGACCCGTCATGCAGATTGATGGCCTGATGGGCCAGCCAGCCAATCGTATTCGATTTGCCCGAACCCGCCGAGTGCTGGATCAGATAGTTCCGGCCAGGACCATTTGCGCCCGCATGGGAGATCAACCGGCGCACCGCGTCCAGTTGCTGGAAGCGCGGGAAGATCATCACAACGTCTTTGCCTGTCTTTTCGACATGCATAAACTGGCCGACAATCTCGAGAAGGACGCGCCGCGAGAAGATCGCCTCGCCCCAATCGCCGGGGCGGTAGAGATAGGCAACCCGGAATTCGTCCGCGACATCGGGATTGCCTGCGCCCCGTTCGCGCCCGCGATTGAATGGCAGGAATCGCGTCTTGCCATTGGCGAGCCGCGTCGTCATCGAGACATTGTCCTCATCCATCGCGAAGTGCACGAGTGCGCCGCGCTGGAAGGTGAGGAGAGGTTCGCCTGCGGGCGAGCGGCCTTTCCGGTACTGCTTCTCGGCATGCCGGAAGGTCGAACCGGTCAGGAGGTTTTTGGCCTCTATCGTCGCGACGGGCAGGCCATTCAGAAACAGGACCACATCGATCCGGCTTTCATGACGGCTGCTATAGGCAACCTCATCCATGACGCTGAGGATATTGGCCTGATATTCCTCCACACGTTTGGGCTCTAGCGTGCTCGCAGGCCGGAAGTAGCAAAGCGAGAACTTGATGCCGGGCACGATCTTGAGGCCCTGGCGCAGCACATCGAGCAGGTCGCGCTCCTTGAGCGCCCTGGTCAGTTGGGTGAACAGCGTGTCTTCGGCCGAGTCCGAGTAATGCGCGGTGAGTTTCTCCCATTCTTCGGGCTGGCTCTCGCTCAGAAACCGAACCACCAGGTCGCGGTCCATCGCCAGCGCGCGGTCATAGTCGGTCTTGGCATCGCGGCGCAGGTAACCTTCGCCGCTGACCAGCTGATCAATGAGATGGTCCTGCAGGACCTTTTCGCGGTGGGCGCTGTCGGGTGTGTACGTGGTCATGAGTTCAGCACCTTGTTGAACCAGAGCACGCTGGCTTCACCCTCTTTGAGCGTGACCTCATCGACGGTGCGACTGTGACGGATGGTGTTGCGAAGATCTGCCAGTTGGGAGAATTTCTGGCTCAATGCTTCCTTTGTTTTGAACCTGTCAGCAAACCGTTCCCACAGCGCTTTGGAGAGGATCGTGTCCTGCACTTCGCGGAGATCGAAGTGTTCGAGCACGCCTTCTGCCCTGTCGAACCGGTCTGCGCTGAGCGCCGCATTCTTGCGGAGCGCCCTCTGGATTCGCTCTTGCGCATTACCGAGAAGGTGCGGCGGGAGCAGCGACGGATCGTTTTCGATGGCTTCAACAATCACTCTTCGCAGCGCGAGTTCAATCTGCTCGATCGAGGCATCAAGCGCTCTTAGGTTTGCTGGAAGGTCCAGCCGCTCCTTGATGAGCAGGTTCTCGATGCCGTCCAGAAGCGTCCGGTGACGTTCGGCGATGAAATCCTCATAGTCTTCAGGTGTGAAGGGATCACGCAGAAGAATGTCCAACGCGGTCTTGCTGATGAAATGAGATTCAAGAATGGCGACCACTGCCGCTTCGCCATTCTCATCGATCAGGTCTGGAAGATATTCATTCGGCAGCTTTTCGCGGATCACATTACGATTGGTGTCGCTGGTGAGGGGCGAGCGGTTGAGAATGGAATTGATTGCTGGGCCGACCTTGTTCTCGCGTCCCCACCAGGCCGGAACGATATGATGGTCATCGAGATCGCCATAGGGGGGGACATCGCCGCTCATCCAGTCCCGAGCGCCTGCTAGAACGAACAGGTTGAAGATGGCGCTGTAAATCGAGGAGCCGCGCTTCACTTCGCTGCGCATATCGATGGACCGGTACGACAGCGCAAATTCGTCGATCAGGTCCGGCTTGGCGTCCTCATGGGCCATCCATTCGCGCATGGCACCGAAATCGCGCGCAGCGGTCGACTCCACTGAACTCGAATAGCGGTTCAGAAAGACCGAGGCCCAGTACCAAAGCCGGACCTTGCGGCGCGCCGACAACTGCCGCTTGGCGGGCTGCGCGCTGACAAGTGTGTTGATAGCTGCGAACGCTGGAACGATCGACGCATATGGAATATAGGCTTGGCCCACTGCGCCATATTCCTGGGGATGACGAAGCAGCGCAATCACCCGTTCCAGCGCATCAACCGCCTGGTTCCAGAGCGTGACGAATTCTGAACTGTCCGCGACGAGAATGTCTTGCCTGCGTGTGCCGTCCGGCAATCGAACCGGCTTCTCGACGCCGGGCTGCAGGAAGTAGAGATATTTCGGCGAGCAATAGCTTTGCCGCAGGATCGACATCACCTGAAGGATGTAGACATTCATTTTCGGCGTTTCGACAAAGCCAAGCCGGTCGCGCGCCTCGCGGTACATGTGCTTGAGCTGGATGTCCTTTGGCTTCATCAGCGCATTCAGCAGGTCGAACACGTCGAGCTGAACGCCTTTGCTGTTGATCTGTGTGAAGATGTCACAGACCTTCTCGACACCGATCTCCTTATCGAGCTCAATGTAGGAAATTTGATACTCGTCCAGAATGTCGGAGACTTCATCTTCGAACGGCGTGGCATTCTCGACATGCGCCATTGCGAGCGCTCGTTCTTCATCGTTCGCAGCGTTCTCAGCGCGCGCCTGCCAGAACTTCTTGTATTCTTCGGTCCAACGGAACAGGGCTTTACTCCGACCACCGAGAACCGACAAAGGGAACATGTGCCGCTCGAAAAGTGCGGGCTCATTCTCCATCATTGACTGGGTCTTTTTCGACAGCCACTCATAGCTAAAAGCATCATCGGTTTCGCCGGCCATGAACTTGTCGACATGGATGAAGTAGATCGCACGCTTGGCGCGGTTCGGCAGGGGCATGTCTGGCGCTAAGAAAGCATAGTGCATCGCCGTTAGGCGCTGCTGGCCATCAAGGACGATGTATTCGGGCGAGCCGCCGCCCGCGTAGCCATAGAGACCTTCGCAGGCGAGCAGCTTGATGTTCTGGTCTTTCGCCTTCCAGAGCAGAAGGCTGCCGATATAATAGTCCGAGAAGATCGACCGCATCAGGTCGCGAATGTCCCAGGGCGCCCATTCGAATTCACGCTGGAAGTCCGGGATCACGAACCGGCCTTCGCGCATGCGGCCAATCAGCGTGTTGAGGCTGACATGGTCTGGTTTCTGAGCGTCTTTCATGCGCGCATCTCCGCTTCGATGGCGTCGAGGCGCCGGTCTGTGTCTCCCTTGCGGGTGTGTTCGGAAACATCGATCTGGCCAGTCACCGCGGCGGTGATCAGAGAGGCGCGGTATTCGCGCAGGCGGTCGATCGATTCTTGAGTTTTGCCTTGAACCGCTCTGAGCTGGGTCGTTTCGCTTTCGATGCGAGATACAATTGCGAGTTGTTCTTCTCTGGCCGGCACTGGCAGGAATACGGGAGCAAATCTAACAAACCTGAACCGTGGTGCTCTCTCACGAACGGACGGACAAAGAACGAATATGTAGTTTCGGCGGGCCATGCACCTTAGGGCGTAGGCGTAGTATTCTGGAACGACTCCCTCGTTACGCGGTCTGCAAACAGCATACTCACCCGTGGACTTACCATCGTCTTCCGAGACACCGATAGCTCCAGCAAAAGCATCCATAGTGTGGATGACGAGATCGCCTTTGCAGATGTGCTGATAGCCGACTTCCAATTCGGCAAATGTGTATCCTTCAGTCCGGCGTCGAGAACGCAAGCAAACCTGACCATCGCGGAACGCCGTGATGACCTCATCTTCTACTTCGACAGGACGCTTCATTTCTTTGAACAAAAATTTTGCGCGAACGAGTTGCCAGTCAGTCGGTATCTCTGAAAGCCATGGACTATCGACCGATGTTCGTGCGCGGTGCGGGTCTTCCGCCCCAGTGGCCAAGAGATCAGCGATATCTGTAATTTTCTGTTTCAGAGCCGCAACCAGCGCCTGCTTCTTCTCCACCAATTGGTCGATGCGGGCGGTTTCGCGGTCGAGGAAGTCGGCGATGGCGCGCTGGGTCTCGTGGTCGGGAAGTGGAATTTTTACCGCACGGAGCTTGCTCCGAGCGAGTTCGATAAATGTTGTGCCTTGTCCTGAAGCCTCAAGCTCTGGTCTTGCAGCGTTCAATGCCCAGAATGCGTATTCCGAAATTATGGGGCCTCGCGGTTCAAGGCCTCTGCAACCTTGATTGAAACACAGCGGTTGAGTCGCGATGGCCATATGGCCGATCGGCGCTCTGATGCTGAGAATAATTGCACCGGGACGAACCATTTGTGTCCCGCAGCTTGCGTAACCGCTTGTGGAAATGTTGCGCTGACCGCTTTCGATATAGCGACTCCCCAGTTTACCTAGATCCGCTGGGGTTACCCAAGCCACGTCACCGTCCCAGTATTCCTCGTTACCGGACGACGGCGTGGCGCCGTTTTTAATGTCAAATACTGCGCCAATCGGAACATATTGAAAGGTCATGCCGCTACCCTCCAGGCTGGCATCTGCTGCCAGTTTGCGGGGAAGCCCATGGCAGCGGTATCTGCGAGCGGGGTTTCCTCGATCAGCGTGATGAGCTTTCGCCGCCAGTCTGAGCCGGGCGCGATGATGCCGATGAGATAACCAATGATGGCGAGCGTATTGTACAGGCGGCGGCTAGAAGCTGGGTTCATCGCGAGCTTCAGCGCTGCGGGTGACTGGGGCAGCTTCATCGTCACCGTGAACTGCTTGTTCCACAGGCGGCCATGATGGGCGCAGATGTTGCGGACATGGGCGAGATGGTGGGCGAGCGACACGAGCACTTTCTCGTCCAGCCCATAGGGCTTCGCGATGGTCTGACGGTCCGCACGGAGTTTCAGATTGCCGAGCCATTTTGACAATTGTCCGAGCGACATGACCTCCGCCGCCATCCAGATGGGCGGCAATTCCGGATCGTCATATTTCGCGCGATAGTGTTCGATGAAGGTATCGCGGGAGCGCTCGATTTCGTTGATTAGGCTTGCGAGCGCCTTCGCGTAATGATCCTGGCGTCCATACAGGGTGCCATCGATATAGCCATGCGGCCCGTACTTGGTGGCGAGGTGATGCGCCCAGGCGCCGCGCAGCGAGACCTCGATCCGCTCTACGGCGTCCATGACATGCAGGCGCAGCTGGCGGTCGAAAACATAGAGGGCGACGGCGTCGTCAAAGCTCGCGCCATTTCTGAACGCATGGTCGCCATCGGCCTCGGCGGCGGTTTCAAAGGGCAGCCAATAGGCCCGCAGCCTGTAATAGCTGATATGGCGCAGATAGTGCTCTGCCCGCGCGCGGTCCGGCACAGCCATGCCGCGTCGCTCGATCAGCGCGATCTGGTCAGCGATGGAAAGGGCGGGTTTGGTGAACTTCATGCACGCCCCGCTTTCAATGAAAACAAGGCGCTAAAACGAAGAAACCCGCCAGGGTGCGCAGTGCGAAGCCGAAACTTCGTCCGAGGCGTGGCGGGTCTTATTACGTCGATATATGGCCCAGCCCGGTTAACATGGCAATAAGCTCGAGCATCAAAATTCTGCGACCTCATGCCACCACCTCCTTCAGGAGTGCGGCGATGTCGGCCTCGAGGGTCTTCAGCTCAGCGTCGATCTCCTCGAGCGGGCGCGGCGGGGTATAGGTGTAGAAATATCGGTTGAAATTGATCTCATAGCCGACCCGGCCAACCTGTTTGTCACTGTCGTCGGTATAGCTCTGATCGACCCAGGCGTCGGGCGCGAAGGGTTTGACCTCGCGCGCGAAATAATCCCGCCAGTCTTCTTTGAGCGGCACGAGCTCATGGTCGCGCAGCTGCGTGTCCGGCTCCGGATTACCGTCCTTGTCGCGGCAGATTTCGGCCGTCTCATCCCGCGCGCCAAGCGCCTCGACTATGGCCTTCATCACCGGCGCGCCGACTTTGATGCCCTTGGCTTTCAGCGCCTTGTTCAGCGCTTTGAGGAAGACAGCGCGGTCGGTGAAACTCTGACCGGAAAAGGCGCTGGCGATGGTGCTGCGGATGGCGTCCTGCTCGGCAGCGTCCAGCTTCTCGAACGCTTTCTGGCCGCTGAGGGCATTGAGCGTTTCTTCGGTCACATCGAATCGCAGGCGCAGGGGCCGCTCGACGCGGATTTCGCGATAGCCGAAATCGCTGGTGTCGAAGATCTTGGCGACGTCGCCTTCGCCGCTCTCGCCATTGAGGAAATCGGCATAGAGCCGGACAATCTGGTCGCGCGCCGTTTCGGGGATTTCCCGTCGCTTGGAGCCAAGCGACTTGCGCATGCCGGTCCAGAAGCGTTCGCCCGACGCGTCGATCAGCTGGACCTTGCCCTCGCGCGCCTTCGGCTTGCGATTGGTCAGGAGCCATACATAGGTCTGGATGCCGGTATTGTAGAAAAGGTCTGTCGGCAGGGCGACAATCGCCTCGACCCAGTCATTCTCCAGCATCCAGCGGCGGATTTCGCTTTCCCCCGAGCCGGCGCCGCCCGTGAAGAGCGGCGATCCATTCATGACGATGCCGATGCGCGAGCCGTCCTCGTCGTCACGCATCTTGGAAATCATGTGTTGCAGGAAGAGGAGCTGGCCGTCGGAAATACGCGGCGTGCCCGCGCCGAACCGCCCGGCATGGCCCTGATTGGCGGCTTCCGCCTTGATCGGGTCCTGATACTTCTTCCAGTCCACGCCATAGGGCGGATTGGACAGCATGTAGTGGAACTTGCGGTTCCCGTGCGCATCATCGGTCAGCGTATTGCCGAAGGCGATCTGTTCGGGGTTGTGGCCCGTGACCAGCATATCGGACTTGCAGATGCCGAAGGATTCGCCGTTGAGCTCCTGCCCGAATAGCTCGACGCGGATCGAATCGTTGAACCGCTTCAAGGCTTCCTCGGCGAGGGCCAGCATGCCGCCCGTGCCGCAGGCCGGGTCGTAAATCTGCCTGATGATGCCGCGCCGGGTGAGCTTGGTGTCGTCATTGGCGATCAGAAGTTCGACAATCAGCCGGATCACCTCGCGCGGCGTGAAATGCTCCCCCGCCGTCTCATTGGAGATTTCCGAGAAGCGCCGGATCAGTTCCTCGAACAGATAGCCCATCTCGATATTGGTGACGGCGGATGGGTGCAGGTCGATCTCACAGAACCGCTCGAACACTTGCCAGAGAATCTTGCCGTCATTCAGCCGTTTGAGCTGTTCGGTGAACAGGAACTTCTCAAGGAAGATGTCACGCACATTGGGCGAGAAACAGCGGATATAGTCGATGAGGTTGGCATGCAGCTGCCGGGCGTCCTGCCCGCGCAGCTTGTCGAAGGTGAGCTCTGACGTGTTGTAGACCTTGATCCCGTCGCCGGCCGCTCCAAACAGGATCATGTCCTGCGTCTCTTCATCGACGCCTTTGGGCAGCGATTTGTGAGCGGCGAGCACCGCCGTCTTGGTCGGCTCCAGGATGCAGTCCAGTCGCCGCATGACCACGAAGGGCAGGATCACCTTGCCATATTCCGATTGCTTGAAATCCCCACGCAGGATTTCAGCGATCGACCAGACGAACCCGCTGAGCGATTTGATGTCGGGTGTTGCACTGGCCGTCATGTATCCTTGTCCCCCTTGGCGCGCTTGCGCGCATCTTCGTCAATCCAGGCATCGATCTCACCCTTGCGGAACCGCCAGGAGCCGCCGACCTTGAAGCCTGGTATCTTGCGCTCGGAGGCCAGCCGGTAGGCGGTTTTCTCCGTAATGCGCAGATATTCCGCCACTTCCTTGATGGTCAGAATGTCGGTTTCCATGACCGCCCCTTGAGCCGAAATCAGCCTGTTTGAGAAAATTAGGCAGAATCGGGAAATAGCACAACCGGGAAACGGCGTTGGGGTGTCGCTCGCGTTCAGCGTGCTCACATGGCCACCCCAGCCTCCCTCCGCCTCAATATCTGTTCCCATCAGTCAGGTGGGCGGACGGTGCGTCTGCCAGAGCGCGGTCGTCGCGCAAGGGGGCGGGACTTTGTCATCTCTCATCGTCTTTTGGCGTCATACCTACAGCTTCCCCTTGCGCGCCGCCCTGATGCGCTCCGGCTGAGCACCTCCTCGCCGCCCACCCGACTGTCGGGAAAAGAACGAGGGCGGGGAAGGAGACTGACATGACTGACCAACTCGCAAACGCTGCACCTCTTGCAGCCAGCGCTGCACCCGCGCGACCCGATAGCCCGCGCATCTACGTGGCATGCCTTGCAGCCTACAATTCCGGCTGCCTGCATGGCCGATGGATCGAGGCGACCACCCCTGACGAGATTTGGGAACAGGTTCGCGCCATGCTGGCGGACTCACCGGAGCCCGACGCCGAAGAATGGGCGATCCACGATTATGAAGGCTTCGAGGGCGCGAACCTTTCCGAATACGCCTCATTCGAAACCGTGTGCGCGCTTGCCGATTTCATCGAGGAACATGGCGAGCTTGGCGCGAAACTCATGAGTCATTTCGGCGACGATCTCGCCGAGGCGCGCGCCGCCTTCGAGGACTATGCGGGCAAGTATCGCAGCGCGGCGGACTTTGCCGAACAGCTGCACGAGGACACGGGAACCGAGATTCCCGAAAGCCTTCGCTACTATATCGACTGGCAGGCCCTTGCCCGCGACATGGCGCTGAATGGCGAGATCATGGTGTTCCAGACGGGCTTCGATGAAGTCCACATTTTCTGGTCACGATAGCGGAGGGCTTGGACATGACTCCCGAAACCACCCGCTATCGCTTCACTTTGGAAGAACTGCAGCAGGCTGACGACTGGTCAGAAGGCTTCTGCTTGGCCTGCCGCGCCCCGCGCGAGTGCTGCGAACCCGATGCGAGCGCTTATCCATGCGACGAATGCGGCGAACATGCCGTCTACGGCCCGCACTGGATCGCGATTGCCGGACTCTTCACGGAGGGCGCACGATGACCTTCACGCAACGCTTCCAGAACTTTGTCTGCGAGGGCGACAGCATCTCTTGCGAGGTCGCAGGCTTCGAGATCACCGCGCGGATTGTGCGCGATGATTGTCCCGATGCGCCCGACGAGCGCCAGGACGGATTCTGGCCATCACTCTACAAGGACGCACCGGGATTTATCGGTCCCGGTCCGAACCATCGCCAGCGCTTCGCCGAGGCGCAGGCCCGCGCCGAAGCCGTCATGGAAGCATGGCGCACGGATGAATGGTTCTATTGCGGGATCGTTCTGTCCGTGGCGCTGGAGGGTGTCACGCTGGACGCCCATGCCGCCAGCCTTTGGGGCATCGAAGCGAACTATCCGGGTAGCGACAATGCCTATCTCACCAAGGTCGCGCAGGAGCTTCTGCCCGAAGCCTTGGACGCAGGGCGCGCCGCCGCCCGCCGCCTTTGCGCGGCGCTGGAAACCAGCGGGGTGCGCGCGTGACGGCGCGCCCCCAATCCACAAACCCCTCAATCGAAAAGGAGCCAGATCATGGCCCAGCCCATTCTCAAAACTATCCCCCTGTCCGAGCTTCGGATTTCCAAACTCAACATGCGCCACAGCCGCAAGAAGCCGGACGTCTCCGACATCCTGCCGTCGATCCGCGAGAGTGGAGTCCGGCAAACGCTCTTGGTGCGCAAGGAAGGCGATCACTATGGCGTCGTCGCCGGACGGCGGCGCTATTTTGCCCTCAAGGAGATCGAGAAGGAGACGGGTGAAACCCCGCAAGTCCCCTGCGCGATCATGACCGAGGAAGACGCCGCGAGCGCCATTGCCGCGTCCGTCATCGAGAATGTCGGACGCTTGCCAGCGTCGGAAATGGAGCAGTACACCGCCTTTAAGCGCCTGCACGATGAGGGGCGCAGCGTGGACGAGATCGCTGGCTTCTTTGGCGTCACCGAGCTTCTGGTGCGCCGCGTTCTGGCGCTGGCTTCACTCGCTGAACCGATCCGAAAACTCTACGCCGAGGACGAGATCGACCGCGAGACGATCCGCGCCCTGACACTCGCCACGCCAGACCAGCAGGCCGAATGGTTGCGGCTTTACGAGAGCGAGGACGAACGCGCGCCTCGTGGCCGGAACTGTAAGGCATGGATCACGGGCGGGGCGATCATCACGACCGACAAGGCGCTGTTCGACATTGCAGACTATGAGGGCCAGATCACCGCCGACCTGTTCGGCGAGCATGGCGTGTTTGCCGATCCCGACGCCTTCTGGAAGGCGCAGTCAGCCGCTGTGGCGCACCGCGTCGAGACTTACATTGCAGACGGCTGGAAGGATGTCATTTGCCTTGAGCGCGGGGCCTTCTTCCATCGCTGGGATCACCAGACGCGCACCAAACGCCAGGGCGGCAAGGTCTATGTCGAGCTACGCCATGACGGCACAGTGACCTTCCATGAGGGCTTCATTTCACAGGCCGAGGCGCGGCGACAGGAGACGGCAAAGACAGGCAAGGACGATGCGCCTGCCGCGCCCGTCAAACCCGAAATGTCCGGCCCGCTGGCGGAATACATTCTCCTGCATCGTCATGGCGCAGCGACGGCAAGCCTTGCGGGCCAGCCTGCCATCGCGCTGCGCCTGATGGTGGCCCACGCCATGACCGGCAGCGCGCTCTGGCAAGTCCGCGCCCATGAATGCACAAGCCGCAAGGAGGACACGCGCGCGAGCCTTGAGGCATCAAAAGCCGCTGCCGAGATAGAGGAAAAGCGCGCCCGCATCGCTTCCCTGTTTGAGGCGCGGGGCGTGTCGGCCGAGGCGCGGCGCAATGGCGACGCCTACCGGCTCTGCGAAATCTTCGCCGCCTTGCTCGCCATGTCGGACGAGAAAGTCATGGAGGTTCTGGCCTTCACCATGGCGCAGACGCTGGAAGCAGGTGGGCCGGTTGTCGAGGCCGTGCTGCATGTCTGCGAGACGGACCTATCCGCCTACTGGAAACCAGACGCAGCCTTCTTCGACTTGTTGCGCGACAAGCGCGCGATCAATGCCATGGTCGCTGACATCGGCTCGAAGTCACTCGCGGAGAGTTGCGCCAGCGACACTGCAAAGGTCCAGAAAGCAATCATCGGCAACCGGATCATGGGTCATGGATGCGAGCCCAATCCCGACTGGCGGCCCGCATGGATGCAGGTGCCGCCCGCCCGCCTTGTCGAGGGGGCAGGTTCACCGCCCGCAGACGCATGGGCACGGGTCGCGGGGCTGTTCGAGCGCGGCGAAGACATTGATGGAGCCGCGACGCAAGCCTTCGATCGGCCACACGCCGCCTGACGGTTCAGTCTCCTCGTCAGGCGGATGACGGAGCCGCCCGGTGACAGTCGCCGGGCGGTTTTACGCGCACTGATTGATGCTGCCTAGGCACAGGCAGAGGGTTCATTGATTGAACCGCGCCGAAAAAAATCGCTCGTCTTTGGGTCTCGCTTGGCTTTCCGAAATGGCGGCCAGCTTCGGTTCATCCGTTTCCAACTGATGCGCTCCGAACCCGACCTCTGAACGCCCATTACCCGCCGCAGCAATCACCCATCTGGATCGGCGGGCATTTCACATCGCCGAAGGAACAATAGACGCAGCAGTCTCCTGGAAGCGGTTTCAGCAGCGCCCCGCATCCCTTACAGTCATAGAAATACTGGCAGGCGTCAGTGGGCATAAGGTCCTTGGACCGATGTCCGCATTGGGGACAGGTCAGCGTCGAAGAGGGCTCAAAGCCATCGCTCATCTGAGGTTCAGCCATCGCAGCAACGCTCCTTCATAAGACGGCAATATCCATGCGCCCACGAGCAGCAGGACAGCCACCGAGACACTGATCCAGAACCGCGTCTTCGGACGCCGACCGCCGCGCAAGGCGAAAACAATGGCACCTGCAAGCAGGAGCATTGCAACGATCATGAAGGCGTTCTTGTAGCGGGCGAAGAAGCCAAGATTGGCGACAAGCGCGCTGCTGACGCCAAGGTTTACAAGCAGGATTGGCAGCACGCAGCACGAGGCCCCAAGGAAGGCGAAAAAGCCGCCGAGGACGCCGCCGCCCGCCAGCCAGCCATTGGCGCGGGACGCCTTGGTCACAGTCACATCGTTGTCAGTTTCAGCGGTCATCTTTATGGCCTACAATCTGTAGCCGCTACAGAAGCAAGAGGCAATTTCATGACCGGGTTCAGAATCGGGCGATTGAGCGAGGAAACGGGCGTCCATATCGAGACGATCCGCTACTATGAAAAGATCGGTCTTGTTCCGAAACCTCCCCGCAGCGATGGCGGTAGGCGGCTCTATGACGGTGGTGCAATCCAGCGCCTGCGCTTCATCCGGCGGGCGCGCGACCTTGGCTTTCCTCTCGATGATGTGCGTTCGTTGATGGGCCTTGCGACCGAACCTGGATGCTGCGCGGACGCTTTTGAGATTGCAGAACGTCACCGATCGGATGTGCGAAACCGCATCGCCGATCTGCGTCGTCTGGAACGGCGTCTGGCGGAGCTGACAAAGGCCTGCCAAAGCGATGGCGATCTCGAATGCGGACTTATCGATGCGCTCTCACGGAGCTGAGAATGGCATTGGCCGAGCCAGTTTCCGTGCCGGTCGATGTTCGCTGATACAATGACGACTGGCAGGTAGCGCAGTTCCTTCCGTTTCCACCTGATGCGCTCCGAACCCCTTGTTCCCGTCTCATGCCGTGTGACCTGGACGACGCCTGTCGGGCCTTGAAACCGGCCCATGCGAAGAATTTTCCCCGCCGCTTTGCGGCTCCTCGCCGATCAAAATTCTTCTCCGGGCCGGTGCTCCACTGCGTTTCGCCCGCGAGCGGTTCAGGCCCGCCCTGCGCCGTCCTTTCGGTCCGGCGTCGACGGGGACAAGGGGTCTCCGGGACACGATCAGAAACGAAAGGAACTATCACCATGGCCAACGCACTCGGATATGTCAGCGAAACCAAAACCGGCTTCGAAGGCGCTCTTGCAATGATGAACCTCACCGCTGCCATCCGCATCGAGAAGAACGCGGAGAAAGCCGCCGACGGACAGCCCGACTACCGCATCTTCGCCGGAGAAACCTCGACCGAAATCGGCGGCGGATGGCTTCGCAAAGCCAAGGCATCAGGGCGCGAATATGTCTCGATCACCCTCGCAGACCCGCAGATCGGCCCGCGCAAGATCTACGCGAACCTCGCCCCTGTGAAAGGCAAGAAAGGCCGCCACGTGATCCTCTGGAACCCGCGGGACTAGGGGGCAGATCCATCGCAAGCGAGCCGCTCCGGAGATCAGCTCCGGGGCGGTTTTTGCGTGTAGAAACAATGGTAAACAGGCAGGTGAAAAATTGCGCATGCGCTTTTTGCGGCTACAAATGGCGGCGTCTGGCGGCATCCTTTTCGTGGACTTTACAGCCACGAGAAGGAGCCTGACATCATGGCCAAAGATAACCGGAAACCGCCACAGCGTGAGGAGCTGCCCGAGCTTCTGACCGCTATCGAGGCGGCAGAATTTCTGAACCTGTCGCCCATCACCCTCAGCCATTACCGCTATCAGGGACGCGGGCCGATCTACCGCAAGCATGGCTGGCGCGTCTACTACACGAGAGCTGATCTGGTGGACTGGTCTAACCGCCAGAGATGGGCCTCGACCGGCGAGCCACTGCGGTCATGAGACGGCGGAAACGTGTGATCGGCGTTGGCCTTCTGGGCATCGGGCTCGCCCTGTTCGGCGCAGTTTTTACGCCTCAGGATCGGCTGATCTGGAACCGGACCGGCAGCGCGCCGCAAGGGCTGTACTGGCTGAGCGACGAGCCATTCACCCTTGGCCGATGGGTCGTCGTCTCAGCCAGAAGCGATGACGCGCAGTGGGCTCAGACCCAAGGATTTGTCGGGCGGGATTGGCCTTTATTGAAGCAGATTGCAGGGCTGCCCGGCGATGAAATCTGCCGTTGGGACACGCAGCTTCTGATCAATGGAAAAGTCGGGGGAGAGGCGCGATTGCGAGACTCTTCGGGGCGGGATTTGCCGTCCTGGGAGGGCTGTATGGTGCTTGGGCAAGACCAGCTCTTCCTGATGAATGCGCACCCGGACTCCCTCGATGGACGCTATTTCGGACCCGTTGAAATCCATGATCTCGTTGGCGTGGCGCGTCTGATCCTTGCTTGGCGGTGATCAGAGATGGCGGCGTATTCCGGCATATGGCGGCAATTTGCGGCGAAAGGTGGCATGGGATGGGCCAGCGAACCCGAACGGGCAAGATTGAAGCTCATGCACCAGGGGGTGCACAAGCCATTGTCTGCACATCTCTTTTTTGGCGTCTCATGCCGGAAAGTGTGGCGCCCGGTTTTCATGAGTTTTGCTGAGTTCATTGAGGTTTTTTGGCGCCTGTGGGCGGAGACGCGCCATGGTCGATGACACGGACTTCACCCCCCGGCTCGGCAAGCTGCGCGATGTCGGTGCGGGGTCTTCAAAGCGGTTTCGCGCGCGGGTTCTGAAGGTGGCCAAGGGCCTTCATCGAAAGCCGACGCGGCCCGGCTTTACCGGGGCGCGGATCGGGCGTGGCAGCGCAGCCGGTTTGCAGGCTGTCATGCGTTCCCAGCGATTGCCCTCCATCCGCATGCGGCGTGTCGTGGTCAAGGTGCATATCGCGCGCGCCCGAACCGGCATCGGCGTGGCGGCTTATGGAAGGCATCTTGACTACATCCAGCGCGACGGGGTGGACCGCGAGGGAAGGGGCGGCGAGCTTTATGGGCGCGAAGGTGAGCGCGTGGACGGGCGGGACTTCGCAGAACGTAGCCAGGATGACCGTCACCAGTTTCGCATCATTGTCTCGCCAGAGGATGCGGGTGAAATTGGCGATCTGAAAGCGACGACACGGCGTCTCATGGGCGAGATGGAACGCGACCTCGGAACCCGCCTCGATTGGGTCGCGGTCGATCACCACAATACAGGCCATCCGCACACGCATATTGTTGTTCGGGGCAAGGATGCGATGGGACAGGACCTTGTCATCGCGCGCGACTATCTGATGAAGGGCCTCCGCGCGCGGGCCGAAGAACGCCTCACCCAGGAGCTTGGACCGCGCCGTGATGTCGAGATCGCGAAAGCCCGGCAGCGTGAAGTGACCATGGATCGGTTCACCGGGCTCGACCGGGAGCTTGCATCACTAGCGGCGAATGACCGGGTTGAACTGCCTCCGGCCTCCGGGGCTCAGGCGAGGTTCACGCAGAGCCTGCAGCGCCAGAGGCTGGCGCATCTGGAAGGGCTGCATCTGGCAGCACCCACCGGCACCGACATCTGGCAGCTCAAGCCGAACTGGCAGCGCGCCCTGACGGCCATGGGGCGGCGCGGCGACATCATCCGCGCGCTGGCGGCCGGGGTCGAACATGGCCCGCATCTGACAAAGGTGCACTTCTTCGATGAGCGCCTCGATGATGCGCCGCCCCTTCGCGGGACCGTCATCCAGAATGGACCGGAGGATGAACTCACCGACAAAAGATTCCTGCTCGTTCAGGACTACAAGGGCACGCCCTGGTATGTGCCGGCCGGAGATGATCCCATGCCGCCCAGGGGCGCGGTTGTGGAGGTCTCCCGCAAGCAGGGGTCTCCCTCGCGTTCAGACCGGGTCATTGCGCAGATCGCTGAGCGCAGCGGCGGGTTTTACTCCGACGCGCTGCATGCCGAGGCTGATCCGTCAGCATCGAGCGCCTACCGGCTCGCGCATAAGCGCAGGCTGGAAGCGCTTCTCCGCGCCGGGATTGTGACGCGTGGCACGGACGGCATCTGGCAAATCGGCGAGCGCTACCTTCTGCAGGCTGCGGAATATGAGGCGGCGCGGGGCGGCGGTATTCGTGTTCGGGTGCGCTCCTGGATGGCCATGGAGGCGCAGATCGAAGCGCGCGCGCAGACGTGGCTCGATCAGGTCAGTCCTGCGGAAATCGGTGAAGGCGAAAAGCGGCTGCATGAGGCGCGCCGTTTGCGGCTTGGGTTTCTGCGGCGGGAAGGCTTGCTGGAGGATGGTCAGGACCGGCTCAGCGAAGAGGTTCGCCGTCGCATGCGGCTTGAAGAGCTGCGGCGAGCGGCAGCGGGCGAGACGAACCGGTCTGGTCGGGCGTATTCTGCGCTGGAAACGGGCGAGCGGTTCGAGGGCGTCTTTGAAAGGACGACGGACCTCGCGCAGGGACGCATGGCGATCGTCGGCAATGAGAAAGCCTTCGCCATGGTCCCATGGCGTCCGGACCTTGAACGCCAGCGCGGCAGGTCATTGGTGGTTGAGGCGCGCGAACACGGGATCAGCTGGACACTGCCCGGTGGGCGGCAGCGGGGGCTGGGGCGTTGACAGTCCTTGCGACTGGTCAGTTTCGCCGAAGCAGACCAGAAGACGAGCATGGACATTCGCGCGACCTTTCTGATCTATCTTTTCGCGGCGCTCGCCGAAATTGCCGGGTGTTTTGCTTTCTGGGCCTGGCTGCGGCTTGGCAAGTCGGTGCTCTGGGTTGTTCCGGGCCTTCTGAGCCTGGCAATTTTCGCCTGGCTTCTGACGCTCGTGGAAACTGCTGCTGCCGGGCGCGCCTATGCCGCCTATGGCGGGGTCTACATCCTGAGTTCACTCATCTGGCTGTGGTCTGTCGAAGGTGTGCGCCCCGACCGCTGGGATGCGATCGGGGCGATGATCTGTCTTGCAGGTGCGGCGGTGATCCTGTTTGCGCCGCGCGCTCTGGGACCCGCATGAGCACTCGGAGCGCGCCGCGTCTTCGATCGGTTTTTTTTGCGCGTATCACATTCGGGTGTCAGTCGCCGGGTCGGGACGAAAGTTCGGTGTCTTTATAAGCGAGCAGCCTCAGAGCGTTGGCGACAACAATGAGCGTTGAGCCTTCGTGGAGGAAAATCGCCGGACCTATACCGAGGCCAAACAGCGTCGCTGGAATGAGGATAGCGACGACGCCCAGGCTGACCCACAGGTTCTGACGGATATTTCGGTGCGTCGCCCGGCTGAGGCCTACGGCAAAGGGCAGCGTGTCGAGATTGTCTGCCATCAGGGCGACATCTGCCGTCTCAAGCGCGACATCGGAGCCAGCGGCCCCCATGGCGATCCCGACATCTGCGTTCGCCATGGCAGGCGCATCATTGACGCCGTCACCGACCATGGCGACGCCGCCCTGTTCCCGAAGCGCCCTGATTTTTGCGACTTTGTCGTCAGGCATCAGGTCGCCGAAAGCCTCGTCAAGCCCGAGATCGCGAGCGATGGCGTTCGCGACCCTGTGGTTATCGCCCGAAATCATCATCATCCGGGTGACGCCGAGTTCATGGATGCGGGCGATGACGCGCCTTGCCGCCGGACGCGGCGTATCCATCAGGCCGATTGCGCCCAGAAAGCGATCGCCTTCGGCAATCACCATCATGGTGCGTCCATTGCCAAATAGCACGTCGACTTCGCGAGCGAGTGTTTCGGGCAGGCGTGGGCCGCTCTCGCCGTCAAACAGGCCGGGCTTGCCGATCAGGACGGTCTTGTCGCCAATCACCGCGCTGACGCCTTTGCCCGTCAGGCTACCGAATGCCGATGCTTGAGGTAAGGCACCAAGTTTCCAGCGTTGCGCTTCTTCAACGATGGCTCTCGCGAGCGGATGGTCGCTTAAGGCTTCGACGGCTGCGGCGACACGCAGCAAGCGTTCGGTGCCAGCGCCATCGAACGGGACAAGATCGACGACCTTCGGTTCGCCAATCGTCAAGGTGCCCGTCTTGTCGAAGGCAATGGCGTCAATCCGTCCGAGGGCTTCCAGAGGTCCGCCGCCCTTGATCAGGACCCCGCCGCGTGCGGCGCGCGCGACGCCGCTCAGAATGGCGCTCGGCGTGGCGATAGCCAGCGCGCACGGACTGGCGGCGACGAGGACCGCCATTGACCTGTAAAAGCTCTGCGCTGCTGTCTCGTCTATGATCAGCCATGAAAAGGCAGTGACCACAGCAAGTGTGATAACAATCGGGACAAAGATTTTCTCGAAGCGCTTGACGAAGGTCTGCGTTGGCGACTGGCGCGTTTCAGCTTCGGAGACGAGCTTGACGATCCGTGACAATGCGGACTCAGACGGCAGGCGGGTGACCAGAATATCGAGGCTGCCGCCGCCATTGAACGAGCCGGCGAAAACCTTGTGCTCGGGCCCGGCGGCTTCAACGTCTGCGGCAGACGCGCCGGGCATCGGACGCTTGTCCACGGGCGCGCTTTCCCCGGTGATCGGGGCCTGATTGACGCTGCTTTCACCAGCAATCACCACACCGTCGACCGGTAGACGCTCATTGGAACGGACCACAACAATGTCGCCGGGGCGGATGTCTTCGACCGGGGTGTCCACGGTCTGGCTGTCGCGGCGGACGAGCGCGGTGTCAGGCGCAAGCTCGGCGAGCGCCTCGATTGCGCGGCCAGCGCGGCCCATGGCGTAGTTCTCAAGCGCGTGGCCGATGCTGAACAGGAAAAGGAGCAAAGCCCCTTCCGCCCAGGCGCCGAGGATGGCAGCGCCCGCTGCTGCAACCAGCATCAGGAAGTCGATTTCGAACTTTCCCGAAAGGCTCTTTTCGACAGCCTCGCGCAACGCAAAATATCCGCCAAAGCCATAGGCTGCAACGAACAGGCCGAGAGAGAGCCATCCGGGCAAAAGGTTGAGTACCGATCCGAACCAGCCGATGGCCAGCGCCGTCCCGCAGAGAATAGCGAAAATCAGTTCGAGATTGCTGCCCGAGGTATGGTCGTGACCATTTTTATGGTCCGCTTCATGTGATCCATCATTCGTCATGTGCGCGTGTCCTTGAAGTGTTCGGGTGAGTGCCGGGGCCGCATCAAACGACACGGCCCCGGCTGTTTGATCACTCGGCCGGCACGGCGGGGTGTTCGTGTGTTGCCTCGATAAGGGAGTGATGCCCCTCCGGTTTTGGCGCAAACCAGCGGTGCAGGGCGGGCACCACCAGAAGCGTGAGCAAGGTGGACGAGATGAGACCGCCCGTGACCACCGTCGCCAGCGGCCGCTGGACTTCTGCGCCGACGCCGGTCGCAAAGAGCAATGGCGCAAGCCCAAGCGCGGTCGTCAGAGCAGTCATCAGGACCGGAAGGGCCCGAAGGCCTGCTGCCTCGATGGCAAGTTCGTCGCGGCCACGTCCGGCCCGTGCGAAGTCATCCATGAAGCTGACCAGCACCATGCCATTGCCGAGGGCGATTCCGAACAGGGCGATGAAGCCCACCGTCGCGGGTACCGAAACCGGCAGGCCCGCGACCCAGAGCGCGAGCGCCCCGCCTGTCAGCGCCAGCGGAATGTTCAGAAGGATCAGAACCGCTGACATCAGGCGCCCAAACGTGAGGAGCAGGATGAGGAAGACGATGCCGAGCGTGATCGGGATGACCACGGCGAAGCGGGCATTGGCCTGTTGCTGCAGTTCATACTGCCCGCCCCATTCGACCCGGTATCCGGGTGGCAGGTCGAGCCCCGCCTCCACCGCCGCCTGAGCATCGGCGACATAGCTGCCAATGTCACGATCGCGAACATTGAGCTGCACGGTGATGAACCGCTCGCCATTCTCGCGCGTAATCTGCCGGGGACCGACGACTTGGCTGATGTCCGCGACGCTTTCCAGCGGAATGCGCGCACCACTTGAGGATTCAAGGATGATGCGTCCGATGGCGGCGGGCGTGTTGCGATCGGCCTCATCGATGCGCACGACGACCGGGAATTGCCGCACGCCCTCGAAGACCACACCGGCCTCTGCCCCGCCGACGCCAGAGCGCAGCGCGTCCAGTGCCTCCTCGACGCTGAGCCCGTATCGCCCCAGCGCCGCACGGTCGAGCGAGACGACGAGTTGCGGCGCGCCGGTAATCTGGTCGGCCTGGACGTCGCTCGCGCCGGGCACCTCCTGAAGGATGGATTGAAGCGCCTGTGAGCCTTCGAGCAGGACCTGCGTGTCCGGCCCGAATATCTTCACTGCAAGCTGTGCCTTCGTCCCGGTCAGGAGTTCATCGACCGACATGGCGATGGGCTGGCCGATATTGACGCGAATGCCCGGAAAGCCGGCCAGATTGTCCGATATCGCCTCTCGCAACTCTTCCGGACTGAGACCCTCCCGCCATTCGCTGCGCGGTTTGAGCGCCACAAAGGCCTCGATGCTGTTGACCGGATCGGCATGCGCGCCGACCTCGCCGCGCCCGATCCGGCTGACGATGGAGTCAATTTCGGGGAAGGTGTCGAGGAGCCGCCTTTCGACGCGGGTCGCTGTCGCGCTGGCTTCTGTGAGCGAGATCGAGGGGGCCATGGTGACACGCAGGAGGATATCGCCTTCCTCAAGCGCCGGCGTGAACTCCGAGCCGAGCCGTGTCGCAGCAAACCCGCCAGCGACAAGGAGCAGTGCGGCGAGGGCGAGGGCTGCACTCCGCCTGTGGACGAAGAAGGCCGCCAGCGGGCGCACCATCCGCGTGATCCGGCTGTCCTTATCTGTATCGCCGTTTGAGCGAGGCGGCTTCATCAGGCCGAGCGCCATGGCAGGCGCAATAAGCATGGCATAAATCAGCGAGCCGGTCATGGCGAGTGCGGCGGAGGCCGCCAGCGGGCGGAATGTCTTGCCTTCGGTCCCCTGCAGCGAGAAGAGCGGCAGAAACACGATGATGACGACGGCGACCGCGGCCACCAGAGGCGCAATCACTTCGGCGCTGGAGCGGGCGACGGTCGTGCGATTATCCTCGCCTGCGCCGCGTTCACGAAACCCGCGCGCGACATTCTCGGCGATCACGATGGCCCCGTCGACCATCATGCCGATGGCGATGGCGACGCCGCCAAGCGTCATCAGATTGGCCCCGATGCCAAGCGCATTCATGGCGATGAACGCAAACCCTACGGAGAACGGGATCGACATCACCACGACGAGGCTCGGACGCCAGCCGCCAAGGAACAGGAACACGACGATGGCCACCAGCAGGCCGCCCTGCCAGAGCGCCGTCGTGACCGTTGCCGCAGCTTTCTCCACCAGCGTGCCCTGATCATAATAGGGGACGACGCGCACGCCATCGGGCAATGAGGCGTTGATCTCTTCGAAGCGGGCCTTGGCGTTGGCGATGACGTCTGAGGTATTGCTGCCATAGAGTTTGAGCACCAGCCCGGCGACAGTTTCGCCTTCGCCATTGGCGGTCGCCATGCCCTGACGGACCGCCCCGCCGATCACGACCTGGCCGAGATCGCCGACGCGGATCGTGCGCCCGTCAACGGTCTTGACCGGGGTTTCCTCAAGATCCGCGATTGTTGTCGCAAGCCCCACGCCGCGCACGGTGTATTGCTCGGCGCCGATCTCGATATATTGCGCGCCGGCTGTGCGGTTGGCGCTTTCGAGGGCGGCGATCACGTCGCTGACCTGAAGGTCCTGCGCCAGCAGGGCGTCAGGATCGAGCTGCACCTGATATTGTTTTTCAAAGCCGCCGAGCGCGAGCACTTCAGTGACGCCTTCGACCGACTGGAGCGGATATTTGATCATCCAGTCGGCGATCTCGCGCAGTTCGATCAGCGAGCGCGTGCCTGTCTCATCGACGAGGCGAAAATACATGATGATGCCAAGGCCGGTAGAGATGGGCCCCATTTTTGGTGTGCCGAATCCTTCTGGGATGGCGTCGGCGGCTTCCCCAAGACGTTCACCGACCACCTGACGGGCGAAATAGACGTCCGTGCCATCTTCGAAATAGATATTGACCACGGAGAGCCCGAAATTGGAGGTCGAGCGCATCTCCGTGACCTTTGGCAGGCCGGACATGGCGGTCTCGATGGGGAAGGTGACGTAACGCTCGACCTCCTCAGGAGAGAGGCCCTCGGTTTCGGTGAAGACCTGAACCAGCGCGGGGGACGGATCGGGGAAGGCATCGACTGGAAGGCTGCGGAAGGCGAACAGGCCACCGAGCGTCATGGCGATGACGGCAATCGCCGCCAGCAGGCGTCCGCCTGCAATTCTGTGCATGAAATTGAGCATGATGGTCGGATCCTTAGTGTGCGTGGCCGTCGCCGAACGCGTCTTTTTCAAGCTGCGCTTTCAGCGTGAAGGCACCTTCGGAGACGAAACGGTCGCCCTCTGTCAGCCCTTGACGAATTTCAGTGAGCCCGCCCCGGGACGATCCCGTCTCGACGGGGCGCGGGGCAAAACCGCCTTCGACCGGCACGAAAACAGACGCGCGTCCCTCGACCTCGACGACGGCATCGGATGGCACGTGCAAAATGCGGCCCCCTTCGCCAATCGCGATTTCGGCGGTGACAAACTGGCCGGGCCTGAGACGGCTATCCGGATTGTCGATGATGACCCGCGCTGTGCCGGTGCGGGTGGCCTCGTCAATGACCGGCAGGATGAGCGCGATCTCGCCGCGCGCGGCTTCCCCGCCATCACGGGTGCGCAGACTGACCAACTGACCCGGCGCAATTTTGTCGGCATCGGCCTTGTAGATGGCGATATCCGCCCAGAGCCTGGACTCGTCCACGATCACGAACAGCGTCTCGCCGCCGGCTTCCACGCTCGATCCCAGCGATACGCTGCGCGAAATCACTGTTCCTGCGATCGGCGCGAGGATGGCCGCATTCACGAGGGCGCCGTCGGGCGCATCGGAGAGGCTGTCGAGGACAGCGTCGCTGACCCCGACGGCATGGAGCTTGTTCTCCACCGCCTCACGAGCAACGCGCGCGCTTACCAACGCAGCGCGTGCCGCATCAAGGTCAGACTCTGAGGTGATCTTGTCGGCGAAGAGGCGCTCCTCGCGCGCGAGACTGGACGCTGCGAGATTTTCGGCAGATTTGGCGGTCAGGAAGTCCGCCTTCAGTTCGGCCAGTTCCCGGCTCGACAAGAGCGCTAGGCGCTCGCCGCGCCGGACGATATCGCCTTCACCCTTGTCGAGGCGCGAGACAAGGCCGCTGACCGGGGCAGCGACCCGCGCCACCCGATCCGCATCGAATCGAAGCTCGGCTGGTAGAGAGAGCGTTTCGGCGAGAGTGCCGGTTTCTGCCGCTATGACCACAATGCCGGCTTCAGCAGCAGCGGCGGCGTCCAGCTTCACAACATCGCCGCCGTCTTCGTCGCCATGGTCGTCGTGATCGTCATGCCCGTCCTCGCCTTCGCCATGCTCATCGCCATCGGCGTGATCGCGGTCCAGTTCATCTTCGCCATGGTCGTCATGGTCGCCGTGATCGTCATGGGCTTCAGCTTCGGCAACCTGGCGCGTGGACGGCGTGTCAGTTGCACCGCATCCAGCGAGGGTGAGAACGAGCGCAAGCGCCAGCCCGGTCAGTCTTGTGTCGGTCATTGGGTGTCTCCGTCGAATGGGGCCGCGCCGATCAGGCTGCGGAGGATGAGGTCTGCGACGCGCGCATCCCGGCGCGCGGCGATGACGGCGCGCCGGGTCTCGATGAGCACCGCGCGGGCCTGAAGTGTGGTGGTGAGGTCGAACCGGCCGATGGCGTAGCCCTGAAGGGCGGCGGCATAGGCGGCCTCCGCTTCCGGAAGCGCCTCATCGGTGAGGATCGAGAGTCGCCAATTTGAGGCCCGGACGCTGGCGGTCGCGGCGAGCTGTTCGGCGCGCAGGCGCGCATCGACCGCACGTGCTGACACCGCTGCGGCCTCGCCGCGAAGACTGGTGGCGCGGGCGGCGTCGCGTCCGCGATCGAAGATGGGCAAGGGTACGCTGATACCGGCGACAAAGGCGCTGTCGCCCGTCTCCTCAAAGCGCCGAAAGCCGCCCGAGAGCGTGACATCCGGTATCGCTTCTGCGCGGGCGCGGGCCAGCTCGGCTTCGCGCGCGCGCACCGCCGCCTCGGCAGCGGCAAGGCGTGGGTGGCTGCCGGGTTCGCCTGCTGCCAGCGATGGCGCGATCTCAAACGCGGTCGGCAGACCGAAGACGGGTTCTGCCGCCCCCCACAGGCTGGCGAGCGCATAGGCGCGCGTCTCGACCTCGCCAGCGGCAAAGGCTGCCTCAGCGCGCAGGCTGGCGGCATCGGCCTGGGCGCGGGAGAGTTCCGGCGGCGCTGCAGCGCCCGCATCGACCCGCTTTGCGACTGTCTCAGCGAGTTCGGTCGCAAGCTCTGCGGCCTCGGTAGCCAGCGCAGCCGTCTCAATGGCGGCGACGAGATCGGCATAGGCAAGTGCGGCCTCGCGTTCAGCTTCGCGCAGGATGACGCTGCATTCAGCCGTGCCAAGCGCCGCGCGGGCGCGGGCGGCGCGTTCGGAAAGGACCCGCTTATTGCCAAGGCGGAAGGTCTGCTCGACAGCGAAGGTCGATTCGGTGCGGTCGAACCCGGACAGCGCGCCATTTCCGGAGAAATTCTCAAGCTCGACACTGAGGGACGGATTGAGCGGGCGCCCGGCCTGATCGGCCTCTGCGCTGAGCGCGCGGGCTTCAAGACCGGCGGCGCGGATATCCGGCGAGGCGCGCCGGATTTCGGTGATCACGGCGTCAAGGCTTGCCGGTATCTCGGGCGAAAGGGCGCCGGGTTCGGTTGAACCACCCGGCGTGCAGGGGCTTGCAGACGCGCTGCCTGCCGCAAGGAGTGCGGCCAGGGCAAGCGCCGGGACGGCGAGTGCGCCCCGAAACAGAAATGACATTAGGGGAGTGTCCTCGTGCTGATATCTCGAAACGCATGCCGGAGGCTATAAGAGCGGCCCGGCATGATGGCGGTTGAGATTTCAGGCGCGGGGAGGACGGAGCATTTCGTAAGGCGGCGCGTCGAGCATCGCGGCGTCCGGCAGGAATCGGTACCGGCAGGTCGCCGGAGTGAGCGTAAATGGCTCGGCTTCGCCCGAACGCCAGACATGGTGATGGCAACTGCCGCAATGGTGGGCTCTGTGATCGTGCGCAGGTCCCTGCTGGTCATCCGCCGGCGGGGCCGCTTCTCTCTGATGATCTGTCAGGCAGACTTCAGTCGGTTCAGATGCATGTGCCGTCTCCGCCAGCGGCGCAGCGATGAAGGCCAGCGCCAGAAGCGCAGCCAGCATCAAACGCAGTGAGGAAAAGACAGATCCGAAACTCATACTTGATCCTTAACAGAAAATGATTGCCAAAACATGAGGCAAAGTCGCGACGTTCACGCCCTCTACTCCCTACAGTCGCTGGAGGGGCAAGCGCTTAACAGAAAAATTACAGGGCAATGTCGCGGGGACCATGGTCGTCGCTCGCGCACTGATCATGATCCGCCAGACTGGCCAGTACCGCGCAGGTCGCGACTGCGCCGCCTTCACAGGACCGAACCATGCGTTCAAGTTCGCCTTCAAGGGCGCGCAACCTTGCGATGCGCTCTCCGACATTGGCGAGTTGACGACGGGCAGCGGCGTCAATGGCGGCGCAATCGGCCTGAGGCGTCGTCTGCAGCGCAATCAGGTCACGGATGCTGTCCACGGAAAAACCGAGATCGCGGGCGTGTCGGATGAAGGACAGGCGTTCGACTGCGTCGCCTCCATAAAGGCGCTGGCCGCTTTCGCTGCGGTCGGGCGTGCCCATCAGCCCAATGGATTCGTAATACCGGATCGTCGTCACTTTTACCCCGGCCGCTTTGGAGATCCTGCCAATCGTCATCGGTTTGCCGCGCATGAAAATTCCCTCTTGTCTCTACAGTCGCTGTAGACTGTAGGGCATGCGTCTTGTCAAATTCTGAAGAAAGATCGCCGCATGTCTGCCTTACCCAATGACCCCGCCCAGTGGCTCGTCGCCGCAATGATCGCGAACGCCGTTCTGGCCCTGCCCATGGCTCTGCTTGTGCGGCGCGACTTTGTCCGCCTTGGCCGGGTGTCCTGGCCAATGGCGATCTGGACCGGTGCCGCCATGCACGGCCACGCCCTAGCGAGTTTTGCGCTCGCCTTTGTTGACCGTGGCGGGCTCTATACGCCCGGACCGTTGTCACTGACGGGGGGCACCGGCGTTTTCCTTCTAGGGGCTTTTGTCATCCATCTCGGTCGTCGCGCCTATGGCGATCAGGCCCGGGTCTATGGGCTGAAGGAAGATGTGCTGATCGAACACGGCATTTATCGCCGGTCGCGCAATCCCCAGTATCTCGGTTACGGGCTGATGTTTCTGGGCGCTGCGCTTGCGGGCGGATCAGGCCTTGCGCTGGTCTTCACGCTCGTCTTTGCGGGGCTTGTCCATCTCTATATCCGCTATGTGGAAGAGCCGCACCTGACCCGCATCTTCGGTGGGGACTATACCGAGTATTGCCAGCGCGTAGGGCGATATTTTCGCGTATAATGCGACATGGCCTGCGAGGCGGACGCTCTGAATTGAGGAGACTGTCCTGCGCATTCTGATGCCGCCATTTGCCGCCATTCACACTGGGCAGGCTGGCGCGTGTGCGGAACACTGAAGGGGTTTTCTTTACGGGAGCCCCCTTGTCCATGTCGCCGTCCAAGATTCTCATCGGTCAGTTTCTCATAGTCCTGGCCATTATCGTCGCGACCATGTGGGGCGCGACGCAGTGGGTGGCGCATGCGTTTGGGCATCAGCCAGCCTTGGGGCGGCCATGGTTTATCTGGGGTGAGGTGCCGGTCTATCGGCCCTGGCGGCTTTTCCAGTGGTGGTATGCCTATGAAGCCTATGCGCCGGATGTGTTTGCGCGCGGCGGTGCGATGGCTGCCAGTGGCGGCCTGCTCGGCATTCTTGCGGCGGTCATCGGATCAGTCTGGCGCTCGCGCTGGGAGAAACGCGTCACGACCTATGGCTCGGCACGTTGGGCCGAAAAACGCGATCTTGCGCGCACGAAACTGCTGGGCGGCGATGGCGTGTTCCTGGGGCGCTGGAAGGGCCAATATCTTCGCCATGACGGGCCGGAACATGTGCTGGCCTTTGCGCCGACGCGCTCCGGCAAGGGGGTGGGGCTGGTTGTGCCGACGCTGCTGTCCTGGACCGGCAGCGCCGTGGTGCATGACATCAAGGGCGAGAACTGGGACCTGACATCGGGGTGGCGCTCAGGCTTCGGAACCTGCCTGCGCTTTGATCCGACCGATGCCCGTTCGCCGCGCTTCAATCCGCTGATGGAAGTGCGCAAGGGCGCGGGCGAGGTCCGCGATGTGCAGAACATCGCCGACATTCTGGTTGATCCGGAAGGCTCGCTGGAACGCCACAATCATTGGGAAAAGACAGGGCATGCGCTGCTGGTCGGTGTAATCCTGCATGTCCTTTATGCGGACGAAGACAAGACGCTGGCCGGATGCGCGCGTTTCCTGTCCGACCCGTCGCGGACCTTCGAGAAGACGCTGCATGTCATGCTGAAGACAAAGCATGTGCGCGAAGGCGATGGGACGCGCACGGTGCATCCTGTGGTCGCCCAGGCGGCGCGGGAACTGTTGAACAAATCGGAGAATGAGCGCTCTGGCGTCCTGTCCACGGCGCTCAGCTTCCTGTCGCTTTACCGCGACCCGGTCGTGGCGGCGGTGACCTCGGCGAGCGACTGGCGGATCAGCGATCTGGTCGAGGGGGAGCGGCCCGTTTCGCTCTACCTCGTTGTGCCGCCGTCGGACCTGTCGCGGACCAAGCCTCTGGTGCGGCTCATACTTAATCAGATCGGACGCAGACTGACCGAATCATTGCTTGATCCGGGACGTCGCAAACTGCTCCTGATGCTGGACGAGTTTCCGGCGCTCGGACGGCTCGACTTCTTCGAGAGCGCGCTCGCTTTCATGGCGGGCTATGGCGTGCGGGCCTATCTCATCGCCCAGTCGCTGAACCAGATCGAGAAGGCTTATGGGCTGAACAATGCGATCCTCGACAATTGCCATGTCCGCATCGCCTTTGCGACCAATGATGAGCGCACCGCCAAGCGGATATCCGAGGCGCTGGGCGCCAAGACGGAGCTCCGGTCGCAGAAGAATTATACGGGCCACCGCCTCGCGCCCTGGCTCTCGCACATGATGGTCTCCCGGCAGGAAACCCAGCGCGCATTGATGACGCCCGGCGAGGTCATGCAGATGGCGCCCACCGACGAAGTGGTCATGGTATCGGGCACGCCGCCCATTCTGGCGAAGAAGCTGCGCTATTTCGAGGATCGCAATTTTACAGGGCGGGTTCTGCCTGCGGCTTCGGTCGCGGCGATTGCGTCGCAGATCGTGACTGTATGGACTGAGATGGTTGAGGGTGGACCAGCCACGGTCGTCCCCGTCCGGAATGCCGCTGATGAGGGCGGGCGCGATATCGCCCCGGTGCTCGATCCGCCGGAACGGGTGGTGACACCGGAGCACGATCAGACGCCCGAACCGGAACTCGACGATAGCGGAGACGCACCCGGCGATCAGGCGCTTGAGACGATCCGGCGCGCTGCCGCGCTTGACCTTGCCGATGACGATACCTTGCCGGAGTTCTGATATGGTCAAACCACGCGTGAACCTGCGACTACCCCACAAGCTGCATGCCGAGCTCGAACGCCGCACATCCATGCCGGGCGTGACCAAGGCCAAAGTCGTGGAAGACGCGCTTAACCGTTATTTCGACCCGGAGGCCAATCTGGTGCTGGAGGAACGGCTTCTTCGCCGCATGGATGCCTTCGACCGGCGGCAGGGCGAGATTGAACGGGACACCGCCCTGTGCCTCGAAACGCTCGCTCATTTTGTCTTCTACTGGCTGACCCGGACCGAGCCGATCCCGGAAGGCGAGCGCGACGCCGCCCACGCCCTTGGCCAGAGGCGCTTTGATCATTTCATCCAGCAGGTGGCGAAGAAGCTCGGCAATGCGCGCAGTGTGGCCGCAAGGCTGGACGGAATTGATGCGTCAACCGGTGACGTCGGCGGTCCTGATTCTGATTGATACCGGCAGGTTAGTGCGGGCAGCCTGCTGCGATGCCTGGATCGGCTGACCAGAACGCGCATCAGATTTTCGATAATTCTATACGGACTCTCAGGGATCCATCATGCCGTCAAGACAATCCGCGCCCTCTTCGGCCGTATTGCAGATAGCCATGATCCGGTAGGAGCCATCACGGCCCTGCTTGACCATGAAGGCGACTTCGTCACCCTCGGCCAAGCCCGAGAGATCGACCTCGCCCATGATGTCAAAGCCCATCGTCATGGCACCCATCTGGATGTCGCCTGCGAATTCGCCGTGCTCGATGGTCAGAAAATCGCCCTGGCTGCCGACCGACCGGATGGTGCCGGTGGCGTGGCCGACGCCATCGCCCATGGCGTGATCGGCTTGGTCCATGGCGCCCTCTTCGACCATCTCCATTGGCATTTCGGCCGCACGTTCTGAGCCGGGCGGTGTCTCGTCGGCATTGCCGCACGCGGCCACGCTGAGGGCGAACAGGCTTGCTGTGATCGGGATGAGAGATTTCATTGTGTGTCTCCTTCGAGGCTAGGTTTGAGTGAAATTGAGCTGTCTTCAATGTTTCCGGCGCGCGCGGAAAGCTGGAATCCGGTCCGGATATAGTAGATGGCCGGGATGACGATCAGGGTCAAAACGAGCGTGGACGCCATGCCGCCGAGCATCGGTAAGGCGATCCGTCGCATCACATCCGAGCCGAGACCGTCGGTCAGGAAGATCGGCGCGAGTCCCGCGAAGATGGTCAGCACGGTCATCAGTTTTGGACGCACCCGCATGGCGGCGCCCCGGCTGATGGCGGCGAAGAGCTCTGTGCGGGTCTGCGGCCCGGCCTTGCGCACTTCGCTGTCGATATAGAGCAGCATGATGACGGCAGTTTCGACCGCATTCCCGCCGAGCGCGATGAAACCGACGGCAACGGCGACGGAGAGGTTGTAGCCCGCGAGCCACACCGCCCAGAGGCCGCCGATCAGGCCGAAGGGCAGGCTCGCCATGATGATCAGCGTGCGATCCAACCTTCCAAAATGCAGCATCAGCAAAAGGAAGATCAGCGCGACCGCTGCCGGGATGGCAATCGCAAGCCGGGCGCTTGCCTCTTCCATCTGTTCATACTGGCCCGCAAAATCCACCGCATAGCCGGGCGGCAGGTCGACCGCTTCGGCCACAGCGGCGCGCGCCTCGCTGACATAGCTGCCCATGTCCCGGCCCGCGATATCCACGAACACCCATCCGGTCAGGCGGGCATTCTCGGAGCGAATCATGGGGGGACCTTCGGCATAGGCAATCGTCGCCACTTCACCGAGCGGGATATGCGCGCCGGTGGGTGTCGGTACGAGGATTTGCTCGAAGTCTTCCGGGCGTTCGCGGAAGGGGCGGTCATAGCGTGCGATGATGTCATAGCGCTCGCGGCCCTCGACGGATTGCGCCAGCGGCATGCCGCCAAGCGCGGTCTGCACCACGCCCTGGAACACACCCATGTCGATATTGCGCCGGGCAAGTTCGGAACGATCCGGCGTGATATCGAGATAGCGCCCGCCAAGAACCCTGTCGGCGAAGGCCGAGCGGGTGCCCGGCAGGTCTGCGACCACCGCCTCGATGTCGCGGGCGATACGTTCAATTTCTGTCAGGTCATCGCCGGTCACCTTAATCCCTATGGGCGTGCGGATGCCCGTCGAGACCATGTCCATGCGGATCTTGATCGGATAGCCCCACGAATTGACCAGGCCGGGCATGTTGAGGCGCTGGTCCAGCTCCGCCGTGATGTCGTCGATCGTGATACCGGGCCGCCACTGGTCTTCCGGTTTGAGCGCGATCCAGGTCTCGATCATGGTCAGGGGGGCCGGGTCCGTCGCGGTGTCAGCCCGGCCGGCCTTGCCGAAAACACGTTCGACTTCCGGCACGGTCATGATGACGCGATTGGTCTGGCCGAGAATTTCCCGCATCTTTGTCGCCGATGCGCCCGGCAGGGTGGTCGGCATGTAGAGCAGCTCACCCTCATAGAGCGCCGGCATGAACTCTGAGCCAATGCGCTGTGCGGGAATGATGACACTGGCGGTCAGGAGCATGGCGAGGGCGAGCGTCACCCATTTGAACCTCAGCGCGAGATGCAGGATCGGCTTGTACGCCCAGACGAAGAAGGCATTGAGCGGATTGGCCTCTTCGCGCCGGAATTTGCCGCGCATCAGATAGAGCATCAGTACGGGAACGAGTGTCACCGACAGGATGGCGGCGAAGGCCATGGCGTAGGTCTTGGTGAAGGCGAGCGGCGAGAAGAGGCGATAGCTTTCCCCCGTCAGCGCAAAGACCGGCAGGAAGGAGACGGTGATGATGAGGAGCGAGAAGAAGATGCCGGGGCCGACTTCTTGTGCCGCTTCGATCAGGGCGGCACGGCGCTCTGCCGGGCCGGGTTTGCCTTCCAATTCCGACAGTTTCCGGCTGGCGTTTTCGACAAGCACGATGGAGGCATCCACCATCGCGCCGATGGCGATGGCGATGCCGCCCAGCGACATGATGTTCGCGGTCACCCCCTGAAACGACATGATGAGGAACGCCCCTAGAACCCCCAGGGGAAGCGTGATGATCGCCACCAGAGACGAGCGCACATGCAGGAGGAAAATCAGGATGACGAGCGCAACTGCAATGCCTTCCTCGATCAGTTTGTCTTTCAAGTACTCGACCGAGCCTTCGATCAGGGGCGCGCGGTCATAGACCGTGACGATCTCGACGCCTTCCGGCAGGCCGCGCTGCAACTCGGCGAGCTTGTCCTTGACGCGCTCGATCACGTTGAGAGCGTTTTCGCCATCGCGCATGATGATGATGCCGGCGACGGTCTCGCCTTCGCCATTGAGTTCGACAATGCCGCGCCGGAGCGCCGGGCCCTCGATGATGCGCGCGACATCGCCGAGCAGGACCGGCGTGCCGTTTTCAGCATAAAGAACGACCTGTTCGAGATCGCTGCGCTCATCGACATAGCCGGACGAGCGGATGACGAATTCCGTCTCGGCCTGCTCGATCACGCGCCCGCCCACTTCGCTGGAGGCTGCGCGCACCGCCTCGCGAATGCGGGCAATGGAAATGCCATAGCTGCGCAATCGGTTCGGATCGAGCAGCACCTGATATTCGCGCACGAAACCGCCGACAGAAGCCACTTCGGCGACGCCCTCGACTCCTGAGAGTTCCAGCTTGAGGAACCAGTCCTGAAGCGAGCGCAGTTCGGCCAGATCTGTGTTTCCGCTCTTGTCCACCAGAGCGTATTGATAGACCCAGCCGACGCCGGTCGCGTCCGGCCCGATCTGTGGAACGGCGCCTTCGGGGAGTTCCGAACCAAGGCGGGACAGAGCTTCCAGAACGCGCGAGCGCGCCCAGTAGAGGTCGACATCATCTTCAAAAATGACGTAGACGAAGCTCGTGCCGAACATGGACGATCCGCGGACATCCTTTGTCTTCGGAAGGCCGAGCAGATTGGTCGAGAGCGGATAGGTGACGAGGTCCTCGACGATTTGCGGGCTTTGGCCGGGAAAATCGGTGCGGATGATAACTTGTGTATCGGTCAGGTCCGGCACGGCGTCGAGCGGCGTGTTCTGCACGGCGAGCCAACCGGACACGGCGAGCGCGGCTGCGAGTACGAGCACGATCAGCTGGTTGGTGACCGACCAGCCGATAAGCCCCGCCACCCAGGATTTCGACGGGTCGCGGCCCGAAAGGTCGTGAGGTGCGCTCATGGCTGCATCTCCGCCATCGGATCGGGCCAGCCGATGCGCATCGCATCAGTGTCGCCATAGGGATTACGCGCAGTCCCGCCTTCCTGAAGCCATAACCGGCCGGTTCCGGCGTCGCGGAATAGGGAGAGACCAGCCTCGCGGTAATGAACCGGTGCGCCTTCGAGCAGCCAGGGTTCCAGCGCCTCCATCAGCCGGGCGAGTTCGACGGCGAGCGCATCGCCCTCGCTGGCGGCTTTCGCGGCGCGGAGCGCGGCTTCGGCCTCGTCAATGATTGGCACGAGCTTCGTGTCAGCGAACCGTGTGCGCAGCGTCTCCCCGAGCGCCAGCGCTGGATCGACAAAGTATGGATCGATCCGGTAGCCGTCGGTCAGCGCCTCGTGGAAATAGAGCGCCATGTCGGTGAAGTGGTCGATCTGCGCGAGCGTGGTCGCATCCACCGGCAGCTCCGACAAGGGCGTATCCGGTCCGGCGGTCATGGCGGACGGGCCCTCAAACCTTGAGAGGCCCTCGCGCAATTTCACCTCGCTGTCCAAGAGGAACTGGCCGCTGGCGACGACCTGTTCGCCCTCAATCAGTCCGTCGATGATTTCCGTGCGGCCATTGGCGCTGACACCGGTGCGCACCGCCCGGCCCGCAAACCTTCCCTCGCCGAGCGCAAGGATGACATGCGCGCCGCTACTGTCGCGAAGGATGGCTTCAGTCGGAACCGAGAGCCGCTCGCCGCCGCTGAGCTGCATGGAAATATCGGCATAGGCGCCGGGGCGCAGATAGCCGCTCGCATTGTCCACCTCGATCCGCACCCGCGCGGTGCGGGTCTGCGGGTCGATTGTCGGGTAGATGTAATCGATGACGCCTTCGCCCTGTGCTTCGGGTGCGCTCGGGAAGGAGAGTTGCACTGGCAGTCCGGTATCAAGTCGCGGCAGGTCGCTTTCCGGGACCGAAGCCATGACCCAGACACCCGAATAGGATTGCAGGCGCAAGACAGGCGTGCCGGGCGCTATATAATCCCCCTCGCGGACTTCTAGCGCCGCGACCGTACCGCCTGCTTCGGCGTAGACCGGTACGCGCTCCATGATTTCCCGGGTGTCGACGAGCCGACCGATGGCGCGTTCCGGCATGCCGAGGGAGCGGAGGCGCTGGCGTACGGCCGCAATGCGGGTCTCATTGCCGATGGTGAGCGAGGCAAGGAGGTCTTTCTGCGCCGCGATCAGGTCAGGGCTGTAGACCCTGTAGAGTAACGCGCCGGGGCGAACGGTTTCGCCCTCAGCGCGGATAGTCAGGTCTTCGATCCAGCCTTCGAGGCGCGCGACCGAGACGTTCTCAAGGCGCTCGTTGGATTCGACCGTGCCAAACGCCCGCAGCGTACCGCCAAACGGCGTCACTTCGGCGGGCACGGTTCGCACACCCATGGTCTGGATCATTTCCGGGGATACGACGATGCCGGTCTCTGCGACCTCGTCTGCATAGACCGGGATATAATCCATCCCCATGGAGTCTTTTTTGGGAACCGGCGAGGTGTCCGGCTGACCCATCGGGTGTTTGTAATAGAGGATTTCGCCGCGCCCGGCATTTCCGCCGTTCCCGCTCACGGGCACGAGGTCCATGCCGCAGATTGGGCAGGACCCGTCCGCATCCGTCGATATGTAATGCGGGTGCATCGGACAGGTGTATTGCGCGGTCTCTTCGGCCGATGACGACGGCCCGGAGGATCCGCCTTCTCGGGCGCGGGTCGAAGGGTTGTCACACGCGACGAGCACGCTCGCGGCGACGGTCAGAAGAAGGAGTGTGTGTTTCATTGGGTCACCAGGAGCGCGTTCATGCGGGCGATGGCTTCGGCTTCGAGCGCGCGCTCGGAGACGATCTCGGCCCGGAGTTTCAGGACGGCGATTTCGCTGTCGATGATGGGAGCGTAACTGCCCGCCCCTGACTCGTATCTCGTCAGCAGGGCCTGCGATTGTTCTTCCCGCGCGGCGATCTGCCGGGTTAGCGCGTCCATAGCCGCAAGGGATCGCTGTCTCGCCGCGTCGAAGACTTCATACTCCGACCTGGCGGCAAGCGCAGCAGCCAGGCGACGCGACTGCGCAGCAGACCGATCGGCCTGCGCGCCCCGAAGGCGCGGCGCCTGGCTTTGTCCTGCCCAGAGCGGCACAGAGAACCTCACCTGCGCCGAGACCCAGTCATCGCCCTCGAAGTTCGAGAAGGCGCCGCCGCGCCCAGCCTCGCGCTGCTGGTAGGTTAACTCAACGCCCCAGTCAGGACGCCATCCGGCCCGGGCTTCGTCAACGCGCGCCTCTGCATTGCCAATGGCCGCATCAGCGACGCGCACGGCGTGGAACTGGTCAGCGCTGCCTGACCAGATCACAGGCGCGACTGGCGGCAGCGCCATGGAAGACGGGGGGACTTCGCCGACCAGATCGCGCAGACGCGCATTGATGCGCGCCAGCCGCGCCGATATGTCCGCGCGGTCACGGTCGAGGCGCGCCAACGCAACATCGACTTCTGCAAGTCTCGACAGGGCGGTGTCGGCAGACCCGATTTCGGCTTCGAGTACTGTCTTCAGTTCAGCGTATTTTGCCTCCTGCGCATCCAGCAGGGCCGCGTGATGTTCCAGATGATGCCGGTGATGCAGGAGGAGGATCAGCTCGCCCCGCAGCGCGGCGTACTGTTGGGCGCGCATGGCATCGCGTGTCGCTGCGTTCGCAAGGGCGCCCTCCGACCGGGCCCGGCGTTCGGCATAGCTGGGAATGTCCTGCCGGATTCCGACGGACTTGTTGGTCGGCAGGAATGTATCGAAGGCCGGATCGAATAGCGGAAAATTGTTGATCCCGACAGAGACAACCGGGTCAGGAAGGGCAGTTGCGGCGCGGCTGCGTTCGCGTTCGGCGTCGGCTTCGCTCCCGAGCGCGGTAAGGCTGGGATGATCGGCAAGCCGGGTTTCCAGCTCGCTGAAGGACTGAGCATGGGCATGCTGCCCGGTGAGGGCGGTGAACAGGGCTGCAACAAGCAGGCCTGACCGGATAGGGGGAAACATGAGAAAGACACCTCGTTGACATGAAACAGCAAGCGGAACCCACGCGCGGCGTGGGCCTTGCCGATCAGATCAACAGGCGCTGTTTCAGGGTAATCGGGGTCGAGAGCGGCAGCTTCGGCGCGCCCGGCGGTCCGGTCTTGAAGATGACAGGACGATGCGCAAAGCCCGGGAATTGCGCCGCAAGCACAGCGTAGGAAATTTCTGCAGAGGACGAAAACATGAGCGTGCTGTCATCTGCTGCCTGCGCCTGCATGAGCGGGCTGTCACAATCATTACAGCCGGGGCAGTCGCCGGTATCCTTCGCCGCGTCCGCATGATCAGCGGGCGACATCTGCATGCCGGAATCATGGCACGGCGGATCCGAAACGAGTGCGGCATCCTGCGCGACGGCGTCATGCCCGACAAGGCAACAGGCCATGACGGGCTGCGCCGCCACGAGGGCGACGGCCAGTATGGCAAGAAGACGAGACAAGATGCGCATCTTTCCTCATTAAGGCTAATTCGTTTACAAAACAACTAACTAACGGGCACCTCACGCGATTGTCAGACAAGACCTGTTTGGCGAGCAGAGCTGACATCAAGACACCTGACAATACGCTGTCAAAGTCCAACCTCAGCTGTCCCCCGTCAGCGACCATGAGACAGATCGGGAAAATTGCTTAAGGAGGATTTCTGGCACATCGTAGCCCGCCAAGGGGACGAAGATGAGACAGAAATCCGGGCCGGAGGGATCGGCCGAAAAACATGTGAAGGAAATCCGCCGCAAGACCCGGCGTAAATTCTCCGCCGAAGAGAAGATCCGCATCGTACTGGAAGGCCTGCGCGGCGAGTATTCGATTGCCGAACTGTGTCGGCGTGAGGGGATCGCTCAGGGGCTGTACTACACCTGGTCGAAGGAGTTTCTCGAAGCTGGCAAGAAGCGCTTGTCGGGCGACACGGAGCGGCAGGCGACATCCGGCGAGGTGAGTGGCCTGAAGCGTGAGATGCGCGATCTGAAGGAGGTCGTTGCCGACCTGACGCTGGAAAACCGCATCCTCAAAAAAAGCGTGATCGGGGATGGGGAGGATATCGAATGAGATACCCCGCGTCCGAGAAGCTGGAGATCATCCGGCTGGTGGAGCAATCGCATCAGCCCGTGAAAAGAACGCTGGAACAGATCGGCGTGTCACGTCCGACCTTCTATCGCTGGTATGACCTTTACCGGCGGTTCGGTGAAGCCGGGCTTGAGGATCGGCGCGGCGGCTCTGGCCGGGTCTGGAACCGCATCCCGAATGAGGTGCGTCAGCAGGTGCTGGAAATGGCGCTCGACCGGCCGGACCTTTCTCCCCGCGAACTGGCCGTGACGTTCACGGACGAGAAGCGCTACTTCGTCTCGGAAGCCAGTGTTTACAGGCTTTTGAGGGCGCACGACCTGATTACCAGCCCGGCCTTCATCGTGATGAAAGCGGCCGATGAGTTCAGGGAGAAAACCACCGCGCCCAACCAGCTCTGGCAGACCGACTTCACCTATCTGAAAGTGATCGGCTGGGGATGGTTCTACCTCTCCACCGTGTTGGACGACTTCTCCCGTTACATCATCGCCTGGAAGCTCTGCTCGGGCATGGCGGCGAGCGATGTGCAGGACACGCTGAACCTGGCGCTTGAAGCTTCCGGACTCGATGAAGTGAATGTGGTTCATCGCCCGAGACTACTCTTAGACAACGGACCGTCTTACATCTCTGGCGATCTGGCTGAGTATCTTGCCGACAAAGGCATGCAGCATACGCGCGGCGCGCCGTATCATCCCCAGACGCAAGGAAAGATCGAGCGCTGGCATCAGACGCTGAAGAACCGCATCCTGTTGGAAAACTACTTCCTGCCCGGAGACCTTGAAGCGCAGATCGATGCGTTCGTCGGTTACTACAACCATCAGCGCTATCACGAGAGCCTGAACAATCTCACTCCGGCAGATGTCTATACGGGCCGCGGCCAGACCATCCTGCTCGAACGTGAGAAAATCAAAAGGAGGACGATGAAACTACGGCGCTTGCAGCACGCCCAATCCGCTGCTTAACTCAAACCAGATGCGCCAGACCCTCCTTAAGTCAGGCAGCCTGAAGTCTCAAATTACCTGACGACGGACAGTCGTTACCCTGTTTGGCGAACAAGCCTGACGATGAATTTGCGATGACGTTCCTGCTCCAGCCCGTGAAGAATGATGAGCCTGCACTTGCCGGTGCGCCCATGATTGGCGCAGCGCAAAAGCTTCTGGCCTATCTGGCCGAACATGATGCGATCGGCCTGACGAAGGGTAAGGCGTTTCAACGCAAGTTCGTGCACTGGGCGGCTGCCGAGTTCGACTGGCCAGGCTGGGAAGAGGACAAGCTGTTCCTCGTCGACAAGGTGCTGAATGAGTACGATTTCCCGCCGCTCGAAGCCCTGCATTTCGTTTTGCTGAAACTGAAGCTGATCCGGCATTACAAGCTGACCTGTCGGCTCACCAAGGCGGGCAGGGAGGTTGCTGGCAAGTCCGGCGATCTCTTCAACCTGATGGCGCCGTTCTGGCTGTTCGAAATCGATCATGCCGCCTCGTCCCGGATGCCCGAGCCGAGGCTTGGCAACTGGGATGTGTTTCTCGGTGTACTGAATACGGAGGCGGCGAACGGCGTGACATGCGGCGCGCTTCGGGAAATCCTCTATGGTCCACCGGACGCCGGACAGCCCTATGACCGCACGCCGGGAATGATCTGGTCACAGGTGCTTCAGCCGCTGTGCTGGATGGGCTTACTGGCCGAGACAATGTCAGACGATCGACAACATTTCGCTGAACGCGTCTACACGACGACCAGTCTTTGGTCGGAGGCCTTTCTGTTCCCGCTTGATGGTCAGGTCGGTTTGGTGACGCTGCATTGAATGCGTGCTTCGACCGGAGACCGACTAAGGCCTGCTCGACGAGGGGCGGGTGGAGTGTAACCTTCGTAACCCTCAAGGGTGCTTTAGCGGGCCACGAAGAGGACACTGAGGAATCTTTACACCGACGCTGAGCCATCGACTTCAGTTTATGTCGAGGGCTGCTCTCAGATAGGTCCAGATATCGGCCAAGACCGTGCCTAGCGGGACGCCTTTGAGTTCCGTACCTTCAGCGTAGGTCAGCCATTGCCTGGCCTTCGCCGCATCTTCAGCGAATGCAACGGAGAGACCTTGGGGCGCCTCCGTCGGGACAGGTGTGTTTCGGCGTTCGAACGTGGCCGCGATGGCTGCACGCAGGTCTGCCGGATCAATTTCGGTCGCCTTCGGGATGGCCCAGAGATCGTAGAAGTCTTTCATGCGGCCGTTGATGAGACCGAGCGCGACGACCGCCTGGAACTTCTCGGCGATCACCGTGGCAGGTGAATAGGCGCGTATGCGTGCGGCTTCGAAATCGAGGATCGATCCGTATTCGATCTCATAGTGTGGATCGGGCAGGGCGTCACCGAAGCCAAGATCAATGGTGATCGGAATTTCTGTCTTGCCGAGATGGGCCACCGTTCGCAGTCGTTTGCCGCCATAGACCTGATCTTCGCGTATGTCTGTCGTGGTGATGGTGTCGATGCTGAACTCAAGACCGTCGCCGGCGTCGAGTGCCAAGATTTCCGCAAAAATGGTGGTCAGCGCTGCATCGCCGGTTTCGCCGAACGCGAGGAAATCAATGTCGCGTGTGAAGCGGCCGGGATCGGTGGTCCAGAGGGTGACCAGCATTCCGCCCTTCAGGACAAACTTGTCACGGTGCGGAGATTTGGAGAGGCGAAAGATCAGCCGTTCCAGGCCAAACGCCACAAGCAGCGTCTGGAAGTCGCGGCCCTCTGACCGGGCAAGGTTCAGGAGGCGCTGGCGAACCGAAGTTGCGATGTTCGTTGGTGACTTAGCCATTCGAGGTCAGCGCCTCCAGATAGGGGCGCATGATCCTGGCGGCGCCATATTCCGCAGCGGCCTGCATCAGGACGGCCGGCGTGGCCTTGCGTTGATCGAGGGCCGCCTTGAGCGCCTCGATCGCAACCGACCGATCGACCAGTTTCGGATTGCGGAAAGCATCTGCAATCGATTTTGGCACGGAATAGATGCGCACCTGCGTTCCGCCGATCCTGTGTGTCTCGATGCCGTCCGAAAAATAGGGCTCGCGGAACCTGACGACGCGCACGGGCGGATAGGCGATCGACGGCTCCCAGTCCTTCGCGCCAATCGCAAACCAGACCTTGCGGGGGAGTTGGTCTGTTAGACCATGAAAGGCCAGTGCGGAGAGAAGGCAGATGACCGACCGCGGTGCCCGCTTGGCGACTTCCGCCAGATTGGTGTTGAGGTCTGCTTCCGCATCGGCTGCCTGATAGAGGCCGCGACCAATCCGGACCACGTTGCCGGCTTCCACCGCCCTTGAGATCGCGGTGGCGCTGACGCCGATCTCCCGCAGCTCGAAAGCGCGGGCGATGTCGTGATCGCGGAGATAGGCGAGGAGCCTGTCCTGCTGGGTGACGGGGTGTGAAGAGGCGTGTTTCATATTCTCGGACAAGATGCATTTCTGTCCGAGGTTATGTAACACATTGATTGGCATTCGTCGAGCCGGTGATAAGAGCAGTCCGGCCATGATGCGATCGCAAGCTGGAGCCGACACCGTAATTCGGCTAAGGTCAGGCTGTGCACTGGAATCGTGGCAACTGCAACGACGCGTCATGCGTGCATCATTCAATTTGCCTACGGAACGATATTGCCGGAATCGGCGACGGTAGTTTTCCACAGGTTTTTTTGCAAAGCGTTGATTCAAAACTATAATTTCAGTTCTTTCATCATCGAGTGGGAGTGACGGGCACTGGCTGGCAATGTCTAGCAACGGCAGGCATTTCGGCTGAGGGTAAAAGAACTTTCCGCTAAGCGATAGACTGTATGTAAACACAGTATTGCAAGGACGCGGAACATGCCTCATGTGGCGGCCAGGACGGCCAGCCGGGATCGGGATACTGGTCGTTACCAGAGCCACCGACCCGAGCAAACCCTTCTCTATCAGATCGTTGACGAGTATTACCCGGCATTCGCTGCGCTTATGGCAGAGCAGGGAAAGGAATTGCCGGGCTATGTGCAACGGGAATTTGAAGAATTTCTCCAATGCGGGCGGCTGGAGCATGGCTTTCTACGGGTTCGCTGCGAGTCTTGCCACGCCGAGCACCTGGTCGCTTTCAGCTGTAAGCGTCGCGGTTTCTGCCCGAGCTGTGGGGCGCGGCGGATGGCCGAAAGTGCCGCCTTGCTGGTTGATGAAGTACTGCCTGAACAACCCATGCGTCAGTGGGTGTTGAGTTTCCCGTTTCAGCTGCGTTTCCTGTTTGCCAGCCGGCCCGAGATCATGGGGCGGGTGCTGGGCATCGTTTACCGCGTCATTGCCACGCACCTGGTCAAGAAAGCGGGCCATACCCACCAAGTGGCCAAGACGGGCGCGGTCACCCTGATCCAGCGTTTTGGATCGGCGCTCAATCTGAATGTTCACTTCCACATGCTGTTTCTCGACGGTGTGTATGTCGAGCAATCCCACGGCTCAGCGCGTTTCTGCTGGGTCAAGGCGCCGACCAGCCCAGAGCTCACCCAGCTGACGCACACCATCGCCCACCGGGTGGGTCGCTATCTGGAACGGCAAGGCCTGCTGGAACGGGATGTCGAAAACAGCTATCTGGCCTCGGATGCGGTGGATGACGACCCGATGACACCCCTGCTGGGGCACTCGATCACTTACCGTATCGCTGTCGGTTCACAGGCGGGGCGAAAGGTGTTCACTTTGCAAACTCTGCCGACCAGTGGTGATCCGTTCGGTGACGGGATTGGCAAGGTAGCCGGGTTCAGCCTGCACGCCGGCGTGGCGGCCAGGGCCGATGAACGCAAGAAGCTCGAACGGCTGTGCCGGTACATCAGCCGCCCGGCGGTATCCGAGAAGCGGCTGTCGTTAACACGAGGCGGCAACGTGCGCTACCAGCTCAAGACGCCGTACCGGGACGGCACCACGCACGTCATTTTCGAACCATTGGATTTCATTGCAAGGCTGGCCGCCCTGGTACCGAAGCCCAGAGTCAACCTAACCCGCTTCCACGGGGTGTTCGCACCCAACAGTCGGCACCGGGCGTTGGTCACGCCGGCAAAACGGGGCAGGGGCAACAAGGTCAGGGTGGCTGATGAACCGGCAACACCAGCACAACGGCGAGCGTCGATGACATGGGCGCAACGGCTCAAGCGTGTTTTCAATATCGACATCGAGACCTGCAGCGGCTGCGGCGGCGCCATGAAAGTCATCGCCTGCATTGAAGACCCTATAGTGATCAAGCAGATCCTTGATCACCTGAAGCACAAAGCCGAAACCAGCGGGACCAGGGCGTTACCCGAAAGCCGGGCGCCACCGGCTGAGCTGCTCCTGGGTCTGTTTGACTGACGAGCCTGAAGGCCAACGATACCAATCAAAATGCTGCGTTCACAGCGCCGCGGCAGGGATCCGCCGTGCTGGTTGTCGGAAAAGGAGCCGCTAGTGGGAAAGAGGAGGGTAAATTTTCAGCGTTGCTGGCTCCCCGTCAGCCGGATTGGGTTGCATCGCAGGGGTGTCGAAAGAGTCAACTGCGGTCCAAAGCTGTTGGACTTGGGTGAAAAGGGCGTTTATTCTTCCTATACGTTAAACCAAGGCCATGCGCCCATTCGGGCTATTTTTTACAATCATGGCCACCATTGGAGGATGTTAACCATGGGAAAAAAACATAGGGATAAGGTAAAACTTCAGAAAGTCATTAAACGCCTTAGCGATCCTAAAAAGGTGCTTGAGTCTCCTAAAATCATCTCCGGTAAAAAGTTGCTAGAACTAAACTACGAGCTTGGAATTTACCCTTACCCTGAAAAAATCTCGGTTGAGGAATACGAGCACGAAAAGCACCTACTGCAAATTGAGCTATTGAAGGTACAAGCATGGGTCAAAGAGTCTGGACAACGTATTTTATCAATTTTTGAGGGCCGAGATGCAGCGGGCAAAGGCGGCACAATCAAGCGTTTTAATGAGCACCTTAACCCTCGTGCGGCTCATGTTATTGCCTTAGAAAAACCTAACGAACGCGAACTAGGCCAATGGTATTACCAGCGCTATATCAAGCATTTACCTACCAAGGGCGAGATGGTGTTTTTGGATCGTTCTTGGTACAACCGCGCCGGTGTCGAACGGGTGATGGGCTTCTGTACCGAAGAAGAGCACCTTGAGTTTATGCGTCAAACACCGCAGCTTGAGCGGATGTTGGTTAATACGGGGCTATATCTCTTTAAATACTGGTTCTCGGTCAGCCGACAGGAACAACTGCGTCGCTTCCACTCACGTACTCACGACCCATTAAAGCACTGGAAGCTTAGCCCCATTGATCTGCAATCACTGGATAAGTGGGATGCCTACACCGAAGCGAAGAACAGCATGTTCTTTTATACCAATACCGCTGATGCACCTTGGACAACCATTAAATCTGACGATAAAAAGCGTGCCCGCATCAACTGTATGCGCGACTTTTTGAACCGCTTAGACTACCCCAATAAAGACACCAGCGTGGTGCATGCGCCCGATCCGTTGATTGTAGCCACCGTTGATAACAACGCCCACCGCGGCACCGGACACGGTGACTTGCTGCGTTTTATCGAGAACGAGTAACGGCTGAGAAAGAAGGAGTATCTCAACGATGAAAGACGAAAAAAAGATTAAGCAGTTGGCAAAAACTGTTATTAAAGCCAAAAAGGCCGCCAAGAAAGCAGCCGAGGCAGCTAAAAAAGCAACCAAAGCCGCTAAAAAAGCCAAGCGCACCGAAGCACTGGTGAGCGAGCAGGCCAAAGCCGTTGATAAACGCAGTAAAAAAATGGAAAAAACGCTGCAAGACTACGGTAAAGAGCGCGCATTAAAAGCCGTTGCCAAGAAGGCTGCTCAGAAAAAAGCGCGTAAGAAAAATAGCGCGAAGTAATGCCGCAAAAAAAAAGCGATCCAGCACCTATTGGATCGCTTTCTTCCTCTGCCGTTAACCCTACCTATCAGGCGATCTGCTCAATCCGGCATTGCTGACACAGCGGATAATGCTCGACTAGCTCAGCTATCTGCGCTTGCATCTGTGTAAAGGATGCACCATAGAGATAAAACGCCGTTTCGGTAGGGCCTTGCCAATAATTAAAGACTTTACCGGTGCCTTCGGTCAGCCGATCAAGCTCGCTGTATACATGGTTTGAATCACAGCTGGCGTATACGTCATCATCAAGGTCCGAACCATTCAAATAGATCGCCAACCCCTCTAAGGTGCCAAAAGGGATTTTACTACCCGTGGCTTCTACGGTAATTTTCGAGCCCTTCGGCACACCTATCTGCTCAAGCGATGAGCGGATTAAATCCACGGTAACGGCATCCGAATCCTTCACTTGAATCTCGATATCACAATATTCAATTTCGCCCGACTCAGCCTGTAAGGTACCGCCGCCACTGACTTCACCCACACCCTGCTGACGCAGTATCTCATCCAGTACATCTTCGTATATCTCGCCGCGATGCATAGGTTGAATACGGGCATTAATGGTAACGACGATATATTGTGGCTCGACTTCCGGGCAATCTGGCGCATGCGGTGAAGACGCCACTGACGATCCTGGCCAACGCCGCGGCGCGTCCCGGCCCTGGTCTACCTCAACTGGTTAGTGAGCAGGTGGTGATTGCACGGCGTCAGGTCGACTACCATCTGGCGCGGGCGCGCGCCGCAGCTGCGGCAACTGTTCCCGGCGTGCGCAGTGATGTTCGCCCACTGGTCGATTCTATAGTGCGTGTCATGGACCGTCTGTATCAGGACAGGAAAATCTCTGTCACCATCGCCGACAGTGAAATTGCGCCGGTGTTTCGCGGCGAACAACAGGATCTGCAGGAGATGCTCGGTAATGTGCTGGACAATGCCTGGAAGTGGGCGAACAGCCGTGTTGAAGTCTCTTTCCTTGTCGAGGGTGAGCGACTCGTTATACAGGTCGATGACGATGGGCCGGGGCTGGCCTCGGAACAGAGGCAGGCAGTACTGGCCCGAGGCGTTCGGGCTGATGAGCAGGTACCTGGAAGCGGGCTGGGGCTGGCTATCGTCGATGACCTTGCCCAGCTTTATGATGGTTCTATAGAACTGGGCGAATCACCGCTGGGTGGTTTGCGGGTACGGTTGACTCTGCCGGCGGCTCCTGTTGGACATTTATCGCATGGTTAGTCTCTGCAAGGTGAGTCAAACCGGTTTTCCGCTGCGGATACCTGCCGAATACCTGGAAGAATAGTTACGTGGTTATATTGGATTTGACTTCTGCTTCTTTGGGCAAGTCGGTAAAATATGGCCGTATTATTAAAGAAATTTCTGAGCATGGTATTTTTCATGGTATTGCCGTTTGACAGGAAAATAAGCCATTGAATATAAAAGATAAAAACGGCTTATTTACAATCGAGTGGGAATAATACCACCCGGTAACCTGGCCCTCTGAAATCACGCCGCTGGTGGTGAACCCGAACAATTGTTTCGTACTACCTGCCCGGTAGGGACGGATTGAACCATCATAAGAATGCGCCCGTCCGACATAGCAAAACGCACACGCGCAACTCTGGCATGGTCTTGATTTGGAAGGCTCCTCCAATCCTGCCGCAAGGGCACTCTGGTATTTCCTGCCAACGTGGCAAAAACTGATTGTTCGAAGGGAGGCACAGGATGCGACAGGCACGCGATTTCCTTGAGGAAAGCAGAGCACTTTATACGCTGCTGACGGAACGGACGGATCAGGACTTTGACCGGGTTACCCTGTTCAAGGATTGGACGATCAATGATGTCCTGCGCCATTTGCACTACTGGAACTGGATGGCTGAACTGCAACTCAGCGATGAAGGCCGCCTAGAGACCGAACTCGCATCCGTTGGTGTGGAAGGCATGCGAACGCGTGAACAGGCGCATGTCGCTGTCACTGGCGCTAGCGGGCAAACGCTGCTGGCAAGCTGGTGGGAGCAGGCTCAGAAAACGGCGCAGATATTTACCACAGCCGATCCCAAAGCCCGCCTGAAATGGGCTGGCCCGTCAATGAGCGCACGTTCCTCCATTACAGCACGCCTTATGGAGACCTGGGCGCACGGGCAGGAAGTCTATGATGTGCTCGGCGTAGAGCGGAAAGATGAAGACCGTATCCGCAACATCGTCGTACTCGGTGTAAACACTTATGGATGGACTTATCTTGTTCGCAAACAGGAGCCGCCAGGGCCCATGCCCTTTGTGAAACTGACAGCCCCCTCGGGCGAGGTTTGGAGCTTCGGCGAAGAGAATGCCTCTAATCGGATTGAGGGAAGCGCCTCCGAATTCTGTCAGGTCGTGACGCAGACGCGAAATATCAAAGATACAGCTCTGACGGTCATCGGGCCCGTTGCCGAAGACTGGATGTCGAAGGCGCAATGCTTCGCTGGTGGCCGGAACGATCCCCCGGCACCAGGTACGCGCTTCCGGGCAAACATCACCGCCTGAGACGAAATCACCACACAGGAGGACATGGACAAGCCGGGCAGGGGCTGTCAGTTCTCCTGCCAGCAAAATTGGAGGTAAACCGGATGTCGGTCATCAAACTCGAAAAGCAGGGCCCAATTGTCATCATGACGTTGAACCGCCCGGACGCGATGAACGCGCTCGGGCAGGACGGTGATGGCAAAGCCATCGCTGCGGCCTGTGCAGAGATCACCGCTGATCCGGAAATCCGCTGCGCGATCCTGACAGGTGCCGGGCGCGCCTTTTCTGCCGGCGGTGATGTGAAGGCCATGCAGAACAAGACCGGCGCCTTTGGTGGCAAACCACATGATATCCGTGAGGGCTATCGCCGGAATATCCACGTCATTGTCCGCTCGCTCTACAATCTCGAAGTGCCGCTGATTTCAGCCATCAACGGCCCGGCCATCGGACTTGGCTGTGATGTTGCGTGCATGGCCGATATTCGCATCGCGTCCGAAAAAGCCAAGATGGGCGTGACCTTCTTGAAGTTGGGGCTGATCCCCGGCGATGGCGGCGCCTGGCTTCTGCCGCGTCTGATCGGCTCATCCCGCGCAGCGCAACTCCTGTTTACCGGTGACGTGATCGATGCCCAGACCGCGTGCGACTGGGGGCTGGTTTCGCAAGTTGTTCCCGCCGAGGAACTGATGGATGCCGCAATGGCCCTCGCCAACCGCATCGCAGGCCAGCCACCGCAGGCCCTGCGTCTCGCCAAGACGCTTATGCGTCAGGGCGCGACAACGTCCTACGACACGATCATGGAAATGTCGGCCGCAGCGCAGGCGCTGATGCACGAAACGGACGACCATATGGAAGGAGTAAACGCCATCCTGGAAAAGCGTGCGCCGGAGTTCAAAGGCGAATAGCGCCTACTTCACGACACCATCGGCATAGAGCGCGTCGATCTCGGTTTCCGGCAGGCCAAGCGCACCCAGTACGGCGCGCGTATGCTCTCCCAGTTTCGGTGACGGTCCTTTCGGGCCGTCATCGGCACCGGGAAACCGTACCGGAGATGCAGGGGAGGGGAAGGTCGATCCATCACCTTTGCTGCTCGGCACCTGCACGATCGCGCCAGCGGCTTCGGTTTGTGGATCCTTGGCGACCTCCGCCAATGTCTGAACCGGTGCCCAGGCAATGGAATGTGCGTCGAGACGCTCGGATATTTCAGCCTTGGTGTACTTCGCAAAACCGGCATCAATGATGTCGACCAGCTCAGCGCCATTCTGACGGCGCGCCTTGGAGCTAGTAAAGCGCGGGTCTTCCATAAGATCTTCGCGCCCGATCACCCTGCACATCGGCACCCAGTCCACATCGCCCTGACGCTGGACAATGCACACCCAGTGATCATCCTTGGTCTTGAAGAAGTTGGTCATAGGCACGTTCTGCTCATGCCGGCTCTTGGTAGAAGCGACGCGATTGAAAAACAGCTGGATCGCGAAATCAGAGCCGAGAGCGTAAAGGCCAGCGCGGAAGAGGGAAGACTCCACGAGGCGCCCTTTGCCGGTGCGAGTTGCTTCCACCAACGCAGCGCAAATCCCCGCTGCCGTCGCCATGGACGTCGTATGGTCACCAAATGCGGTCCGCAGTGCGAAAGGTTCCTGACCTTTTGGTACCGTCAACGCACCCACGCCTGTACGGCTCCAGAAGCTGGCGACGTCAAAGCCCGGCCGGTCAGCGTCGGGCCCCTCAAGACCATATCCGGTGAGTGAGCAGTAGACGAGCTTCGGGTTGATCTTGCTAAGCTCTTCGTAGCTGAGGCCAGAGCGCTCCAACCCTCCGGGACGGACATTGGTGAGAAACACGTCCGCTTCTTCGACCATTTTCCGGAGCAGTTTCTGCCCCTCCGGTTTCGACGTATCGATGGCGATGGACTTCTTGCCGCGATTGTCAAAGTCGAAGACCGGATTGTCCTGGATGTCCGTGCCGAGGGTGCGGAAGAAAATCCGTATCGGGTCACCGCCCGGTGGTTCGACTTTTACAACCTCTGCACCCCAGTCACTCAAGATCGACCCTGCACCAGGTGCGGCCATATAGGTTGCGTATTCGATGACCTTGATGCCCTCGAGCATGAACGCTCTCCTCCGGATGTTTTGTCTTTATGGCGCAGACTTTCGGACACTCTGACACCAATAGCCATACCTTCCGCAAAGAGAGCCTTTGCCTATCAGGCTTTTAGAACAGGAGGCCGTCAGGGATCCAAAGGGTCCATGGCATCGCGGTGCATAGACATCGGCGCAGGGCTGAACTCCAGTACATCGAATGCAAGCCGCTCATGCAGGTTCACTGGAAAGTAGCCCAATTCCGCCTCGTTCCGCTTTTGGAAACCCTCAGACAGGATGTACGGCACCTGATCACCCACGATCAGGGACTTCATCGCCATAGGAGCGCCGACCGTCAGCAAAAGCCTGGCTGTATTCCGCAGGTTCGTCGTCGTGTGGCGCGCAAGCGGATCAATCAGGATGGCGTTCTCTGGCAGATCATATTCAGTCATAGCAAAGCGTTTCATCTCGAGGGCTTCGGTATAGGAGGTACCTGATGGTCTTATGTGTCCTCCCGAAAACACAATGACTGCAACCTGGCCCGTCTTGTACTGTTCGACCGCTTTGCGGATCCTCAGTTTTGCGTTCGGGTTTAGCGGCTCGTAGGCAACCTCAGGCGAGTGGCCCGGCGCAAGAACTGCTGCATATGGATAGTCTTCCCATGATATGGTCTTCAGCCTCGCATAGGCTGGCGCATTTTCCTTGTTCTGCAGAACAGCTTGTTCTCTGGCATCTTCACGTCGGTTCGCCATCATGAGGTCCATGGCAAATCCAAGTCGCTGGGCATAAGGCATATCCGGCGATGATGAATGCTCATGGGCGCTTCTGATCAGATTTGCCAGAAAGCTGCGATAGAATGCTCCATCAATTGGGTATATGGCCCCGTCTATTGTCGGATAGCGTGGCGCTTCGCCAAGACCGTAAACACGTACAAGCCTGTCGATGCCGGCGTCCATATCTGTCCATGCTGCAGTGAAAAGATCCCGGTCATTGAGGCTGGCATAGCGCGCAAAATAGCCGGATGGACGCAAGTGCTGACCAACCAGGTTCCGTACGGCGGCGTTGCTGTCGAATAGTTGTCCAGCGGCTTGTACGCTCTTTTGCGCTTCTTCCGGTTTCAACAGCATAGCATCCGGTGAACAAGCGGTCGCTTCGAAAGGCATGGGCAGGCCATTTGAGACCGCTTCTATTGCTGCTTCGCAAGCGGCGGCAGCATCGGATATGCGTTCGCCGATGGCTGAACGAAGGATCTTCATTTCCGGGTCATCTGCAAAGGCGGTCCGAGCTGAGGGATCTGCTTCGATCACTGTCAGAAGGTAAAAGACCTCATCCTGAAGCGGTCTGGCGCTTCTGACCGGCTGGTATGAGACATCAAAGCCCCCAGCTTCAGTTGCAACAACTGCGACGGGCTCTGAAGCGGCTCGGTGCGAGAAAGTGAAGGCAGCCAGCATTGCGACTGCCAATATGGGAGGAAGCTTCATGGATCACGGTCTCGCATTCGGTTCGAATCGACGCTGATGGCGCCACACATAGAAAGTGCATTACTGAATGTGCGTGACAGTTTTGCTGAAGCGGTGGAGCCCAGCGTTACGCTGCAAGTTTTTTGCTCATTCCGGGGCGCGTGCTCTGTTGGTCGAAGCCGAGCGAACTAAGGCTGGGCAGGGGAGCGCACATCAGGGCTTGCCTGAAAGCCCCGGATCGTGAAAACAGCCCTTTGCTGCGGAGGAGTGGCAGAGTGGTTGAATGCGGCGGTCTTGAAAACCGTTGAGCCTTTACGGGTTCCGGGGGTTCGAATCCCTCCTCCTCCGCCAGCACAGTATCTTGCACCTTGTCGCGTTCAGCTTGTTCGCATCAGGAAGTCGGAGACGAGCGGCAGTGCCTTTGCTGCCGGGACGCCGTGATTGCTGTCTGGGACGATGTGCAGCTCGGCACTGTCGATAGCCGATGCGATCAGGCGTGACTGGTCAGGCGGGCAGATCCAGTCATTTTCTCCACAGAAGACAAGCGTCGGCACCTTAATGTCAGGCAACTGGCTGACGACATCATAGGAATGGTCGGCAAATAGGTCGTTGTGAACGTTCGCCCGGTAAATCCTGTGTGAGAGCCGGGTCAGCACGGCATTGTAGTCAATCACGCTTGGATCATCCACGTACATCGGTGTCAGGGCGAACATGATGAGACGGAATTCCTCGTCACTTTCAATGTTTGGGGTGAACAGCTTATGCAGCATCTCCGGTGTTGCCATCGGCGCTTTCGACACGCGTGCCTCGAAGTTCTTGAGAGCGCCTTCTTCATGATGCCAGCTCGGTGCTGTTCCGCGCAAGATGAGATGGGATAGACCATGCTGATACCGGACGGCATAACTCAGCGCGATCATGCCGCCAAAAGAACCGCCCAGCAGGACCATGGGCTGCCCGCCGCCAATCTTCAGGCGAAGGGCCTCGATATCGTCAACGATCTGATCGAATGTGAAAGGGCCCACCGCTTCCGACGCACCATGCCCCCTCATGTCGAGGCCGATGAGACGATGCTTTTTCGCAAGGGGCAGGTAGGTCTGGAAGACGCCGCCATGTGTGCCGTAGCCGCGACCTCCATGAAGCACGATCATCGGTGGGGCATCTTCCGGCCCGGCCATTGAGACAGCGAGTTTGACCCCGTTGACCGTAACGTATGTGCGCTCGACAGCCGGCTCGGCCACTTCTGACCAGGCGCCGCCGCTTACAGCGCCAAGTGCCGCGAACGTCAAAGAGGCTGTGACGAAATCTCTTCGATCCATATCAGTTCTCCGGTGTGGGAAATTGGTGAGGTATTCCCTCGGCACGCTAGAAGCCTTCCCGGTCCTGTCCAGAAAAGCGGACAGGAGATGACTGCGCGGACGCAGCTTGCGCCCCTATTGCTCAGAAATGACAGATTTCGGTCTTCCCGGATTACCAGCGATTGCGGACTTCTTCTGCAAAACCGGGAAGGCCTTCGATCTTCAACACAGAACCATCGTCCAGTGTCACTTCACCAGAGAACCTGCCGAAAACCTGATCCTGCGCAGTCTTAAACACGCCCAGGTCTGTTGTGTGGTGACGATTGACGATGGGTTCAAAGTGCAATTCGAAGCGGCCGTCATTGCTCGTGAAGCGCCAGGGAGCTGAGTCTGGCGGACCATCCGGCATGTGAAAGGTCACCTGATCGAGCTTGTGTGCCTTGCCATCGACAAACACCATGTTCTCGGACGCTGCCGATGTATCTCCGAAGCCGTAACCAATGTTGAAGCCAACACACCTGTCGTCACACATGCCGGAAGCCGACCCCCAGTACCAGACGTTACTATAGGTCCATACGCCCCGGCCCCAATCCAGGACGCCGAAGGCCGTCTCCGGTTCAAAACTGTAAGTATCCGAACCGATGGCAATCTCCCCAGACGCCGGGAGGCAATTGATTTTCTGATTGTAATAGAAAGCCTTGGGCGCTTTCGGAAAGGGCGTTGCGATGACCATACGGTCCATTTCAGGCTGAGCGAGCCACAATTCGCCCTTCAGTCCTTTGCCGCCGCCAAACCGGGGAGCGTCTACGATCAGACGCCTTCCTCCAGCCTCGTGACGGAAAGTCAGCGACATATCCTTGTGATGTTGGATAATGTCTCCACTGTCTGCCGTCGAAGGCAAGCCCATACGACCCATAGGGAAGGGGATGACAGCGCCATCATTCACGGCAGTTCCATTCTGCAAGTCCAGCCAGGATGTGCCGAGAAAACCAAGGTAACCATTGTCTGCAATGGTCAATGCGATGCCATAGTCCGGTGTGAGGGTGCAGTAATAATCCCACTCCTTGATACGGAAGCCGTTGGCCTTGATTGCTGACCGCTCATACTGGCGCACCTCTTCTGTCGCCCACCCACGTTCGACCAGCCGGCCACGCGCATCCAGCAAGGGCCCTTTGCCCATTTTGTGTTGCATCCGAATTTATCCTCCCAGGGGCTGATCTGAGCCAGCTCATTCTCTGATTGATCTCACACCTCTTCACCTGCGTTTCCAGCAAACGGCAAGGGGGCCGCTTGAAATCTGGTAAACAGCCGGTAACCGTAGTCTTCAGATCCTTCAGGTGTGGTTCACAAGACCTGTACCACGCTGTGATACTGAGGGTTCGCTGGAGGGCAGAAAAGCCATCCCAAAGGGTCATAAAATGACCCGCAGCTCAGAATGAGGTGAACCTTGAAGACCGTTTGTTCCACATCGAACTCACTGCATCTGCCATCGCTTACCCTGGCTGGCATGCTTGCACTTGCCGTCGCTGCGCCTGCCCATGCCGACAAGCGCACCCCGGCACCGATTGTCTATGCAACGGGAACGTCACCTTATCCTGCTGGCAAACCTCAATATATCGAGCCAAGCCGTTCGCCAGCAGCCAGCGAAAAGAAGCAGGCACGCATTCAATTTCGCTACCCGGGCTCCCCGGTTCCTGCCGCAACCGCGCCCGCAGGGCAGGGCGCGCAACCAGGCGAAGCAGCCGCGCGCGAATATGCCAGCATTGAAACCCCGGCCCCAGCCTATTCAAATTCCGCCGCTGTCAGCATGAATGACTTCGATGCTCGCGCTGCTGCGGCGAGAATCGAAGCGCAGCGTAGCGTTTCCAGCATTGAAAGCGAAGCTCTCCCGAGCCTGCAGCCGGTTGCGGCTCCAGCGCCTGCTCCAGTTCAGGCCGCCTCAGTCATGATGGCAGAGCAGTTTCAAACTGCGGAACGTGATTTGACGCCGGCCATGTCTTACACTGTATCGAGCGAACCGGTTCCTGTGTTTGACGAAACTAGTGTCGCGATCGTGTATGGTGCCGAATTCGATGGGCTGCCCACAGCAAACGGTGAAACCTACGACCCGAACGCCATGACAGCTGCGCACCCCACGCTGCCACTTCCAAGCCTGATCCAGGTTGTGAACACGGTAACCGGCAAAGAGGTCGTGTTGCGCGTGAATGATCGGGGCCCCTTCGAAGATGGCGCGTCTCTCCAGGTCTCTCCGCGCGCGGCATCCGAACTCGGCATGACCGGGGCAGGGAAGGCTACGCTTCGCGTTCGTTACCTGGGCGCAGCACTGGCCACGATTATGCCTGAAGCTCCAGCTCCAGCAGCGCAGATGGTTGCAAGCTCGGAAGATACGTATCAGTCAGCTCCCGTCGCGGTTTCGACGACGTCTCCGGCATACGTTGCACCTGCGGCCTATGAACCAGCACCAGTTCAGACGGCTTACACTTATCGTCCCTCCGCAACTCCTGCGGCTGTGGCGGATTTCTATGTCCAGATCGGCTCATTTACCGACATTTCCAACGCCCAGACCTTGAGCAACCAGGTCCAGGCCTCTCTCCCTGTGAGCATTGTACCGGCCCGTGTGAATGGCGCAGACTATTTCCGTGTTCGCGTTGGACCTTTGGCCAGCCGGTATGAAGCGGAGCGTGCCCGTGAAGACCTCTCCTATGCCGGGATCGCACAAGGTCGCATCGTTGTTGGCGAATAAGCACACGCTGCGCCATTGACCCTGACCACAAACCGGCCCTTTTTCCTGTTTAGTCGGAAAAGGGGCCGGATTTGATTCCGGCCTCCGAACAGAATGTTGGAGGCCCCTCCCATGCACTTACCGCAAATTGCCCGAAATGCTGTTGCTGCAGCTGTTCTTGTCTTTGCCAGCTCTACAGGACTGGCGAATGCGCAGATGCTCGACACGCCGGCAACACATGCCGTGATCATGGATCACGAAACGGGTGCGATCCTCTTCTCCAAGGATGGCGCAGAGCCTATGGTCCCTGCCTCCATGACGAAGATGATGACCGCCTACACGGTGTTCGAAATGGTCCGTCGGGGCGAGCTCTCCATGAGCGACAAGTTCACTGTCAGTGAAAACGCATGGCGCAAGGGCGGCTTCCCCTCTGGGACCTCCACCATGGGGCTTGCTCCAGGTGATACGCCTACCGTCGAAGAACTACTCCATGGCATCATCATCATGTCTGGCAATGATGCCTGCATCACGCTGGCGGAAAACATTTCCGGATCAGAAGAGGCTTTCGCCCGACGAATGACAAGTCTCGCCCATGAATTGGGGCTGAACTCAGCGAACTTTCTGAATGCGACTGGCCTCGAAGCCGTCGGGCATGTGATCTCGGCTGAGGATCTTGCAAAGCTCGCAAAGCTGACGATCGACAATTACCCACAATATTATGCCTGGTATTCGCTTCCTTCGTACACATGGCGTGATTTCACTCAAGCGAACCGCAACCCTCTCCTGGAAGTCTCAGGTGCAGACGGCGTAAAAACCGGACACTTGGAAGTTTCTGGTTATGGTCTGACCGCCTCAGCTGTGCGCGATGGCGTCCGCCGCACCATCGTTATCAATGGCCTGCCATCCATGGCGGCACGGGCCTCTGAGGGTGAACGCCTCATGCGCATCGCCTTCAGCAGTTTTGATCTCAAGACACTGACCCCGGCGACTGTAGACCTACCAGACGTGCCGGTCTGGCTGGGTGACGCGCAAGCGGTACCCGTGAAACTCGCGAACGATGTGCGTCTGGCCGGCTACAAGGCGAGCCTCGAAAAGGCGAAGACTGAAATTGTCCTGCCTGGCCCAGTTGAAGCGCCCGTGAAGAAAGGCGCTGAGATCGGCAAGCTGGTCATTTCGATTGAGGGGCAAGCCCCCGTTGAAGCCCCAATCATTGCCGAAGCGGATGTTGGAAAGCTTGGTTTTTGGGCGTGCCATTGAAGGATTGAGCCAACTGCTTGGGGGTGGTGAGAGCCAGTCGTGAGCCGAGGACGTTTCATAACTCTGGAGGGTGGTGAAGGCACCGGGAAATCCACTTTGCTGTCCGCCTTGCGAGAAAAACTGGAGCGAGCCGGTCATACTGTCGTGCAAACGCGGGAACCCGGCGGAACAGAACTCGCCGAGGTGATCCGCAATCTGGTTTTGCACCCGCCAGGGGGACAAAACTGGTCTCCCATGGCGGAAGCGCTCCTGATGAATGCTGCGCGCACGGACCATCTGGAAAAGAAAATCAGGCCCGCGCTGGAAGCCGGTAGCTGGGTATTGTGTGACCGGTTTTCTGATTCCACGCGCGTCTATCAGAACGTACAGAACGGTGTTGGTCTCAGTGTCCTGAAGATGCTCGAAAACACGGTACTCGGTGAAACTTATCCTGATCTGACGCTCGTGCTTGACGCGCCTGTGGATCAGGCAACCGGACGACGTATCGAGCGTGGGGGAAAGACTGATGCTTTCGAACAACGCAACACTACATTTCATGAGGCTGTGCGCCAGGCGTTTATAGATGTGGCCAGAAGCGAACCGGAGCGCTGCGTACTTCTGGATGCGTCCCGCACAGCTGATGAGGTGGCAATGAGCGCCTGGCACCACATCGAAGCACGCTTCATTGTCGACCAGAGCACAACATCATGAGTGCCGCGCTGCCGTTGATTGGCCATGGCGAAGCAGAGCATTCATTTGCATCTGCCGCAGCCAGTGGCCGCATGCACCATGCATGGATGATTGAAGGCCCCTCCGGCATTGGCAAAGCGCGATTTGCGATGCGGTGCGCAGCATGGCTGCTTGGCGCACGCGGACCTGCTGACGCGCCCTTCGAGGCCACTGCTGATGACCCCGTTATGTCGCGGTGCTTGTCAGGCGGGCATCCTGATCTTCGCATTCTGACGCGCGAACTGAACGACAAGGGCAAGTTGAAGCAAGACATCACAATTGAACAGATACGCACATTCAATGAGTTCTTCACCTATCGGCCTGCGCTCGGCGGGTGGCGCGTCGGGATAGTGGACTCTCTGGACGAGCTAAACAGAAATTCAGCAAACGCGATTCTCAAGACACTTGAGGAGCCCCCCAAAGCAGCCATCATGTTCTTGATCAACCATGGCTCCCGACCCGTATTACCCACCATCCGCTCACGGTGCAGGACACTGCGCCTCCATCCGCTTTCTGATGAGAATTTGCTGGCTGTCCTGAAGCAGGAGGGTTTTCAGGGCGAAGCTTCAGACATCCATCACGGGCGGCCAGGATTGGCTGTCGAACGCTCATCAGAGACATGCCGTATTGCAAGGAATGCGGCAAAAACGCTAATGAAATCAATGCCACGGCCCAATGACGCCATCGTCACGCGTGCCATTCAGGCAGCAGGTGCAGATGCGAGCGCATTCGCTGCGTTCCGGGACGAAGTTCTCTCAAAGCTCGCCGAAAAGGCTGTGGAGACACCTCCGCAGGCGCGTACATGGCTAAGTTCAGCAAAGCTGATCGGCGAAATCGACGAATTGAACATGGACCCCGAGCAGGCTGCAGCAAAACTGATTTCCGGACTTTTGTCCGCACCCGGCCGACACTAAATCGCACACATGTTTGATACGCACGTAAATTTACACGGTGAACCATTTGCAGAAGATCTAGCAGAGGTGCTCGATAGGGCGCGCGCGGCAGGTGTGAACCGTTTTTTGGCGATATGCGACCGGTTCGATAACTTTCCCGCGGTTCTGGAAATAGCCAGAGCACATGATGACATCTGGTGCTCCGCAGGTGTTCACCCGCATCACGCCAAGGATTTTACAGACCTTTCGGTTGAAGCCCTGGCAGGAGCGGCAACCGATCCGAAAGTTGTTGCCATCGGGGAAACAGGTCTTGATTTCCATTATGGCTACAGCAGTGAAGAAGACCAAGTCGCTAGTTTACGCAAGCATATCCGCGTCGCTCGCGAAACTGCACTGCCGCTCATACTTCACACACGGGAGGCAGATAGTCTGATGGCAAATATTCTGGAGGAGGAATACCAGACCGGAAGCTTCACGCCGCTCCTTCATTGCTACACTGGCGGCCCAGATCTCGCGCAACGCGCACTGGCATTGGGCGCATATGTTTCGGTGTCGGGAATATTGTCCTTCAAGAGCGCGCGTGATGTGCGCTCAGTCATTGCAGACATTCCTATGGACCGGATTATTCTTGAAACGGACTGCCCGTATCTCGCGCCCATGCCCATGCGGGGGCGGAGGAATGAACCAGCCCACCTGAAATACGTTGCGGACGCGCTGGCACACCTCAAAGACCTTCCGGTCGAGGACGTGATACGAGTTACAGACGAAAACGCCAGGCGTCTGTTTCACAGGACAGAAGCGCCATGAAGAGCGGTATGCGCTGCACGCTTCTTGGGACCGGCTCATCTGGTGGTGTGCCACGTGTGGGTGGAGATTGGGGCGCATGCGATCCCGGAGAACCCAGAAACCGCCGCCGGCGCTGCAGCGTGCTGATCGAGAAAGGGAATGGAGACGGCGGGCTGACTTCTATACTCATAGATACATCGCCTGATTTGCGTGAGCAGTTACTCGATGCAGGCGTAACGGCTCTGGACGCCCTGGTGTACACTCACGAACACGCGGACCAAGTGCACGGCATTGATGACGTACGTCCGCTCGTCATCAGGCAACGAAGCCCTTTGCCAACATTCATGAATGCAGCCACACGCGCAATTCTGACGAATAGATTTGACTATTGTTTCGAGGGCAATGGCGGATACCCCCCGATCCTTGATTTGCAGCCAGATATCATGGCTGGACAGCCTTTCACAATCTCGGGGGCAGGCGGCGAAATTCAGATGCTTCCACTCGACATGGAACATGGGCGCATACGGTGCCTCGGATTCAGAATTCAGAACTTTGCTTACTGCAATGATGTCAGTGACCTTCCGGACACGACGAAAGAGGCACTTCAAAAGCTGGATACACTCGTCATCGATGCGCTGCGTTATGCTGATCACCCAACCCACGCCAACCTGGCAAAGGCGCTGGGCTGGATCGCGGAGCTCAAGCCGCGCCGGGCTGTGCTTACGAACATGCATGTGGATTTGGATTACCGCACGCTCAGGGCGGAACTGCCTGAAGGCGTCGAGCCCGGCTTCGATGGGATGGTCCTGGATGTGAGGTAGACAAAGACGTCAGGATGTCTGTGATCAAACCCAAACACAAAATTTCCCATAATGATGATTATGCGACCTGTTGTTATAAAGCCGAAGCGTTCTCAACGACTTAGGACCGATCAGGCTTGGTAACGACTACTGATGGGATCAGCCCAAACTTACACGAGCTCGCACACAATTAGGGGGCGCGCCGTAAGAGCCTTGGAAAGCTTTTGTTAAGCTGCGCCCTTCGCCTTTGGACCCTGAGGGGCGCCCCCTTCCCCATCTGCTCCATTCACTATGGAGACAGGCAACGGGGGCCCGATCAGAGAAAACAGCATGTGGTCCAACATTGGCTTGCGAATAAAAGCGGCAAAACCTGCGCTCTGCGCCAACCGCTCGAGGCCTGGAGTTTCCCATCCCGACACCATGGCCGCAGGAACATCGAGCCCATCGTCCCTCAATGTCCGCAGAAGGTCGACACCGGACATGTCATCCATTTTATAATCGACCAAGAGGAAATCGAAAGAATTCCTGAGGGGTGACGAGAGGAACTCAGAACCACTCGCAAAACCCATCGCCGCATAACCACGCGTCGTCAGCAAAACCACCAACGACCGGCGCACAGCCTCACTGTCGTCAATAACAGCGACATTTTTGGGTCTGTTCAGCAAAGCGTTCGACATGGCCACCCGACAACAGAACTATCGAGCATTTATGTTGGCGCACACACCAAAAGTTGTCTTTAGGTACTAGTCCGTAACCTTGCCATCGAATCCGATACCCGCAGCAAAAGCGATGCGCAGCACGCCCGAAAGACTCGTGGCGCCCAGCTTTTCCATCAGATTCGCGCGATGAATTTCAACTGTGCGCGGGGAGATATCCAGAGAATCGGCAATCGATTTATTGGTATGACCATCAACGAGCCCCTCAAGCACCTCACGCTCCCTGGGCGTCAGATGCTCAATCCTGCCCCGCGCCTCATCGACCAGAAGGTCTCTTTGAGACCGCTCGTCAAGGCGCTGGAAAGCGCGACTAAGGGCATCCACAAGGGTTTGTTTTTCATACGGTTTTTCGACAAAGTCGACTGCGCCAGCCTTCATCGCTTTTACTGCGACATTGACATCACCATGCCCCGTCAGAACGATAACAGGCATGGCTATACCGCGTGCGTTAAGTTGCTCCTGAACTTCCAGGCCATCCATTCTGGGCATCTGCACATCCAGCAAGATGCAACCAGCCGCAGCGTCCTCCACGACATCAAGGAAGGCCACGCCATCCGTATAAGTTTTCACCGCAAAACCGGCATGGCGAAGCATAAAGCTTGCGGAATGCCGCACAGCATCATCGTCATCAACGAGGTGTATCAGTCTCTGTTCACTCATGAAGATGCACTAGCCGTATCGCGCCGAAGTGTGAACCGAAAACACGTTCCACCTTCTGCAGACGCCAAGGCTTCAATTTTGCCACCATGAGCTTCAATGATCGTCTGACAAATGGACAGCCCAAGCCCCATCCCTTGCGATTTCGACGTCATAAATGGCTTGAACAGGGTCTTACGCACTTCGCCCGACATGCCCGGACCGTTGTCGCAAACCTCAACAGTTACGAAGGCGTCAGGTCCCGGAATTGCGCTGACACGCATTCTTGGAGCAGATGCTCCAATAAGAGCTTCTGCGGCATTTCGCAGGAGATTTATGACAACCTGCTGAACCTGAATTGGATCAACCAGGACGCCTCCCAGATCCGGCGAAATTTCTTTGTCTATCGGAATATCCCCCACATCACCGGAAATCCGGGCAAGGGCAATCGAATCAATTAGTAGCGGTTTGAGAGGCACAGAACGGGCATCAATTTCTCCTCGTGAGACATACCCGCGCAACTTCCTGACAATTTCGCCGGCCCGGACGGCTTGTCGTGACGCTTCATCAAGTGCTTCGTGGAGAATTTCGTCGGCATTCTCGGAATCGGATTCGAGCAAATCACGTGCTGCTTCCAGATAGTTTGCCACGGCTGTCAGTGGTTGGCTCAGCTCATGTGCCAAAGCCGACGCCATCGTTCCTACCGCACTCATGCGAGAAAAATGAACCAGCTCAGCCTGCATTTCCTGCATACGCAGCTCATTCCGGCGCTGTTCGGAAAGGTCGCGAACAAAGGCCGTGAACAGGTAGCGATCGCCTACCTTGGCTTCACCAATTTTTAGATCCATAGGAAAAAGCGCCCCGTCTGAGCGCCTGGCTGATACAACCCTGCCGACACCAATAATGTGTCGCTTTCCGGTCTCTAGGTAGCTATCGATATAATTCTGGTGGTTGGCCTCATCGTGCCCCCCCATCAGCAGGCTCACGTCCGCGCCAATGACGTCTTCCGCTTTGTAATTAAATAGTTTTTCAGCCGCACTGGAGAAAGCAAGAATTTTGCCCTTCTCATCTATAACAATCATCCCATCGGGCACTGAGGCCAGAATTGACCTCAGATGAAGCTGCAAAGCCTCAAGGTCTGTCGAGACGGCACCCCCAGAGAAATCACTCACAGTTCCGCTTCCCTGGACTCTTGCACTGGCAAAGCAAAGCTTAGCGGGCGCGAACTTGCGCAGCCTGCTGCGAGGCCCTTCCTGCCGAGACCATCGTCACCCCAAATGCATAGAGAATCATGGCCACCCCGATCACAGAAACCGGGCAGCCCCAGCAATGCCCGGCAAAGGTCAGAATCGAATCGCCAGATGCCCCCGTCGCCGAACCGCAGCGGAAAGCCAGATAGTCTTCAAGTGTTTTGGGAGCGCTTGCATGCTGCCAGATCTTCAATAGGCCGGCCACGAGAAGAACCGTTCCCGCCGTAAGCCATTTTGTCATCTGTTTGCTCCTTCAGATATGATTCAATATTCTTTGTGAACTAATGCGGATGCGACAGCGAAGCCCATCCGTAGTTTACCGTATACCGGATGGATGTCGACATCGGCATCAAGGCGCCAGAATTCCAACGACTCGCAGGGGGTCAATAACGTGAGCACGTTACTAGCAAGACGGTCTTCGGCATTTGCCAGCATTGGCAGTGTCGCAGCCTTTACAAGCATATTCGCCATCCTGGCATTGCTTATCGCCAGCCATGCAGCTGACCCACTTATGGGCGCACATGCGTGGATTTTCCTAATTCTGACAATCGTCGGGCTATTGGCTACCGCTCTTTGGGCCGGCAGCTTGGGTGACCGCAATCCATTCGATCAAACGGTCTATGAAGATACGATCGTGAAATTCGGCGTAACGGCGTCGATGTTCTGGGGGATCGCCGGTTTCCTGGTGGGGGTGATCATCGCCCTCCAGCTCGCGTTTCCGAACATCATGTATTTCGAACAGCTGGGCTGGACAAACTTTGGACGGCTTCGCCCTCTGCACACCTCTGCAGTGATTTTTGCCTTTGGTGGGAACGTGCTGATAGCGACCAGTTTCTATGTGGTTCAGCGCACCTGCCGGACTCGTCTGGCTGGCGGCCTTTGGCCGTGGTTCGTTTTCTGGGGCTACAACCTGTTCATCGTAATCGCCGGCACCGGCTATCTGATGGGCGTTACCCAGTCCAAGGAATACGCTGAACCGGAATGGTACGCCGACCTCTGGCTGACCATTGTATGGGTCGCATATCTTCTCGTTTTCCTTGGCACGATCTGGAAGCGCAAAGAGCCCCACATTTATGTGGCGAACTGGTTCTACCTGTCCTTCATCGTGACGATTGCGATGCTCCACATCGTGAATAACCTCACTCTGCCGGTCACACTGACGGGTTCGAAAAGCTACCAGCTCTTTGGCGGAGTTCAGGACGCACTTACTCAATGGTGGTATGGGCACAACGCCGTGGGCTTCTTCCTGACTACGGGCTTCCTGGCCATCATGTACTACTTCATTCCGAAGCGCGTGCAGCGGCCGGTGTATTCCTACCGTCTGTCTATCGTCCACTTCTGGTCGCTGATCTTCATCTACATCTGGGCGGGCCCACACCACCTGCACTACACGGCTCTGCCGCAGTGGGCGCAAACGCTGGGCATGACTTTCTCAGTGATGCTGTGGATGCCCAGCTGGGGCGGCATGATCAATGGTGTGATGACGCTGTCGGGTGCTTGGGACCGTCTGCGGACCGATCCTGTCGTCCGGATGATGGTCGTTGCTCTCGCCTTCTACGGAATGTCGACCTTCGAAGGTCCGCTGATGAGCGTTCGTGCCGTCAACGCCCTTTCCCACTACACCGAATGGGGCATTGCCCATGTTCACTCGGGTTCGATGGGATGGGTTGGGTTCATTTCCTTCGGTGCTCTCTACTGCGCTACACAATGGCTTTGGAAACGGCCTGCCTTGTACTCGCTACGGCTTGTAGAATGGCACTTCTGGCTCGCAACGATCGGCATTCTTTTCTACATCGTTGCCCTGTATTTCGCAGGCATTCTCGAAGGCCTGATGTGGCGCGCGTACAACGAGTACGGCTTCCTGGAGTACAGCTTCATTGAGACCGTCGAAGCCAAGCACATCAGCTATGTGATCCGCGCAGTGGGTGGCAGCCTCTACCTCACCGGCGCACTAATCATGGCCTACAACCTCGTCCGCACGGCTCTCGGCCACGGCGCTGCCGCTGAAGGCACCCGCCCGGTTGATGTTCCTGCCACCGCGACGCTTCAGCCCGCTGAATAGGAGACTTACTGATGGGCTTGATGAAAAAGCACGAAACGCTTGAGCGTCATTCTCTGGCACTCACGCTCGGCATCCTCGTCACCGTCGCGATCGGCGGTATCGTGGAGATCGCACCACTCTTCTATCTCGAAAATACCATCGAGAAGGTCGAAGGGATGCGTCCGTACACGCCGCTCGAACTGGCCGGTCGCAACGTCTACATCCGCGAAGGCTGCTATGTCTGCCACTCGCAGATGGTGCGTCCTCTGCGAGATGAGGTCGAACGCTACGGCCACTACTCGCTGGCAGCGGAAAGCATGTACGACCACCCATTCCAATGGGGCTCCAAGCGGACAGGTCCCGACCTTGCCCGCGTAGGCGGCAAGTATTCTGATGCCTGGCATGTGGATCACCTGAAGGATCCGCAATCCATGGTTCCGGAATCGGTGATGCCACCTTACGCATTCCTGGCCGACAACAAGCTTCACTTTGAAACGATTGGCGACCACCTGAAGGCGCTTCGTTTCGAAGGGGTTCCGTACACCGACGAGATGATCGAGAACGCCAAGGCGGATCTCATCGCTCAGGCCGATCCAGATGCAGACTACGATGCACAGGATGCACTCGTCGCCCGCTATGAAGAGGCCGCTGGCCGCGAAGGGACGGTCAGGATTGCGGACTATGATGGCAATCCTGACAAGGTGACCGAGCTCGACGCCCTTGTCGCATACCTTCAGATGGTCGGCACTCTGGTGGATTTCTCCACCTATGAGGCCGACGACCTGGACAACCGCAGGTAAGGGGCAGGGCTATGTATGAGATTCTGTCAAAGTTTGCCCAGACATGGGGCCTGGGCTTCTTCGTTCTGATGTTCGCTGTCGCAGTCGCCTACGCGCTGTGGCCGTCGAACAAGGAAAAATTCCAAGCAGCGGCCCATTGGCCGCTCGATGAAGGGGAACCTGGAGATGAGTGAGACCGACAAGGAAGTTGATGTCCTGTCCGGTGTGGAAACAACCGGCCATTCCTGGGACGGCATCAAGGAGCTGAACAACCCCCTTCCCCGCTGGTGGCTGTATGTCTGGTATGGCACGATCTTCTGGGCCATCCTGTACATGATCGCCATGCCCGCCCTGCCATCGCTGCCGGGGCTCGGGAGTCGCAACACACCCGGCGTGCTTGGAATGTCTGACCGTTCCGCCGTGGCCGAGAGTGTCGCCACTCTTCACGCTGAACGCAGCGCGGCTTCAGCCGAACTGCTGACTGCATCGCTTCAGGACATCCAGAACAATCTGGACCTGCAGCAATTTGCGATGGCGATGGGAGAAAGTGCCTTCGGGGATAACTGTGCTACGTGTCATGGTGCTGGTGGCCGGGGAGCAAAAGGCTACCCGATGCTGGCAGACGATGTCTGGCTTTGGGATGGCACTCTGGATGGTATTGAGCAAACGATCCGCCACGGCATCCGGCATGAAGAAGATGCGGACACCCGCTTCTCCGCAATGCCTGCATTTGGGAGAGATGGCTTGCTGACTTCTGTTCAGATCGACGACCTGGTCCAATATGTCCTCAGTGTCAGCGGTCACGAAGCGAATGTCGGTATGGCTGCAAGTGGTGAAAGCCTGTTCCAATCGAACTGCGCCAGCTGCCACGGCATGGATGCGAAGGGTTCCAGGGATGTCGGGGCTCCTAACCTGACGGATGCTGATTGGCTCTATGGTTCGAGCCCGGACGATATCCGCGCGACCATCACGAATGCTCGTAACTCCCATATGCCGGCTTGGCAGGGTCGTCTTGATGACGCCACCATCAAGGCACTAGCAGTTTACGTGCACTCACTCGGTGGTGGTGAGTAAGTATATTTCTCTAATTACTTGGTGCCCAGGATATGACAACCGTCATTGACCACACAAAATCTAATGCGCCCCCACCTTCACTCTACGAAGGGCGCAAGCAGATCTATCCGAAGCTCGCGCATGGCAAGTTCCGGACGATCAAGTGGGTCGTGATGGCCGTCACCCTGGGCATCTATTACATCCTGCCCTGGATACGCTGGCCGCGCGGGGAAGGTATTCCCGATCAGGCGGTTCTCGCGGATTTATCAGGCGAGAAATTCTATTTCTTCTGGTTCGAGATCTGGCCGCAGGAACTCTATTATCTGGCTGGCCTGCTCATTGTGGCAACGCTGGGCCTGTTCCTGGTGACCTCTCTGTTCGGCCGGGCATGGTGCGGATACACGTGCCCTCAGACTGTCTGGACAGACCTTTATATCTGGGTTGAACGTGCCTTTGAGGGGGACCGCGCAGCCCGCATGCGTCTCGACGCTCAGCCCTGGTCTTTCAACAAGGCCTGGCGCAAATTGGGCAAGCACCTTGTCTGGCTCATAATTGCCTTCTGGACCGGTGGCGCCTTCGTTCTTTACTGGCATGATGCACCAACTGTCGCCAAAGGCTGGTTCACTGGCGAAGCGCCGCTTACTGCGTACTTCTTCGCGGGCATCCTTACATTCACGACCTACTTCCTGGCAGGATGGATGCGCGAGCAGGTCTGCACATATATGTGCCCTTGGCCGCGTATTCAGGGCGCTCTGACGGATGAGAATGCTCTGAACGTTACCTATCGCTATGATCGCGGCGAACCCCGTGGCCCACATCGCAAAGGTGAGAGTTGGGAGGGCCGAGGCGACTGCATTGATTGCAAGCAATGCGTACAAGTATGCCCAATGGGTATCGATATCCGTGACGGTGCGCAGCAGGAGTGCATCCATTGCGCTCTCTGCATCGATGCCTGTGACGACATCATGAAAAAGATCGGCCGGCCGACCGGGCTCATCGCCTACGATACAGATTTTGCCATCGGCGAGCGCGTTGCGGGCCGCAAGCCAAAGTATAAGATCCTGCGTCCCCGCACCATGCTGTATTCGGCACTCATGCTGCTTATCGGAGCCATGGTCGCTTTCGGTTACTTCAATAAATCCACGTTCGAAGTGAACGTCCTGAAAGATCGCTCACCGCCATTCGTCCGCCTGTCCGATGGGAATGTCCGCAACGGCTACACCCTGAAGCTTGTCAATAAAGCTGCCTCGAAACGCCATGTGGCTATCGAAATCGAGGGGTTGGATGGTGCTGACCTGCAGATGATCGGCTTGGAGACAAACGCTGACGGTACAGTCGATCTGGAGCTTGGTGCGCACGGTGTTGACCGGTTCCGCATGCTCGTCACACGACACGCGGACGACAAGGAACCTCGTGTCGACTATACTGTCTTGGTGCGGGATCTCGCGACCGGAGAGGTCGAAGATGCCACCGCCGTGTTCCAGGGAGCAAACTGATGCCCGCAGCCATGAGCCGTAAGCCATTTCGCCTGACTGGATGGCACGTCTTTATGCTGATGTGCATCTTCTTCGGCTTCATGTTCATCGTGAATGGTATTTTCCTCTGGGCGGCACTGAGCTCTTTTCCGGGTGAGGACGAGCACAAGTCGTATCTGCAAGGACTGCATTATAATAATGCGATCTCAGCGCGCAGGATCCAGGAAGAGCAAGGCTGGTCGGCTCAAATCGGTCTGACACCTACGGACTCCGGAGACCGTCTGGTCATCCGCTTGCTTGACCGGGCCGGTGCGCCCCTCAACGTGACAGATATTGACGCGCAACTTCGTCGTACCGTTACGGGCGCAGCAGACCAGCCGATCACTCTGCAACGTGGAGCAGAAGGCGACTACTTCGCTGACGTCAGTCTTCTGGAAAAAGGCGTCTGGGAAGCACGCGTTCATGCCAATGTCCCCTACGGCACCGAAGCGGTGGAGTTCTCAGCGAGTAAGAAACTGATCATCCCATGAGTTCGGCGGACGTTCTCGCGCACACGCGTGACTGGTCCCTTGGTGATGCGGCGGATCAAGATAGCCCCTTCGGAGGCCTCTCTGCCTTCGTCCAGAAAAGCGGGAAATCCCAACATCTGGAACTTCACGTCTCGGGTGCGAAATGTGCGGGCTGTCTCGCAAAGATCGAAAAGTCTGTGGGTGCGCTGGATGGCGTCTCAGAGGCGCGCCTGAATCTCTCCACTGGCAAGTTCAATGTTACCTGGCAGGGCCCCCTGCCCGCTTCCGACATCGCCGAAACGGTTTCCGGTCTCGGATATGGTGTAAGCGCTGCTGCGGAGACTGATGCAGACGAAGTTCAGCGCAAGGAAGAACGCGAGCTGTTGCTGGCAATGGGTGTGGCAGCATTCGCTGCGGCAAACATTATGTTGCTGTCTGTCTCTGTCTGGGCCGGGGCCGGAGAGATGGGTTCCAACACCAAGCAGATCATGCACGCAATCTCTGGCGTGATTGCCCTTCCGGCTGTCGCTTTCTCAGGACGCCCATTCTTCCGCTCTGCCTGGTCCGTTCTGAAGCGCGGACGCGCCAATATGGATGTGCCTATCTCACTGGCTATCATCCTCGCTTTTACGGTCAGTGTCGTCGAAACAATACGCGGCGGCGAACACGCTTATTTCGATGCGGCCGCAATGCTGATCTTTTTCCTCTTGATCGGCCGCTTCCTGGAAGCCCGCGTAAGACGCAGGGCTTGTTCAGCCGCAAACGATCTCGCCGGCATGTCCAGCCGTGCCGTGACCCGCATCGATTGCGATGGGAATGCGATCAAGGTGAACCCCGGCGTGGTCGCCCCGGGTGATACGATCCTCCTTGCTCAAGGCGAGCGAGCCGTTGTCGACATGGCGCTCAACGATGAGTTCTGCGAACTCGATGAAAGCCTGGTTACCGGGGAAAGCGCCCCTCACCTCTTGTCGAAAGGCATGCGTATCTATGCGGGTGCAGTGAACCTGTCCGGCCCAGTCCAGGCGAAGGCGTTGTCGCGCGCTTCGGATTCCCTGCTTGCGGATATTGGCCGCATGCTGGACGCAGGCGAGCAAAGGCGGTCGGCTTACCGAAAAATCGCTGACAAGGCCGTGGCTCTATATGTACCATTTGTACATTCTGCAGCCGCACTCACCTTTATTGGCTGGATGCTTGCGGGTGCCGGTTTCCGTGAATCGATCCTGATTGCGGTGTCGACGCTTATCATCACCTGCCCGTGCGCTCTCGCATTGGCAGCGCCGGTGGCGCATGTCGTTGCGGCGGGCAAGTTGTTTCAACTCGGCATTTTCCTAAAATCGGGCGATGCGCTTGAACGGTTCGCATCTGTTGACCGGATTGTTCTGGACAAGACCGGCACTCTGTCTCTGGGTGTACCGCAACTCAGTGATGCCACAGATGAGCGCACCATTTCGGACGCAGCCTTATTGGCACGCTCAAGCCGTCACCCTCTTTCGCGCGCCATTTCGGATGCTGCGGGTTCGGGGCCTGTCGCGTCAAACGTACAGGAAATTCCTGGCTGCGGTCTGGAAGCAACGATAGATGGCGTCCTGTGGCGCCTAGGGTCTGGCCGCTGGATCGGTGTAGACAGCGGCGATACACACACGCGCAATCTCTACCTGCAGCGCGGCGATGAAACGCCGGTTGCGCTCGAGTTCGCAGACCGCCTCATTCCCGGAACAGAGGATGCAATCCGGCAACTGGAAAAAGCCGGTTATGAAACCGAAATCCTCTCCGGCGATACGAATGAGCGTGTTTCCGAAGTCGCCAGAGAGCTCGGCGTGTCCCGGTACACCTCGGCTGCTTCCCCGCGTGACAAGGCCGCCCATCTGGAAGTTCTGAGGGAGCAAGGCCACAAAGTTCTCATGGTTGGCGATGGCCTGAATGATGCCGGAGCGCTTTCCCTCGCACACGCGTCGGTTACGCCTGGTACCGCTATAGACATTAGTCAGGCCGCCAGTGATGCAGTGTATTCCGGCGGCATCACTTCCTTGCCAGTCCTGCTGAAACTTGCTCGGCGCACGCGGAGCGTGATGCTTGAGAACTTCACGTTTGCCGCACTATACAACCTCGTCGCCATCCCCATTGCCGTGACAGGTCATGCCACCCCCCTTGTCGCCGCGCTTGCCATGTCCTTCTCGTCTGTGGCTGTATCGCTAAACGCAATCCGTTTGGCGGCTTTTTCCGAAGGGAAATAATATGAGCGGCATCCTCTTCCTCATCCCGATCGCCCTGTTCATGGGGTTGCTTGGTCTGGGCGCATTCATCTGGGCTGTCCGCTCCGGCCAATTCGACGACCCAATCGGCTCTGCGAACCGTATCCTGATTGATGAGGACGAACCGCTTTAGAGGGAGAGATCCGGCAACCAGTCCTTAAAAAAGGTCTGCTTCAGGCGCAAATCATGTGCCACGTCTTCCGCGCTGCGTTTCAAAAAGCGAATATTGTCACCCGGACGGATTTGCCCCAGCAAATGCCTGTCGGCTAGCGCGACCTGCAACACGTGCGGATATCCACCTGTCGTCTGGGCATCTGGTAAAAGCACAAAAGCCGTTCCTGACGGTGTGAGCTGTATTGCGCCCGGAAACACTGGCGCGCTTGCCTTGAGACCAGCCCCCTTAAGCATTGGCCAGCTTCCGGCGATCTCAATCCCGATCCGATCCGCCCTGCGTGTGGCCTTGAAGTCTTGCTTGTGTTCCCAGTCAGGGATCCGGCCTTCATCCGGCCCGGGCACACACCGAAGCGCGAAACTATGTGAAAGCACCTGCCGCATCTTCATGGGTGTTTCCAGAATTGCAGATCCGCCCCCTCCCCCATTTTGGGTATTCAACACATCGCCTTTGCGTAATGCCCTCCCTTTCAGGCCGCCGAACCCGGCAGGGAGGCAAGTCGATCTGTTTCCCAAAAAAGTGTCAGCTGCAAAGCCACCGGATACTGCCACATAAACACGCAAGCCATACTCCGGCGCGCCTATGTTGAGAGTCTGTCCGGCTTTGATCTTCAATGTCCGGTGCATAAGCCCCGGCTGACCATCAACATCTATCGCGGCTATAGCCCCAGCAATACCAACGATATGATCTGTCATGGCCTTTAAGGAGATCATTCCATAAGGGATCTCCAGTGCACATTCAGATGCTGCATTCCCCACAAGCCTGTTGGCGAGCGCCATCGACAGCGTGTCAGCTGGCCCGGATGCCGGGACCCCCATATACCGCACACCGCGCCGCGGGGCTTCTTGCAACGTAGACTGAATGCCCGCCTGCAGAACGGTGAAAGACATCTCAGACTCCCACCAGCTTCAAACGTATGAGCTGGCCCTCCCTGAGCAGAAAGGGATCTTCCCTTGCTGGATCGAAGAGTGTCTCGCGCAAACGTCCAATGATTGGCCAGCCGCCCGGTCCGGATAGGCCGTAAAGACCTAGTTGCCCGCTGACGAACCCGACTGAACCGGCCACCACCCGCTGGCGTGGCACAGCGAGCCGTTCACCTGTAAGCGCCCCGTCAATACCCTCGACATAGGCAAAGCCGGGCATGAACCCCAGCATATCGATAACCAGCTCGCTCTGGACTACCTTCTCGAGAAACTCTTCCTCTGACAGATTATTTTCCACCGCCAGAGCCCTAAGGTCCGGCGCCCAGTCATTGGACACGTCCAGATGCAGCTCGACTGGTGCATATGAACTGTCAGCCTTTTCCTGAAAGGTCGACAGCCACGCTTCCATTTTGCGGATGGCTTCGCTCGGCCGTATATCGAAAGGATTGAATTGCGCGGCTATGAACTCCTTGCCCGGCACGACATCAACCCACTCACATGTCTCCCGCAAAGATAGTGCGAGAGCATGTCTCAGCTGTCTGTCCGCAGGTTGCACCCCGACCGCATCGTCGCCGAGTAGAAACAAACGGCATTCAATCATTTATGCCTCAATTGAAATTCCGCGTGCAAGCAAGGCTTCCTTCAGCAAGAAAGCTGATCTCGCCGCTCCGGGTGTATCACCATGCAGGCACACAGTCCCGGCCTCTACACTTACGCGCTCCCCTGTCCGTGCGATGACCTCTTTTGAAATGATCAGACGCATGACCTGAGCTATCTGCTCTGCTTCATCCACGAGAAGCGCACCTTCCATGGACCTTGCGGTAAGGCTTCCGTCAGCTTCGTAAGCACGGTCAGCAAAGGCTTCCGCTATGAATTCCAGCCCCTCCCGCCTTGCGTATGTTTCCAACAAAGACCCCGGAGGTCCTATCAATGCCGGAATACCCATATGGACGCACAGAGACACGACCATTTCAGCCAGGGCATCGTTTTTGGCGGCGTCATTGTAGAGTGCGCCATGAGGCTTAAGATGTGAAACAGTGAGACCCCGTTCGCGCGCGATAGATTTCAGCACACGCACTTGCGACAGTAGAGATTGCTGCAATTCTTCATTGCTAACATTCGCCCTTGAGCGGCCAAACCCCTCTCGGTCCGGATAGGATGGGTGCGCACCAATCAGCACACCACGTGCTTGTGCCGCGTGGATCGTCGCGGCCATCGTCTCATCGTCTCCGGCATGCCCACCGCAAGCGATGCTGCAGCGTGTCACAACATCCAGGATCGCTCGATCCAGTGCGCGCCCTTCAGGCCCAGGCAATTCTCCGACATCGGCATTGAGGCAAATCCGGGTCTTCACGGCCACACCCCAAATGCACGTAGAACCAGTCGCAGGCCAAACCCTGTTGCGATAAGAACAACACCTCCCCCCAGAAGATTGCTCCACAGGCCGTTCACATTGGCTCCCAGAATAGACCGGCGATTCATTGTCACGATGAGGAAGACCGCCACAATCGGAAGCAGGATGCCATTTGCGACCTGCGCAATGAGGATGAGGTTTACCGGCTTCAACCCCAGGGATGCCACGAGCGTCCCTATTGCCAGCACACCCAGCGCAATTCCGCGAAACGCCCAGCCTTTTCTGGACAATCCAGTCATCTCACAAACGGCATAGGCAGTTGCGATCGGGGCCGTTACCGCTGAAGACAGACCGGCAGCAAGCAAGCCCACTCCTACGAGCAGGCGAGCAAAGGGCCCATATGCCGGTTCCAGGCTGGCCGCCATATCGGCTGCCCCCTGAATGACCATACCAGATCCGAACAGACTCGCGGCTGCCGTGGAAAGGATGAGGATCGATATCAATCCACCGAGCCCGATTGAGACCCGCGTATCCGAGCTGGCCGCCTTCATGGCAGAAGCCCCACCCTCCGGCCATTTTTCCCTGACCGAGGAGGCATGCAGGAACAAATTGTATGGCACGATCGTCGTCCCGATCAGGGCGATCGCCGTCAGCAGGCTGCCTTCCGGCAGGTTGGGCCGTAATCCGCTGATCATGGCTGCCAGCTCTGGCCGCACGAGGAAAAGGCTTCCAGCGAAGGCCAGGCTCATCAGCAGGACGAGTGCAATCAGCAGACCTTCAAGAACCTTGTATCGGCCATTCAGCAGAAATGCCCCTGCCAGGGCAGCCAGGGCCCAGACGAGCCAGCGTTGCCGCTCCGCGGGCAGGCCAAAGGCGGCACCAGCCCCAAGCGCCCCTCCCGAGAGGTTCCCAGCCTCATAGGCTGAATTTCCCAGCGCAAGGGCCGCAAGAACCAGAACCATGGACAGCCATTTCAGCGAGACTGGCGTTCCCGGCGCTACCAGCGCCTCCCCCAGCCCCATGCCCCCGGCGATGCCCAGCCTGGCCGACATGTCCTGCAGCACCATCGTTGCAAAAGTTGCAAAGACGAGCGCCCAGATCAGTGCGTATCCGAAATTGGCCCCGGCGAGTGTGCACGCTGTAACGGTGCCCGGCCCGATAAAGGCTGCGGCGACGAGCGCACCGGGGCCGAAAGGCAGTTTCATTCGCTGCGTATGCCCCGGCGAGTTTCAAGATAGGTCGCGAAGCTGGCAAGCCAGTGGCTGCCGGAATAATGTTTGTCACTCACAGCAGCGATACCGGTTTCCTTGTGGCGCGCTGCGGCAGCCAGCAATGCTGGGCGCCGCGGGTCGCTAGCCGGCAGGGCGGATGCGATACCTTCCAATGCCCAGGCGCGGGAAAGGTTGAGACCATCAAGGTGAACCAGCTTGCCATCGGTCGGATCGAGCACCATGCCAGGCTCCAGCCAATCACCACTCCCATTCACAGGAATCTGCGGCAGGAACAGGCTGAGCCAGGCGGCATATTGCTCCGTCCCCATCACGCGGCGCATGAGGTCCGCCTCCATAAGGCACGGCGAGAGGAAGTCCTCGCCCGACGGTTCATAAGCCAGCGGGCAGTTCACATCCGCTTCGTGGAAGCTCAGCACCTTGGCAGCGAGCTTCTCGCGGAATTCCGGACGCATTGCTGTATCCGACCAATCGAGCATCAAACCGAAGGCAAAGGCCGTCTGATTGTGCGTGCCAATGCGGATCGGATAGACGAGCTTGTCGAGCCAGGCAGATGTCTGCCTCAATGATGCCCTCCAGTGGGGCCAGCGTATCCACCCACTGTGCCGCTTCAGGGAAGTCCGCTTCACGAAGTTCCGTCATCAGCTGCAGGAACCAGGCCTGGCCATATGGCCGCTCAAAGCTCGCCCGGTCTGCCCCCTGGAAATATGCGAGTTCACCGGCAATGTTCTCAGGCGTGAAGCTCTCCGAGAGGGCCGAAACGATGGCATCCCGATAAGGCGTTTCCGGATCGGTGTTCAGGATGCGCACCAGCAGCCAGTGCCCATGCACGGAAGAGTGCCAGTCGAAACAGCCATAGAACGCAGGATAGAGGTCCCGCGGCGTCGCCACATCCGCATCCGAGTTCAGCAAATGGCTGATCTTGTTCGGATATTCCTTGTGTACACAGGCGAGTGCGAGACGCGCGAAGCGGTCTGTTACGATACCATCGCGTGGAGCAGGCAATTCCAACGCCGCCTCCGTCACGGTTTCGACCTCCTCATGCGGCGCTGAGGCTGGCGCACAAGCAGCCACCCCGACCACCAGAGCCCATCCGGCAAGCACTCGTCCAATCATCTGCTACCCCTGCAAGATTCACCAGCTCTTGCGTAACAGGACAGGCGCTATCAGGGCAATAAAGGCGCTGTAGCCGCCTTTAGATGTGCAGGACGCGGCCTTCGGCATCCAGCACGGCTTCGTGCATGGTTTCCGAAATGGTCGGGTGCGGGAAGACGGTATGAGCGAGATCTTCCTCGGTCAGTTCGCCCTGTCGCGCGATGACATAGCCCTGGATCAGTTCCGTCACTTCGGCCCCGATCATGTGGGCGCCCAACAGCTCTCCGGTCTTCTTGTCGAAGATTACCTTGACCAGTCCATCCGGCGCGCCGAGGGCAATCGCCTTGCCATTGCCGAGGAACGGGAAGCGGCCGACCTTGATGTCGTAGCCCTTTTCCTTGGCAGCCTTCTCGGTCAGCCCGACACTGGCCACCTGCGGATGGGCGTAGGTACAGCCCGGAATGTTCGACGCGTCAAACGGTCCGGCATGTCCCTTCCCGGCAATGGCTTCGACACATGAGACGCCTTCATGGCTCGCCTTGTGGGCCAGCCAGGGCGGGCCGGTGAGGTCACCGATGGCATAGAGACCGGGAACGCCTGTCTTGCCGTAGCCGTCGACCACGACGTGCGTTTTCTCAACCTTTGCGCCGAGCGCTTCGAGGCCAAGATTCTCGACATTGCCGACGATCCCGACGGCGAGGATGGCGCGGTCGAATTCCTGCGTCTCCTTCTTGCCGTCCTTGCCAGTGATTTCAGCCGTGACGGTATCCTTGCCCGCCTTCAGGTTAGCCACCTGTGTACCGGTAAGGATCTTCAGGCCCTGTTTCTTGAATTCCTTCTCGGCGAGCTTCGAGATCTCCTCGTCCTCAACTGGCAGGATGCGGTCCATGACCTCCACCACGGTCACTTCGGCACCGAGCTCGTTGTAGAAGCTCGCAAACTCGATCCCGATCGCGCCGGAGCCGATAACCAGCAGGCGTTTCGGCATCACGTCAGGCGTCATGGCCTCGCGATAGGTCCAGATCAGCTTGTGGTCCGCCACGAGACCCGCCTGCGGGATGTCGCGGGCCCGGGCACCGGTGGCGAGAATGACGTGCTTGGACTGGTAGGATGTGTCCTTCCCGTCCTTGCCCTTCACGATCACTCTCGGGGCAGGCGCACCCTTTTCCAGCCGCGCAGTGCCTTCGATCACGTCGATCTTGTTCTTTTTCATAAGGAACTTCACGCCAGTCGACAGCTGGTTCGCCACGCCGCGAGAGCGCTTCACCACCGCCTGAAGGTCGAAGTCCGCCTTGTCGATGACGAGTCCGAAATCCTTGGCGTGCTTGGCAAGGTAGAGCACCTCGGCCGAACGTAGCAGGGCCTTGGTGGGGATACAGCCCCAGTTGAGACAGATACCGCCAAGCGCCTCGCGCTCCACAATGGCCGTCTTCATGCCGAGCTGGCTCGCCCGGATCGCGGTGACATAGCCGCCGGGGCCGGAACCGATGACGATGAGGTCGTAACTATCAGCCAAGTGCTTAGTCTCCAGATTGTTTCAGGCGCTCAATCCTGAGCTTCTCGTTCCAGATTACTTGGGCCTTATCTGCAGCAATCCTTACAGGCGGCGTAAAATCAGGATGGCATGATACATGGGACATAACGTACTCTCCCGATGATCTCATATCTTCCACCAGGTCAGCCCCGATTCCCACGGATTCAAGGTCATACAGAAAGGAACGAAACTCGCCCTGACTGCTTCCATAACACGTTTTCCAGATCCCCTGCTTCGTTGCCAAGGGCACCCCTATTTCACGTATGTCTTCCCATTCCAGTTCGGACAGGAAGGGCTTCGCGGCCAGAATCTGTCCTACCGCACAGCCACTCTGTTGTTTCAGGCCGGAATATCCCAAGCCAGCCTTCATACTGGCTGAGCACCAGATACAGCGCCGGCGAAAGCGCTATGATGGCGTAAGCAACAAACAGCAGCCTCCGCCATATCAAAGCAGCATCGCCTCCGGCGTCTCCACGTAGCGTTTGAAGGCGGCGAGCCATTTCGCGCCTTCTGCGCCGCCGATGACGCGGTGGTCGCAGGTCAGCGTGACCGTCATGATCGTGGCGGCGGTGACGTTGCCCTTGGCATCGACGACAGCGCGTTTCTCGCCTGCGCCTACGGACAGGATCATGCCTTCCGGCGGGTTGATGATGGAGGCGAAGGATTTGATGCCGAACATACCGAGGTTCGAAATGCTGAATGTGCCGCCGGTATATTCCTGCGGCTTCAGTTTCCGGTCCCGGGCGCGGGCGGCTAAGTCCTTCATTTCCTCGGAAATTTCGGCGAGGCCCTTGGTCTCGGCCTTGAAGATCACCGGCGTGATGAGGCCCCCGTCGATGGCCACAGCGACCGAGACATTGGCGTGCTTGTGGTAGGCGATGCCCTTGTCAGTATAGCTGGCATTGCAGTCCGGTTCGTCCATCAGGGCAAGCGCGGCGGCCTTGATCAGCATGTCGTTGACGGAGATCTTCACGCCCTTCTCTGCTGCAGCATTTATTGCAGATCGCGAGGTGAGCAGCCGGTCGATGTTGAGGTCGATGTTGAGCGGGAAATGCGGCACCTGCATGAAGCTCTCGGTGAGGCGGCGCGCCACCGTCTTGCGCATGCCGTCGAGGGGCTTCAGCTCATAGCTGTCAGGCGCGTAGATGCGATCGTCCAGAATCTGCGGCAGGATCAGGCCATCCGGCTTCGGCGCTGTTGCAGATGCTGCAGCAGGCGCGGCTGCCGATTTCGCATTTTCGACATCGCGCTTGATGATCCGCCCACGCGGGCCAGTGCCGGAAATTGCGGAAAGGTCGATACCTTTCATGTCCGCGATCCGGCGCGCCAGCGGGCTCGCCTTGATGCGTCCGTCGGCTGTGTTGGCGGAGGGCAGCGGTGTGGTCGCGAGGGGTGTTTTGGCCTGATTAGCGGCGACTTCCGATGACTTCGCCATGACCATATCGGACTTGGGCATGACTATATCGGACTTCGGCATGTCTTCAGCGGGCTTTTCCGGAGCCTTCGGCGCAGGGGCCGGAGCGGCCTTCGTCTCAGGCACGCTGACCGAGGAAACGTCCTCACCGTCTTCCGCCAGGACGGCGATCACGGCGTTGACCTTCACGCCCTCGGTCCCGGCCGGGACGAGGAGCTTCGCGACGGTGCCTTCGTCCACGGCCTCGACTTCCATCGTGGCCTTGTCGGTCTCGATCTCGGCGATGACGTCACCGGAGGAGATCGTGTCCCCTTCCTTGACGAGCCATTTGGACAGCGTGCCTTCCTCCATCGTGGGAGAGAGCGCCGGCATGGTGATGTTGATGGACATGGTGTCTTGTCCCCTTACTTCACGTAGCAGACCTTGAGCGCCGCCTCGACGATATCGTCGGCGTTCGGCAGGCTCAGGGCTTCGAGGTTGGCGGCGTAGGGCAGCGGCACGTCTTTCTGGTAGACGCGTGCGGGCGGGGCATCGAGATAGTCGAAGGCCTCGGCGGTGACAGTCGCGGCGATCTCGGCGCCGACGCCCATGAAGCGCCAGCCCTCTTCGCAACAGACGATGCGGTTCGTCTTCTTCACGCTCTCGATCACGGTGTCCGTATCGAGCGGGCGGATGGTGCGCAGGTCCACGACTTCGGCGTCGATCCCCTGCTCCGCCAGTCTCTCAGCCGCTTCCAGCGCGAAACCGACCATGCGGGAATGGGCGACCAGCGTGACATCCGTGCCCTGACGCTTGATCGCGGCCTTGCCGATCGGCAGGACATAATCATCAAGGTCCGGCACCGGGAAAGTGTGGCCGTAGAGCAATTCATGCTCAAGGAAGATCACCGGGTTCGGATCGCGGATTGCCGCCTTCAACAGACCCTTGGCATCCGCCGCATCATAAGGCGCAACCACCTTCAGTCCCGGAATGTGACCATACCAGGAGGAATAGTCCTGGCTGTGCTGGGCCGCCACGCGTGAGGCGGCGCCGTTCGGCCCGCGGAACACGATGGGGCACCCCATCTGCCCGCCGGACATGTAGCGCGTCTTCGCGGCGGAGTTCACGATCTGGTCAATCGCCTGCATGGCGAAGTTAAAGGTCATGAATTCGACAATCGGCCGGAGGCCCGCAAAGGCCGCGCCGACACCAAGGCCTGCGAAGCCATGCTCCGTGATCGGCGTATCGACCACGCGGCGCGCGCCGAATTCCTGCAGCAGTTCGCGGGAAACCTTGTAGGCACCCTGATACTGCGCAACCTCTTCCCCCATCAGGAAAACGTTCTCATCGCGGCGCATCTCTTCCGCCATGGCGTCCCGCAGGGCATCGCGCACGGAAGTTTCGGTGAATGTGGTGCCTTCTGGAATGGACGGGTCCGAGAGGATCTCGGCAACCGGCGCAGCGGCTGCCTCCGACTGAGCCGGGGCCTGAACAGGAGCCTGAACCGGGGCTTCCTGGGCTGGCTCAGCCGCCGGAGTTGCTGCCGCGCTGCCGCCGGAAGCCTTCTTCGCGGTGACTGTGCTGGCGTCTTCCCCATCCTCGGCGAGGACGGCGATCACTTCATTGACCTTCACGCCTTCCGTGCCAGCGGGCACGAGGATCTTTGCCAGCACGCCTTCATCGACGGCCTCGACCTCCATCGTGGCCTTGTCGGTCTCGATCTCGGCAATGACATCGCCGGAAGAGATCTGGTCGCCTTCCTTCTTCAGCCATTTCGAGAGTGTGCCCTCCTCCATCGTCGGAGACAGTGCGGGCATGAGAATATCAACGGACATCAAAAGGCTCCGGAACTGAAATTGTATTTTGTCTTGTCGTGCGCGTAGCCGCTAACGGCGCCGCCAGCTGAAACCCTGATCAGGTTGTCAGTCATCACACTGCTCCTCCCTCGGCCCGCCGGGGCCTCACAAGCCGAATGCGCGGGGAACCGGCCAGTTCCTCTCGTCACGCGCTCTCAACCTCTTTCAGGACGTCGGTCCACAGCTCGCTCGGGTCCGGTTCCGGACTTTCGAGCGAGAAGTCTGCAGCCTCTTTCACGATGGCCTTGATCTCGTTGTCGATCTTTTTGAGTTCGGCCTCGTCGGCATAACCTGCTTCCAGGATCTGCGCTTTCAGCCCGTCGATCGCGTCGTGATGGCTGCGGACATCGTCCACTTCCTCACGCTTGCGATATTTCGCCGGGTCGGACATGGAATGGCCGCGATAGCGGTAGGTCTTCATTTCGAGAATGTAGGGCCCCTTGCCGGAACGCGCGTATTTTACGGCGCGCTCACCGGCCTCGCGCACGGCCAGCACATCCATGCCGTCCACTTCTTCACCCTCGATCTCGAAGGAGATGCCGCGTTTGTAGAGTTCGGTTTCGGCAGAGGCACGCTCAACGCTCGTGCCCATGGCGTACATGTTGTTCTCGATCACATAGATGACCGGCAGGTCCCACAGCGACGCCATGTTGAAGGACTCATAGACCTGGCCCTGGTTCGAGGCGCCATCGCCGAAATAGGCGACAGAGACATGATCGTTGCCGCGATACTTGTTGGCAAAGCCCAGACCCGTGCCGATCGGCACCTGCGCGCCAACAATGCCGTGGCCGCCGAAAAAGTTCTTTTCTTTGGAGAACATGTGCATCGAGCCGCCCTTGCCTTTCGACAAGCCGCCGATCCGGCCGGTCAGCTCAGCCATGACGCCCTTGGGGTCCAGGCCGCAGGCCAGCATGTGGCCATGGTCGCGATAACCGGTGATGACCTGATCGCCCTCTTTCAGGCAGGCCTGCATGCCGGTCACGACAGCTTCCTGTCCGATATAGAGGTGGCAGAAGCCCGCGATCTTGCCCATGCCGTAGAGCTGGCCGGCTTTTTCCTCGAAGCGGCGGATCAGCAGCATCTCGCGGTAGAAGTGCAGCATGTCGGCTTTGGAAGCCTTAGTGGGTGCTTTTTTGGTACTCTTGGGCTTGCTGGCCATGGTTCCTCCTGCCTTTATCCCGTTATGTGGGGGCAGTTCCGTGAGGGCAAGCCCGGCGAGCTATGTCATTTTGCAGAGGTGCTGTCCGAAGCCAGCAGGATGATCTCGTCCGGATAGACAAATGCCAGCTTCTCACGGGCCAGCGCTTCCATATAGTCCCGGTCTTCCGAGCCACGGGTGACGCGTCGAATATCACCACGCAGATGCTCGATTTCGGTATTGATCTTCGCCAGCTCCGCCTTGCGGTCCTGCAGCTCTATCTGCGCATCGGTCCAACGGCCGAGGCCCTTCTCCCCCGCAAAGGCGTGGTAGGCAAAGTAGAGAATCACAAGGCAAAGGCCCAAGGCCTCGAGTCGGGAGGTCATGGGTTAAAGTCTGGACTGTTTTGGTTAAGAGAGGGTGAGGACAGCCCGGCCGGACTGCCCTCACTCACAACTTATTCAGCGTTAATACGCGAACGGCCGGCATAGATGCCCACCGGGCCCAGCTCTTCCTCGATGCGGATCAGCTGGTTGTACTTCGCAATCCGGTCAGAGCGGGAGAGCGAGCCGGTTTTGATCTGGCCGCAATTGGTGGCGACGGCGAGGTCGGCAATGGTGGAATCTTCGGTTTCGCCCGAACGGTGCGACATGACGGCCGTGTAGCCGTGCAGGTGCGCCAGTTCGACGGCATCCAGCGTCTCGGACAGCGTGCCGATCTGGTTGACCTTCACCAGGATGGAGTTCGCAGCACCCTTCTGGAGGCCAATGGACAGGCGGTCCGGATTGGTCACGAACAGGTCGTCGCCGACCAGCTGAACACGGTCGCCCAGCATGTCGGTCAGGGCGATCCAGCCATCCCAGTCGTCCTCGGCCATGCCGTCCTCGATCGACAGAATCGGGTAGCGCGCGCAGAGGTCTGCCAGATAAGCGGCGAATTCGCCGGAACCGAGCGATTTGCCTTCGCCGGCCAGCTCATACTTGCCGTTCTTGAAGAATTCGGTCGAAGCGGCGTCGAGCGCCAGGGCGATGTCTTCGCCCGGCGTGTAGCCTGCCTTTTCGATGGATTTCATGATGAAGCCGATGGCCTCGTCGGTGGAGGCGAGGTTCGGTGCGAAGCCGCCCTCATCGCCGACATTCGTGTTGTGACCGGCATCATGCAGGGTCTTTTTCAGGGCATGGAAGACTTCCGCGCCCATGCGGACGGCGTCGGACATGCTTTCCGCGCTGACCGGCATGATCATGAATTCCTGAATGTCGATCGGGTTGTCGGCGTGGGCGCCGCCATTGATGATGTTCATCATCGGCGTCGGCAGGACACGGGCGTTCGGGCCGCCGATATAGCGGTAGAGCGGCATGGAGGAATATTCCGCCGCAGCCTTGGCGATGGCCAGCGACACGCCCAGGATGGCGTTCGCTCCGAGGCGGGACTTGTTGTCCGTACCGTCGAGGTCGATCATCAGCATGTCCAGCATGCGCTGGTCGGTGGCGTCGAGACCGGTGAGTTCATTGCAGATCTCGCCGTTAACGGCGTCGACAGCCTTCAGCACGCCCTTGCCGAGATAGCGGTCCTTGTCGCCGTCACGCTGTTCGTGAGCTTCGTAGGCGCCGGTGGAAGCGCCCGACGGCACGGCGGCACGGCCGGTCGAGCCGTCGTCCAGGGTCACATCGACTTCGACGGTCGGATTGCCCCGGCTGTCGAGGATTTCGCGGGCGTGGATGTCAATGATCTCGCTCATGGATGTCAGGCTTTCTGTGTGTCTATCGGGCCAAAATGCAAGGCGCCCCCTACCCGCTGGCAGGAGGCGCCTGAAGCCTTAGTCGGCTGCGCCCGAAAGCGCAACTACCGCTAAATGCTAGATATCGTCGCGCGGTTCGAGAACCTGACGGCCGCGATATTCACCCGACTTCAGGTCGATGTGGTGCGGACGGCGCAGCTCACCGGAGTTCGCGTCTTCGATGTAGGTATTCATCGCAAGACGGTCGTGCGCGCGGCGCATACCACGGCGGGACTTGGATTTCTTACTCTTGGGGACTGCCATGACAGGTATCCGGAGTTGTTGCGCCAGATGGCACATGTGAATTGGAAACGCGCCTCATACATAGCCGAATCGGACTTTGCAAGGCTTGAGCGGCATCCGGCCGGGCTTTTCTTCAGCCCGGCCGCTCTGCCTATTCTGTCGTTTCCTTCGCAGCCTCGGCCTGACGCAGCACGCGCATCAGGTTCCCGCCCCAGATCTTCTCGAGATCTTCCTCGGTATAGCCTTCGGCCAGCAGGCGCTCGGTCACTTTCGGCAGGAAGGAAACGTCTTCCATGCCGATCACGCCGCCACCGCCATCCCAGTCAGCGCCCATGCCGACATGGTCAGGCCCGACGAGCTCCAGCGCGCGCAGCATGTGCTCCATGAACTTCTCGAAGGTCGAGCGCGGCGGCGGGAATTCGGCATTGATGGCCTGCATCCGCTCCATGTAGCGCGCCTTGGTCTCTTCATCCGCGGTGAACGGGTTCACCCCGTCGAACTCCGTCTTCAGCTCCTCAAGGGCTGCACGGCGCTCCGGCGAATCCTCAAGGGCTTCCAGATAGCCGCTATAGGCATTGATCTGGATGACCCCGCCCTGATCCGCGATCTGCTTCAGGAATTCGTCGGTGATGTTCCGCGGGTGGTCATAGACCGATTTCAGACCCGTATGGGTCAGGATGACGGGCGTGGTCGAGATCTCGATCATGTCCTTCACTGAGGCGTCGGAGGAGTGAGAGCCGTCGACCACCATGCCGAGACGATTCGCTTCCCGGACGAGCTCCTTGCCAAGATCCGTCAGGCCGGTGTCTTCCGGGCTGGTGAAATCCGTTGCGCTGCCGCCGAACTGGTTATCCCGGAAGTGGATCAGCCCCACCATCCGGACACCTTTGTCATAGAAGGTCTTCAGGTTGGCGACGTCGAGCTGAAGCGGATAGCTGTTCTCGATCGACTGGAGCACCACGCGCTTGCCGGACGCAGCGATGCGCTCCGCATCATCTGCCGTGTAGGCCAGTTCGAAATCATCCGGATGGTCGGCTACCATTTTCAGGATCTCGTCCTGACGCGCCACAGCCGCCTTGTAGGCCGCATCGTAAGACTCATCGCTCAGCGGGCCCTGAGGCGTGAAGATCACCCAGTATCCGCCGTCCAGGCCACCGCGCTTCATCTTGGGAAGGTCCACCTGGACCTCACCCATAACGCTCGGGTTGTCCGCCATGATGTCGAAATCCGGCTTGGAGAGGTTTGCCGGCGTGTCGAGGTGCGAATCGAACACCATGAGGCTTTCGTGGATTTCCGCAGGCGTCGCAGCTTCAGCCGTTTCTTCAGGCGCCGCCGTTTCCGGTTCAGCGGGTTTCGGGGCGCAGGCACCCATAAGTGCGAGGGCTGAGACAGCCAGGAGCGTTTTGCGCATGTGAGTCTTTCCTTCCAATGCTGCGCGAACCGTAGTGGTTCATGACAGCGTGGCAAGAAACCCAGCAGCAGAAAAAAGCCGCTCCCGGGGGAGCGGCTAAGGTTTAGCAAGAAGGACGTCGACCTGATGCCTTTGCAAGCAGCTGAGGCTCCTGGCCGACGTCGATGTTTCTAGCTGAATGAAGCTGAACGGAACGGCAGGCCCGCCGTTATCCTGTGTTCACCTTTCAGGCGAGAATCACCCGTGGCCTTACAACCGCGTCATGAATCATCGTCTGCGCGGGTGAAGATGGCCTCCAGGCTGCGCAGGTTCATCCCGTTCTTGAGATAATTGGCCGGGGTCAGGTTGATGGCCTTGATCATCCCCCGCTCGATCCTGGTCCGGTTGCCCGACTCGTCAGGCACAAGGTCAAAGTCGATGATATTGATACAGCCGGTATCCTGCTCGAACCCGGCACTCGCCCCCAGCGGAGCGCCAATCACCGACGCGAGCACCATTCGGTTCACGACTTCATGCGCCACGACCAGCGCTGTCGCCCAGCCCGGGCGCGTCAGCAGGTCCGTCAGACCATCCATGATGCGCACCATGGCATCGGAGAACTTCTCACCGCCGGGCAGGAATTCCGCGCCCGGCTCCCCTGCCTGCTCGAACAGGAAAGTCATGGTGGCGGCCAGATGCTCGGCTGATTTGAAGTCGATGTACTGGCCTGAACGCAATTCCTCGAAGCGTCTCTCGTCCTGGAGTTGCGGCGCGTCCGGATGGGCCGCGAGGACGATTTTCGCTGTCTGCCTCGTGCGCCTCAGGCCGGAACAGATTGCGAGGTCGAAATGCACTTCGGACAGCGCCGCCCCGGCGGCTCGCGCCTCTTCCTCTCCGGCAGGGGTGAGCCGCGCGATGGAGGGATCCCGCGCGCGGCGCACTTCTTCTGACGTGTAATCAACAAAGCCGTGCCGCATCAGGTAGATGCGGCGCCGGCCTGTTGTTCCGGGAAGCGCACTCATCCGCGCGAAACGCCCCAGTCTTTCAGGATTTCATCCGTATGCTCACCAAGCCCTGCCGGACGCCCCTGAATGGCGCCGGGGGTTTCGGAGAAGCGCGGCGCGGGGGCCGGCTGAACCACCCCCTCGAACTCGACAAAGGTTTCCCGGTCCATATTGTGCTTGTATTTCGGGGCTTCGGACATGGAGAGAACCGGCGCGAAACAGATGTCCGTGCCTTCCATGATCTCGCACCATTCATCGCGCGTCTTGGTCTTGATGACGTCCATCACTTTCTGCTTGAGCGCCGGCCATTTCGACTTGTCCATCTGGGCATCGAATTCCGGACCGTTCAGCCCCGCCTTCTCACGAAGGATGGCGTAGAATTGCGGTTCGATAGAGCCGATGGAGACCCATTTGCCATCCGCGCACTCATAGGTGTCGTAGAAGTGCGCACCGCCGTCCAGCAGGTTCGCTTCCCGATCATCGGTCCAGATGCCCGAGGCCTTCATGCCGTAGAACATCGCTGCCAGTGACGCTGCTCCATCGGACATGGCCACATCGATGACCTGTCCCTTGCCGCCATTCTTCACATTCAGGATAGCCGCAAGCACGCCCATGGCGAGGTAAAGCGCACCACCACCATAATCGCCCACCAGGTTCAGCGGCGGACGCGGGCGGCCGTCTCCGTCGCCCATTGCATGAAGGGCACCCGTGATTGAGATATAGTTGAGGTCATGCCCTGCCGAATGGGAAAGCGCGCCGGTTTGTCCCCAGCCGGTCATGCGACCGTAAACGAGGTTTGGATTGCGCGCCAGCACGACATCCGGGCCAAGGCCATTCCGCTCCATCACGCCGGGGCGGTATCCTTCGATCAGGGCGTCCGCCTGTTCGAGCAGCTTCAGGGCCACTTCGATATCGGCCGGGTCTTTCAGGTTCAGGCCGATAGAGCGGCGCCCGCGGCCGGTGACGTCCGCAGCGCGCCCCGGACGGCCATCGCCCGGACGGTCGATTCGAATCACATCCGCGCCCATGTCCGACAGAAGCATGCCGCAAAACGGTCCCGGACCGATTCCCGCGAACTCCACGATTCGCACGCCATTGAGTGGTCCCTGCGCCATTTCAAACTCCCTTTCTAAGCCGTAATCTCGCTATTAGCAGATCATTAAGGCGCCTCCCTTCAAAAGGAAGGGGTGCCCCAACGTCGCCTGAAATGGCGATTCCAGAGACATTTGATGCTTGATCTGTCCTTCCTAGATCCACCGATTGAAGTGGCCGCCACCGGGCCGCGTCTGGAGACGATTCTCTCCAGCCTGCGGGCGCACGGAATGCGTGCCTATCCGGCCAGCGATCCGATCGACTTTGAAGCGACCGAACCCCTGCTCATTGATATTGAAAGCCTGCCTGCAGGCCTGAGAGAGCGCGGTATCCGTTTTGGCGAAGGCACCGACCAAAGACCGCTGGTCCTGCTGACGCAGGATACCGGCATTGCCGACGGGATCGACGCCCTGATCGTGACCCGTGACAGCGACCTCACCATGCTGCGGGCGCGGCTCACCTCGTTGCTCCGTCGCCAGGCGCGCACCGCGGAGTTCCGGATTCGTCTTGAAACAGCCCAATCATTCGGGGTCGCCGAAGTCGACACGCTTCCGGAACGCCGCCCTGAAGTGCTGTATCTGGGGGATGGCGGGGTCGGCTTTTTCTCGCTCCGCGCCGCCCTCAAGGCACACGACATCCCGGTCACCGCTGCGCTAACCCTGCGGACTGCGGCGGATTATCTGAAGTCCGGCAAGTTTGCGGCCGTCCTGGCCGACCTGACACCCGGCGGCGGCGACGCCACCGCGCATGTCGACTGGAACCGTGCGGAAGCTGCCCTCGCCGGCACGCCGCTCTTCGTCCTGACCGAACCCGGCGCAGACCTCTCGCAGGCCCATCTCGCGGCCCTCATGATGAGTACCGACCTGGTCGAACAATCCGGAGATGCTGAAGCGCTTGCAGGACGCATTTCCAGAGCCATCCGCCACCATGCGGCATCTGCGCCCCTGCTGCCCACACAACTCCATGAAGGCCTTTCCGTCGATCCGGAGACCGGCCTGTTTCACCGCGATTTCATCAAGTCACACCTGGACCGCCAGATTGCCCTGTCATCCGAGCGTGGCGAACCTCTCTGCGTCCTGACCATCAAGCTGGACGAAGAGTTCTCCCGGCAACTCCCCGAGTTTGCGCAGCTGATGCGCACCTGTGTCCGCGACACGGATTGCCTGGCATATTTCGGCGGAGGCACGATCATTATCTCCGCGCCGCTCACGCCTTACCGTGGCGCGGTCAGGCTGGCAGAGCGCCTGATGACCAAGATGGCGCGTTCTTCGGAGTTTGACGGCATGCGGCTCAGCTGGCGCGTTGTCGAGAAACGCTCCTATCACACAGCTGGCACGCTACTCGCCGAAGGGCTCTCCGGCCCCTATACCCGCGAATACGCCGCCTAGGCGCTCACCAGACCGGCAGCCGCCTCCAGCTCCTTCAGGAAAGCACGAACGCGGCCGAGGCGGGTGGGCGCATCGCCTCCCGTGAAGGAGTGCACCAGCTTGGAGTCGGGACGCAGGCGCAGGACGTTCGGACGGGTACGGACGATGTCCATCAGACGTGCCGGATCCAGCTTCGTGTCATGCCGGAAGGCAAAAACAGCGCCCTTGTCACCAGCATCGAGTTTTTCGATCCCCAGCGCCTTGCACTGAACCTTGATTGCCGTGACTTCCAGCAGCTGTTTCGTGGCATCCGGAAGCGGCCCAAAGCGGTCGATAAGTTCTGCGGCGAAGCTCTCCCGCTCCTGAGCCGTCGAGATCTCCGACAGGCGCCGGTACAGCGACAGACGGATCGAGAGGTCCTCAACATAGTCTTCCGGTATCAGCACAGCGACGCCCATATTGATCAGCGGAGACCAATCGTCCGCCACATCCTCGTCACCCCGCGCCCCGGCCTTCAGGGCATTCACGGCGTCTTCCAGCATGGACTGATAGAGCTCGACCCCGACTTCGCGCACATGACCGGACTGCTGGTCCCCCAGCAAATTGCCAGACCCGCGCATGTCGAGGTCATGACTGGCCAACTGGAAACCCGCGCCGAGACTGTCCAGAGACTGCAGCACGCGCAGGCGCCGTTCAGCAGTTTCAGTGATCACCTTGTCCTTCGGTGTGGTGAAGTAGGCATAGGCACGCAGCTTCGAGCGGCCAACCCGGCCGCGCAGCTGGTAAAGCTGCGCCAGACCGAACATGTCGGCCCGGTGAATGATCAGCGTATTTGCGCGCGGGATATCCAACCCGCTTTCCACGATCGTGGTGGAGAGCAACACATCGTACTTGCCTTCATAGAAGGCCGTCATGATGTCTTCCAGCTCCCCAGCCGCCATCTGGCCGTGCGCCACGATGAACGAGACCTCCGGCACATGATCCGTGAGGAAACGCTCCAGTTTGTCGAGGTCCTGGATACGCGGCGCGACGAAGAAGGCCTGCCCGCCGCGATACTTTTCGCGCAGCAGGGCTTCGCGCAGGGTAACGGTGTCTTCTTCCGTGATGTAGGTTCGCACGGACAGGCGGTCGACCGGTGGCGTGGCGATGATCGACAGGTCCCGGATGCCTGTCAGGGCCATCTGCAGCGTACGCGGGATGGGCGTCGCCGACAGGGTGAGGACGTGCACGTCCGACTTGAGCTCCTTCAGGCGTTCCTTGTGCTTTACACCGAAGCGTTGCTCTTCGTCCACGATCAGCAGGCCAAGGCGCTTGAACTCGATCCCCTTCGCCAGCAGGGCATGTGTACCAACGACGACATCCACGCTGCCCTCCGTCAGGCCCGCGCGTGTTTCCGATGCCTCTTTCGAGCTGACGAGACGTGACAGATGGCGCACTTTCAGCGGCCATCCCGCAAAGCGCTCCTCAAATGTCTTGAAGTGCTGACGGGCGAGCAGCGTCGTCGGCGCAATGACGGCCACCTGCTTGCCACTCATGGCAGCGACGAATGCCGCGCGCAGGGCCACCTCGGTTTTGCCAAATCCCACGTCGCCGCAGACGAGGCGGTCCATCGGTCTGCCTGAACCAAGGTCGCCCAGAACATCCTCAATGGCATTCAGCTGATCATCCGTTTCCTCATAAGGGAAGCGTGCAGCAAACTCCTCATATACTCCGTGGCCAGCATTTACGGCATCGGCACGCTTCAGCTCCCGCGCAGCAGCGATGGCCATCAGTTCGGCGGCCATCTCCAGAATGCGCTTCTTGGCCTTGGCCTTGCGGTTCTGCCAGCCTGCCCCGCCCAGCTTGTCGAGCTGGCTATCCGCCTCCTCCGAGCCATAGCGCGAAATCAGGTCGATATTCTCGACCGGCAGGAAGATCGTGTCGCCACCGGCATATTCCAGATGGAGACAATCGTGCGGCGCGCCGGTAACTTCCAGAGTCTTCAGGCCGACATAACGGCCGACACCATGATCCACGTGCACGACCAGATCGCCCGCATTGAGGGTTGCGGCGTCCGTGATGAAGTTCGCAGATTTGCGCTTACGCCGCGGGGCGGCAAGACGGTCGCCCAGAATGTCCGCTTCGGAAATGATGGCGAGGTCACGGCTGACAAAGCCTGTCTCCAGCGGAATCTCGACAACCGAGATTTCAGCCTTTTGCGCCGCATCCAGGGAGTGGACCTGAACCAGGTCTTCAAGACCATGGTCTGCCAGCACATTGATCAACCGGTCTGCCGAACCCGTTGACCACGCAGCAAACACGACATGACGGCCGGTCTTCCGGAGATCTTTCGTGTGCGCGATCGTGGCCTCGAAGATGTTCTCCTGGCTCATCATGCGTTCTGGCGCGAAATCCCTGCCCCGGCGGACTTCCATATCATAGTGACCGGGCGTTGGTTCAGCCGGGCTGAAGCGCGCAACCGCACGCGACGAAAGGCACTGCTCCAGTTCTGCGGGATCGAGGTAAAGCTGCTCCGGCGCCAGCACCTTCGCCGCACGGGCGTCGCCTGAGCCTGCTTCCAGCCGCGCCTGATAATAGTCCGCTGCCTGAGCAAGTCGCTCTGCGGCCGCTTCACCGGAAAGATGCCCGAAGCCGATCATGACATCACTCCCGATATAATCGAACAATGTATCCAGCGTATCGTGGAACAGGGGCAACCAGGCTTCGACACCCTGCCGCCGGATCGACGCGCGCGCCGCTTCATACATGGGGTCACCGGAAGGGGGACCGAACACATCGAGGTACTTCTCGCGGAAGCGGCTCAGCACTTCATCGTCGAACAGGATTTCGCTCACCGGGGCAAATGCCACGGAGCGTGTCTCACCTGTAGAGCGCTGGGTTTCGGTATCGAACGTCCGGATCGTTTCCAGCGTGTCGCCAAAGAAATCGAGACGCAAAGGTTCGCCGGCAGTCGGCGGATAGAGATCGATGATCCCGCCGCGAATGGCATACTCGCCCTGCTCCCGAACCGTACTCGCGCGGACATAGCCATTCACGAGCAGGTATTCGTTCAGCTCTTTCTGGCTGACGGTTTGCCCTGCGACCATGGAGAATGACGAGCGCTTCATCGTCTCGCGCGGTGGTACGCGCTGAATGATGGAAGAAGCCGTTGTCACGACAAGTAGTGGGCCCTGGTCTGCCTGATAGCGGGCAAGCCTTGCAAGAGCCGCGCAGCGCCGCGCCGCGACACTCGCCGTCGGGCTGACCCGGTCGTAGGGCAGCGTGTCCCAGCCCGGCAGGTCAACCACATCCAGGCGGGGCGCAATGAACTCGGCAAAGCGGCGCGCAGTAACGGCGACCTTGTCATCCCTCGCGATGTAGACGCCGATCCCGCCACGCGCCTGCAGGGCCGGGATAAACGCCATCAGGTCGGCACCGAACGGAGCACCGCCAAGGGCCGCTGGCCCGCTCAGGGATTTCAGGAGTTCGACAGGTGTCATGCCAGACCTTCAGACGCAGTTGGGCCGCGAGCCCAGGCGCCGGAACGCCAGCTCAACCGGCCTGCGCGGCGTACTTGAATGCGATCAATTGGTCCAGAACCGGGCTGCTCTGGTCTTCCGGAACATCCGCCTGGCCCACCAGCCAGGCATAAACTTCCCAGTCTGGTAATTCGAGCAGCGCCTCGAACTGATCCAGCTCCGTTTCACCATAAGTATCAAGGTGTTGATCGGCAAAGCTGCCCATCAGGAGGTCCATTTCACGGAATCCCCTGCGCCATGCGCGGAACTTCAGTTTACGGCGGCGGGCATCCATGGGCGGCTCCATACGTTGTGGAGAGACATAGAGCCATTCCGCCGCCGGGCAAAGCGGCGTTGTGCCATCGAAGGGCGCAGCTTAGGTTCGCCCGGATGCGAGACGAGCGACTCTTCCCCCTGTTCGAGCCACTGGATTCCCTGTCGGGCGTCGGGCCGAAGCTGAAACCGGCGCTGGAGCGGCTGGTTGGCGGGGAGCATATCTGGGACCTGCTGCTGCACCTGCCTGAGCGCTGGCTGGACCGGCGTGTGCGCCCGTCCATCGATGCAACGGAGTTTGGTGAAATCGCTACGGTGAAGGGCGAGGTCCACGCCTATCACCCGCCTTACAATGACAAATCCCCTCACAGGGTACAGCTCTTTGATGGCACGGGGTTCCTGACCCTCGCCTTCTTCCGGGCTGATGGACGCTGGCTGCAGGGACAATTCCCGCTTGGCAAAGAACGTGTCGTCTCCGGCCGGATCGAAGACTATCGCGGCGAGCGCCAGATGACCCATCCGGATTATATCGTCGACCCGGCTCGCGGCACCTTGCCGCCGGCCGTGGAGCCGATCTACGGCCTCACAGCCGGCCTCACCAACAAGCGCGTCCATGGCTTTGCCGAGCAGGCGCTGGAGCGCGTGCCGGATGATTTGCCAGAGTGGGCAGATACCGGCCTGGTCGAAGCCAAACGCTGGCCGGAGTTCAAGGAAGCGCTGCAATGGCTGCATGCGCCTCAGACCTATGACGAAGAGAGGTTCGCCCTCGCCCGGGAACGCCTGGCCTATGATGAGGCCCTCGCCCGTGAGAGCGCGTTTGCGCTCGCCCGGATGGCACGCAAGCGGCGGTCAGCCCCCAGCATTCCCGTCGCCGAAGAACGGATCGCCGATCTGATCCGCTCGCTTCCCTACACGCCAACTGCGGCCCAGACTCGCGCGGCTGATCAGATCGCAGAGGACATGGCGGGCACGTCCCCGATGCGCCGCATGCTGCAAGGCGATGTCGGTGCGGGCAAAACCCTCGTCGGCGCGATGGCGGCCGTTCAGGCTGCGGCTGGCGGTTTCCAGTCGGCCTTCATGGCACCGACCGAGGTGCTGGCGCGCCAGCAATATGAAACGCTGACCAAGCTGCTGTCCCCGCTCGGCTACACGGTTGCGGCGCTCTCCGGGCGCGACAAGGGCACAGCCCGCGAAGCAACGTTGATGGGGCTTGCCGATGGCTCTATCCAGATCATCGCAGGCACACACGCGCTGTTCCAGGAAACAGTCCGGTTCCGCAATCTGGGGCTGGTGATCGTGGATGAGCAGCATCGTTTCGGCGTTGCTGACCGGATGAAACTCGCCGGAAAGGCCGTCAGCCCGCACATGCTGGTCATGAGCGCAACACCTATTCCCCGAACGCTCGCACAAGCGGTCAATGGCGATCTCGATGTCTCCATCCTCGACGAGAAACCAGCCGGACGGAAACCCGTCGAGACGCGGGCCATTCCGGACACGCGAATGGATGAAGTCGTCGACGCCGTTGGCCGCGCCATTGCTCGCGGCGAGAGAGTTTTCTGGGTCTGCCCGAAAGTCGATGTCGATGATGACGATTCAACTGCTGTCGGCCGTCACGCCATGCTGTCCAGGCAGCTCAACGCTCCGATTGGCCTCGTCCATGGCCGTTTGAAAGCGGCGGAAAAGGATGCTGCGCTGGAGGACTTCCGGACAGGCGCGACACGCGTGCTGGTCGCGACAACGGTTATCGAGGTCGGCGTGGATGTCCCTGAAGCAACGATTATGGTGATCGAACGTGCCGAAGGGTTCGGGCTGGCCCAGCTGCACCAGTTACGCGGACGGGTCGGCCGGGGCGACAAGGCTTCCTACTGCCTGCTGCTCTATCGTCCGCCGCTCGGTGACATGGCCCGGGAGCGGATTGAAACCCTGCGCCGCACGGATGATGGTTTCGAAATCGCCGAAGCAGACTTCAAGCTTCGCGGCCCGGGCGACATCCTCGGCCTGCGCCAGGCGGGCGCGACCGACTACCGTGTAATCGACTTGTCGAAAGATGCCCCCTTGCTGGCCATCGCTGGCAAGGACGCCGAAGCCCTCGTCAATTCGGATCCTGACCTGGAGTCGGTTCGGGGCCGGGCTCTACGTCTTGTGCGGGAGCTGATGGTGCCTCGGGTTCTGTCTTAAGGTTCTTATCCTTGGCCGCGTCGATCGCCGCTTTCACATCCGGGTGCTCCGGCACGACAAGCCCTGCCGACAGGATCATCCGGGCGCCTTCTTCCACGCTCATGTGAAGCTTGATCGTGTTCTCAGCCTTCACGAACATGATGAAACCCGAAGTCGGGTTCGGCGTCGTCGGCACGAACACACCGATATACTCTTCGCTGAGATGCGTTTTCACTTCACCGCGCGCCGGTGCGGCCACGAAGCCAAGACACCAGCTATCCGCGCGCGGGAATTCGATCAGGACGCATTCCCGGAACTGTTCTGTCGGATTGTTGGCGAATACATCGACGAGCTGCTTGAAGGAAGAATATACCGTCCGCACGATGGGGATGCGGCTGAGTACACGGTCCGTGATGACAACGACTGAGCGCCCCAGAAGGTTGGTCGTGATCGCCCCGAGTATGGTCAGGAACAGCACCAGCACGATCACGCCGAAACCCGGAACGTAATAATTCAGGTATGTTTCCGGCCGAAGCGACTCCGGCAGCATCGGAACAACACGCTTGTCGATGTTCTCGATGAAAAACTGCAGGATCGCGAAGGTCACAACAATCGGTGCCGCGATGACCATGCCGGCAAAGAAGCGCGCACGCAGCCAAGCCCAGGCGCTGACACGTGGCGGCTTGCTCACCTCCAACATGCCCATGTCCTTTTTCGGCTTCTTGGCCATTTACGACTCCTTCCGGACCTTGCGTCATGCTCTCGCGAGGGAAGAGCTTGGCGCGCCCTTTCTTCCCTGTAATTGTGGCGAAGATGGGAAGCGCTGAACAGATCGCAACCGCATTAGAGGCATGGGCCAAAACAAAATTTGGTCCCAGTGCAGTCGTGCAGGGTTTAAAGCGCCTTTCGGGTGGCGCCAGCCAGGAAACATGGGCTTTCGAAGCCGAGAATGATGGACGCAAGCACCCCCTGATTCTCAGGCGCGCGCCCGGTGGCAAGGAAGCGGCGCGGTCCTCTGAGGCGATCGGACTCGCCATGGAAGCCGACCTTTTGAGCCATGCGGAAAAGGCTGGCGTACCGGTTCCACCCGTTCTGGGCGTGTTCGAAGCCGGAAGCGACCTCGGCCAGGCCTTCATCATGGACCGCATTCACGGAGAAACGCTCGGCCGCAAGATCCTGAGGGATGAAGAGTTCGCGCAAGCGCGCCCCTTGCTGGCCAGCCAGTGTGGCGATGCGCTGGCCCGTATCCACTCGATCCCGACCGAGGATCTTCCCACCCTTCCCGTCAGCGACGGCTTGAGCCAGCTGGCGAAATACGAGACCATTTATCGAAACTTCGACCTGCCACGCCCGGTCTTCGAACTCGCCATGTCATGGCTGAAAGCAAATGCGCCGGAACCTCTGCCTGTCGTGTTGATTCATGGCGACTTCCGGCTTGGTAACCTCATGGTCTCCGAACAGGGGCTCACCTCCGTTCTCGACTGGGAACTCGCACATCTTGGAGATCCTCGGGAAGATATCGCCTGGCTGTGTGTCAACTCCTGGCGCTTCGGCCAGTCGGAAAAGCGCGTCGGTGGGTTTGGAGACCTGCCTGATTTGCTGAAAGCCTATGCCGACGCCGGCGGGGCGCAATTCTCTCCACGCGATATCGACTGGTGGGAAATGCTGGGCAGTCTGAAATGGGGGATCATGTGCATGATCATGTATCAGGCCTATCGGTCCGGCGCAGACCCCAGCGTGGAGCGTGCAGCCATCGGCCGCCGGGTTTCGGAGACAGAGATCGACCTCGTAAACCTGCTGGAAGGAGTGCGAAGCCATGCATGACGCCCCCTCAACAGCTGAACTCGTCGAAGCCGTAAAACGCTTCATTGATGACACAGCTAGCCCGCAGCTGACCGGACATGCCTCCTTCCATGCCCGAGTGGCATCAAATGTTCTGGCGACTATCCTGCGTGAGCTGGAACAGCGACCGCAGGCGGAACAGGAAGAAAAGACACGGCTTCTGGCCCTGCTGAATGCAGAACCGGACACGCCGCTCGACACCCTGAACCGGGAACTGTGCGAGCGTATACGCAAAGGCGACATGGACCTTTCCACAACGGGCCTGCTAGAGCATCTAAAAACGACCACAATTGCGCAGTTGTCTGTCGACCAACCTCGCTATTCTGGGCTGGCTCTCGCGTTGCAATCACGTGGCTGAGCCGCCGACTGCAACCGGACACGTTTAAATGAAGAAACCCGTTCTCTGGATCGTCGCTGCAGCCATTGCTGTTGGGCTTGGCGCCTGGGCCTGGCGCACCCTGATCTCACCGCCGCCCTATATCGAGGTCGAACCGCTCAGCTACACCGATTTTGCCAGCTGGGCGGTCATCCCGAAGGAAACGCCCCCCGCCGTGTGGACCGATGGCTGGGCCGTGGACGTATTCCTCGTGGACAGTGCTTCCGAGCTGAAAGGCCGCAGCGGAAAACAGCTCGATAAGAAGGAACAGAATGCCCGCTTGCAGGGCCGGATGCTCGAAGACGGACTACAGGCAGTCGGCCCGGTCTATGCCCCGCTCTATCGCGCTGATGCAAAGGGTGACGATCTTGCGCGCGCGTTTCTCATCTATCTCAAAAAACACAATCACGGGCGTGCCCTTGTGATTGCCTCTGATACAGCCCTGCCGGACGCGCTGCTGACCGAACTCCAACAAGAGCCGGACCTGTTGGAACGCTTTGGCGGCTTCTACCGTCTGGGCAACCAGCCTCAATCTGTCGTGCTGACGGAGCAGGCCGACCAATCCATGGACAGCTATTGCGCCGCCCATCTCGTCGAGAGCAATACGTGTGTGCAGGATGTTGCAACGGCTCGTCAGGGCGGCTTTGCGACTCTCTCACCGGATTCCGCTCTGGATGAATCCGCCACGGACTTCCTTGGCTGGCTGGAAGCAAACGCCTCCCCGATGGCCGAACCATTGGGCGATCTCGAAGAGGTCGAGATTGTAGACATTCGCCGCCCAGGTGACACGGACGAACGCCGGGCGAAGAAGAAAACAAACCGCGACTAGGCGGGCTTGTTCGCCTCAGGCGATGCCTTCCTGAAAGCCTCCAGCTCCAGGCAGGCTGCATCCAGCGCTAGCAGTGTCGGGAATGCCGAGAGGTCCATATCGAACCGGCGCGCATTCGCGATTTGCGGGATGAGTGCAATCTCGGCAATCGTCGGCGCATCGCCGAACAGGAAGTCACCGGTCTTCCGCGCAAGCGCTATAGTTTCCAGTGCCTCAAAGCCGCGCCGGATCCAGTCATGATACCAGCGCGTGACGGCCGCCTCGTCAGCCCTGAACTCATTACGCAAAGCCGCAAGAACTGACAGATTGTTCAGCGGATGGATATCGCACGCAATCGTGTCGGCGAACGAGCGCGCCTGCAGCCGCTCCCAGGGATCGGACGGCAGGATCGAGGGGGTCGGATACGTTTCCTCCAGCCATTCAAGAACGGCCATGGACTGCCCTGCCCGCTGGCCATCAACTTCAATCGTCGGGACGCGCATCTGCGGATTGACTGCCTTGTAGGCTCCGGCTTTCTGTTCATCAGAACCCGGCGCAATATTCACAGGGGAGCGCTCATACGGCACCCCCTTCAGATTCATGGCGATGCGCACACGATAGGCAGCCGAAGAGCGCCAGTAATCATAGAGACGGATCATGCGAGTTCCTCCAGTTCGAGCACGGCCAGAAGTGCTTCCCGGGCAAGACGGCACTCATCTGCGAATGTAGGGTCTACCAGATCATCGGGCACAAGACGGTCACGATAGGTTGATCGAATAACAGCCTGCAGCGCGTCAATGCGTGCTTCATTCAACAGGACACCCTGGTGGCAGGCCGCAAGTTCCGCGTCCGTCATCACAACCCGCAGTCTCAGGCAAGCCGGACCGCCTCCATTGCGCATGGATTGACGGACATCGACATATTCCACCCGCCCGATCGGCCCGTTGCCACTCACCAGCCGGTCACAATATGCTCGTGTGCTCTCTGTGTCCTGAACTTCGGTCGGCGCAACCAGGACCAGCCTGTCCTCTCCCGGCATGACCAGCAGCTGAGAATTGAACAGATATGACCGGATCGCATCTTCCAGAGAAACCTCCGAAGCCGGAACCATGACCGGCTTCAGTTCAAAAAGCCCCTCAGCAGCACGGCGCAGCGATGCCAATGTTCCGGCCGTATCTTCGAACGCCGCCTCGTGGAAGAACAGTGTATCTACTGCCCCGACGCAGACCACATCATTGTGGAACGCCCCGGCATTGATGGCCGCGACGGACTGGCGGGCAAATACAGTCCGCTCGGAAGCAAGGCCGTGTCCACGCGCAACGCTTTCCGCCGCCAGGCGCGTCTGGCGCGCAGGAAAACCTGCTGTGCTTTCACCCGCTTCGCGTCCATAGACGAACAGCTCCACGCCGGCATCACCATGGCTTCCACAAAGCCTGACATGGTTGGCAGCGCCTTCATCGGCGAAGTCCGCATGCATTGGCAGCGCCGCATGAACAGCGAAATGCCGGTCATCGCCGAAGATGGCCTGAAGGCTCGCCGTTGTATCCGGATGCTCCAGAGAGCGGTGCAGCATGGTGGAGAGGTTGGCCGCTGTCAGGTGCAGCCGTCCATCCTGCGTATCGGCCGAAGGCGATACGGTTGCTGCATTCGCCGTCCACATGCTGCTAGCCGAATAAGCGACTTTCAGCAGGCGGGGCCCCTGTACAGCAGCCTGTTCAATAATCTGGCGGTCACTTCCACCGAAGCCTGCGCTCGCCAGAAGATCGAAATTCGGACGCGGCAGCGGCGGCAGGATGCCCTGTATGAGGCCCGCCTTCAGCAGGGTCCGCATCTTTTCCAGCCCCTGCAGGGCTGCCTCACGCGGATTGGACACGTCACCGGAATTACGTGCGCTGGCGAGGTTTCCATCGGACAGCCCGCCATAATTATGGCTGGGGCCGATCAGGCCATCAAAATTGACCTCAACAGCACTCACTTCGGAAACCCGATCGCACTCATGCGGCCCGCCTTATCCGAGACCTGGCTCGCTTGCGGCCATGCGCAGTAGTCTGCAGCATAGTATGCCCCCGGACGGAAATTCCCGGACAGGCCGGGCCCGCCGAACGGCATGGCACCGCTTGCGCCGGCGGTCGGCCGGTTCCGATTGAGGATGCCTGCGCGCATTTCCTGATGTGCTTTCACCCACAGCGCATCATCATCGCTGATCAGCCCGCCGGATAGCCCATAGCGAGTCGCGTTTGCGCGTTCGATCGCCTGATCGAAATCTGCCACCCGGACGATCTGCATGACCGGGCCGAAGAGTTCCTCATCGGGAATATCTGTTGCCCCTGTCACATCAACAACACCGGCTGAAACGAAGCCGCCACCGCGCTCCAATCTTTCGAGGCGTTTCAACACCCGGCCGCCACGGGCGAGCAGCATGTCCTGAAACTCCACCGCATTCACAGCCGCCCTTTCCGAGACGAGCGGTCCCATGAACATGCCTTCTTCGTTCCAGGCACCAATCGTCAGGCCTTCAGCGCGTGCGACAATCGCGTCGGCGACCTGATCGCCCCAAGCCCCTTCAGGCAGGATAATACGGCGGGCGCAGGAACAGCGCTGGCCGCTCGTCAGGAAGGCCGACTGCGCCGCGATGTCTGCCGCTGCATCAACATCCGCCGGATCCCAGATGATGAGCGGATTATTGCCGCCCATCTCAAGCGCGAGGATCACTTCCGGGCGTCCTGCAAAATGCTTGTGAAAGAACACGCCGGTCGCGGCGGATCCGGTAAACAGCAAGCCATCAATGTCGGCGTTCAGCAACGCGCCGCCGGTGTCCCGTCCGCCGTGAACGATGTTCAGGCAGCCTTCAGGCAGACCGGCAGCTGCAAAGGCTTCCGCCATGTGGAATGCGACACCCGGCGCAAGCTCCGAGGGCTTGAAGACACATGTGTTCCCGGCCAGAAGCGCCGGAACGATATGACCGTTCGGTAAATGGCCCGGGAAGTTAAACGGTCCGTATACCGCCATCACGCCATGAGGGCGGTGCGTCAGATGTGAAGACCCGAAATCGGCCTTGCTGTATTTCGTGCCTGCCCGCTCCACCTGCGCCGCAATGGAGACAGCGACCTTCGCCTTCATGGTCGCGGCTTCGGATTTCGACTCCCAAAGCGTCTTCCCCATGTCACGGCTTACGGTTTCGGCGATGGCATCGGCCCGCTTGGCAATTTCTTCGCCATAGCGCTCCAGGACTGCGGTGCGGTCGCCTTGCGGCAAGTGTGCCCAATGGCGGAAAGCTTTCCGCGCAGACGCAACCGCAGCGGTCACCTCCGCTTCATCTGCTCCATTGCCTGCCCACACGATATCACCTGTGGCCGGGCAGTGGTTTTCAAAATGCGCCCCGGCACCTGCATGCCAGCGACCGTCAATATATACACCGTTCATGATCACTTGCTCCGTTGCCAGACTCTACCCTCAGCCCCCGGCTTCAGCTTCAGCCGCGCCAGAGTATCGGCATCCACCACAGCAGTGGTCTCGTCCTTGAGAATGCTCTTTGCGAGACCAACCCTGAACTCCGGAAGCATGTCACTGGAGGCGAGCCCCTGCTTCGCAGCCGGATCGTTTTCCACATCGCCCACCTCAAACCGGACACGGCGGCTCTCCTGGATGGTCCGGATATGACGGCGCTGTACGGTCACCAGAGGCCCGCCATCGAAGATGTCCACGGTGCGATCAAACTCGAAACCTTCCCATTGCAGGAGCTTGTAAGCCCCTACGCCATCTGAGTGACACCTACCGATCACTTCTCTGGCTTCCGGTGGCAGCAAATCCACATAGATCGGGTATTTCGGCATAAGGTCCAGGATGAACTGGTTGTCCGTTGTTGCCGACAGGCGATCCGCCTCTGTGAATTCCATTCGGAAGAAATGACGCCCAAGACATTCCCAGAAGGGTGACTGGCCATCATTGTCCACGACCCCCCGCAGCTCTGCGAGGACCTTGTCTCCAAAACGGTCAGGTGCTGCTGCCATCAGCAAGTAGCGTGACTGTGCGGCCAGGCGGCCGGCCCCTCCACCCCTGTGCTCCGGCTTGAGAAAAAGCGTTCCAACTTCCGTATACCCCACATATTCATTTGTGAGGACCAGGGCATCCATATCGAAACGCAGATTTCCGGCGGCCTGGCTTGCCTGCGCCAACGTGATCACCCGGTAATTGAAGAAAGGCTGGTCAATGCCTGTGCCCGCCTTCACAGCAGAGCAGCCGACCACTTCTCCAGTCTCGGCATTCTCCATCATCAGGAGGTATTTGCCGTATTCAATGCGGTGCAACCGCCCCAGGAAGGCATCATCGGACTTCTGCAACCGCTCCCGCAGGATAGGCACATCAACAGGCAGGCTGGTGAAGCCGGGGCCCGACAGCTCCGCCAGTTCGATCAGCGACTGCAAGTCATCCAGTCGCGACGGCCGCATCACATAGGTTTCAGCCATTGTCAGCTATCCATAAGAGCTTTGATCCTGGCGCCGTCCAGTCGTCCGTCCGCCAGCCGATTCAGGAGCAGTGCCGACAGCGTCGCCCGCTCAGCGAAGCTGCTCGTGAGGACATATTCCTCATTCGAGTGAATGCGTCCGCCCATCACCCCCAGCGTGTCGACATTCGGAACGCCTGCGGCAAATATATTATTTCCTTCGCAGACCCCGCCCGTGTCTTCGAACACGAGGTCGAGCCCGATCGCTTTTCCTGTTTCCTGCACAGCGTCGAACAGGGCTTGTTGAGCCGTGTTCCGTGGCTTGGGCGGCCGGTAGAACCCGCCATGAAGATGGCCGTGTATTCCATCACGCGACGTTGCGCGGGCAAACAGGCGGCGCACTTCATCGGTTGCCCACTGCGCCGCTGCCGCATCCGGCGCACGGGCGCCAAAACGGATGATCGCAAGATCAGGCACAATGTTCACCGGACTACCACCGTCGATGGACCCGACATTCACGGTGACACCCTCACGTTGGCCATTCAGCCCTTCCAGCCCCAGAACCAGTTCGGCAGCAGCCTCCAGGGCGCTGCGCCCCTCTTCCTTGGCCCTGCCAGCATGTGCAGCGCGGCCATGCAGGACAATATCGAACACCGCAGACCCCTTCCGGCCGCCTGACATTGCGCCCGTGTCCATGCAGGGCTCATACGTCATGCCGATATGCGCACCGGAGCGCGCGGCTTCGGTCAGCGCCCTGGCGCTCGCAAAATTTCCGATTTCCTCGTCCGGGGTAATGACGATCTGGTACCCCAGCCGGTCTTTGAGAGGCCCGGCCTCAAATGCCAGTAGCGCCTCCCGCATCACGCAGAGGCCGCCTTTCATGTCTGCCAAGCCCGGCCCGTTCAGGCGGCCGTCTCCAAGGTCGCGGATCGTCTCAAACGTTCCTGGCGCAAAGACCGTGTCATAGTGCCCGGACAGGATCACCTGCACCGGCGCCTGCGGTCTGGAGGACACGCGGATAACAGGCGCGGTTTCTGTCGTTTCCGTTTCACCGGCGGCGTTTACCGACTCAAACGGATCTCCGACATCAAGGCGCACCTCTGCATCCAGTTCGGAAAAGGCGTCAGCCAGCATCGGTGCCAGTTTGCGAAGCCCATCAATGTTCCAGCTGCCGGTATTGATGGCAGACCAGGTCTGGGTTTGCGCGATCATGTCGGATGCGCGGGAGTTCAGGCGCTCACGCGCTGCCTCATCCTCGCGGCTCAGAGTGCTCAGATCAATCATGGCCCTTGGTTTCACAGGAAACGAATTCCGGCAAGGCCCCCATTGGAGGCCAAAACAAAAACGGCCCGGCATATAGCCGGGCCGCTCTCTGATCTTGGAGTGATCCGTCTTACTTGACGGTGATCACAACTTCCGAACGGCGGTTCAGCGGTTCGCGAACGCCGTCGCGGGTAGCTTTCGCCAGGTCGGTTTCGCCTTTGGCTTCTTCAGTGATGAGCGAAGCATCGATACCACGGGCCATCAGGGCCTGTGCCACGATGTCAGCACGACGCTGAGACAGGCGCTGGTTGTATGCGCTGGCACCCGACGTATCGGTGTGGCCGGCGATGCTCACCGAGCTCGTCGCGCAGCTGGCTTCAGACTGGATGTTTGCCACAGCCTGATCGATCACAGCCGAAGCCTGGCTCGTCAGATCCGCGCGATCCCACTCGAAGTAGACCACGAAGCTCTGGCCGAGATCCGAGCACACCACTGCCGGGCCGGTCGAAGCCTCGGTCGGAGGCGGCGGCGGGGGCGGCGGAGGCGGCGGAGGCGGCGGGGGCGGAGGCGGCGGAGGCGGCGGCGGAGGCGGCGGAGGCGTCACGCCAAATGCGTAGCGCAGACCAACCGTAGCGATGTGCTCCGAATAGGTGCCGTCATAGTCCGTGGCGCTCAGCGGGTTGCCAGCGAGCTCGAGATCGTCAGCAACAAAGTACTTGTAGCCAAGGTCAAGCGTCAGGCGATCAGACACCTTATAACCGAGGCCGAGGAGGCCCTGATAAGCGAGGGTCGTGTCGGTGTCGCTGAAGCCGTTGGCTGCAGCCCAGTTGCCCACAGAGCCGACATTGATGTTGCTGGCTTTAGCGTTCAGGCGGGCAGCACCGATACCGAGACCGGCATAAGGCTGGATTTTACCTGCGCGGTTAAAGTCATAAATGCCGTTCAGCATGAAATCAGCAATTTGCAGATTGCCATGCGGGTCGGATGCAACGCCAGTCACGCCAGGGGCGAAGTCGGACGGAACGTCCAGCTCACCACCGCGGTAACCGAGCACGCCTTCAAGGCGGAAACCGTTGTCGAAATTGTAGCCAAGACCGAGCTGGCCACCGAGCATCTCGTCCGCATCGGAGCTGCCACCGAGCGTACCAGCGAGGTCTTCAGTAACCGGGTCATGATCCAGTGTGCCGGCGAAGCCGTACTGGACATCGCCGCGGCCATACCAGCCATCATCGGCGTGGGCGGCAAGACCAGCAGTCGCGAATGCGGCTGCGGCTGTCGCGCACATAAGAGTTCTTTTCATACTCAATCCCCTTTTATGTGCCGAATGACGGGATTGTCCTCGGCCGCAGGTTCATACGGGCAATCACCCGATGATTCCTGTTAAACTCAATTTCCTCTCGCTGCGAGCCCCTTTCGGAAGCATGGACGCAGGAATGGCGGCCATTTTCTACCTACCGCGACCCATTTGCAACAGATTGTGTCGAGCACGTCAAATTACGCACATGAGAGGAACAAGTTCCCGCCACAAATGGATTTTTTTGAGATTTCCTGGAGAGAATGGTACCGCCTCCCCGGTTCGAACGGGGGACCTCTAGATCCACAATCTAGCGCTCTAACCGACTGAGCTAAGGCGGCACTGGGGTTGGCAAATACAACCCATGTTGTGAGGATTCAAGCAGGACCGGCAGACGTTCCTACGGAAATCCCCACACAAAATCAGACTTTGGTGACCTGTTCGAATTCCAGATCGACCGGCGTTCCACGGCCAAAGATCGAAACGGTCACTTTCAGGCGGCCATTGGCTTCGTCGATTTCCTCGACAGCCCCTTCAAAGCCCTGGAACGGCCCATCATTAACCTGGACCTGCTCACCGATCTCGAACGAGATTTTCGGACGCGGACGCTCTGCAGAGGCATCCGAAGCCGTGCCGAGAATACGGTCAACTTCACGCTGGCGCACTGGCAACGGCTTTTTGCCGCCCTCGGCACCGAGGAAGCCGGACACTTTCGGCGTATCTTTCACCAGGTGATACACGTCATCCGTCATGACCGTCTTCAGCAGGACATAGCCTGGGAAGTGACGGCGCTCGACGGTCTTTTTCTTGCCACGTGCGACTTCGACCACTTCTTCGGTCGGAACCTGAATGTCCTCGATCAGATCAGACAGACCTTTACGCTGGGCCTGTTCCAGAATCGTTGCCGCCACCTTCTTTTCGAAGTTGGAATAGGCATGGACGATGTACCATTTCGCTTCAGCCATGGGGCCTGTGCGCTCCTTGAAAACGGACAATCACACGCCCTTAAAGGCCAGTGATCGCTTTAACAAACAAGTTGATCAAGAAATCGGCGGCAAACAGGAAGACCGCGATCAGAACCGACATCACGACAACGAAAATCGTTGCCTGAACCGTTTCCTGACGGGATGTCCAGGTCACCTTGTTCCCTTCTGCGCGCACCTGGCGCAGGAACGTGATGGGCCCGACCCGTTTCTTCTTAACCTTATCGGCCATTCCGACACTCTCTTGAAAAGCGGGGGGTTAGCGGTTTTGAGGCGCCGCGTCCACGGTTAAACTACACCAATTTTAATGTGAAGGCATGTGAGGTCTGCCGGGGCCCCGTACAAGAGGGCATCTCAGCCCCACCTTCAGCCGGGTTTGCCAAATTCCCTGGGCGGCAATCCCGGCACATCAACGCGGACAGCGAACAGGCTGCCGGAAAGCGGGCGCGCGTCCAATTGGGGAAATGTCATGCCCGCCCTGGCAGTGGTAATGAACATCGTCCTGAGGTCGGGTCCGCCGAACGTCACGCTGGTTGGCCGGGGGGCCGCGAGGATTATGACCTCATCCACCTCGCCTTCCGGTGTGTGGCGCACAATCCGGGACGCATCCCAGAGACAGGTCCACAGACAGCCTTCCGAATCAACAGCAGACCCATCCGGGTAGCCGCCAAATTCATAGGTGGAGGCAAATACGCGCCGCCCGGTCAGCGCCCCTGATTCGGGGTCATGGTCGTAAGCGAGGATTTCCTGCTCTGCGCTGTCGCATGTGTAGAAGGTGCGGCCATCCGGCGAGAACTGCATGGTATTTGTCGCCATGACAGACGGGAGGCGCAGCTGGGTGAGGGATTTGTCTGGCCCGAAGCGGAAATAATTGCCGCGCGCCTCCTTCTCCGAATCGTCCATCGTGCCGAACCAGAACGAGCCATCCGGCGCGATACCGCCATCATTGGCCCGATTGCCCTCCGGCTCCCCCTCGATCACCGCGATTTGCTCATACACTTCCGTAGACGGATCGTAGATGCCGATCTCCCGGTCCCCGGCCATCAGGAACCGGCCCTCATGCAGCGCAATCGTACTGGCGCGCAGCGGCAAATCATACCGGCGCGTGTTGCCTGTCCGCGGATTATAGCGATGCAGCTTGGCGCGCCGGATATCGACCCACCACAGGAAGCCCTCGCTCTCGCTCCAGAGCGGCCCCTTCCCCAGCACGCACCCGGTCGGCGCGACGCATTCCGGTGCCAGCATCATCCGATCAGCCCTGCCTCTTCTGCAAGTTCGAACAAGCCGTCCTGGGTCGCTTCGACTGCCGACCACTCGTCAAATTCCGCGCCGAGCGTTTCGAGCGCCAGCCGGTAGGACTCCAGCAAAGGACCGTCTGCAACCAGGGTAAGCTCATCGCCGGGATCGTAATGCGCGGCGATGTCTGCCCCGATGAGAAGCCCCGTCAGGGCAGTTTCGTGGTGCTTGGGATCAAGCTCACCCGTCATGCGAGCCGCCCGCACGGCAAAGGGGGAGGCCGCGTCATCCGTATCCAGCGAATACTCTACCCATTCACGGAAGACCGCCTTGCTGAACTCCTGCTGCACCCCGGCCGGCGTCTTCAGGCCACCATTGGCGAGCAGCAATGCCCGGAGCTCTCCGGTCATCTCCGTTGTGAAGCCAAGTATGCGCCCATGTTCAACAGTAACGTGCTTGGTATGGGTACCAGGAATGCAGACAGCCCCAATCGATTCATCGAGTGCAAAGAGCTGTGTTTCTTCTCCACGCATGATGTCAGGCGGCGACACCTGCTTCAGCCCGGGCACGATATGCAGCCCCTGCACATGCACCAGATGCTTCGGAAGGTCCGCAATCATCATGGGCACAGGCCGGAAGTCTGTCTGATGCACCCCCTGAGATCCGCCAATGCCGCCGCACGCAATGATCGGCACTTCCGGCCATTCGCCGAGCCATTCATTGATGTGGAACTTGAGCCGTCCCATCGCATCGCCGGAATGAGTCAGGATGCCATCCGGCACCGATGTGCCGCCAATGACTTCGCCATCCTCATCAAAGGCCCACGCGCGAAACGTGGACGCCCCCCAATCGATACCAATCAGGATCATTTGTTCTTTCATGATCGGCGCCTCGCTGCTGGCGCAAAGTAAGTGCGGATGACAGGTCGCATGCTTTCACGTCTCTTGCACCGCAGCGAAAGTCAATCCATTCCGATGATGTCGCCCGTGCCGGCTCATGGCACATCCGGACCCGTTCCGGCCCAGCAGAACCGACAGGATTGGCTCCATGGATCATTCGGCCTCCCCGCAGCATGAACGCGCTGCCCGTGAATTTGTTCGCCTGCTCGACATCATGGCCCGGTTACGAAACCCGGACGGCGGCTGCCCATGGGACCTGGAACAGGATTTCCGCACGATCGCGCCCTACACGATCGAAGAAGCCTACGAGGTCGCCGATGCGATCGAACGGGGCGACATGGGGGACCTGCGCGAGGAACTGGGCGACCTCCTCTTCCAGGTCGCCTTCCACAGCCAGATGGCCTCCGAGGAAGGCACGTTCGATGCGGCAGATGTCGCCACCGCCATCAATGAAAAAATGATCCGGCGCCACCCGCATGTCTTCGACACGGCCGACAACCGCACCTCAGACGATCAGGTCGTGGCCTGGGAGGTCGTGAAGGCGCAGGAGCGGGCTTCAAAGGCAAAAGTGGAGGAGAACCACAGTGCGCTGGATGGTGTCGCCCTGTCGCTACCCGCTTTGCTGCGCGCCGAGAAACTGCAGAAGCGCGCGGCCCGCACCGGCTTCGACTGGACCGAGCCGGAGCATATCTTCGACAAGCTCGAAGAAGAGACCGAAGAGGTGAAGGAAGCCATCGCGTCCGGCGATGCTGATGCGATCATGGACGAGATCGGCGACCTCTTGTTCGTGGCGGCCAACCTAGCCCGCCGCCTGAACATCGACCCGGAAGTCGCCCTGCGACAGGCGAACGCCAAGTTCGAACGCCGCTTTCGCGCCATGGAAGCGATGGCGACCGAGAACGGACAGGACTTCTCCGAACTCGATCTCGTAGCGCAGGAAAATCTCTGGCAGGCCGTCAAGAAGACGGAATCACCCGCCTAGTCCGCCAGCTCCAGGCGAACTTCCGGGAATTCGGACCTGAACTGTCCGAGACGGTCCGTCTTCAGCCGCACCGTCATCAGGGAACTCGCATCGTCCTGCATGTCATCGGAGAGGACCTCTCCATTGCGATGCAGCCAGGCCCGCGCACGCCCGTCCTCAGGCTTCAGGACGATCCGCACCAGTGTCGCGCTGCGCAGCAGGCCCTGCTCGATTGCCGCGAGCAAGGCGTCCACCCCCTCGCCCGTAACAGCTGAAATCAGGACAGCCGGGCGCGCCTCCTGCCCTTCTGCCGATAGTCTCAATGCCTGGACGCGCTCCACAGGCAGGAGGTCCGCCTTGTTCCACGCCTCGATCATCGGCGGCAGAGGCAGGCCGGTCTCCTGCTCCAGGCGCTCCAGCACACGCATGACGTCGTCGGCCTGCTCCCTGTCGGCAGGGCTCGAGCGATCACGCACATGGACCAGCAAGTCTGCCTGCATGGCTTCTTCCAGAGTTGCCTGGAAGCTGTCGATCAGGTGGGTCGGCAGATCCGTGATAAAGCCAACCGTATCGATCAGGGCCGCCTCTCCCAGCGTTGGCAGGTCCAGCCGGCGAATGGTCGGGTCCAGCGTTGCGAAGGGCATGTCCTTCGCGAAAACATCCGAGCCGGTCAGGCGGTTGAACAGGGTGGACTTGCCCGCATTGGTGTAGCCGACCAGCGCCACAACCGGCTTGCCGGTACGCTGTCGCCCGGCACGCTGGACAGCGCGCGTCCGGCGCACATCGTCCAGCTCCGCTTTCAGGCGGACAATCTTGTCGTCCAGCATCCGCCGGTCAGCTTCCAGCTGACTTTCGCCCGGACCGGACAGGAAGCCGCCACCCCCGCGCTGGCGCTCAAGGTGCGTCCATGTCCGCACGAGCCGCGAGCGCTCGTAGAGCAGACGCGCCAGCTCGACCTGCAACCGGCCTTCCTTGGTGCGGGCACGCAAACCGAAAATTTCGAGGATCAGCCCGGTCCGGTCGATGACCTTCACGCCGAGCTTCTTTTCCAGGTTACGCTGCTGAACAGGCGTCAGCGCGCCATCGACAACGGCCAGTGTGCACTCATTGGCCTCAAGGTCAGCCGCAAGCCGGTCGAGAATGCCGCCCGACAGGAGTTGCGCTGAATTGACCTGACGGACATGTTCCGGCCGGAGAAAGGCCAGATCACAGCCAAGCGCCTCGATCAGACCCGCTGTTTCTTCCAGCCGGTCTGCAGATGGCCTGTTGGCTGGCGTGAACCAGGGAATGATCGCACCGGCGATTTCCGGCGCCGGGAGTCGATCAATCAGTTTGTCGCCCAAATGGCTTTATTCCTTGTCCATCTCTTCATCGAAGAGTTGCACTGGTGCGCTCGGAGCAATCGTGGAAATGGCGTGCTTGTAGACAAGCTGCGGCGGACGACCATCGCCCCGCAGCAACACACAGAAGTTGTCAAACCAAGTCACCACACCTTGCAGCTTCACACCGTTTACAAGGAAGACCGTCAGCGGCGTACGCGATTTGCGAACGGCGTTGAGAAAGGCATCCTGAAGGTTTTGTTTCTTATCAGCCGACATAGCAGGTTAGTCCTGTTGTTCTTGTTATGATCGCGGGCTAACTGGATTGAGGGCCTTTCGCAAGAGCGAACCCCATCTACCCCCGCCAGAAACTGACAGAAATGGCAGGAATGATCGCCAAAATCTCCAACCTGCCCAACAGCATTGAGAAAATGGCCAAAATCGAGGCAGCCCCGTCCAGCTGCGCAACATGTCCGGCGACCAATCCGCCCGAATTCGTCAGACAACCAATTGCAAGCCGGATGGCATCCTCAAACGACAGGCCGGTGAAGGTAAACCCGACCATTACGAGGAAAACCGTCAGGATATAGGCAATCAGATACACCCAGACGCCAATCACGCTGCGCTCATCCATCGCGCGGTCACGGAACTGGAAGCCCAGAACAGACCGCCGGTAACCCAGCTGGCGGAATTCGACGCCTGCCCGCCGCGCCAGAACGATCAGGCGCGCAATCTTGACGCCGCCTGCAGCAGACAGTGCAGATCCGCCGATCAGGGCCGGCAACACGAAAACCGGCAGCGGGACGCGTTCCCATGTATCCGCCTCACCAAGCGGCAAACCCGACGTTGCCAGCGCCGAAATGGACCAGCCCAGCGACTCGATGAACTTCACGCCGGAAGCAACCGCCATCAGGGTGAAAATTCCGACCAGCAGGAAGAAAACCGTCGTTTCCGGGTCCGTCAGCGCCTTCATGAAGCGCCGCTCCCTCAGCGGCAGCGCAATGGCGAGCCCAAGAGCCCCACCGGTCATGCCAATCGCCAGGATGATGTCAGCGACAGGCCCGGCATTCGCCCGGCCATAGGGGGCAGGATCGACAATGCCGGTCGTCCACACGCTGACCGCGTCGGAAATCGCCCGCCCGGAAGACATGCCGGTCAGTTCCAGCGCCAGAACCGTCAGCGTTATCGACACAACCATGATCAGGACGACAGACCGCGCCACTTTCGGCACAGCGTCGAAAAAGCTTGTCTCCGGCATCACGAACAGGACGCTGCGGTGAATGCCAGGTCCGCCGAGGTTCAGAGCCGCGAGTACGCTGGCCGCCGTGATGATGGAAGCCGCTCCCCCTATGAAATGCAGGATGCCACGCCAGACGATCAGGCTGGCTGGCCACAGGTTGCCCTCAACGGCGATGACAGATTGCCCGGTCGTCGTCAGGCAGGCTGCCGCCTCATGGATGGCGCTGAGAAGCGATGAATTCTGTACCCCCACCACAAACGGCAGGCTGGCGGCCACAGGTGACAGGAACCACCAGAGGATTACCAGGCCCAACGCATCGGACGGGCGCGCCTTCAGGTTCGGTCGTGGCGTCAGGAACAGGATGCTGACGGCCGTCACACTGATCCCCAGCACCATGGCCAGGAAAGCGAACACCTGTTCGTCCTCGCCATAGGCCAGCGCTGTGAGGATCGCCGGCAGACTGGAGCCGGCAAGTATCAGCATCACGAGGGCCAGGATGCGGACGACCGATGCGTAATTCATGCGCCTAGAAGAAGTCCGGACTGACGCGGAAGAATTTCTCCACTTTCCGGACCATCTCCTCCACATAGAACACGATCAGGCGGTCCTCTGTACGGACGACCGCATCGGGCCCGGCAATGATCACCTGATCTCCGCGCACGATGGCTGCGGCGGTCACGCCGTCCGGCAGGTCGTCATATCCCGTGGGCTTCCCGATCAGGGACGAGGATTCCAGCGTGACACCTTCGGCCACCTCTGCCTGCCCGTCTTCCAGCGACTGCAGGCCAAGGATCCGGCCGCGGCGCATGCGCAGGAGAATCTGGGACACTGTAAGGGCACGCGGGTCCAGAACGGCATCCACACGCATGTCACGCGCGAGGCCTGCCAGTTCCGTCGCATTCACCAGCGCCAGCGTCCGCTTCGCACCTGCCCGCTTGGCCAGGTTGGAAATCAGAAGATTGGTCTTGTCATCATTGGTGATCGCAACAACGAAGTCCGCTTTCGGGGCGCCTGCTTCCGTCAGGATATCCGGATTGAGACCATCTCCCTGGATCACGATGGAGCGCTTGACCCCGGCCACGGCCGTATTGGCACGCTCCGGATCATTCTCGATCAGGCGGATACGTTTGTTGCTTTCACGCTCCAGCGTCTGGGCCACGTAGAGCCCGACATTTCCGCCGCCGACGATCACGATATGATCGGACCGTTCGACATTTCGGTTAAAGATCGAGGTCAGCCGTTCGGCATGGGAGTCCAGCACGGCAATGTACGCCCGATCACCGGGCTTCAGCACATCGCTACCCTTCGGGGCGCGCACCGTGTCTCCCGTACCAATCCCGATGATACGGGCAGAGAGGTCCGGGAACAGGCCACGGATCTGATCGACAGCCGTATCCAGAAGCGGGTTGTTCTCGGCAATTTCGAGCCCGAGCAGACGGACTTTGCCACGCCCGAATGACGCCGACATGATCGCACCGGGCGTACGCAGACGCTGGAGGATTGCCTCGCCGACCTCAACCTCGGGCGAGATGACCATGTCGATCGGCAGGCCCTCACGGGAGAAGATGTTCTTCCAGGCCGGATCGATATAGGACTGGTCCCGCACACGGGCGATCTTGAACGGGACAGAGAACAGTGTGTGGGCGATCTGGCAGATCACCATGTTGATCTCGTCAAAATGCGTGACGGCGATGATCATCTCGCAGTCGGCCGCACCGGCACGTTTCAGCACGTCCGGGTGGGCGGCGTGACCAGAGACGCCCCGCACATCCAGATCGGTCGACACCTGATCGACCAGGTCCGGATCCTCATCAATGATTGTGATGTCGTGCTTCTCGCGCGCAAGGCGCCGCGCGATGCCGTGTCCAACACGGCCAGCACCGCAGATAAGTACGCGCATTCCTCAGCCTTCCGCCGACCTAGCTATCCTGCCGACTCACGCCGGAAGCTACGCCCAAAGCCTTTAATTTTCTATGGAGCGCGGAGCGTTCCATTCCGATGAATTCAGCAGTCCGCGAAATGTTTCCGTTAAACCGTGTGATTTGCAGGGCCAGATATTCGCGTTCGAACTGTTCGCGTGCATCGCGCAGGGACAGGCCAACCAGGTCGGCTGAACCGGCTTTTGCGTTCTGCATGTTGGTGCCCGTATCGCGCGGAAGCTCGTCCACGCTGACCGGCCTGCTCGCATCGGAGGGCGACAGGATCAGGATACGCTCGACCACATTACGCAGCTGGCGGATATTGCCCGGCCATTCCATGGACTGCAGAACCGCCATCGCCTCCTGAGAGAAGGTGCGCGGGGTGAGCCCCGAGGAGTCAGCAATCCGTTCGATGAAATAGGTGACCAGATCGGCAATGTCGTCCCGGCGTTCAGCCAGCGACGGCACGCGCAGCGGCACGACATTCAGGCGATAGAACAGGTCTTCCCGGAAACGCCCTTCCTCGATTTCGCTCTTCAGGTCCTTCGTCGTCGCGGACATGACGCGCACATCCACATTGACATCCGAGCGCCCGCCGACACGCTGGAAGCGCTGCTCCGTCAGCACACGAAGGATCTTGCTCTGCGTGCCGGAGGGCATGTCTGCCACTTCGTCCAGCAGCAGCGTACCAAGGTGCGCTTTCTCGAACAGGCCGATACGCGTCGTCCGTCCCTGCGCATCTTCCTCACCGAACAGCGCGATTTCCATCTGGTCCGGCGCAATCGTCGCCGCGTTGACCACGATGAAGGGGCCATTGGCCCGCAGGGAATTGCGATGAATCAGGCGCGCCGCAAGCTCCTTGCCGACGCCTGCCGGGCCAGTGATCATCACGCGTGAATTTGTAGGTGCAACCTTCTCGATCGACGCGCGCAGGTTGGTTGCCGCATGGCTATGCCCGATCCAGCGCTCATCGTCTCCTGCCCGGTTCCGCAGCGCTGCATTCTCGTATTTCAACGCAGCAGATTCGATGGCCCGGTCGATGAGGTGAAGCAGGCGGTCCGTCTTGAATGGCTTCTCGATGAAGTCATAAGCACCACGCCGGATTGCCGCGACAGCCGTCTCGATATTGCCGTGCCCGCTGATCACGATAACCGGCAGAAGCGGGTCAATCGACTTCAGGTATTTCAGCAGCGACAGGCCATCCATGCCGCTGCCCTGCAGCCAGACATCCAGCACCACCAGGCGCGGCGTCCGTGTACGCACTTCCTCAAGCGCCGCTTCGGCCGTGGCGGCCGTTCGCACGGAATATCCCTCATCTCCGAGAACTCCGGCAATGAGTTCCCGGATGTCAGGTTCGTCATCTACGACCAGAATATCTAACGCCATGGCGTCGGCTCCTCTACTCGGACAGTCTGTGGAGAATGTGGATTGTTCCCGGCGATACGCTCATCAGCCGGCAACATGCTTGTTTCAGTCATCAGATCATGCGGCGGCAGCCAGACGCGCACACGGGCGCCGCGCAAACCATCGGGACGGTTCTGCAGAGAGATTGACCCGCCATGGTCCGCAATGATCCGGTTCACAATGGCCAGACCAAGCCCGGTGCCCTTTTCACGCGTCGTGACATACGGCTCCAGAAGGCGCTCGCGGACATCTTCCGGAAAACCGGGGCCATTGTCTTCGATGGTAATCTCAAGGCCGCGCTCGTCGCCATTCAGCTCCAGCCGGATCTGCCCCTGCACGTCCAGTTCTTCCGGCATGCCCTCGATGGCTTCGGCCGCGTTCTTCAACAGGTTCCCGATTGCCTGGCCGATCAGCCGTTCGTCGCCGACATAGGTCGTGGAGGATGCGCCACTCTCAAACTCGAAATCGATATCGGGATTGACCACGCTCCGCGAGAAGCTCGCCTCCTGCAGCAAGCCCCGCATGTCGAAAGGCGCAACGCTCGGCTTCGGCATCCGCGCGAAGCTGGAGAACTCCTCGACCATCCGGCCGATGTCCCCCACCTGACGCAGGATGGTGTCGATGCACTTCTCGAACACACCGTCATGATCGTCGATCTTGCTGGCATAACGGCGGCGCAGGCGCTCCGTCGACAGCATGATCGGTGTCAGCGGATTGCGGATTTCATGGGCGATACGCCGGGCAACATCCCGCCAGGCCATCTGGCGCTGCGCATTGATCAGGCGGGTCATGTCGTCAAAGGTCAGCACACAGCCGCCCGCCGGGTCCGGCGCGGCCTTCAGGCGGATATGGCGCGTGGCGCCACTGCGCATGATCTCGATCGAGGCATCCACCGGAGAGTTCCGCTCCAGCGTATCACGCACATACCGCTCGAATTCCGGCGCGATCACTTCCAGTGCCTCGCCAGACTTGATGTCTTCAACGTCCAGAAGGTCGCCCGCAGACCGGTTCGCCAGCGTCACGGTCATGTCCGCATCCATGCGGATCACGCCGGCACTGACTTCGGCCAACAGCGTTTCCACAAACCGGCGGCGGTCTTCTTCGTCTTCCCGCGCACGGATAAGGGCATTGCGCTGTTCGGAGAGCTGCTCCGTCATGGCGTTGAACGACTGGCTGAGGGCGTAGACTTCATCTTTCGGGCCGTTGACCGGCACACGCACGGTCAGGTCCCCATCGCGGACCGTATGCGCGGCGGATGCAAGGCGTCCGATCGGTCCTGTGATACGCCCTGCTGCCTCCAGGCCAAGCCGGCCGGCCAGCAGCAGGATCAGCGCGGTAATCTGGGCATAGCCAATGGCAAAGATTGTCTGCAGGCGCCCGCTGCGCTGTTTGGCATTCTGGTATTGGGCCAGCTGGTCCTTGGCATCGCCCAGCATCGTGAACAGGTTCCGGTCGAAGGGCTTTGCCACGTAGACAAACCCGTCCACAGGCTCGGAAATCCGGATCAGCGCCGTTGCAACCCCCTGCGCTTCGTAAAGCCGGGCCGCAACCTCACCCTTTTGCGCCTCAGCGAAGTCATCGGGCGATGGCCGCAGGCGCACAGGCGTCCCGGCATTCTCCTCGGCAATGATTTCCTGGCCGTCCGCGCTGACAATGGAGATTGTCACGAATTCCCGGTAGGCCAGTGTTTTGCGCAAGCCTTCGGAAAGCGCGGCAGAGGCCTTGGCCGCGGACTGCTCTCCGTCGACATCCTGACCACCATTCTCGATGGCCATCTGCGCCTTCACGTCCCGCGCGAAGTTCTCAACGTCCAGCGCGGCGAGACGCACATCCACATCGAAGGAGGATGTGAAGTTGTCGACATAGTCCTGGAAGATCTGCTTGTTCTTTTCCATCACCGCTTCAGCGGTGTCGCCGAACCAGTTGTCGAGTCCGCGGGTAACCACTGCGCCAAGGAAGATCCCGACGACCATGGATGGCACCAGGGCCGAAAAGCCGAACAGCATGACGAAGCGCTGCGCCAGCCGCCCTTCGCCCGCCTCGCGGGAGCGGCCACGAATGGCCAGGAATTCCCGGACCACGATGATCGCGAGGACGATGATCAGAACCAGATTGAGCGCGAGCAGCCACGGCGTCGAGCCCGCCGTCGGGTTATCCGGGTTGACGCCAGCAATCGTGATAAAAGTCGCGAACACCGCAACAAGCGCCGCAATGATGAAGAGCCCTTCGAAAAGGGCCCAACTCGCTTTCGGTGCATGCTGACTTAACGGGTTCGACAATCTACCGACTCTGCACAGGCCCCCCGGCCCGTTGCTCCAAGATCACATATGCGTGCCCCTACAGCAACAGTGATGCACTAGAGCCACAGTTTTGGCAACCGTCAATCAGTCTTCTGCAATGCCGAGTGCGTTAATCTTCGCCCGCAGCGTGTTACGGTTCATGCCCAGCAGCTGCGCCGCTTTGACCTTGTTTCCGGCGGTAACCGAAAGGGCGAGACGGATCAGCGGACGCTCCACCTGGTCGATCACACGGGAATAGACCGTGCTTTCCTCGTCCTCGCGGCTCGAGATGAGATCGCCCATGATGTGACGGTGCAGGAGCGTCTCGATGTCTTTCTCGAAACCGCCGCTGGCGCCTTTCTGCTCGCTGGCACCTGCACGCAGCTCCCGCTCCACGTCCCGCAGGGTGATCGTGTCGTCAGGGCTGAGGACAGCCAGGCGCAGGACAAGGTTTTCCAGCTCCCGCACGTTGCCCGGCCAGTCATAGGCCATGATCAGGTCGATCGCCGACTTGTCGAAATTCTTGGCGGACAGCCCCTGACGCTGGGCGCGGATCAGGAAGGCCCGGGCAAGTTCCGGGATGTCTTCCTTGCGCAGGCGCAGCGGCGGCATGGCCAGGCGCACGACGTTCAGCCGGTAATACAGGTCTTCCCGGAAGGTGCCCTCTTCCACCATCCGGCCAAGGTTCCGGCGGGTAGAGGCGATCAGGCGCGCCCCATTGGCATCACGCAGGAACTTCACCAGTTGGGTCTGCGCTTCGGCCGGCAGGTCACCGATCTCGTCCAGGTAAAGCGTGCCGCCCTTCTGGTGGACGGCACCCGGCTCGCCATTCGCGCCGAACAGCTGGCGGTTGATCTCGGCGGCTGGCAGGGCTGCCAGATCCAGCGCAACGAACTTCCCGTCTTTTGCCGAACCGAGCTGGTGGATTGCCCGTGCTGCGAGTTCCTTGCCAGTACCGCTTTCGCCCTCGATCAGAACGGTCAGGTCCGTATTCATCACCTTGGCGATGATCCGGTAGACTTCCTGCATCGCGTCCGAGCGGCCAATGAGCGGCAGGCCTGCATCGCTGATGGCCTTCTGCGATTCCGGATTGATCGCCCGCACCGATGTTTTCGGCGGCGCCTTCAGGGCGCGCTGGACCAGGCTGGTCAGTGCATCAATGTCGAACGGTTTCGGCAGATAGTCGAACGCGCCATGCTGGGCCGCATTTGCCGCCGTCAGGATCGTGTTCTGGCCACTCATGACAATGAAGGGTAGCTCCGGGCGCGACAGGCGCATCGAAGGCAGCAGGTCGAAGATGGACGCATCCCCAAGATACACGTCCGTCACAACGACATCGCCCTCACCGTTACGCACCCAACGCTCCAGCGCCTCAGGAGAGCTGGTTGCGCGGACTTCATAGCCAGCGGCCACAAGCGTCTGGTTCACGATCAACCGGATGCTGGCGTCGTCCTCTGCAAGAAGAACGGTCTTATCAGCCATTAAGGCCTCCTGTACGAATTGGCAGAAGAACGGTGAAGCGGGTCGTGCCCGGCTCACTGTCCACCCGGATCTGGCCGCCATGGGCCGTGATGACTTCTTTCACGATGGAAAGCCCCAGGCCGCGCGCACCGGATTTGGAGCTCTGGAATACGTCGAAAATGCGCGACAGCTTTTCGCGCGGGATGCCGCGGCCATTGTCCTCGATCGTCACCAGCATCGCCCGCTGCAGGCCGACACCGAAGCGCGAGCGCTTGAAGGCCAGGCCGGTCGCATAGGCTGTGCGTATCGTGACCTGTCCGCGCCCGCCGCCTTCCTGCGCCGCCTCAGCAGCGTTGCGGATGATGTTCTGGAACGCCTGCTGGAGATGGTCCTCGTCCCCCAGCAGCTCAGGCAGCGATGGATCGAAATCCCGCTTGATCTCCACGGAAGTGCCAATGGCCACGCGCTCCGAAGCGATGACCCGGTCCAGCAGCGCATGAATGTTGAAATCCTTCATGCGCGGCGCGGAGAACAGTTCGAAGGCGGACAGCCGGTTGACCAGCCGCTCGATCCGCCGGGCCTCTTCCCGGATAATCTCCAGCAGCTCTTCCTGGCCTTCGACCCCCTGCCGCTCAAGCAGCTGTGCCGCGCCGATGATGCCGCCCAGCGGGTTCTTGACTTCGTGGCCAAGAATGCGGCCGAAACCGGCGACCCCCGCCGAGGAGTCATTCCCCTCGCGGACAGATGTCTCCACCAGGGCGATGACAAAACCCTCATCGCCCGTCGTCCGGATCCAGACATCGCAGACAAGCCGGGACGTGATCGACGGACCGGTCACAGGCGTACCGGGCGAGGCAATATCGCCGACCTGCCTCTGGGCGCGGTCCAGCAGCTCCCAGATCAGGGAGTCATGATAAATCAGCTCACTGAGCGGCTTGTTCGTCAGGGAACGGCGCGAAAGTTGAAACAACGCTTCAGCAGCAGGGTTCCCATCCACGATGCGCCGCCGGTCATCGATGACCAGCAGGGCAACAGGAGAAAGATCCGCTAGGGAGCGTGCGTCTAGCAAAGTGTCCACCGGCATTTCAGACGGCCTCCACGAGGTCGGTGTTCAAATATACTTGCCGCAGGGCGGCGATGAGATCCTGCCAGTCCGAGATCTGGCAGAGTTTTGAGCGCAGGCTCCGGCGTTCAGCCGCAGCGATGCCAAGGTCGAGCGCATCGATGGCAGCAGACACATGTTTGCGTACCGTCAGCACACCCAGTTTCGGACCATAGAGAGAGACTGAATCCTCAATCTGCTCACACAGGGACGAAAGCTGCTCAGTGCGGCCGGGCCGGCGCCATTGGCGCCCCTCCAGGGCCGCAGCGATCTCTCCAACCAGCCAAGGCTGCCCCATGGCCGCACGCCCCACCATGACACCATGCGCCCCGGACTGCTCCAGAGCGCTCGCGGCATCATCCGCAGAGCAGATATCTCCATTGACGATCACCGGCAGGGACACCGCATCGACCGTCTCGCGAACGGCCGCCCAATCTGCCGAGCCCTTGTAGAACTGGCACCGGGTACGCCCATGCACGGTCAGCATCCGGATACCCTTTGCCTCCGCGATAGCGCCCAGCTCCGGCGCATTGAGCGCCGCATCGTCCCAGCCGAGCCGCATTTTCAGCGTCACAGGCCGGCCACCAGCGCCCTCCATGGCCGCATCTATGATGTCGCTTGCCAGCGGGATGTCCCGCATCAGCGCCGAACCGGACTGGCCACCCGTCACCTGGCGCGAAGGACAGCCCATATTGATGTCGATGACGTCGACGCCGCTCTCGGCCAGCAACTCCGCCCCGCGGCGCATGTCTTCCGGACGCCGGGCCGCGAGCTGTACAATCCAGTAACCCGCCCCTTCATGACGGCAGGCACGGCGCACAACATCCGGGCGGGCAGCGGCCAGCATTTCACCGGCAACCATTTCCGAAACCACCGCCGGTGCACCAAAATGCACAGCTTGGCGCCGCATGGGCGCATCTGTTGCGCCAGACATAGGCGCTAGCCAGACTTTCGGTGCCTCGAAACTAACCATTTCTTCATTCTTGCACCTTTTTGCCACCACGCAAGCGCACAAAACATAAGCAGCCATCCGAAACTGCATAAGCGCAAATGGCATGGCATAGATACAACAGGTGCCCTAGAAGGCGCTCATGACTGGATTCGCTGCAATCATCGTCGCCGGGGGCAAAGGCGCCCGCACCGGGCTCAACCGCCCAAAACAGTGGGAATACCTGCTGGGACAGAGAGTTATCGACTGGTCGGTCCACGCATTCCTCTCCCATCCGGACCTGCTGGACCTGGTCATCGTTGTGGACGATCCGGCCATAGCCAGCACCTTCCCACCAACGACTAAAGTCGTACGTGGCGGCGAGACAAGAACAGCCTCGGTTCGCGCAGGAATTGCCACACTTGTTACAGAAGATGGCACCCCTGTCCTGATCCATGACGCGGCCCGTCCGGGACTGAGCCATTCGGTGATCGACTCACTCGTTTCTGCCCTCTCCGGTCACGATGCGGCGGCCCCGGCCCTGCCCGTATCGGACGCCCTCAAATCGCAGATCGAAGGCCATCTCAGCACAGTGCCGCGGGACGGGCTCTACCGGGTCCAGACCCCGCAGGCTTTCCGCCTCTCCACGATCCGCGCCGCCCTTGAAGCTCCAGGTTCCTTCGTTGACGACCTGGAAGCGGTTGAAGCGGCCGGGGCACGCGTCACCCTCGTTCCCGGCGATGCCCGGCTCCACAAGATCACCTATGCAGAGGATTTCGACCTCGTGGCCAGACTGCTCACTCCCGCCCTGCCCGTGCCGCGCGTTGGCAAGGGCTTCGACGTCCACGCTTTCGAGCCAGGCGATCATGTGACGCTCTGCGGCGTGAAGATCCCCCACACGGCCAAGCTGAAAGGCCATTCCGATGCCGATGCCGCCTGGCACGCCCTGACGGATGCCATTCTCGGCGCCGTCGCCCTCGGCGACATCGGAGACCATTTCCCGCCATCTGACCCGCAATGGAAAAACGCCGACAGCGGCCTCTTCCTGAAACATGCTCAGAAACTGGCTGAAGACGCAGGCTACGTGCTGGCCAGCTGTGACATCACGGTGATCTGCGAAGCCCCGAAGGTGAAGCCGCACCGCGAAGCCATGCGCGCCCGCACGGCCGAGCTGCTGGACCTGCCGCTCAGCGCCGTCAGCGTGAAGGCGACCACGACCGAAAGCCTCGGCTTTACCGGACGCCGGGAAGGCATCGCGGCAGAAGCGGTGGCCGTGCTGGCACCAAAAGTCTGACCCGCCGCGACGGGAAGGCTTCACCGCCTGCCAATCAGCGCCTAACGTGCCCCCATGTTTCCAGAGCGTCTCCGTAACCTCGCCATGCTAATCCTCGACGACGCCGAACAGGCGCGCCTGCGGATCTGCACGGCAGAAAGCTGCACCGGCGGCCTCGTCGCTGCCCTGTTCACCGACATTCCCGGCTCGTCGACCGTTTTCGAGCGCGGCTTCGTCACCTACTCCAATCGTGCCAAGGAAGAGATGCTCGGCGTCCCCGGCGACGTGCTGGCAGACTATGGCGCCGTCTCCGAACCTGTCGCGCGCATGATGGCCGAAGGCGCGCTGGAAGCGAGCCGCGCCAATATCGCCGTCGCGATCACCGGCGTTGCCGGCCCCGGCGGCGGCACGCGCATGAAGCCCGTCGGCACGGTCCACGTCGCCTGTGCCCGCGAGAACCGCGCGGTTGTGCATGAATTGCTGCAGGTCGGAGAAATTGGCCGGACAGAGGTGCGCATGGCGGCCGTCGAGTGCGCGCTGAAACTGATCCAGCTCCAGATGAGCTAGACGCCCGGCACGACAGGTGGCGGCCCGACAAAGCGGCGGCGGCCTTCTTCCAGGAAAGCGTTCAGGATCCGGTCTACCGCCACATCATGGTTCGCGGCGGCCAGCATGCCGATGAACGGGTTCCTGAAGTCATAGTCGATGTCGAGCCGGACATCCGTGCCCCGGTCCTGCGGCGTGATCCTCCACTCGGCCCGCAGGCGGCGGAACGGGCCCTTCACCAGGGACGCGATCACGGTGCCCGCCGACGGGTCTTTCGTGACGCGGGTCGAGAAGCGCTCCGTAAAGCCCTTGAAGCCGATCACGGCCTCGCCGAGGCAGGAGGACCGGATGTCATCCAGCGCCGTCTCTTCCGAGACACGCATGGCCGTGATCCATTTGATGAAGTCCGGATAGCGCCGGATATCCGACACAAGGTCGAAGCACTGCTCTGGCGTGTAGGGCAGCCGGACGGACTTGGTGAATTGCGCCATGCGCTCAGGCAGGCTTGCCGGCGTTCAGGGCCTCACGCGCAGCTTTCAGCCGGGCGAAGTCTTCCCCCGCATGGTGCGAAGAACGCGTCAGCGGCGTTGCGGAGACCATCAGGAAGCCCTTGGCCCGCGCGATCTCTTCGTACGAGCGGAACTCATCCGGCGTGACGAAGCGGTCTACGGCGGCGTGCTTGCGCGTCGGCTGCAGGTATTGGCCGATGGTCAGGAAGTCGACACCGGCGGAGCGCATGTCGTCCATCACCTGCATGACTTCTTCCTTCGTCTCGCCGAGGCCGACCATCAGGCCGGACTTGGTGAACTGGTTCGGGTCGCGGTCCTTCACCTTCTGCAGCAGGCGCAGCGAATGGAAGTAACGCGCGCCGGGCCGGATCGACAGGTAAAGCCGCGGCACGGTTTCGAGATTGTGGTTGAACACGTCCGGCCGGGCGTCGATCACGCGGTTTTCCCATCCGTCCTTGCGCAGGAAGTCCGGCGTCAGGATCTCGACCGTCGTGCCGGGCGACGCGGCGCGGATCGCCTCGATCGTGTTCACGAAGTGCATTGCGCCGCCGTCTTCCAGGTCGTCACGGTCCACTGACGTGATCACGACATGCTGCAGGCCCATCTCGGCGACGGCCTCGGCCACACGGCGCGGCTCGTCCTCATCCACCCGTCCGGGGGTCAGCGGCTTGCCGGTGGAAACGTTACAGAAGCTGCAGGCGCGGGTGCAGATCTCACCCAGGATCATCATCGTCGCGTGCTTCTTGTCCCAGCACTCACCGATATTCGGGCAACCGGCTTCTTCGCAGACGGTGACCAGCCCCTTGGACTTCACGATCTCGCGGGTTTCGGAATAGCCCTTGGACCCCGGCGCCTTGACGCGGATCCATTCCGGCTTGCGCTGTATAGGGCTGTCCGGACGGGACTGCTTTTCCGGGTGCCGCACACGGGGCTTTTCGCCCTTGAAGTCGATGAGGTTTGCCATCGGCGGAACATGGCCGCAGCCGCGCCCGAACTCAAGTGAGAGACACTGCAATCTGCTCATGCAAACTTGCATTCTTTGCCGCTCTCTGGCTGCTTGGCGACAAAATGTTACAAACATGTGAGGCGAAACGCCCACGAGGAAGCCAGAGCAATACATGACCACGACACCGATCCCGGCGCCGTTGCCGTATCGTCCCGCGCGCACCCGCACTGATCTTTTCGCTGCCCTGCTGCGTGCTTCGGGCGAATTTGGCCGTAACAAAACAGCCATTTACGACATGGTGGACGGTGAAGAGCGCCTGCTCACCTACAAGGAAGTGATCCGCGGCGCCTTCGGCCTCGGCTCTGCCCTGGCTGCGAAGACCAAACTGGGAGAATCGGTCGGCATCATGCTGCCCACTGGCGCCGGTGCGGTGATCGGATTCTACGCCCTCTCCGCCTACAATCGCGTTCCATCGATGCTGAATTTCACGGCCGGATCGCGGAACCTGAAGGCCGCCATGCGCGCCGCCGAGATCACCAAGATCGTCACGGCCCGCAAATTCATCGAGCTCGCCGGCCTCGAAGCCCTGGAGAAGGACCTCTCCCGCGTGGCCGAGATCATCTATCTCGAAGACGTCCGGGAGAACCTCTCCCTCAAGGACAAGCTGGCCGCCGTGATCGGCCCGATGGCCCCCGGCCTGATCCGCCGCAAGGCCCGCTACAAGAGCCCCGGCGTCGTCCTCTTCACCTCCGGCACTGAAGGCGAGCCCAAGGGCGTCGTCCTCAGCCATGAGAACGTCATGGCCAATGTCGAACAGGTCCGCGCGCATATCGGCCTCGACCCGGAAACGGACAAGCTGTTCAACCCGCTGCCGACCTTCCACTGCTTCGGCCTGACGGTCGGCGCGATCCTGCCACTGATCGCGGGCATCCCGGTCATCTTCCACCCCTCACCGCTGCAGCCGCGCGAGATCGTCAAGCGCATCCGCGAAACCGGCTCCACGATCCTGCTGGCGACGGACACGTTCATCTCGCAATACGCCCGCGTCGGCGCGGATGGCGACATGGACTCGATCCGCCTCGCCGTGTGCGGCGCCGAACGGGTGAAGGACGAGACACGCGCCCTGGTGCGCCGCAAGTTCGAGATCGAGATCCTCGAAGGCTATGGCGCCACGGAGGCATCCCCCGTCGTTGCCGCCAACCAGTGGGAACGCAACAAGCCCGGCACGGTCGGCCTGCTGATGGCTGACATGGATTACCGCCTCCTGCCTGTCGACGGCATTCCGGAAGGCGGCCGCCTGCATATCAAGGGCCCCAACATCATGATGGGCTATCTGCGCCCGTCCGCCCCCGGCGTGATCGAAGCGCCTGAAGGCGGCTGGCACGATACCGGCGATGTCGTCGTCATCGACGAGGAAGGCTTCATCCGCATCATGGGCCGCGTGAAGCGCTTTGCGAAGATCGGCGGCGAGATGGTGTCCCTTGCCGTGGTCGAGAACTGCGCCAGCGCCATCTGGCCCGACAATCTCCACGCCGCCGTCGCCATGCCCGACCCGCGCAAGGGCGAGCAGATCATCCTGCTCAGCGACTGCCCGGACTGTACGCGCGATGAAATCCTCGCCTGGGCGCAGAGCCATGGCGTACCGGAAATCTCCGTGCCCCGCCGTGTCTACCATGTCGACGAAATCCCGGTCCTCGGCACCGGCAAGGTCGATTACGGAACCGTGCAGAAACAGGCCGTGGATCTGGTCGAAGCCTGATCCTGTCCGCGATGGCGATTGCCACTAGGCGTTCGTCGCGCGGCGGACGGGCATGTGCTTCTTGCCCCAGTCCCGGAGGTTCATGAGGGCGGGGGCCAGTTCCTGCCCCTTCTCGGTCAGCACATAATCATAGCGCTTGGGCCCGGCAGAATACTGCCGGCGCTCCAGGATGCCTGCCTCGACCAGACGCTTCAGGCGCTCTGCCAGGATGTGCCGCGTCATGCCGCTCGACTCGATGAACTGCTCGAACCGAGACAGGCCGAGGAAACAGTCCCTGAGGATCAGCAGGGTCCAGCGGTCCCCCACAATCGACAGTGTCCGGGCGACGGGACACCAATTATCCGAGAGTTCATTCCATTTCATGCTTGCAAGCCTAACCTGATTTGCCTTAGTTCCAAAATGAAACTGATGGAGGATCCGAATGGCCAAGGCACTTGAGTTCTATTTTGACTATATCAGCCCCTATTCGCACATTGCCAATGCAGCTGTGAAGCAACTCAAGGAACGCACTGGCGCCGCCGTGGACATCCGCCCCATGTTTCTGGGCGCCGTGATGCAGACCACAGGCAACCGTCCGCCCGGCATGGTGCCCGCCAAGAACACCTACATGCTGGCCGACCTGCAGCGCTGCGCAGCGCGCTATGGCCTGACCGTTCGCATGAACCCGTATTTCCCGCTGGTCAGCACGCGTGACCTGCTGCGCGCCACCATCGGCCTCGCCAGCGACCCGGCGGAGCAGCAGCGCTTCATCGACGCCTGCTTCCGCCACATGTGGGAAACGCCCGAAGCCCTGAAGCCTGACGATGACGCCTCCGTCAAAGCCATGTGCGATGCCGAGGGCTTCGACTTTGCCGAAATCCAGCGCCTCGCGGCCGACGACGCGAACAAGGCCGCCATGAAGGAGAATACCGACACTGCCATCGCCCGCGGCGCCTTCGGCTCCCCCACCTTCTTCGTGGGCGACGAAATGTTCTTCGGACACGACCGCCTCGACTACGCCGCCGAGGCCCTGACGGCCTGATCCGGTATAGTCCGGTATAGTCATGGCTAGTCATGCATGGTCATGGCGTAGCCGTCTGTGGTCATGCGGTGATCATGCTTGGACCCGCTCAGCACGCGCCCCCTCCGACCGCTTCGCGGCCACCTCCCCCGCTTCGCAGGGGAGGATTGCTTGCCGCACGCACCGGACTTCATCCTCCACCGCTTGCGGGGGAGGTGGCAGGCGGCAAAGCCGTCTGACGGAGGGGGCTTATCCACCACCTAAGAGCCCCAAACCTGCTGAACCCATTGCTGCAAAAACAAATCCATCCGACACTTCCGTGCCCGGATGTATAGTGCGGCACATGTCACTCCTGCACCCACCCAAAGGCTTCCCGGCACATCTTGCCATGGTCTGGCCCCTCATCTGGGTCCAGCTCCTGCTGCTCCGCGCAGCGGTGAGGGCCGCCTATGGGAGAGGTGTGCAGTATCATTGGAGTGTCACCCCGAACGGCCGCGTCTTCCTCACATCCATTGATTGGATGCCAAGCCAGAAGAAAGAGCGCACATTCCCGAAACCTGCAAATGACCACCTCGCCGCCGCATGCGACGGGCGGGCGTTCACGCCTGAATATCTCCGCATGAATCCCCTCTCCCTTGGGAGAGTGGTTGGGGTGAGGGGTAACAGAGCTGCCGCGTGCACTGCACTTGCCGAAACTTCGTGCCCCCTCATCCCCACCCCCTTCTCCCCGAGGAGAAGGGGCTTACACCTGCCCCGTCCCGAAACCTGACGCAGAACCTCACTCCGAAAACTCAGCACCCCCACAAGCGCCTTCACGGGCGCCGCATGTGCTGGGTCGCAAGCGCGTGAGTGATCAGGCGAAGATTCCGGCGGCTTCGGCCAGGATCTTGTAGGAAACAGCCGGACGCGGGCCGAAATGGCTGATCACTTCGGCGGCCGCGATATGGCCCAGGCGCGCGCAGGTCGCCAGCGGCAGGTCACGCGACATGCCGAACAGGAAGCCGGCGGCATACTGGTCGCCCGCTCCGGTCGTATCGACGACTTCCTTCACCGGAACCGCTTCGACCACGATCGGCTCACCATCGCCCAGAACAACCGAGCCTTTTTCGCTGCGCGTCACGGCGGCAATGGCCGTATCCGCCTGCAGCGACTTCATGGCGGCATCGAAATCGTCGGTCTCGTAAAGGGCGAGCAGCTCTTCCTCATTGGCGAAGAGGATGTCGACATTGTTGCGTACCAGCTGCAGGAAGCTCGGACGGTGGCGGTCGACACAGAACTTGTCGGACAGGGTCAGCGCCACCTTGCGGCCTGCGGCGCGGGCGATCTCGGCGGCGTAGATGAAGGCTTCCTTCGCCTCATCCTTGTCGAACAGATAGCCCTCCAGATAGAGGATGCCGCCGGCCTTCACGACGTCCGCGTCCACATCCTCTTTCGAGAACAGGACGGACGCGCCCAGGAAGGTGTTCATAGAACGGTGGCCATCATCGGTAACGAAGATGATGCTGCGCGCCGTGGCCGGGCCCTCGGCCAGCGGCGGGGTCGGGAACGGCACGCCGCCTGCTTCCATTTCCTGCCGGAACTGGGCGCCAAGCTCATCATCGGCCACCTTGCCGATATAGGCTGCCGAAGCGCCGAAGCTGGCGAGGCCCGCAATCGTGTTCGCGCCGCTGCCGCCAGAGGTGAAGAGAGGCTCTTTCGCCACCGCCGTCAGCTCATGCGCGCGGGGTTCCTCGATCAGGTTCATGACATTCTTGTGGATGCCCCACTCGGCCAGAAACGCGTCTTCCGCACGCGACAGCACGTCCACAATCGCATTGCCGAGGCCCACCACATCGAAACGCACGTCCGCCATTCGAGATCTCCCGCTCCAAAACCGGGCCATTGCCAGAGCCAGGCGCTGGACGCAACCGGCAGGCATGCTAAAGGCCCCGCCATGAAAATTGCTTATCTTGCCTCCCAGGTCACCCTGCCCGGCACGCCCAACCGCCGGGACGATGCCTTTGAACACGACTACATGATGGATGCCCTGCGCCCGGCCTTCGCCGCCAGAGGCATGGCCATACAGGATGTCTCATGGGACGATCCGGAAGCCGACTGGGGCAGCTACGGCGCCGTCATCATTGGCACGACCTGGGACTATTGGGACCGGCAGGCAGAATTCCTCGCCGCGCTGGAGCGGATCCAGGCGGCCACACGGCTCTATAACCCGGCCGAACTGGTCCGCTGGAACATCCACAAGACCTATCTGCGTGACCTCGAAGCACGCGGTGCCCGCATCATCCCCACGGTCTGGCTGGACAAGGCAGACGCGGCCAGCGCGGCGGCAGCCTTCGACACGCTCAGGGCCGATGATCTCGTGTTCAAGCGCCAGGTCGGCGCCGGGGCCGATGGCCAGCACAGGCTGCAACGCGGCGGGGCCGTGCCGGACATGCCCCACCCGATGATGGCCCAGCCCTTCCTACCCGCCATCCAGACCGAGGGCGAATACAGCTTCATCTTCATTGGCGGGAAATTCTGCCACGCGCTGGTGAAGCGCGCCGTGCCGGGCGACTATCGTATCCAGTCGAAGTATGGCGGCAAGGAAACCCCGGTCGATCCGCCAGCGGATGACCTTTCGGATGCCGCCGCAATCATCGCGATGCTGGACGAAGCCCCGCTATATGCGCGGGTCGACATGGTGCGCGGCGAGGATGGCCGGCTGGTCCTGATGGAACTCGAAGCGATCGAGCCCTACCTTTACCCGATCGAAGGGCCGCGCCTCGGCGAGATGCTCGCCGAGGCCATTGCTGAACGCCTGGAAACCGCGCCCGCTCAGTGAGGGCCGAACTTGTAGACGACACCGATTTTCGTCGCCGTGTCCGTCGACTTGTAACCTTCCTGCGGGTTGGTGTCGTAACGCGTATCGAAGCCGAACCGGGCCGACAATGAGCCATTGATCTGCGCAGTCAGCGCCAGGCCATTGGAGAGCTGGGTCGACTCCTCCGCGTAGAGGACATCGGTATTGTTCGACAGCGTTACCTTGTCGTTCAGCTCCCAGGCAAATTTCGACTTGCCCACGAAACCCACCGACGTCACCGTTTCCGCGGGCGTGATCACAACACCGCCCAGATCGTCCGTCGTCACGGTGCGCTTGATCTCGTCCACCTTCACACCGGGACCGCCACGGACAACCCAGGTAACAGGCTCGATCCCGAGGAAGCGATAGCCAAGTCCTCCCCCGACGAAGCTGCGGCTGTCAAAGCCGGTAAACTGGTCAACCTCATAGGAGCCGCGCGCGAAGGAAAAGACGCGTTCGCTCAACTCGTAGTCAATATTCGTTCCAAGGAAGACGCGGTTCCGGCTCTCTTCGCCATCCTGCTCACCATAATCGACCTGGCCCTGGATGCCGTAATCCCAGGAGCCGGTGACATGATCCACATCGAAGGTGACCCCCACATCACGCGTGTCCGTGTTCCCGCTGGTCATGCCGGCACTCAGAGCGCCTTCGCCGGACCAGCCTTCCACCTTTTCGTCACTCGCATGCGCGGTTGCGAACAATCCTGTAAGCACGGCACCCGCAGCCGCGCAGATAATATACTTCATTGGCACATCCCTATTTCATGGAACGCTTATCCTGCTCCGCATGACGCAAGATTAGCGAAACTGAGGCAAACTGGAGGCAGGCGATTCGCCCGGCTTCTCCACCCCCTTTGTCTCGCATCCTGTTGTAAACAGGCACCTAAAAAGAAATACATCCGACACCTCCGTATCCGGATGTATGTTCAGCGCCATGTCGCGCACGCACCTGACACCAGACGCAAGCCCTAACAAGGAGAGGCAATCCAACTCCCTGCCGGACATCACCTATGCTCCAGGTGGGGCCGCTTACTTCCGTGCCTTGGGCGCCTTGGGGCCGAGGGAGGACACTTTCGATGGATCCGGCGTCTTGGGCGAATACTTGCACCATTCGGCGATCACACAGCGCCAGCACTCCGGCGTACGCGCCTTGCAGACATACCGCCCGTGCAGGATCAGCCAGTGGTGGGCGCCCTTCTTCCATTGCGGCGGCGTCACCCGCTCAAGCCCCGCCTCCACCTCGTCCGGCGTCTTGCCGGGAGCCAGCCCCGTGCGATTGGACACCCGGAAGATGTGCGTATCGACGGCGATGGTCGGCTCGCCGAATACTTCGTTCATGACGACATTCGCCGTCTTGCGCCCGACCCCCGGCAGGCGGGTCAGCGCCTCCCTTGTCCGCGGCACCTCTCCGTCGAACTCGTCGATCAGCATCTGGCTGAGCGCGATGACGTTCTTCGCCTTGTTCCGCCACAGACCGATCGTCTTGATATGATCCGCAACCTCCTCCTCGCCCAGCGCCAGCATTTTCTCTGGTGTGTCGGCGATCGCAAACAGCTTCCGTGTGGCCTTGTTTACCCCGACATCGGTAGCTTGCGCCGACAGGGCAACGGCCACCAGCAGGGTGAACGGGCTGGTATATTCGAGTTCCGTCTTCGGGTCCGGCCGGTCATGGGCCAGCGCGGCGAATATCTTCTCGGTCTTTTCGGGCCCCAGCGTGCGGGACGCGCGCTTTTTCCCGGGTTTTTTCTGCGGCGATTCGGTCATGCAATTTGTCTGTCAGGCCGCTTCCGGCTGGGCAAGAGCGTGATAAGTATTGTTCCTGATGCCTGACACCGACGAGATCGTCTATTTTGACGCAATCCTGACCCCAAACCGCTCCCTGTCGGAGCGGGGGTTCACGATTGTCATGAGCATTGTCGGCGTTGTGAGCTTCCTGACGGGCATGGCGTTCCTGTCCATGGGGGCAATTCCCGTTATCGGTTTCTTTGGCCTGGATGCGCTCGCCATCTGGCTCGCGTTTCGCTGGTCGTTCCGGAAACAACGCGAGGAAACCCGGATCCGCATCACGGCCAGCAGCCTGGACATGCTCCACCGCAAGGCCAATGGCGCCGAGAAAAGCGTCAGTGTTCCTTCCGGTTTTGCCCGCGTGGAACTGGCCGAGCCCCTGAGCTCCGATTCGTGGCTGCGCGTGGAACATGGCCGCACGGGCTGGGTCATCGGGCGCTTCCTCACCGTGCCAGAGCGAAAATCCCTGGCCGATGCCATGAAAATGGCCCTCCACCGCGCCAGACTTGAGCGTCACATCGCGTAAAAAAGTGACGCAAGCGTCATGGTTTTTTCAGAATGACCATGATATACACGCTTCAAGCGAGCAGACCGGTGCCTAGGGAGACCGGCTAATTGGAGGAAAAAATGGCTGCCGACACAGTTCACCAAATCGACCACCCGGCCCTTGAACGGCCGAAAGTTTCCGAGCGCGAGCCTCTGCACGAGGGATATCTGCGCATCGGTGAGGAAGTGCCGCCGGCATCCAGCCTGGACCTGAAGACCCTCGACCTCGTCGACGGTGAAGTGTGGCGCCAGAACAAGATGTGGGATCGCTTCGACCGCCTGCGCAAGGAAGAGCCGGTTCACTACACGCCGGACTCCTTTGTTGGCCCTTACTGGTCTGTCACGACCTATGAAGACATCATGGCCGTGGATACCGACCACAAGCGCTTCTCTTCCAGCTGGGAACATGGCGGCATCACGCTTGGTGAACCGCTGGAAGACTTCGAACTGCCGATGTTCATCGCCATGGACGAACCGCGCCACTCCGAACAGCGCAAGACCGTCCAGCCGGCCGTCGCACCGAACATGCTGAAAGAGTATGAGCCGCTGATCCGCTCGCGGACGCAGGGCCTGCTCGACACGCTTCCGGTGAATGAACCGTTCGACTGGGTCGACACGGTCTCCATCGAGCTGACCACGATGATGCTCGCCACCCTGTTCGACTTCCCGTTCGAGAACCGCCGCCAGCTGACCCGCTGGTCCGACGTCGTCACGAACATGCACAATCCGGACATCTGCCCGGGTGGTGAAGAACAGTGGCGCCGCGAAATGATGGAATGCCTGACCACGTTCATGCAGATCTTCCAGGAACGTCAGGCGATCCCGCAGAAGAACGACCTGATGAGCCTGCTTGCCCATGGCGAGAAGACCCGGAACATGACGCCGATGGAACTGCTCGGCAACGTGATCCTGCTGATCGTTGGCGGCAATGACACGACCCGCAACACGATGACGGCCTCGGTCTGGGCGCTGAACAAGTATCCGGAACAGTTCGAGAAGCTGAAAGGCGACCTGTCGCTGATCCCGAACATGGTCTCGGAAACGATCCGCTGGCAGACGCCGCTGGCCTTCATGCGCCGTACGGCACTGGAAGATGTCCAGATCCGCGACAAGCTCATCAAGAAAGGTGAACAGGTCGCCATGTGGTACATCTCCGGCAACCGTGACGAAGCCTTCTGGGACAAGCCGAACGATTACATCATCGACCGTCCAGATGCCCGCCGCCACCTGTCCTTCGGCTTCGGCATCCACCGCTGCGTCGGTAACCGCCTTGGCGAGCTTCAGCTGCAGATCCTGTGGCAGGAACTGATGGAGCGCTTCTCGCACATCGAAGTGCTTGCCGAGCCGTCCTACACCTCCGGCGCCTTTGTCCACGGGTACACCTGGATGCCGGTGATCCTCCACCCGAAATAAGTCACGGGTCACAAGCCTGTTGGCTGACCCGGCGACAAGCCTTTAGACCTCCCGTCAGAATATGACGGGAGGTTTTTTTTCATGGACGTTTCCAAAGCAGTCGATCAGCGCATCTCCACCCGGGCCTTCCTGCCCGATGCCTTGCCTGAAGCCGAAGTCCGCGAATGGCTGAGCCTCGCCCAGCGCGCGCCGTCTGGCGGCAATGTGCAGCCCTGGCGGACGATCGCCGTGACGGGACAGGCGAAGGATGATGTCATCGCCATGGCAGCGCCCATTCTTGCCGCCGATCCGCGCGGCCAGAAAACCGACCGCCCGATTTACCCGAAAGACCTGTGGGAGCCCTATGAGGCTCGCCGTCGCCGGGTTGGCGAAATGATGTACGAAGCCCTCAGTATTCCGCGTGAAGACCGGGCCGGACGCATCGCCTGGTTCTCTAACAATTTCCGCTTCTTCGGCGCCCCGATGGCCCTGTTCCTGGTGATCGACGAGCGCATGGGCCACGGTCAATGGGGCCATGCCGGCATGTACCTGCAGACCCTTGCCCTGCTGGCGGAAGAGCGCGGCTGGGGCACGTGCTTCCAGGAATGCTGGGGGGTCTTGCGTCCGGCCCTGAAGGATCACTTCAACCTGGCACCGACCGAGATGATCTGGTGCGGGGTTGCCGTCGGCAAGCCGGACAAGTCCCACCCGGTGAACTCCCTGCGCGCCGAACGTGCCAGCCTGGACGAGATGGCAGAGTTTCACGGTTTCTAGATTCCGCCGTATTCCTGCCTGAAGCGCGTGATCAGCTCACCCCATGCTGACACGCCGCTCCATGCTCGTCTCCACGCTGGCCCTGCCGCTGCTGCCAGAGACGTTCGGCGAGACATCCCTCCCCTTCGCCGCCCGCCTTGCACATGCTGCCCGGCAGCAGATTGGTGTGACGCGGAGTTATGACCCGGCCTATATCCGCCTCGACTATCCCATGGGGGATGTCGACCGCGCGACCGGCGTTTGCACCGATGTGGTGATCCGCGCCTATCGCGACGCCTTCGACGTGGATCTGCAGCAATTGGTTCACGAGGACATGAAAACCGCTTTTGCCGACTACCCTAGGATCTGGGGTCTAAGCCGGCCTGACCGGAATATCGACCACCGCCGCGTGCCAAACCTTGAACGCTTTCTTGAACGCCGGGGTGCGAGCCTGCCTGTGCCATTGACACTCGACGGCTGGAAACCGGGAGATCTGTACACGATGCGCCTTGGCGGGCGCCTCCCTCATATCGGGATCGTCTCCGACCGCCTGACCGAGGCGGGCCATCCTTATGTGATCCACAATATCGGCGGCGGCACTCAGGAAGAGGATATTCTCGGCATGTTCGATGATGAACGCCGCTTTCGCTACGACGTCATGACTTAGGCGCACCCAGTCTACTCGTCATCACCCCATTCGGAGATGGGCTGGTCCGGCGTGCGCTCTTCCTTGCGCAGCCGCATGACGGCTGCCTTGATATCGTCGCGGTCGAACTCTTCTTCATCTTCTGCGGACCGGGCAGGCGCACGCGTGTAGGCAAAGACACTGATGCCCTCGCCTTCCTCTTCATCCTCAGACGGTTCGGCGACCAGATCTTCAGGCGCGGCATCTTCAGCGAAGCCTTCCGCCACCGGATCATCCATCTCCAGCACTTCGGAAGAACTCTCTTCTTCCGCCGCATCGTCCATGAAGTCTGTCACAAAGGACTCGATCTCGTCCGTATCGCCGCCAGCATCAACCAGCAGCTCCTCTTCACTGAGAGCCTCTTCATCCGGCATCTGGAAGCCGGCAGGAATGACATCGGACAACAGCCCTTCTGCCTCAAGATCTGCCTTGCCCGGCAAAGTGTTCAGGCTTTCGAGACCGAAATGCTCCAGGAACGCATCCGTTGTGCCATAGGTCAGAGGCTGCCCCGGCGTCTTGCGACGCCCCTTGATACGGATCCAGCCGGTTTCCATCAGCGTATCGATCACAGCCTTGGAGACCGCCACACCGCGCACGGCCTCGATCTCTGCCCGTGTCACGGGTTGGCCATAGGCAATGATGGCCAGTGTTTCGAGTGATGCCTGGCTGAGCTTCTTCTGAACCTGACGCTCTTCCACGAACAGGTAAGACAGGTCCTGCGCCGTCTGGAACCGCCACTTGCCCGCCACTTCAACAAGGTTCACGCCGCGGTTCACATACAGGGCACGCAGCGTCATCAGCACTTCAGCCGCTTCCACGCCATGCGGCAGGATTTCAGCGATCTGTGCCGCAGACATCGGCTCACCAGCAGCAAACAGAACAGCCTCAGCACGGCGCACGCCTTCGGCAAGCGCTTCGTTCATGTCCTCATGCAGCGCTTCTTCCGACCGGCGGAAAGCCAGCGCGAGCTGCGTCACCGCACTCGTTTTCTCTTCAGCTGGCGTTTCGTCGTTCATCTTTGTCTTCTCAAGCATCTGCATGGCTTCCCCCTTGCGGGTGGGTTTGCGCATTACGCAGGTATAGTGGCGCAAAATGGGCGTCTTGCCGAACGTCGACCTCACCATCCCGGACAAGCTCAAGCGCGGCAGAGAACACGCTGGCCGTAACAGAGCGTGTAGGCAGCTCCGGATCGACATCCGTCATGGTCAGGCTGATATCATTCAGCGAAGCCCACTGTGACAGCTGCCCACGCAGCTGGCGTAGCGTTGTCCGCGCCAGTTCAAGCGGCAGGACCAGCTGCTGCTCAATCACATGAGGCCGCTCTTTCTCCCGCCGGTCACGGATCGCACCGAATGCCTGCGTCAATTCATATAGGCTGGCATTCCATTCGGTATGGCGGATGACCTTGGGCTGCTCCGGCGCGCCGCGCAGGAACACGACATTGTCGAGAAGCGGCCCAGCCTGCAGCTCCTTTACCGCATCGCGCATCGCGTCGAGGCGCTTCAGGCGGAATGCGAGGCGGGCGGCCATTTCCTCGCCCGAGGGTTCGTCTTCCTCTGCCTTTTCCGGTTTCGGCAGCAAGAGGCGTGACTTCATGAAGGCCAGCCACGACGCCATCAACAGGTAGTCGGCCGCCAGATCCATCCGGCGTTTCTTGGCGTCTTCGATGAAGACGAGATATTGCTCAGCAAGGTCCAGCATGGACAGGTGAAGCAGGTCCACCTTCTGCCGGCGGGCCAGCTCCAGCAACAGGTGCAGCGGGCCTTCATAGCCGCCGACGTCAACACGGAAAATGTCCTGAAGATCTGCATCGTCCATGTCGGACGACAGCGTTTCCATGTTGATGGCGTCGGTGCTCATGCGCGGCTCTCCGGTGCCGGGATAAGCTCGTGGAATCGCTGCCAGGCAGAAGCCAGCTCGACAGGCTCGGATTGTTTGGCAATCGCGTCGGCTGCCGAGGCTCTTTCAGCCGCCTTGCCAGCCAGAATGGGTGCCGCTTCAGCGACTTGCGTCATTTCCGCGAGGATTTCATCCGCATCCTTGAGAAAACCAGAACAGTGCAACAGCACATCACAGCCAGCCGCAATCGACGCATGCGCGCGATCAGCCAGGCTGCCGCCCAGCGCCTTCATTCCCAGATCATCCGTCATCAGGAGCCCATCAAACCCGATTCGCCCCCTTATGATCTCCTGAATCATGTAGGGCGAAACCGTCGCGGCCACGCCGGGATCGTATGCCTCGTAGGCAATGTGTGCCGTCATCGCCATGGGCGCATCAGCAACCCGCGCGAAGGCATCGAAGTCTTTCGACATCTCATTGTCGCCTGCCGTGACACGGGGCAGCTCAAGGTGGCTGTCCGCCATGGAGCGGCCATGTCCCGGGATATGCTTGATCACCCCTGCAACACCGCCGGCACGCAGCCCTTCCAGCGCCACCCGCGCCAGATCGGCCACCTGCGCAGGCTCAGTCCCGAACGCCCTGTCGCCGATCACGTCATGCGCCCCCGGCACGGGCAGATCGACCACAGGCGAACAGTCAGCATGAATGGAAAGAGCCGCCAGTTCCGAAGCAATCAGGCGATGTCCAAGCCAGCAGGCCTCACGCCCCAGCTCAGGGTCCTTCTCATAGAGCGCGGCATAGTCTGCCCCACGTGGAAACAGCGGCCATTCAGGCGCTTTAAGGCGGGCAACGCGCCCCCCTTCCTGATCAATGAAAATCAGGGTTTCACGCCCGGTCGCAGCCCAGATATCGGCTACAAGCCTGCGCACCTGGCTTCGGGACACACAGGAGCGGCCCATAAGAATCACGCCCCACGGGTCCTGATCCCTGAAAATAGCTGCCTCGCCTGCCGTCAGAACAGGTCCCGATACGCTGAGAATACAGGCCTTCGCCACTATCCGGTCACCACGATGCAATTGCCGCCTTTGGCCTTCAGCGCGCCGCAGAAGGCATCCGCTTCCGATTTTTCGACAAAGGCGCCAACACGCAAGCGGTAGAACACACCCTTGGCGCCAAGATCGGCCCGCTGAATGCGCTTTCCGGCACCGCGGTACAGCTCAGGATACTCGGCGGCAGATTTGCGCCACTCGGCCTCTGCGGCGTCCTCTGAACGGAAAGCGGCAACCTGCACCAGGTATTGGCCACTTTCACTGAAGGCGAATTGCGGGCTCACTTCACGTGGCGGAGGCGGCGGTGGCGTGCGTGCAGTCTGGACCGGCTCCATTGACGCCACATCCACACCGCGATCCGGTTGGCTGAGGTCAGCCAGCGCCGCTACATCATCAGCGACGGAATTCGGCATGCCATTGTCCGGATCGTTGCCGTCCTCATCGTCATTAGCACTGGGGCGCAGCTCAATGGGCGGTCCGCCCTGCAACAGGTCCGGCTCCTCACCGCCACTGAGGTCGGCGACCTCCACATCCCGTTCAGAAGCATCCATCTGATCGTAGAAGCGCTTGTCGGTATCGCGGACTTCAAGACCACCACGCTCGTCCGGCACGCGTTTGTAGGGCTGCGCATCCGCGATCACGCTCGGCAGGCCAGCGCCATTGGAGCGCACCCCTTGCCGGTATGTGTTCCAGACGACTGCCCCAAAGACCAGCAATACGCCGATCGCCAATGCAAGGATCAAAGGACCACGCGCCGTTTCATCGTCACGGACCTCGAATCCCCGGTAATCATCTTCGAATGGTGAGGCCTCATCGGCGCTGTAACGGTAGCGACTCATGAAACGTCCCTTCAGCACTATTTCCCGAGGTTAATTTTTAGGCCCCGTTCGTTAACGCCAATTGAACGGCCCCCGACAGAGGTCAGGCGTTTGCAGGGTTTCCCCGATGTTTCTGCAGCTATTGGGGGATCAGCCGAGTGTGCTGAGATCACAGAGGCGCCGGTGCTCCTCGATGGCATATCCATCAGTCATGCCGGCAATGTAGTCACACACGATCCGCGCGCGGCGGAAGGAATCGGCCTGAGTCGCATCCTGCCGCCAGGGGGACGGAAGTGTCTGGGGCTCAGCCGTAAACCCATCAAACAACTCCACCAGGATCCGCTTTGCCTTGGAGCGCATGCGGTTGACCTTGTAATGCTTGTACATCCGCTCGAAGAGGAAGGCCCTAAGGGCCCGCTGCTTGTCGGCAAGCTCCTCGCTGAACCCAACCAGAGGCTCCCCCAGCGCCCGCACTTCAGCAGCACTCGCAGGCTGCAGCCGTTTCACGCGGCTGCGGGTCTCATCGACCAGATCGTTGATCCAGATGCCGATCAGCTGGCGCACCGCCTCATAAGTGACCATGCGGTCAGTTAGATGCGGATATTCTAGCTTCACGCCCCGGAACACATCGCCCACGATGGGCAGCTCCATCAAATCCTGGATCGTGAAGAGCCCGGCCGCGATTCCGTCATCAATGTCGTGATTGTTGTAGGCAATATCGTCCGAAAGCGCCGCGACCTGCGCCTCCGGCCCGGCATACTGATCCAGTTCCAGATCTTCTATTCTGGAGAATTCGCGGAACGCTGCCGGAAGATCGGAAATGCCGGTCTCGCCGCCGACCAGCGGCCCATTGTGCTTTACGAGGCCTTCCAGCATTTCCCAGGTCAGGTTCAGCCCATCGAAATTGGGGTAGCGGACTTCCAGCCGCGTCACGACGCGCAGAGTCTGTGCGTTATGGTCAAAGCCATCGAACGGCTCCATGCAGGCATCCAGCTGGTCCTCCCCCGCATGGCCGAAGGGCGGGTGGCCGATATCATGCGCCAGAGCGAGAGCTTCTGCGAGATCCTCGTCCAGCCCCAGCGTCCGCGAGATACTGCGCGCGATCTGCGCCACTTCCAGGGAATGGGTCAGACGCGTGCGGAAGTGATCCCCTTCATGAGCGACGAAAACCTGCGTTTTCTGCTTCAGGCGGCGAAAAGCGGTGGAGTGAATGATACGGTCGCGGTCGCGCTGGAACGGCGTGCGCGTGGCTGATGGAGCCTCGTCATAATACCTGCCCCGGCTGTCTTCATGACGCGTGGCATACACGGCTCTCTTTTCCATCGGTCCAAACGTCCCTATCTATTAGCCATGAGCACAACAACTGCCCCTGATGTGACCCTTACGGCCTCGGCTGCCAAGCGCATTAATGCGATTCTGGCCAAACAGGACGGTGCAGACTATCTGCGCGTGTCTGTGGAAGGTGGTGGCTGCTCGGGCTTCTCTTACAAATTCGATTTCGCCTCAGAGGCGAACCCTGATGACCTACTCGTCGAACGGGATGGCGCGAAGGTTTTGATTGACGAGATGAGCCTCGAATTCCTGCATGGCTCGGAGATTGACTTCTCGACCGAGTTGATCGGGGCAGCGTTCAAAATCAACAATCCGAACGCCACAGCGGCCTGCGGCTGCGGAACCAGCTTTTCGATCTGACGCCGGGTCACCGCTCGCCCCTGCACGGCCTTCGCGTTAGGGTTGGCCCTGCAGGAGGACCGTCATGAGCCAGGCACGCCCTTTTACCGTCTCCATCCCGGACGCAAAACTCGCCGCTATCCGGGAACGGATTGCCGCTTACAGATGGTTTCCGGCACCGGAAAACGAACAGGGCTTTGCCTATGGCATGTCCACGCCGGTACTACAGGACCTCTGCAAATACTGGCTGAGCGATTACGACTGGCGTGCTCAGGAAGACCTGCTCAACAAGCACCCGAATTTCAAGGCAGATGTCGCCGGCATGGAGATTCATTTCATCCATGTCGTGGGCGAAGCCGAAGGCAAGCGCCCCCTCCTCCTGACTCATGGCTGGCCGGGGTCCTATTTCGAGTTCTGGGATGCCATCGAACCGCTCGCCTTCCCATCGCGCCATGGCGGTGACCCCGCCGATGCGTTTGACCTCGTCATTCCTAGCCTGCCGGGCTACGCCTTTTCCCAAAAGCCTGCGTCACCTATGGGCCAACGCGCCACGGCCGCCTTGTGGGACGAACTGATGCGGGAGGTTCTTGGATACAAGACCTATCTTGCCCAAGGGGGCGACTGGGGCAGCCTTGTAACATCATGGCTGGGCCTCAATCATGGCGCGCATGACAAGAAGGGCGGCTGTCTGGGCATACACCTCAACATGATCGGCTTCCGGCCGACACCACCTGTTCCGAATACGGAAGAAGAAAACCAATGGCTATCACACATGCAAGGCGCCATGCAGGCAGAAGGCGCCTACTTCATGGAACAGGCAACCAAGCCGCAGACACTCGCCATGGCCCTGATGGACTCGCCGGTCGGAACAGCAGCATGGATCCTCGAAAAGTTCCACGGATGGTCAGACCTGCGGGACGGAGACCTTTATTCCGTCTACACACGAGATCAGTTGCTGACGAACGTGATGCTCTATCTTGTCAATGACGCCATCGCCACCAGCGTCTGGTACTATAATGCCCTGTTCCAGGAAGGCGGCGTCCAGATTCCCGAAGGAATCCGCTGCGAAACGCCCACCGGCTTTGCGAACTTCCCCGGCGAGAAAGTCTATGCTGCGCCCCCAAGAAGCTGGGTCGAACGCGCGTACAATCTTACGCATTGGAGAGACATGCCAAAGGGCGGTCACTTCGCTGCGATGGAAAAGCCGTCCCTGTTTGTCGATGAAGTCAGGACGTGGGCACGCACGCTTGCTTAGGCGCGCAGGTCACGTCCGACATTGTCCAGTACGGCATTGGCGAATTTCGCCTCCGACTCCTCGAAGAAGTCATGCGCAAGCGAGACATATTCATCCATGATCACGGCATGGGAGAGATGCTGGTGCACGATGAATTCACCTGCACCCGCACGCAACAGCGCACGCATGGTTGCATCAAGGCGGGTCAGCTTCCAGCCTGAAGCAAGGCGTTTCAGGATCGCTTTGTCGATTTCCGCCTGATTGTTCACCACACCATTGACGATGGATTTGAAGAGATCCGGATCTGCCTCTTCCACCGGCTCCTCGTCCGGGCCGATGCCGAGTTTGTCTTCCATGAAGGCACGAATGGTCTCGCGCGCTGACTTGCCTGTCTGCTCCATGGCATAGAGCGCCTGCACAGCGGCAAGACGCGCGCCTGCCCGGCGCGCGCGTGTCACTTCAAACGGAAACTTCTGGTCGCTCAACGAATGAGTTCCTTGCGGAATTTGATCATGGCGAGACAGGCATTGGCAGCATCCGCACCCTTGTTGCCGCGTTTGCGGTCAGCACGTGCCAGCGCCTGCGCCTCGTTCTCGACAGTCAGGATACCATAACCGATCGCCTGACGGCGATTGACAATCAGGTCCATCAGGCCGCGAGCGCTTTCACCACAGACATAGTCATAGTGGGTGGTCTCGCCGCGGATCACGCAGCCAAGCGCAACCGCGCCGTCGAAACGGCCGGAATCCGCCGCCATGGCGATCAGGCCGGGCAGCTCGAATGCGCCCGGCACTTCCATGATGGTGACTTTCGCGTCAGCCGCCTCCAGCACTTCCACAGCACCAGCCAGCAGCTCTTCCGAAATATGTTTGTAGTAATGCGAAACCGCGATCAGAACCCGGTCAGCCATCAGTTTGTCTCCTCATTGAGGCGGCGCCACCCCTCTATTGTCATGCCGTATCCGTCAAGCCCTGCAACGCGGGTCGGCTGCGTATCGGATAGATAGATCATCTTGCGGACGCCCAGTTCCCGCAGGATCTGCGCCCCGATACCGTATTCACGCAAAGGTGCTGTCGGATCCTTCGGGCTGGAGGTCTTAAGGCCCAGCCGCTCGGCGATGGAGTCCGGCTGCATCGTGTTCACGAACACGACGACGCCCGGCTCTTCTGCCTCAGCAATGATGCGCATGGCCCGCTCGACCAGGCCCTGCCGCGGTCCACGCTCGCCCAGGATATCCGCCAGCACATCTGTGCGGTGGACACGTACAAGTGTGGTCGAGTCCGGCTTGATGGTACCGTGAACGATGGCAATGTGCTCGGAATTGTCGAGGACATTGCGGAAACAAACCGTCTTGAAGCCGTCGCCATAAGCGGACTCCAGCGGTGCTTCGACCCGGCGCTCCAGGAAACGGTCATTCTGGCGGCGCCACGCGATCAGGTCGGCAATCGTGCCGATTTTCAGATTGTGAAGCTGCGCAAACGAGACGAGATCCGGCAGACGCGCCATGGAACCGTCTTCATTCATGATTTCGCAGATCACACCGGCCGGGTAGAGACCCGCCATACGTGAGATATCTACCGCTGCTTCCGTGTGCCCGGCGCGGACCAGCGTGCCGCCATCTCTGGCGACCAACGGGAAAACGTGCCCCGGTGAGACGATGTCGTCATAATCCTTGGTCGGGTCGATCGCGACAGCGATGGTCTTCGCGCGGTCATGCGCAGAAATGCCCGTCGTGACGCCCTCTTTCGCCTCGATGGATACCGTGAAAGCCGTGCCCATGCTTTCCCGGTTGTTACGGGTCATCATGTCAAGGTTCAGCGTGTGCGCACGCTCCTGCGTCATGGCGAGGCAGATCAGGCCGCGGCCGTGGCGCGCCATGAAGTTTACCTGCTCCGGTGTCGCAAAATTCGCCGGGATGATGAGGTCGCCCTCATTCTCGCGGTCTTCTGCATCGACCAGAATGAACATCCGCCCATTCCGGGCATCCTCGATGATCTCGTCGATCGAGGAGATCGCGTGCTTGAACTCGTCTGACATTGTTTCACTGCCCTTCCGGTGCGTCTGCACCGATCATGCGGGCCACGTAACGTGCCAGCATATCGATCTCAAGGTTTACACGGCTGCCCGGCTGCAGTTCGGACAGTGTGGTCACCTCCCAAGTGTGTGGAATGACGGCGACCTGAAAGTCACCATTAGGCAAGGCGTCTGCCACGGTGAGCGAAACGCCATTCACCGCTGCGGACCCCTTGGTCGCAAAATATTTCGCAAGCGTCGCTGGCGGACGGATCGTGATCCGGCGGCTCTGGCCTTCCGGTTCGATGGATACAATCTCACCCACGCCATCGACATGACCGAAAACGAAATGGCCGCCCAGCTCATCGCCCAGTTTCAGGCTTTGCTCCAAGTTTACCCGTGCACCTTCGTGCCAGCCCCCGAGAACTGTCTTTGCCAGGGTCTCCGGTACAGCCTCTACGGCGAACCAGGCGCCGCGTTCGCCCTGTCCCATATCCACGACTGTGAGACACACGCCGGAATGCATGATCGACGCACCCATGGCGATGTCTTCCAGCGCGAACCCGCTTTCGACCTCGAACCGCGTCAGGCCGTTGCGATGTTCCGCCTTACGGACGGTGCCGACGTCGGTAACGAGACCTGTAAACATGGGAAAACGACCTTCGGAGACTTTTGCTAAGAACGAACATAAGTGTTCAGAACGTCATCCCCAATGCGTTCCGTCGCGACAGGTTTCCACCGTGTCGCATCCGACAGGGTCTGAAGGCCAAGACCGCCAAGTGCTGGCAAGCCATCACCACCAATAAGGATCGGCGCCACGAACCAGGCGATTTCATCAACCAGGCCCGCACGCACAAAGCTCGCAGCCAGCGTACCCCCGCCTTCAATGAGCAGAGAAGAAATTCCCTCAGCAGCAGCCCGGCGCAGCAGGTCTTTCACATCCATGCGCACGCCATTGCCGCAGCGCCAGACCTCCACGCCGCTGCGCGCCAGGAAATCCTGCGGCTGGCCATTTGTCGCCACCACGACCCGGCCGCTTGATACAGATTGAACGATACGCGAGCTGAGCGGCGTGCGCCCATTTGAGTCCGCCACGATCCGCACAGGCTGGGTCTTCGGCATGGGTACTGTACGGGCCGTCAGCAGCGGGTCGTCTGCCAGCACCGTACCGATCCCTACGAGGATGGCATCGTGTGATGCACGCAGTTCATGCCCACGTGCACGGGATTCACTGGACGTGATCCACTGGCTCGTTCCGTCGGCCAGCGCGATGCGCGCATCCAGCGACGTGGCGAGCTTCAGCGTGACGCGCACGCTGCTCATTCGTCCGCGAAGTCCTCTTCGTCCTCGAGCGATGCCTTTTCGATGAACTGGGCAAAATCACTCGGATCACGGAAATCCTTGTAGACGCTGGCAAACCGCACATAGCCGACCGGGTCGACCATTCGCAGCGCTTCCATCGCCAGTTCACCAACGTCGTTTGACGCGACTTCAGGCTCACCAGCACTTTCCAGCTTGCGGGCGATGCCAGAGACCATCTGATCGATCTGTTCCCGGTCCACCGGCCGTTTTCGTAGCGCGATCGTGATCGACCGTGCGAGGCGTTCCCTGTCAAACGGCACGCGTTTGCCATCGCGCTTTACCACCGTGATCTCACGCAGCTGTACGCGTTCGAAGGTAGTGAAACGGGCGCCGCAACTCTCGCAGACCCTGCGGCGGCGCACAGCGGTATCGTCTTCAGCCGAGCGGCTGTCTTTTACCGATGTGTTCTCAGACCCGCAGAATGGACAGCGCAAACCCGATCAGCCTCCCAGACCACCATAAATTGGGAATTGCGCCGTCAGCGCCTTCACCTCTTCGCGGATGCGATCTTCAGTAGACGTACTGTCTCCGCTGGCAACGGCATCAACGATCTCACCGATCCAGTTACCGATCTGCGTGAATTCTTCAGAGCCGAAACCGCGCGTCGTGCCTGCCGGAGAACCGACACGGATACCGCTAGTGACAGTCGGCTTCTCCGGGTCGAACGGCACACCGTTCTTGTTGCAGGTGATGTAGGCGCGGCCAAGAGCAGCCTCGGCATCCTTGCCGGTCACCTTTTTGGGCCGCAGGTCAATCAGTGCAAGGTGCGTATCAGTACCGCCGGAAACAACATCAAGACCGCTCGCCTTTGCTGCGGCGGCCATCGCGCGGGCATTGGTGACGATCTGTGCCGCATACTGCTTGAACGAGGGCTGAAGCGCCTCGCCGAAAGCCACGGCCTTGGCAGCGATAACGTGCATCAGCGGGCCACCCTGAATGCCGGGGAAGATGGCCGAGTTGATCTTCTTGGCCAGTTTCTCGTCATTGGTCAGGATCATGCCGCCACGCGGGCCACGAAGTGTCTTGTGCGTCGTTGTCGTTGCCACGTCAGCATAGTCCAGCGGGTTCGGGTGCGCGCCGCCGGCAACGAGCCCGGCAAAGTGAGCCATGTCGACCATGAAAACAGCGCCGACTTCATCCGCGATGGCGCGGAAGCGAGCAAAATCGATTTCCCGCGGATACGCTGACCCACCAGCAATGATCAGTTGCGGGCGGTGAGCCTTGGCAAGTCGCTCGACCTGTTCAAAATCGATCCGGTCATCCTCGCGGCGCACGCCATATTGCACAGCGTTGAACCATTTGCCTGACTGGTTCGGCGGCGCGCCGTGGGTCAGGTGGCCACCTGCATCGAGGCTCATGCCGAGAATGGTGTCACCGGGTTTCAGGACAGCCTGGAACACACCCTGGTTGGCCTGGCTCCCCGAATTCGGCTGCACGTTTGCGAAACCGCAATTGAACAATTGCTTCGCGCGGTCGATTGCGAGGTTCTCGGCGATATCGACGAACTCACAACCGCCATAGTAACGGCGCCCCGGATACCCTTCGGCATACTTGTTTGTCAGGACAGACCCCTGAGCCTCCAGCACTGCTTTGGAGACAATATTCTCCGAAGCGATCAGCTCGACTTCGTGTTGCTGACGCCCCTGCTCCTTGCCGATCGCTGCGAACACTTCCGGATCGCGCGTCTCAAGACCGGTCGTAAAGAAACCGCTGGTATCAAACCGTTGGGAGGATGCGGTGTCTGCCATGGGAATCTCCTGCTTTCCGAGCGCTGTTTACGCTTTGAGGCGCGCTGTCGCAACTGGACAATCCTGCACAACTCGCAGCAGATTTTCTCAATCTTGTTTGATGTATTTCGGGTAATCGCTCGCAAATACTTTAGAAAAACTGGTGCTTTGGCTTGCTTCGTGAGAATATGTCTTCAATTACCGTAGCATTATAAAAATAACGGTGGTGGCAAGATGGGTGAACCTAAACAGGTTGACGTGCTGGGGATGACGACGGGCATCGTCTCGTCTTTCGTTTCAAATAATACAGTTTCAGCTGCGGATCTTCCGGGTCTGATCCGATCGGTCCATGAGGCAATTTCGAACCTCTCCTCAGGAGAGACATCAGATGCCGAAGCGCTCTCACCAGCCGTGCCGGTGTCCAAATCGATCACACCGGACTTCCTGATTTGCCTGGAAGATGGCCGGAAGCTGAAAATGCTGCGCCGCTATCTGCGGTCACGCTACTCCATGACACCGGAAGAATACCGGGAGCGCTGGAACCTGCCGGCAGACTATCCCATGGTGGCGCCAAACTACGCCAAACTGCGCTCCAAGCACGCCAAGAACATAGGCCTCGGCAAGAAAAAGAAATAGGCGCCCTGAGGCGCCTATTTCGTCAATCAATTCCCGTGCTGGCGTCGCTATCAGGCAGCCTTTTCCAGGCCCAGCTGTTTCCAGACAGCCAGGATCGCCTCGACCAATTCATCCATCATGGCCGCATCATGCACCGGGCTCGGCGTGAAGCGCAGGCGCTCCGTGCCGCGCGGTACGGTCGGATAGTTGATCGGCTGAACATAGATGCCGAAATCGAACAGAAGCGTATCGGACAGGGCCTTGCAGCGCTCCGGATCACCCACCAGAAGCGGCACGATGTGCGAAGGCGAATCCATCACAGGCAGGCCTGCATCACGGAATTTCTGCTTCAATTCTGCAGCCTTGGCCTGATGAATGGCGCGCAGCTTGCGGCCATCATCGGTGCGCAGTTTCTGGATGCTGGCCAGAGCGCCAGCCGCCATGACGGGGCAAGTCGACGTGCTGAAGATGAAACCTGACGCCATGGAACGGATCGCGTCGATGACGGTTGCCTTGGAGGCGATATAGCCGCCCATCACGCCGAAAGCCTTGCCCAGCGTCCCTTCAATAATATCGATCCGGTCAGCCAGTCCGAGCATCTGGGCGACGCCGGCGCCTTCATGGCCGTACATGCCAACGGCGTGCACTTCGTCCAGATAGGTCAGCGCATTGAACTCGTCTGCCAGATCGCAGATCTCTTTCATGCGCCCGAAATCACCGTCCATGGAATAGACGCTCTCGAACGCGATCACTTTCGGACGGTTCGGATCATCATTCTCCAGCAGGGAGCGCAGGTGATCGACGTCATTGTGGCGGAAGACACGGTAGTCCGCCCCGGAGCGGCGGATCCCTTCGATCATGGAAGCATGGTTGAGCTGATCAGAATAGATGATCAGGTCCTTCATGATCTTGCCGAGGGTCGACAGGGTCGCGTCGTTCGACACATAACCAGAAGTGAACAGGAGCGCGGCTTCCTTCTCGTGCAGGCTGGCCAGCTCACGCTCCAGATCGACGTGATACCGCGTTGTGCCCGAAATGTTGCGTGTCCCGCCAGACCCGGCGCCGAAGCTGTCGATCGCTTCGTGCATGGACTGGATGACATCGTCATCCTGCCCCATGCCGAGATAGTCATTGGAACACCAGATCGTCACTTCGCGCTCGCCATCCTCGAAGCGCGCGGTGGCCTTCGGAAAGCGGCCCTTGTGACGCTGAAGGTCAATAAAGACCCGATAACGTCCCTCGGAATGAATGGCGCCGAGGGCGTCTTCAAAGGCCTTCAGGTGTTTCATCTGCTTATCCCTTGTACGCTTTGCGTAGATCTACTTAGCCGGTTCCGATGCGACATTTAATGGGCTGATAGCGCTTTAGCCGTTTTTGTCGCATCCGGTAGACTACCTAGGAGTCGTAGCCCGGATATTCACGGTCCAGCTTGCGCAGCAGGGCCGGCCAGACCAGCTTCTGGGTCAGCATGGACATGCCGGTGCTGTGCTCGGTCATGCCGCCCTGCCCGGCCACCTTGTCCTGCAGAGGCTCGTCACACTCAAGCACGCCATCACGGCCTGCCGAAAGGGCCATGATCTGCATCTTGCAGGCGCGTTCCAGGAAGAACATCCGGGTGAAGGTCAGCGCCGCGCTGTCACCGCAGGTCAGCGTACCGTGATTGCGCAGGATCATGGAGTGCTTCTTGGGCCCCAGATCGGCCACAAGGCGCTCACGTTCATCCAAGTCCAGCGCGATGCCTTCATAGTCGTGATAGGCCACGTCTTCCCGGATCGCCATTGCAGTCTGGCTGAGCGGAAGAAGCCCCTCTTTCTGGGCAGAAACGGCCACGCCCTGATCGGTATGAACGTGCATCACGCAGAGTGCATCTTCACGCGCGGCATGGATTGCGGAGTGAATGGTGAAGCCAGCCGGATTAATCATCGAGTCCGTTTCCTGGACAACATTTCCGTCCAGATCGACCTTCACCAGCGAAGAAGCCGTGATCTCCTCAAAGAAATAGCCATAAGGGTTGATCAGGAAGTGATGCTCCGGCCCTGGGACGCGATGGGAAATGTGGGTGAAGATCATGTCATCCCACCCATACATGGCCGTCAGGCGGTAAAGTGCGGCCAGATCGACCCGCGCCTGCCACTCTTCTGCGCTCACTGAATTGCGAATATCGACACTCTGATTTCCGTCGGCCATGCCTCTGTCTCCCTGCGTTTTGTGGCGCACCGTATCCGAAAAGCACATGCTTCGCCACCACAAAGCTGACGCCGGCGTCACACTTTGCAAATCACTTGCAACTTCACGCCCAACTCCATGCCTTGACGTCCTTGCGGAACCTCAACCACATGGGCGCGATGAGTACACTACGTTTTGCCTTTTTCGCCTCAAAGCGCCCTGAAGCACAGGCCGCATTGCCCACGCTCGTCCATCGCTATGGACAGCACAGCGAGGAAGAAGCGGATGTCGTGATCGCTTTGGGCGGAGACGGCGCGATGCTCGACTCGCTACGCCGCCGGTTTGGCGATTCAAAACCGGTTTACGGCATGCACCGCGGCACAATCGGCTTCCTGATGAATGAATACCGCGAGGATGACCTCATCGAACGCGTGAACGCTGCCGAACGCGCGACAATCGTTCCGCTCAGCATGGTCGCGACCGACATTCACGGGCAGGAACACACCGCGCTGGCCATCAATGAGGTCTCCCTCTTCCGTGAAACGGCCCAGACCGCCCGCCTGCGCATCACTGTCGATGGCAAAGTGCGCATGGAGGAGCTTTCCTGTGATGGCGTCATGGTAGCCACGCCTGCCGGCTCCACTGCTTACAACCTCTCTGCTCATGGCCCGATCCTGCCGATCGGCGCGAACCTGCTTGCACTGACCCCGGTCAGCGCCTTCCGCCCCCGCCGGTGGCGCGGCGCGCTGCTACGCCACGATGCGAAAGTCACGATTGAAGTGATTGCACCCGACCGTCGGCCCGTTGCTGCGGCAGCTGATAATCAGGAAGTGCGAGACATCGCCACCGTCCGGGTGGAGGCAGACCGCAAGCAGCGCCTGACCATGCTGTTTGACCCCGGCCACGCCCTCGACGAGCGCATTCTCCGGGAACAGTTTGGTTTCTGATTTCCTAGGATATTTTTAAGGCTTGGACGCTTTATTGGACGCTCAGGAGTGATCCATGTTCAAGAATCTGCTGTCCACCCTTCCGAACAAACGTCAGTTGTCGAAATCTGACTCCCCTCAAGTTGCCATCGACATCAGCCGAGTGATCAAGTCGGCAGAGCCTGTACATGTACCGTCGCCACCTGCCGTAGAGTCTCCTGCCCCCGCAAAATCGGATATCTTTACAACCGAAACGCTGGGCAGCCTCGCCGAGGAGGCGGTCGATTCCCTCTCAGGACAATTCGAAGCGTGGATGCGCGCCGATCTCGATGAACTGGTCAGCGCATGGGGCGTTGCCAAGGAAGCCAACGCAACGGCAGAAAACTATCGCGCCGTCTTCACCGCAGCTCACAATATCAAGGGCGCGGCCAATTCCTACGGCTATCCGGCGATTGCCAGATTATGCGGATCTCTCAGCCGCCTGCTGCAGGATACGCGCCCCGGTGAAAACGCCGCCCTGATCAATCTGCATGTGGAAGCCTGCCGCGCAGCCTTCAATTCCATCGGACAAGGCAGCGATGGCCAGTCAATCGCTGACGCCGTGTGCGAAGCACTCGAAGAACGTGTCTCATTGAAGGTCGCGAAAGCCTGACAGCTACGCAGCCGCAGCGTTCGCCTCTTCCATTTTGTCCAGGAAATCCCTGATGACCGTTGCCGTTTCCGCGGCGCGGGTCACCAGGAACAGGTGACCGCCGCCCTCGACGACATGCAAGCGCGCATCCGGCAGACCGAGGCGAAGGATATGTCCATTGGCCAGCGGCACGATCGTGTCCGCATCTCCCATGATCACCAGAGACGGCATCTTCAGGAAACGGATGAACGGCAGGCTGGACCAGCCAATGAAGGCCAGCAACTGATAGAAATATCCGCGCGGGTCTGGCGGGAGGAGATTGTCGATATGACGCCCGACTTCACCATCTACTGCATCGCCATACAGTGTGCTGAAGCTCTCGCGCATGAAGTCCGGATCTGTATAGCGGCGCGCATCCACCATTTTCGATAGTGATTTGGGCCGCCCCGGAACCATCGTCATGCCCGCAGTTGTGGCGCAGAGGACAAGCTTTCCGACACGGTTGCGATACTGAAAGGCGTACTGCTGCGCCAGCGCCCCGCCCCAGGATACGCCCATTACATCGACTGCATCGATATGGAACTGGTCCAGCAACTTACGAGCCCAGCGGGCCAGCATCCATGGCCGGTAAGGCCATTGCGTCACCGGGCTTTTACCGACACCCGGCACATCAAAAGTGATGATATCCCGGTCCGGGAACATGTCACCCAAGCCTTGCGTCAGCTCAAGATTGGCGCCGATACCGTTGAAGAACAGCAATGGCAGATTGTCGTTCTTCTGCTTCGCAGGCCAGAATGCCGTACGCAGCATGACGCCATCGACATCCTGCATGGTGATCTGTGGGCGTTGTTCGGGCATGCCAAAGCCTTCCAGAGTGTGCTTGGGGGCCTTACTCATCGAAGACGTACCGGCCCGGTGCCGGATAAAGAGGCTGGAAAGCCTCATTCCCGCAAGCTTTTGGTGCAGCTTTTAGTGCACCTGACCGCTCTTTCAGCCATTCACCCCATACTGGCCACCAACTGCCGGCCTGTTCTGTTGCACCGGCTGCCCACGCGTCTGCCGTCGGTGCGATGCTTGGATTACGGAACATTTTCGCCTTCGGGTTGCCCGGTGGATTCAGAAGGGACTGGATATGCCCGCTGGACGACAGGATAAATTCGACATTCTCCGACCCGAGTAGGCCCGCCGTACGATAGCAAGCCTTCCAGGGGGTGATATGATCCGTCAGCCCCGCAACAATGAAGGCATCAGCCTTCACTTTCGACATGTCGAGCATATGGCCTGCGACCTCGAACTCACCCGGATGATCGAATGGCTGGTTGAGACCAAGATCCAGATAATCCGAGTGCAGTTGCGCCGGCAAATTTGTGGAATCATTATTCCAGTAAAGTACGTCGAACGGCGCCGGGTCCTCGCCCATGAGGTAATTGTTGACGACGTAATTCCAGATCAGGTCATTTGGGCGCATCCATGCAAACATACGCGCCAGGTCATCACCCTTCAGGATGCCCTTTCGTTTCGAATAGGCCCGCGCAACCTCAAGACTGCCATCAGAGACGATCTGCCCAAGCTCGCTGTCTTCCTTCTGGGGATTCAGCACACAGACCATAAACGTAATGGAATTGATGCGGTCATCGCCTGCTGCAGCAAACAGGCTGGCCAGCGTCGCGGTCGTGATACCGCCGGAGCATGCCCCGGAGACATTGATCTTCTTCGACTTGGTAATCTGCCTGACGACCTCGCTCGCCTGCACCAGACTGTCGATATAAGCCTCAAGCCCCCAGTCACGGTGCTCTTTGGTGGGATTACGCCATGACACGACAAAAGGCTGCAGCCCCATGGCCAGAAGGAACTGAACCATGGACGTCATCGGCGACAGGTCCATCGCATAATATTTGTTGATCTGTGGGGGGATGATCAGGATTGGCGTCCGATGAACCTTCTCGGTCTTCGGGGCGTACTGGATCAGCTCCAGCATCTCATTCTTCCAGATGACCTGTCCTTCTGACACGGCCAGGTTCTTGCCCACCTTGAAAGGCCGTTTGTCGACCTGGCTGGGCATGCCACCATTCTTTGTCAGGTCCATATAGGCGTTCTTCAATCCCTTGAGCAGGGAGAGACCACCGGAATCCACCACGCGCTTGGTTGCGGCCGGATTACCTAGCAACGTGTTCGTCGGCGCCAACGCATCCGTGATCATGCCCATCACGAATTTGGCCCGGGCATGCTCCAGTTCTGTCATATTCAGATCGGACACCCATTCGTTCAGGTGCTCCTGCGTCGCGAGATAGGCCTGCATGCCGCGCCGGTAAAACGGGTTATGTTCCCATGCTGCATCCCGGAAGCGGCGATCCTTCGGATCTGCCTTGCGAGCGGATTTACCCAGTAGGATTTCGGTATTTTCCCTGGCGATCTTTGTCGCCGCCTTTGCCGAAGTCAGAGGATTGGTCATGGTGGATCGCAACATCATGGCGACCGCGCCCAGCAACTCTTCCCGATTGATCCCGCCCATCAGCGGGTTCATGGCCAGCGTGGTTTCGGCCGCACTTCTGGCGATTTCATCCTTCGGCGTCATTCTTCGTGTCCCTCCCAGAGACCGCCGGAGAGGCATGTATTCCGCCTCCCAGCTTTATGTTTATCTTTTTTCTCTTTCATTCGAGGAAAGAGTTACTTGTAAACTTTGAGAGAAAATTCGTTTCATAGTCAGAATTGCGTGTCAAACTCAATCTTCGAACCGATGAAGACACGCGACCGCATCCTCCATGTCAGCCTGCTTCTCTTCAACGAAGAGGGAGAAGCCCAGCAGACGGCTGTCGACATCTCGAATGCGTTGGGCATCAGCCCCGGCAATCTTTATTATCATTTCAAGGGCAAGGACGCGATCATCCGGGCCCTTTTCGCCAGTTTCGAAGAAGAGATGCGGGTGATCCTGCGCGGCTCCCGCGGACGGGTGACCTCCATTGAGGACAACTGGGTCTATCTCTACATCATCCTCGAAGAGATCTATGATTTCCGTTTCTTCTACCGGAACCTTGGCGTGCTCTTGGATCGCTATCCGGACCTCGCCAGCCGCTTCCGCACCCTTGTTGCCGAACAGCGCACAACAATCCGCTACGTGCTGGAAGATCTTGGGAAGGCCGAAGTGGTCGCGCTCGACCCCCGGCTTTCCGAAGCCCTCACCGATCAGATCATGATGGCGCTGACCTTCTGGCTGGAAGCCGACACCATGAACCGCAGCAATCTGAGCGGCACGGCCCTGATCCACAAGACCGTGTTCCAGGTCATGAGCCTGATTGTGCCCTATATGGGCGAGAACGGCTTCGACGAGCTCTCGCGAATGATAGCGCACTATGAAGCGAGCAAGGCATAGCGGCGGGCAACCATTACAGCCGCCCGCCTGCCCTTTGCCCCTTATTTCTTCGCGAGCGCCTTGGCCTGCTTGACCCAGCCGTCGCGGGTCACCCGGCCACGGGCACCGATTTTCGCGTCGAGCGCTTCGGCATCAGCCTTCTTCATCGCGGCCAGCTGGGAGAAGCTATAGACGCCCGCGTCATTTAGCTTTTTCACCATAGCCGGACCGACGCCGGTGATCTGCGAAAGATCATCAGATGCTTCCGGCAAAGCGACAGCCGCTTTCACAGCTTTCGACGTCTTGCCTGCAGCCTTCTTCGCCGTCTTCGCGATGTCAGCACCGGTTTCACCGGCAACCGCCTCGATTTCAGCCGACAGGCGGGCAATGCGCGCCTTGAGGTCAACCTTGCTCATGCGATCCTTGGTATTGGCGACCGTTTCCGCCACATCGTCTTCCAGCTTGTCGAGCTTGGAAGCGAGTTTCGAGGTACGTTCGCTGAGCTGCTTGACGCCCAGCAGGTCACGCATGCGTTCCATACGGGCCTCAAAGCGGTCATAGGCTTCGGCCTGATACTTGCGGGCCGCAGCATTGGCTTTCGCCACCGTTTCGGTCGCCTTGGTCACACGCTCATCGGCAGCGAAACGGGCTTTCACGTCGGATTCGATCTCTTCGCCGCGCTTTACGAGGTCCTCGAATAGCTCGGTCGACTGCTTGTTGAAAGTCGCAGCATTGGCGAGTGCCTTGTCATAGGCTTTGCCATAGGCGCCAACGCCGGCAAGCCAGATCTTGTGAGCCATTTCAGCCGATTGTGCCTCAATCGCCTTGCCGATCTGTTCGGCCTTCGCGCGGGCTTCGGATTTCTTGGCTTTCTTTGCTTTTTTGTCTTTTGCCATGGGAGTTACTCCTTCACGGATTGTCCATGGCACCGGAGATAAGGGAAAAGTCTAGAATCCGCATACTAATCGCCATTTCCCTTGATTGGCCTAGCGCTGCCTCTCTATGAAAGCCTCATCAGAAAGAGAGGACTTCAACATGAGCGCAGTCGACTACACCGTGGATGGCCAGACCTATGAGGGCTACTTCCTCGCTCCGGAAGGCAAGACCAACCTGCCCGTCGTCGTGATCGCACACGCCTGGGGCGGCCTGGGCGCCAATGAAATCCAGAAAGCCGGCCGGGTCGCGAACGAACTCGGCTATGCAGCTTTCGCCATGGATGTTTACGGCAAGGGCAAGCGCGGCGAAACGGTCGAGGAATGCCAGGCCCTGATGAACCCGCTGGTGGGTGACCGAGCAGAGCTGCAGAAACGCCTCGCAGGCGGTCTCGCAGCGGCCAAGACCCAACCGGGCGTCGACGCCTCAAAAGCCGCCGCTATCGGCTTCTGCTTTGGCGGCCTCTGCGTGCTGGACATGGCCCGTGCAGGCATGGACCTGGCCGGCGTCGCCTCTTTCCACGCCTTGTTCAACCCGGCCGACAACATCCCCAGCCCGAAGATCAGCGCCAAAGTCCTGATCGAACATGGCTGGCTGGACCCGATGGCCCCACCGGCAGACGTGCTGGCCATTGCCAAGGAGATGGGAGATGCGGGCGCGGACTGGCAGCTGCACGCACACGGCCAGTCCTACCACGCTTTCACCACGCTCGGCGCAAACAACATGGACATGGGCACGGTTTACAATGCCGATGCAGACCGGCGCAGCTTCGCCAGCCTCAAGCTCTTCCTGGAAGAACTCTTCTAGTCGCCGCGCAGCGCATACCCGGCGGAGCGGACGGTACGGATCGGATCGTCCCCCCCGCTCTGCCGGAGCGCCTTGCGCAGGCGCCCGACATGCACGTCCACCGTGCGCAGCTCGACATAGACATCCGAGCCCCACACCGTGTCGAGCAGCTGCTCACGCGAGAAGACCCGCCCCGGGTGCTGCATGAAATAGTCCAGCAGACGGAACTCCGTCGGCCCGAGGTGAATGTCTTCCCCGTTGCGGGTCACCCGGTGTTCGACCCGGTCGATCTCGATATCGCCGACAACCACCTTGTCATCCCGCAGGCCCGGGCGGATACGCCGCAGCACGGCGCGCACCCGCGCCATCAGTTCGGTCGTCGAGAAGGGCTTGGTGACATAATCGTCTGCACCCGTATCAAGTCCGCGAATACGATCGCTCTCTTCCCCGCGCGCCGTCAACATGATGATCGGCAGGTTCGGGTTCACGCCGCCACTGCGCACGCGGCGGCAGACCTCGATACCGCTCACTTTCGGCAGCATCCAGTCGAGCAGCAAAAGGTCAGGCGCCCTCTCCTCGATCATCAGAAGGGCCTCCTCACCATCATTGGCAATGGCGACCTCATAGTCTTCGCGCTTCAGATTGTATTGAAGCAGTTCCGAGACGGCGCTCTCGTCTTCTGCGATCAGCACATAAGGTTTCATGTCATACTCCTGGCAAGCACCATTCGGGTACTCAAAGCTTCGGGCGATCCTGCTGCATCAGGTTTTCACCGGTGATCTGGAAAAATACGAACTCAGCGATGTTGGTACAGTGGTCGCCGATCCGCTCAAGATTTTTCGCCATAAACAGCATGTGCGCCCCATCACTGATCGAACGTGGGTCTTCGATCATGTAGGTCAGCATCTCGCGGAACAGGGCGTTGTAGTGCTGGTCGATTTCATCATCGCTTTCCCAAACGGCTTTCGCTTCTGCGGCATTGCCCGAAGCGTATGCGTTCAGAACCTGATGCAATTGCCGCGACACAGGCCCCGCCATACGGGCAACTCCGCTGCGCATGGCAGGAAAGACGGCGGCATCCAGGTTCAACGCCCGCTTGCCGATATTCTTGGAGAGGTCGCCGATACGCTCCAGCTCGCCTGACACTTTCAGGGCAGCGAAAACAGACCGCAGGTCATGCGCCATCGGCTGGCGGCGTGCGATCAGGCTGACAATCTGGCGCTCGACTTCTGCTTCCATCCTGTCGACCTGCGGATCCCGGTCGATCACCTCTGCGGCCAGCTCCAGATCATTGTGCAGCACGGCGCGGCAGGAATCGACGATCATTTCCTCGACGATACCACCCATGCGGAGAATGTCTGCAGACAGACGATCAAGCTCTTCCGTGAAAGCAGAAACAATATGTTCCGACATGATCCCTTACCCAAAACGTCCCGTAATGTAGTCTTCCGTCCGCCGGTCGCGGGGACTGGTGAAAATCTGATCCGTCTCGCCCATCTCAACCAGTGACCCGAGATGAAAGAAGGCCGTACGCTGAGAAACCCGCGCAGCCTGCTGCATGGAGTGCGTCACGATCACGATGCAGTAGCGCTTCCGAAGATCGTCGATCAGCTCCTCGATCCTTGCCGTGGCAATCGGGTCAAGCGCGGAACACGGTTCGTCCATCAAAATCACTTCCGGCCGCACAGCAATGGCGCGGGCGATACAAAGGCGCTGCTGCTGACCGCCTGAAAGGCTGGTGCCCGCAACATTCAGGCGATCCTTCACCTCTTCCCACAAACCAGCCCGCCGCAGGCTTTTCTCGACGATCTCGTCCAGGTCTTCCCGCCCCTGGGCAAGCCCGTGAATGCGCGGCCCGTAGGCGATATTCTCATAGATCGACTTCGGAAACGGGTTCGGCTTCTGGAATACCATGCCGACACGCGAGCGAAGCAGAACCGGGTCGATACTGGGAGAATTGATGTTCTCCCCTTCCATCAGGATCTCGCCCTCCACATGGCAGCCTTCGATCGTATCGTTCATGCGGTTCAGGCAGCGGAGGAAGGTGGACTTGCCACACCCCGAAGGCCCGATCAGGGCCGTGACCGAGCGGTCAGCGATCTGCAGTGACACATCATAAATGGCCTGCTTCTCACCATAGTAGACATTGATGTTGCGGCAGGACATGCGTGCAGCGGCTTCCGGCGCATCCGGAAGGACGCCCTTATCCGGCGCGGTCTTTTCTCCGAGTGTACCGTCCATCACCATCTCCGCTCGAATTTCCGGCGCAGGAATACGACCACGCCGTTCATCGCTATCAGGAAGGCGAGCAAGATCAAAATGACCGCGCCCGTCATCGGTTCCCAGGCGCGTTCGGCTTGCGTCGCCCAGGAATAGATCAGCACCGGCAAGGCAGTTGCCTCATCCGTCGGCCCGCGCGGCACTTCCGCCACGAAGGCGACCATCCCGATGAGCAGCAGAGGCGCCGTCTCACCCAGTGCACGCGCCATGCCGAGAATGGCGCCAGTCAACATGCCCGGCGCTGCCAGCGGCAGGACATGATGGAAAACGGTCTGCATCCGCGATGCTCCGATCGCGAGCGCCGCGTCGCGGATCGACTGCGGCACGGCCTTCAGCGCCGTGCGTGACGCGATGATCACCACCGGAAGGATCAAAAGCGCCAGCACAAGCCCACCAACGACAGGGGCAGACCGCGGCAAGCCGAACGCCCCCAGGAACACAGCCGCCCCCAACAGGCCGAACACGATTGATGGTACAGCCGCCAGATTGTTGATGTTCACTTCGATCAGACCTGTCACCCGGTTCCGGGGCGCAAATTCTTCCAGATAGATCGACGCAAGAATCCCCACGGGGATGGCCAGAGCCGCGGTGATCAGGAGAGTCAGAAGAGATCCGACAATGGCCGCAAGCGCCCCGGCCAGTTCAGGCTGGGTGCTGTCCGTATGGGTCAGCAGGCTCCAGTGCGGAACACGCGCAACCCGCCCGTCAGCCTTGAGCGCCAGAAGCCAGGCAATCTGCCGGTCGCTGATTGTGCGTTCGGATTCTGGCGCGGGAATAAGGCGCGCCCGCACCGGGTGGGTGCGGAAGTCCTCGATGCTGCCCGTCAGCAGAATACCGGTCGCTTCGGAAGGTGTCAGGCGGGTCAGCTCCAGGCTTGAAGCGCCCGCTGTCATCAGGATGGATCCCGCCCCCGGTGAGCCCAACTCCGGCATGGCCTCCAGCGAGGCTGCCGCCATCACACGCTCGAACGCCCCAGTCCCTGTCAATGTAGCGACCGGCCGCTCGTCTCCATCCACCTCCACCCGCCCGACCGGCACGGTCAGGTGCCGCGCAGTGGCGCCTTTCAGGAAGAGGTCCAGATCGTCCGATAGAGGCAACTCCGCCCGGCGCACCGTTCCAATGTCCCTTGGCTTCCGTACAATCTCGCGCGCCACCGGCAGAACAGCCAGGCGTGTAACCAGCCCCATCAATTCATGCCGCAAGGCCGGATCCGTATCCGCCTCTGGAAACCGCTCCAGCAGATCGGCCCGCACAAGGACATACACCTTATCGAGCGGCGGTGGATCATCCGGCCTCGTTGTCCCGAACGTCTTTTTGTCCAGATTCAGGTCAAAAGCGACAACGTGATAGCTCGCCGCCGAAACAGCCTGCGTCGCGATGGAGGCCAGCAACAGCGCGAGCGCGGCCAGCGCAAAGCCGATGGCCAGACGTCCGTACCATTTGAAGCGCCGGTCAGCCGCGCGCCGGCGGCGGAGCCGCTTCAGCGCCCTTTCACTGGCGAATGGGGAGGCGACCGGATCACTCATATTTTTCACGGAACCGCTTTACGACGTTGATGGCGACCAGATTGAACAGCAGCGTGATGACGAACAGCACGAGCCCCAGCGCAAAGGCCGACAGCGTCTTCGGGCTGTCGAACTCGGATTCCCCGGTCAGCAACGAGACGATCTGCACGGTGATCGTCGTGAGGTCCGATGTCGGGTCGGGCGAAATCCTGGCACGCTGACCCGCCGCCATGACCACGATCATGGTTTCGCCGATGGCACGCGACACAGCCAGCAGCAGGGCAGCGATAATGCCCGGCAAGGCCGCCGGCACCACGACCTGGCGCACAGCCTCGGATTTCGTGGCGCCCATGGCATAGGCCCCGTCCCGTAAGGATTGCGGCACAGCGCGGATCACATCGTCTGACAGGGACGAGACGAACGGGATCACCATGATGCCCATCACGATCCCCGCCGCCAGCGCACTGGTCGGCTGCGCGGCCAGAACGGCACCATCGGCTAAGCCCCAGGCAATCAGCAACTGGTTGATCCACAGTGCGATGCTCCGCACGGCAGGCGCAACCACCAAGAGGGCAAAGAAGCCATAAACGACCGTCGGAATCCCCGCGAGGATCTCCAGCACGGGCTTGATGATCGCCCGCACCTGCCTGCTCGCATATTCCGAAAGATAGATTGCCGCGAACAGGCCGACCGGCGCAGCCACCATCATGGCGAAGAAAGAGATCATGAATGTGCCGAAGAACAGCGGCAGCGCCCCAAACTCGGCGCTGGTCTGCGCGTTCCATCGTGTGCCCAGCAGGAAATCCCAGACCGGAACCTCTGAGAAGAAACGCAGGCTTTCAAACACAAGCGAGGCGACGATGCCGACCGTAGTCGCGATGGCCAGTGCCGCGCACAAGAACAGGAACCACTCGATCCCGCTTTCGACATGCTGGCGCGCCCGGAATTCCGGTGACAGGCAGCGCCTCGCCAGCACCATGCCGCTGAGAGACAGAGCCCCCGCCACACACAGCGTGATGAGGTTGATCGAACCTCTGATCTCGCCATAGCGTTCGGTCACCGTGTCGAAGACACGTTCCCCGCTGAGAAAGCCCGGCATGCGGGCCGCGCGGGCCACCGTGTCCAGATAGGTCGTCAGTTCGCCCGGTGTCAGAATCGAAAACCCGTCAGGCAATTCACTCCGCAGGATCGCCCGGGAAGCGCCCTCGCCGAAAATGATATAGCCCAGGCCCACCAGCACGACCGGCACCAGGCTCCACATCAGAACGAAGTAGCCATGGGCGTTCGGACGGGAGTTCGGATGGATGTCGCCGGAGAAGGAAAACTGCTCCGCCCGAAGGCGTCCTGCAATGAATCCAAAGGATGCAAGAGTCACCGCCGCCGCGAGAAGCAGGAAGTCCATTGGCAGGTGGCCCAATTCAGAGAGCATCCAGTCCCCGTTAAACCGTCAGCTGTGCACCCCTTACTGGAGTGCCGCGACACTTATGTGACAAAACGTGCCGACATTGCGGTCCAGCCGACTCCTTGCACCAGACGGCCTTAGCGTCCACATCTCCGGCATGACTGGCGCATCCAATTCCACTTCCCCCGGCTGGCATGGCACGACCATCCTGGCCGTTCGCAAGAACCACAAACTTGTCATGCTGTCAGACGGTCAGGTCTCGATGGGCCAGACCGTCATGAAAGGCAATGCCCGCAAGGTCCGCCGCCTGGCTGACGGGGCGATCCTCGCCGGCTTTGCCGGAGCCACGGCAGACGCATTCACCCTGTTCGAACGGCTGGAGACCAAGCTGGAGCGCCACAACGGCCAGCTCTCACGCGCCGCCGTCGAACTTGCGAAAGACTGGCGCACCGAGAAGTACCTCCAGAAGCTGGAAGCCCTGCTGATCGTGGCGGACAAGGAAGTCACCCTCGTCCTGACCGGCGCCGGGGACGTGCTGGAGCCGGAATATAACGTCGTCGCGGTCGGGTCCGGTGGCAATTACGCCCTCTCCGCCGCCCGCGCTCTCTACGACTACGAAGAAGACGCCGAAACCATCGGCCGCAAGGCGATGCAGATCGCTGCTGACATCTGCGTCTACACCAATGCGAACTTCACGGTCGAAACCCTCGACATCTGACCGGACCTCCACACGACATGACCGAACTTACGCCCCGCGAAATCGTCGCTGAACTCGATCGCCACATTGTTGGCCAGACCGGCGCCAAGCGCGCCGTCGCCATTGCCCTGCGCAATCGCTGGCGCCGCAAGCAGGCCCCGGAACACCTGCAGGGGGAGATCACGCCGAAGAACATCCTGATGATCGGGCCCACCGGCGTCGGCAAGACGGAAGTCTCCCGCCGCCTTGCCCGGCTCGCCAATGCGCCCTTCCTGAAGGTCGAAGCCACCAAGTTCACCGAGGTCGGCTATGTCGGCCGCGATGTGGAACAGATCGTCCGCGACCTGGTCGAGGCCGCCGTCGGCATGATCCGCGAACAGAAACGCGCCGGCGTGCAACAGAAAGCGCAGGACGCCGCCGAAGAACGCCTGCTGGATGCCCTTGTCGGCGAGGAAGCCCAATCATCCACCCGCGAAGTCTTCCGCCGCAAACTACGCGATGGCGAACTGGACGAGAAGGAAGTCGACATCGACATGCCGGAAACCGGCGGCCCTATGCAGATGTTCGACCTGCCAGGCCAGGGCGGTTCCATGGGGATGATCAACCTGTCTGACATGCTGGGCAAAGCCATGGGCGGGCGCACCAAGCGCGTGCGCACCACGGTGAAGGATGCCTACAAGCCCCTGCTCGACGAAGAAGCCGACAAGATGCTGGACGAGGAAACCATCGTTCGCGAAGCCATCAATGCGGTGGAGCAGGACGGCATCGTCTTCCTGGACGAGATCGACAAGATCGCCGCCAAGTCAGAGCGCGGCGGCGCCGATGTCAGCCGCGAAGGTGTTCAGCGCGACCTGCTGCCCCTGATCGAAGGCACGACCGTTTCCACCAAGCGCGGCGCCGTGAAGACAGACCACATCCTGTTTATCGCCTCCGGTGCCTTCCACGTCTCCAAGCCGTCGGACCTGTTGCCCGAACTGCAAGGCCGCCTGCCCATCCGCGTGGAACTGGAAGCCCTGACCCGCGACGACCTGCGCCGCATCCTGGTCGAACCAGAAGCCAGTCTTATCCGCCAGTATGAGGCCCTGCTGGCCGCCGAGGGCGTGACGCTTGTCTTCGAGGACGCCGCCATCGACAGGCTGGCCGATCTCGCCGAAGCGGTGAACAACAGCGTCGAGAATATCGGCGCCCGCCGCCTGCAAACCGTTCTGGAGCGCCTGCTCGACGAGATCAGCTTCGAAGCCCCCGAGAAAAAGGGGGAAACGATCACCATCACGGCGGACTATGTGAATGAGCGTGTCAGCGGCCTCGCCGCAAACGCAGACCTGTCAAAGTTCATCCTTTAACGGACAAGCTCAGACCTTGACGTTGGAGAGCAGCTCTACCGTCTGGCCATAGCCTTCGACGTCCGGAATGAACAGGCAGGTCTCGCCTGCCTCATTCTTGCCGGGCTGGGGCAGGATAGTCGGCACGTCCATGGAGCCGAAACGCACCAGCGCATCGGTCATGGAGGTCGCCAGCGTCAGACGCTTCAGGTTCATCCGTGTCGGGAATATGATGGTCGCGCGCCCATCGGCCTCCTGCGCCAGCGCCTCTTCCGCGCTCAGCCAGACGGCATCCGTCGTCTCGCGTCCGTCATGCGCCGCGACCTGGTTAGCCGGGGCCGGCGCCACATAGAAATGCGTGTCGAAGCGCTTTGGCATCATGATCGGCGTGATCCAGTGGCCAAAATGCACAAGGCTGTCGAGCGCCAGAACAAGGTCATGCTCACGGATCAGGTCGAGAAAGCTCATCTCGCCCCGGTCCACGGCGTGGCGGTGTGGTGCCAGCTTTTCAGCGATATCCGAGCCGACAAGCGCCGCGCCGGTTCCGCGTGCCGAGGCCGGACGCGCCAACAGCAGGCCGCTTTCTTCATACGCCTCGCGAACGGCCGCTATACGCGCATCCTGCTGCACAGGGCCATAGTCACCATCGGTATAGGCATCCCACTCGGCGCGTGAATCGTCAGCGCTGGCCTTGCCGCCCGGGAACACCAGCGCACCAGCCGCAAAGTCGATCTCATAATGGCGCTTCACCATCAGCACTTCCGGCGGGCCGGGAAGCGCGTCGCGCAGCATCAGAATTGTTGCCGAAAGCCTCGGTTCAGCGGGCGTCTTTTCCATGATGGTTCCCCCTATCGGGCAAATTTTATCGAAATGTGCCTCTGTTCTTACGCGTGATCTTCAGCCTCAGCCCCTAGGGAAAGCAAGACCAACGAGACACAAGAGCGGGACATGATGAAACAGACCTGGGCAAACACTTCCGTCCAAACCCTTCCGGCACCGGCGGTTCGCTTCGATCCGGTCCTGGACCTGGCCACGGGCGATGCGCTCGGCATCGCGGCGGAACTGCCCTTCTGTTTTGAAGATGGCCCATCCTTCGGCCCGGCCCGCGCCCGCCGCAGCGAATCCAACTCTGCCAAATGGGTCGCAGACCGGATTGGCGAGGTCGCCAGTGTCGCCCACCAGTTCCGCCACGATCACCGCCCGATCATTGTGCCTGCGCCGGTCGCCGCGCTCGCCAACCCGGATACGGCCCTTGCCTGCGATGCCCGCGTGCGCCGCAGCGTCTTCTGCCAGCAGGAATTCTGCATCGAGTTCACCGATACGGCCTTTGCTGGCGACGCCGCAGACTGCACCAGCCGCGTGGCACATTTCCGCCGGCACGGCTTCCGCGTTTCTGTCGACATGCGCAAATCCTGGCAAACGCCGCTGGCAGAAGGCATGCGCCTTCTGATCGACACGCTGCGCGTCGATGCCCGCAACCTCGACTGCGACCTTCTCATGGAAACATGCGAAACCGCTGCGGGCGCCGGCATCCTTGTGATCGCAGAGAACGCCAACTGGCGTGATGCAGACGAGCTTGCCCGCCTCGGCATCTCGGCTGGGACGCGCCTTCGTACCGACGCCTAAGCCGCGTCGGTATCGGCTCCGTCTGCCTCTTCGGCAGCCGCCATTTCCGAATAATAGTCCAGCTTGTCGAGCAGGTAGTCCAGATCGTCCTTCGGAATGGCCTGGAACTGGGTCAGCACGCGCTCGATCATGCGCGCGCGGAAACGGGCGCGGTCATTCGGTCCGCCATCATATTCGGTCTCATGGAACACGTTCACCGCCGCCTTGAAGGCTGGCAGCATCTTGCGCGGCAGGCCTGCCCGGTCGAACACGGCCTGCAGGCCCAGCGGACCAGCATCATGGATCATCAGCCATACGCGCTGGTGTGCCACGCCGGACAGTTCAGCTAGCGCATGCTCGACAAACGGCATCTGGCCGCAGCAGAGCGCGCGCATGATCAGGGAGTGGCTAAGCCGGCCATTGAGGTTCAGCTGCGCCACGAAGCGCGTCAGGTCGTTTGAGCGGCCAGCCTGTTCCACCAGGTCGATCGTCGCCCGCTCGCGCGCGCCTGCCGCCAGGTCGATCGCCATCTGCGCCGGCAGCTCATGCCGGTTCACCAGCATGTCGAACAGCTGGCCGGAAACCAGTGAGACCATCTTCTCCGCGATATGGGTCGGGATGAACTCCCGCCGGATCAGGCCCTTCTGGACGATCTCGTCGCTGCCGAAACGGCGCAGCGTGTCATCATAGGCCCGGTCGGTATATTCGGCGCTGGTATTGGATGCGAGCGCCCGTACGGCTTCCACCGCACCATGCTCCGAAATCACTTCGGTCAGCGTGACGGAGATGTTGTCCCGCGCGGCAATCGCCGCCTGCTTCGCCGCCGTGACCGAAAGAACCAGCTCGATCAGGTCTTCCTCGGTGAACACCGGGGAATCCTGCAGCACCGGAATGGCCACGGCCTCGATGTCCTGCGCCAGCTTTAGCGCGATCTCGCGCGGCAGGATCGGCGAGTTGCGCAGCGTAACGGACAGCGTACGACGCACAAGGTCAGCCGCATCGTCCGCAAGGATTGCCATGATCTCTTCGGCGTACTTGCGCTCATCGTCGCTCAGTACATCCAGCGCGATACGGCGGCACAGACGGTGAGCCACCGACGCGCGCTGCTCGGGCGTTTCGCCCTTCATCAGGCGGTGGATGTCCTGCTCTGTCAGCTGCGGCCGGATCGCTTGCACGCTCATGAGAACCGAAACCCCTTATTAACGATTCGAGGCACCTTCGCCCGGCTCGGTTAATAGGCGGTTTACCAACTGGCTCACACCGGCTCAGAACAGCAAAACGCCGGGCTTTGGGGCCCGGCGTCGTTAAATTTATGTGAGGTTGGAAGAGGCTTACTCTTCGTCTTCCTTGAACAGCTCTTCGCGGGAGACCGGCTTGTCGGTCACTTCCGCTTCGCCAAGGATGAAGTCGACGACTTTGTCCTCATAGATCGGAGCGCGGAGCTGGGCCATTGCGTTCGGGTTCTTCTGGAAGAACTCGATCACCTGACGCTCCTGGCCCGGATACTGGCGGGCTTCGCGGATCAGGGCCTGCTGGACTTCCTGCTCGGTGATCTTCACGTCGTTGACGCGGCCGATCTCCGCCAGAACGAGGCCGAGGCGCACGCGGCGCTCTGCGATCTCGCGGTACTCTTTCTTCAGGTCGTCTTCCGACTTGTTCTTGTCTTCGTCCTCAACGCGGCCGGCATCCATTTCACGCTGAAGCTGGTCCCAGATCTGGCCGAATTCAGCTTCCACCATGTTCGGCGGCAGGTCGAAGCTGTGGGCTTCGTCCAGACGGTCCAGCAGGTCACGCTTGGCTTTGCTGCGCGAGGCCTGGTCCAGTTCGCCTTTCAGCTGGTCGCTGATGAGGCCTTTCAGCTGTTCCAGCGACTCAAGGCCGAGACCCTTGGCGAACTCGTCGTCGATCTCGGCTTCCTTCGGTGCGCGCACTTCGTGCACCTTGGTTTCGAACACGGCGGCTTTGCCAGCCAGGTCTTTCGACGGGTAGTCTTCCGGGAAGCTCACTTCCAGGTTCTTCTCTTCGCCCGTCTTCACACCGACGAGCTGCTCTTCGAAGCCCGGGATGAAGCGGCCGGAGCCGAGTACGACGGTCTGCTGCTCGGCAGCGCCGCCATCAAAGGGTTCGCCGTCGATCTTGCCAACGAAGTCGATCACGACTGCGTCGCCATCTTTCGCCTTGGCAGTCTTGCCGCGCGGCTCATACTGCTTGTTCTGCTCGGCGAGGTTCTTCAGCGCTTCGTCGATCTGCTCGTCAGCCACTTCGGCGACCGGGCGGGTGACTTTCAGCGTCTTCACGTCCACCGGCTCGAATTCCGGCATGATGTCGACATGCATGTGATAGGCAAGGTCAGCCTCGCCTTTCACCACGTCTTCGATGTCGCCTTCCAGATGCACATCCGGCTGGCCTGCCGGGCGCAGTTCTGCGTCCTCGATGGCTTTCTGGTTGGTCTCGTTGACGGTCTTGTCGATGATTTCGCCCATCAGGTCGCGGCCGAACATCTTGCGCACGTGCGCAGCCGGAACCTTACCCGGGCGGAAGCCCTTGAGGTTCATGTTCGGGCGGATTTCTTCAATCCGGGCGTCGAGTTTGGCCTGCAGTTCGCTTGCCGGCACCTTGACGGCGAAGGTGCGGCTGAGACCTTCTGCCTTCGTCTGGGTCACTTCCATCGGTTCATTCATCCGTTCTGGCGATCAGGCCCGGTCATGCCCTTCCGGCAGCCATCTGATCTGTGTCTGAAGGGGCGGCTTATGTCACACGGAAATCGCCCTGTCCACGCGGGTTCTGCGGGTTTCTCAGCGGTGGATTTTAGCGGGGCGAGCCCGGGATCTGCGCTCAAAATCCCGGCTCTGCCGCCTGCCCTGTGCCGCAACCACGGGAGAAGACGGGAAATTCGCCCGGATCGGCCTGAAATCCCTTTCGCTACGGCATATGCGACAGCAGCCTCCGTTTCAGATGGAGACCCCAACATGAAGCTTCCCGCCCTTTTCCGCATCCTGCTCGCCACTTCCGCCCTGTCGCTGGCAGGCCCTTCCGCCCTGCAGGCTGCCGCACAAACCGCCCCGCCCACCGCTACGGCGAAGGAAAAGACCAAGACGCTCGCCATCGTCCTCTTCCCACGCTTCGAGACGCTGGACGTGTTCGGCCCGGTCGAAATGTGGGGGCGCCTCGAGGACTACAGGATCGTCACCGTGTCGGAACATGGCGGGACGATCACCTCTGCACAGGGCATCGACACCGTCACCGACTACTCCTTTGAAGACGCGCCACAGTTCGACATCATCATGATCCCCGGCGGCATGGGCACGCGGACAGAGGTGAACAATCCTGTCATGCTGGATTTCCTGCGCATGCAGGACAAAGGCACCGAATACACGACCTCGGTCTGCACCGGCTCTGCTGTACTCGCCAAGGCCGGCATCCTCGACGGACGCAAGGCGACCTCCAACAAGATGGCCTGGGCCTTTGTCACCAGCCAGGACGGCGAAGTCCTCTGGCAGCCGAGCGCCCGCTGGGTAGAGGACGGGAAATACGTCACCTCTTCGGGCATCTCCGCAGGCATCGACATGGCCCTCGCCCTGGTCGAAGACCTCGAAGGCCGGGAGAAAGCCGAGAACGTCGCCAGGGTGGCCGAGTACATCTGGAACGACGACCCGTCAGATGATCCGTTTGCGGTGGAAACGGCGGGGACGAATTAACCCGTCCGGATGAGGGCTGATCAGCGCGCTAACGCGTAATCCAACGCGGCGCACACGGCCGCCACCTGCGCCCGGTTGCAGTTTTCAGGCGTGACGCGCGGACTGTCAGGATAGACTTCGGTCGTCGTCTTGAAGCGCGCATTCGTGATCGACGCGCACAGCGCCAGCTGCGCCAGCGGATACTCAATCACGCCCCGCGCAATAACGGGCGATCCGATGATCTCCCCCTTCTCATCGGCGGGGGCGATATGGGTCACATGTTCGACAGCAGAGATGACGGCCTCCTGGAATTCCAGCTGCGGATCCTCGCTGTCGGCCACCAGATAGAACCCGTCGGGAATGGTGCCCGCTTTGAAATCCACACCATCGCGCGCGCTCAAGGCGAGCCGGAACTCGGTTTCGTCGCTGTCCGTCGTCTCGTGCAGATCGATATGGAGGAGATAATCGCTTGCGGCGGACCGCACCCATTCCATCAGGGCCGTCGCCTCGCGCGCGGGGCCGCCTGTCCGGAAATTGCGGTTCGGGTCGACCGCATCGTAATTCCACCGGTTGATGCGCTCATAGGCCCACGGGCTCACGCAAGGCGCGACCAGAAGATTGACCTTGCCAGTATAGGCGGCGGCCGCTTCCTCCAGAAACGCCAGTGCGCCCATGACGCCGCTCGTCTCGTATCCGTGCACGCCGCCGGTCACGAGCGCCGTCGGCAGATCGGGATTCATCTCACGGCTGCGAAAGGCAAAGAGGTCATAGGCGTCAGCGCCATACTCGATCCGGCCATAGGTCAGCCGCTCGAACCGCTCGCCCAGCCCCCCGATTCGAGAGACCACGTCCTTGACGTAGCTGCGCTGCGGACTTTGCAGGGATCGCCACTGGCGGCGCTCCTCCTCGCCCCAGGGTTTCCCGGGAACACCAATCGACGGATCGAATGCCATGCGACTTGTTTCCTTTGCATCTGAACACGGATCGCGTTGGCTCTCGCTTGCGCTTCGAGCATTCAATTCCTGAAATTGATCCTCGATCGATTTCTGGCGCGCAGCGCCACCGGAATTGAATGGTGCGGATGAGAGGACTCGAACCTCCACGCCTTGCGGCGCTGGAACCTAAATCTAAACCGATGTTGGATTGAGCTGCTGTGGGTCTGTCGAACACGCGTCACATCGCGTCACACTGAGAATAGCCGATTTATTTGATCGCCAGTGCCACAGCTTCCCACAAAAGTTTAAACGCCTGAACTCCGACATTAGCCACAGTCCCAACGATTATCGTGAAAACTACGCGTCGGGCATCGCCGAACGCCCACTTCCAAAAGGATCGCTTGGATTTGAAAACGCTCTCGTAGCCTTCAATATTCAGTTCCGCTTGGCGTACGGCGTTAGCTAAATCGCCATCCCCAAATGGCTGATAGCTCGCAGGATATCGATCACCTTGACGTTCAGCGTGCCGCTGAAAAATACCTCGGAGCCCCGCTTCGAATTCGTGTATCTGCTGTTTTGCTAAAGAGAAATCTGCCTTCTTTATCGGTGCGTGTTCGACATCGAACTGCTCCAAACGGACCTGAAGTTCATTAGCGAACTGGCGCAGCTCATCTGCTAGTTTCTTTTCTAGAGCACGCCAGAAAGCCCCTGACGAAACACGTCCACCCATACTGAATTGTGCAAGGACTTCGTTGGCCGACGCGTCCGCTCTGCGCAGAGCGGTAGCTCTCATAGTTGATGCAGTTTGCTCGAAATACGAAGACATCACTGCTCACCGGCTGTGGTGCGGGTAGAGGGACTCGAACCCCCACGCCTTGCGACACGAGAACCTAAATCTCGCACGTCTACCAATTCCGTCATACCCGCGTTCCTTGCTCATATAGCGATGTTCGCGTCACACGCCACGCCACATTTCCAGCTGTTTCAGAAACTACCCTAAGGTCGCGCTTTGTTTTCTCCAATAGGTAGCAATGTTTCTTGGTGTGTTCCTCCGCATTAGACTTCCAGTTATGTGCGAGCGAAGTCGCGCAATGTTTCAGGCTGGATCGACACACCCAACCGGAAAACACTAACTATTTGTTTTTTATGATTTTTTATTCACGTCACGTGGCGCGCACACCTAAATCCAGTGCGTCTACCAATTCCGCCACATCCGCGTTCCGGGCGCACACTTAGGCGAGAGCGCACGCGGGCACAACGGGTCACTGCACCGGAAGGCACTCTATAAATGGTCTCTACATGGTCCTTACATGGTGTTTACACGGTGTTGTTGATTGCCCGCCTGGCGGATCTATCCACCACTTGGCTCAGCCAATCTCGCCGTGAAGTGCGCTCAGGATGTCCGGCACCTGACGCTCAAGATCTTCCGAAATCAGCCCCGCACCGACGCGCCGCCCAGCCTCACCATGTATCCATGCCGCCATACTGGCCGCGACCAACGTGTCAGCGCCCTGTGCCATCAGCCCACCTGCAAAGCCTGCCAGAACGTCGCCTGAGCCTGCTGTGGCAAGCCATCGCGTGGCGTGAATATTGACGACGGCAGCGCCATCCGGCTGCGCGATCACAGTGTCAGGCCCCTTCAGGAGAACAGTGCACCCAGCTCTGACGGCGGCCTGCCGGACGGCCTCAACCTTGTTGGTGGCTGTGTCCAGAAGGTCTCCAAAGAGGCGCTTGAATTCGCCGATATGTGGGGTCAGCAGGTCTGCCGGGCGGAGGCGTTTGAACAGTTGGTCCTGCTGTGTTTCAAACACAGTCAGCGCATCCGCGTCGAGCACGGCCCGCCCTGGCCCCTTCAGGATCGCCTCCACATTGGCCCGTGTCGCCGGCGTGATGCCTGCACCCGGCCCGGCGATCACGACTGAAGCCGTCTGGATCGCTTCGGACAGCTCCTCAGCCCCGTCGACGGCTTTCACCATCACGGCCGTCAGCTGCCCGGCATTGACCATCAGCGCCGATGGTGGCGTCAACAGCGTCGCCAGCCCCGCCCCGATGCGCAGCCCTGCCCGCACCGACAGCCGCGCCGCGCCAGTGGACGAGACACCTCCGCTCAGCACTTTCAGATGCCCACGGCTGTGCTTGTGATCCGCCATGCCCGGCTGGGGCAGCAGGCGCAGCCACAGCGCCGGGCTATTCTCCATCAGCCGCGTCTGAACCGGCACACCAATGTCCGCAACAAAAACACTGCCGCAATACGCCGACGCCGGCCTCAGCACATGTGCAGGCCGCAAGGCTGCAAAGGTGATTGTGCCTTCCGCCAGGAAGCAAGGCCCCAGCGGTTTCGCGCGCAGGCCGCAGATGCCCGAGGGCACATCAATCGAGATAACGCGCCCGCCACGCTGGGCCAGCTGCGCTGCAGGCCCTTCCATCGCGCGGGACAATCCACCCCCAAAAAGCGCATCCAGAACAAGGTCATGTGGCGCCTCGACGGCCTCTTCCAGCGTGCCGACAGGCCCCTCCCAGAGTGCAGCCGCCTTGGCCGCATCGTCCTTCAGCTCCGCAACCGGAACCATGGAGTAGACCTTCACGTCCCGCCAAAGTTTCGACAGTTTGACTGCGGCGACAAAGCCATCGCCGCCATTGCCACCCGGACCGCACAGAACCTGGATGGAACCTTCCGGCCAGTTGGCGTGGACGAATTCAGCGACGGCATCCCCCGCGCGCTGCATCAGTTCAAAACTGTCGAGGCCCTGCCCAATGACCGCCTGTTCAGCGGCCTGCATTTCCTGCGGAGTAAGTATCGGTCTGCCCATGACGGGCTCATAGCACGCGAGTCGCCGCCTGGCTCCCGTATTCGATGACGCGCGGCACAGCGCCACTGAAATCCACTTTCGTAATCGAGCAATGCCCCGGCTTGAACACGGTCGTGCGGTCGTCCTGATCGATCAGGCTGACGACGGCATTGATCGCAACAAAGTGCGAAAACACGGCCGTATTATCGGGAAGCAGGGCCAAAGCTTCGGCGATTTTCTTCCGCCAGGCATCATGCTCTGCGCCTTCCTTATCCCAGGTTCCTGCCATGTAGGCCTGCAGCCATTCAACCCGGTCGCTCACGCTATCCGGCGTTTCGATTTCCGAAACGACCGGTTCAACCGCAGCAGTGACCCCGGCCAAGCGCTCAAACGCCGCTGCCGTTTCCCGGCAGCGTTGCATCGGGCTACACACAGCGCTCCGCGCCCCAAGGCCGACCAACGCGGTCGCGGCGGCTTCAGCCTGTTTATGCCCCAGTTCACTCAGGCCGGGATTGGGGTGGTTCCCCCAACTCGCGGCCGCCTCTCCATGGCGGACGAGATAGATCATGCTGCTCCCTTGTATCGTTTTTCAGTTCAGCTTCGGCCGGGTGGTGACCAGCTTTCTGTCGGCATGGTGATAAGGCCCCGAGCCAGCGATGTTAAGCCGCTGAAGAATCCTGGCGGCCACGACAGCCGATTCGAGATGCCGCCCGTATTGCCGATCACTGCCCCGAACGGTTTCAGAGATGCCCGGCATTGGAGCAGCACCATTCGCATTCGTGTCCAGTCCGGCAACATGTGCACACGCCTTAAGCGGTCTATGGTTGGTTGCGCCCCCAAGCAGATATGGATGAATGCCAGCCACGGCAGGTGTTGGAGATCCCCCTGTTTCCGGCGCAACCAATTACTAACACAGGTCATTTTCAGTTTGAGCTTCACGCGAACGCCGCAAGTTCGCCGAAAGCAAGCGCACACACTTTGACCAAATAACCAGCAACGACGCACAATTATTGACCACGCCCGTATCGGAGGGGGCCAGACACGCATGAATGTCTCGCCTAGGCTCCGGAAGCCGCCTACCGGAGTCTACAAACAGACACTCAGCGGCTGGGAGAACAGGGCCATGAAAAAGATCGAGGCAATCATCAAACCCTTCAAACTCGATGACGTGAAAGAGGCTCTGCAGGAAATCGGCCTGCAAGGCATGACAGTCATCGAGGCCAAAGGGTTCGGTCGTCAGCGGGGGCACACCGAACTCTACCGTGGCGCGGAATATGTCGTCGACTTCCTGCCGAAACTGAAGATCGAAATCGTTCTGGCCGACAGCGCCGTCGAAGGTGCCGTTGAGGCAATCAAAAAAGCCGCACATACTGACAAGATCGGCGATGGTAAAATCTTCGTTTCCGATATTATTGATGCGGTACGGATCCGCACCGGCGAAACCGGCGATTCCGCGCTTTAATCCGGCGCAGCACCTAACAAGATTCAGCGAATTTACAGATGGAGGGCATTTCCAATGGCTGAAAACCTCATGAAAATCATGAAGGAAGAAGACGTCCAGTACGTGGACCTTCGCTTCACCGACCCGCGCGGCAAGATGCAGCACGTTTCTTTCCACAAGGACATGGTGGACGCCGACTTCTTTATCGACGGCCAGATGTTTGACGGCTCCTCGGTTGCCGGCTGGAAGGCCATCAACGAGTCCGACATGCTGCTCATGCCGGACACCAAGTCTGCCATCATCGATCCGTTCTTCCAGCAGACCACGCTTGCCGTGATGTGCGATGTTCTGGATCCGATCAGCGGTCAGCCTTACAACCGAGACCCGCGCACGACCGCCAAGAAGGCCGAGGCCTATGTGAAGGCTTCGGGCGTTGGCGACACGGTGTTCTTCGGTCCGGAAGCAGAGTTCTTCGTCTTCGACGACGTTCGTTGGAGCGTTGAGCCGCACAACACCGGCTACTCCTTCGACTCGACGGAACTGCCGATCAACACGGGCAAGGAATACCCGATGGGCAACATGGGCCACCGCCCTGGTCCGAAGGGTGGTTATTTCCCGGTTCCGCCGATCGATTCCGAGCAGGATATGCGTTCGGAAATGCTGTCCATCATGGCGGACATCGGCCTTGACCCGGAAAAGCACCACCACGAAGTGGCGCCTGCCCAGCACGAACTCGGTCTGAAATTCTCGACCCTCACCGTGATGGCTGACCGCCTGCAGCTCTATAAGTACGTTATCCAGAACGTTGCCCATTCGTACGGCAAGACGGCGACCTTCATGCCGAAGCCTATGTACAAGGACAACGGATCGGGCATGCACGTCCACCAGTCGATCTGGAGCGGCGGCAAGCCGCTGTTCGCCGGCAATCAGTATGCAGACCTCTCCGAGACCTGCCTCTACTACATCGGCGGCATCATCAAGCACGCCAAGGCCCTCAACGCGATCACCAACCCGTCGACCAACAGCTACAAGCGTCTGGTCCCAGGCTATGAAGCGCCGGTCATGCTGGCTTACTCCGCACGGAACCGTTCGGCCTCGATCCGTATTCCTTTCGGCAACAGCCCGAAAGCGAAGCGTATCGAAACCCGCTTCCCGGACCCGATGGCCAACCCGTACCTCGCCTTCGCAGCCCTGCTGATGGCTGGTCTCGACGGTATCGAGAACAAGATCCATCCGGGCGATGCCATGGACAAGGACCTCTACGACCTGCCGCCGGAAGAAGCCAAAGCCATTCCGCAAGTCTGCGGCTCGCTGCGTGAGGCTCTTGCTGCCCTCGATGCCGACCGTGACTTCCTCAAGAAGGGCGGCGTCTTCGACGACGACCAGATCGATGCCTACATCGACCTGAAGATGGAAGAGAACATGAAATATGAACTCCACCCGCATCCGGTCGAGTTCGACATGTACTACAAATACTGATCGCACAGACGATCAGATACCCGATACACGGGGGAAGGAAGGGCCGGTGCTGCGAAGCGCCGGCCCTTTAAAATTCCAGGAACAGGTGCCCTGCCCACTGTTGCTTGTTAAGGGGCATGGTTCCCGGCCACGAAAGAAAACACCCCGGTCTTCTCAGGACCGGGGCGCTTGATGTCTTGGCTCTGGCAGAGAGATCAGCCGGCTTCCGGCTGGCTCTTCTTGGCGTGGACGTAGAGCGGTTCGGCTTTGCCATCCACAACTTCGCCGCTGATCACGACTTCTTCGACACCGCGCAGGTTCGGCAGTTCGAACATCGTATCAAGCAGAATGCCTTCCATGATGGAGCGCAGGCCACGCGCACCGGTCTTCCGCGTAATGGCGCGGCGAGCAACAGCCGTCAGGGCATCCGGCGTGAAGGTCAGCTGGACGCTCTCCATGTCGAAGAGACGCTGGTACTGTTTCAGCAGAGCGTTCTTCGGCTCGGTGAGGATCTGGATCAGAGCCTTCTCGTCGAGGTCTTCCAGGGTCGCGATGACTGGCAGACGGCCGATGAATTCCGGGATGAGGCCGAAACGCTGAAGATCTTCCGGCTCCACCTCGCGCAGGATCTCCCCGACACCGCGGCCTTCCGGATCCTTCACAGGGGCAGCAAAACCGATCGAAGCGGCTTCACCACGCGCTGAGATGATCTTGTCGAGGCCGGCAAAAGCACCGCCACAGATGAACAGGATGTTCGTCGTGTCGACCTGCAGGAATTCCTGCTGTGGATGTTTCCGGCCACCTTGCGGCGGAACAGCCGCTACAGTGCCTTCCATGATCTTCAGAAGAGCCTGCTGAACGCCCTCACCCGATACGTCACGCGTGATGGAGGGGTTATCGGACTTCCGCGAAATCTTGTCGATCTCGTCGATGTAGACGATGCCGCGCTGTGCCCGCTCGACATTGTAGTCCGCGGCCTGCAGCAGCTTCAGAACGATATTTTCGACATCCTCACCCACATAACCGGCTTCAGTCAGGGTTGTGGCGTCAGCCATCGTGAAGGGCACATCCAGGATACGCGCCAGCGTTTGCGCCAGCAGCGTCTTACCGCAACCCGTCGGTCCGACCAGAAGAATGTTTGATTTGGAAAGCTCCACACCATCCGACTTCCCGGCATGGGAAAGGCGTTTGTAATGGTTGTGCACAGCGACCGAGAGGATACGCTTCGCATAGACCTGCCCGATAACGTAATCGTCCAGCACATCGCAGATTTCCTGCGGCGTGGGCACACCTTCGCGCGAGCGGACCAGCGAGGTTTTGTTTTCCTCGCGGATAATGTCCATGCAGAGTTCAACGCATTCATCGCAGATGAACACAGTCGGACCAGCGATGAGCTTTTTCACCTCATGCTGGCTTTTGCCGCAGAACGAGCAGTAAAGCGTGTTCTTCGAGTCGCCTGAGCCGTTTTGTTTGGTCATGCCGTCCTCAATGCCGGTTAAGGCTTAACGTGGTTTTAAACGCCCATGCCCAGTTCCTTAACAGAACAATATGGGCATTAGCCTGCACTGCAAGTGGCAGGCCGCAATTCGCGGAGAGGCGCGATCTATTTCTCATCCTCTGCAGCCCGGCGCTCGAACACCTTGTCAACGATGCCGAACTCCTGGGCCTCCTCAGCCGTGAGGAAGGTATCCCGATCCAGTTTCCGCTCGATAACGTCGTACTCCTGACCGGTATGCTTGACGTAAATCTGGTTCAAACGCCGTTTAAGATCAATGATTTCCTCGGCGTGGCGTTCAATATCGGTTGCAACGCCTGAATAGCCGCCGGAGGGCTGGTGCAGCATCACGCGGGCATTTGGAAGAGCGAAACGCACCCCTGGCTCACCGGCTGCCAGCAGCAGCGAACCCATGGAAGCCGCCTGGCCGATACACACGGTCGAAACCGGGCAGCGTATAAATTGCATTGTGTCATAAATCGCCAGACCGGAAGACACATATCCACCGGGGCTGTTGATATACATGGCGATTTCTTTTTTCGGATTTTCCGATTCGAGGAACAGCAGCTGAGACGTGATCAGCGCCGCCATGCCATCATCAATCCCGCCGGTGACGAAGATGATCCGCTCCTTCAGGAGGCGCGAGAAGATGTCGAAGGCCCGTTCGCCACGGCTGGTCTGCTCCACCACCATGGGGACAAGGTTGAGGGCAGTCTGGTACGGATTTGACATAAGTCGGGCCTCGGACGTCGAAAAAAGGAATCTTTACTCTGCCAGAACTGGCAGAATGGCTGATATTTGTCCACGCAGGCTGTGCTGCAAGAGGCGATGCGCTGTGGAATGCGTTAGCGAAACGGCCATTCCGCAGCCTGGCTGGGCAGTTGGCTGTCCGGGGCCAGCATGAAGGCCAGATAATCATCATGTACTGTGCCGGCCTGCAGGTCCCGCAGCAGCATGTGATAGCCCTTTTCGTAGTAGACCGTGCGAACATGCGGCGGCAGCACTTTCGCCGTACGTTTCACTCCCTCGACAGGCACAACATAGTCATTGGCGCCATACGACATGAGCGTCGGCACACTTTCCGGCAAACTGGGAGCACGATCATGGGCCCGCTCCATCAGGGAGACGAGCCCGTACACCTGATCAATCCGGTTGGTCGGCATCATCAGGGGGTCTGCCCACGTCCGCTGCAGCATTTCGGCATTGTCGGACGGCTCAATGCGGACAAACCGCCGCGGTGGCTGCACGATCCAGCTGGGCCGGATATGCGCCGACAGCCACAGGCTGGTCCGGTAAGCCATGTTCATGGCTCCCCACCCTCGCAAACCAGGCCCAGAAGCAATGAACTGGTCGGCCGCCGGGGGATTGTCAGACCCGAAAGCAGAAATCGCGACAGCTGCCCCCATGGATATCCCCACGACCGTGATTGTCGCATCCGGGTGACGCAGCCGCGCAAGTGCCACAGCGGTCCGCAAATCCTCCCGCATCAGTTCTTCTTCAGGCCAAATTCCCCTGTCAGGCGAACGCCCGAAACCTCGCTGGTCATAGGCATAGACTGTAACGCCCTGTGATGCCCAATAAGGCGCCGCCATGTGGAAGGCATTCGCATAATCGTTCATGCCGTGCAGGCCGACGACGACATGCCCCGATGCGGGACCATCTGCCTGCGCTTCCCAAGCTGTCAGGCCGAGCCTGGTTCCATCGAACGAGACAAAGGCGTTCTGCTCAACCTGAAACTCAGGTGTCACGGTTTGCTTCATGGAATGCGGTTCCTGGATCTTGGGCGTTGCACAGGCGCTGACTACCAGCATTGAGACCACCATCAGCTTTCGGAAAGAGCCGCACGGATGGCGCCCCTCAACTCGGGCAGAACGTCTGCCTCGAACCATGGATTGCGCTTCAGCCATGCGGTGTTCCTCCAGCTTGGATGCGGCAATGTGAACATATGATCACTGGCAAAAGATTTCCAGTTCGCAACCGTCTCTGTCAGTGTTTTTCCAACGCGCTGCCCAAGATGCCAGCGCTGCGCGTATCCGCCGACCAGAAGAACAACTTCCATTCGTGGCATGAGGTCCAGTGTCCTTTGCCGCCAGACTTCCGCGCAACGCTTCATCGGGGGGAGATCGCCGCCCTTCGCGTCATATCCGGGAAAACACAGGCCCATGGGCAGGATTGCCACTTTTGCGGCATCGTAGAATTCTTCCCGGCTTACCCCCATCCAGTCACGCAAACGGTCTCCTGACGGGTCATTGAATGGGGTGCCCGTGGTATCGGCCAAATTCCCCGGCGCCTGGCCCGCCACCAGGATGCGCGCTGTATCAGACAGCTGAAAGACCGGATTAGGCGCACGCTCCATCTCGGCCGCGCACAGGCGGCATTTGCGCATCTCCGCAATCAAAGACTGGAGATCATCGTTCATGTCGTCATACTTGGCCCTGAATACGGCGGCGAAAAAGGACTCATTGGCATGAGCGATCTTATCTCTCGGAGAATTGAGCCACGCGCACGCGACCTGGGCGGCGGGTTTCGGGTGCGCCGGGTGCTCCCCTTTCATGCGCAACGCATGGTTGGCCCGTTTGTCTTCTTTGACCATTTCGGCCCAGTCGACTATCCGCCGGGAGAGGGGTTTGACGTGCGTCCACACCCGCATATCGGCCTTTCAACTGTAACCTACCTCTTTGAAGGCGCCATCGAGCATAGGGACTCTCTCGGCACAGACATCGTTATCCGCCCCGGAGCCGTGAACTGGATGACGGCTGGCCATGGCATCGTCCACTCTGAACGTACCCCTGCCCCGGAACGGGAAGCGGGCCAGCGCATGCATGGGCTGCAAACCTGGGTCGCACTTCCCAAAACGCATGAAGACGTGTCCCCCGCCTTCGAGCATCACCCGGCGGAGACCCTCCCAGAATTCGATTACCGGGGCGCCCGCATCCGGATCCTCGCCGGTGAAGCCTTTGGGCAAGCTTCGCCAGTACAGTTCCCATGGCCAATTCTTTATGTGGCATTCGAGACCGATGAAGGGGCGAACCTGATCCTGCCCCACGCCCTGGCTGATGAGCGCGCCATCTACCTGGTCAGTGGGAAGGCCGTGATCGAGGGAGAAAGTTTTGATGAGGGACAGATGCTGGTGCTCGCAGCGGGTACGGACGTCGCTGTTCGCCTGGAACCCGGCACCAAGGGTGTGCTCTGCGGTGGTGCGGCCATGGACGGTCCGCGCAAGATCGAGTGGAACTTTGTTGCCAGCGACCAGTCGCTGATCGAGCAGGCAAAAGCGGACTGGACTACCTCCACGCATTCGGGCGGATCTGACCGTTTTCCTGCAGTTCCAGGTGACACAGAAGAGTGGATTCCGCTGCCCTGATGCCGATGCTTGCCCCTTGGCCAAGCCCGTGCAAAACCCGTCCCAACAGAAATGTTACGGAGAATCCCATGAAGAAGCTGTTCCTGGCAGCCTCTCTGCTCGCATTGACGGCTTGCGGAGAGAAGACTGCCAAGGTGGATGCCGCCCCCGAAGCGGCAACAACTGAAGTTGCTGCTGCGCCTGAACTGCTGATGCCCCTGCCGGAAAACACTGTTCCGGAAATCAGGGCGGAAGACTTGGCGATCCGCGTGAAGACGCTTGCGGATGATACGTTCGAAGGCCGCGGCCCCGGCACAGCAACCGGTGAAGCAGCTGCAGACTGGATCGCCGCGGAAATGGCCCGCATTGGCCTGGAGCCTGCTGGTGACAATGGCTCCTATCTTCAGGAAGTGAAGATGGTGAACCAGACCATCGACCCGGCAGCATCCTTCCTCACCTTCACCACCGCAGACGGCACGGAGATTCCGACCAAACTGAAGGAAGACGCGGTCATCTGGAGCAAGCACCAAGACTCGACAGAGCTTGCCGTTGACCCAAGCGACGTCGTCTTCGTTGGCTATGGTGCCGTCGCCCCTGAATATGACTGGAACGACTACGCTGATCAGGATTTCACCGGCAAGACGGTGATCGTCCTGGTCAACGACCCCGGATTTGCAACGCAGGATCCGGACCTCTTCAAAGGCAAGGCCATGACATATTATGGCCGCTGGACCTACAAGTACGAAGAAGCCGCCCGCCAGCATGCAGCCGCAGCAATTGTCGTCCACGAAACGGCACCAGCTGCCTATGGCTGGGACGTTGTGGCAAACTCCTGGTCCGGCGCGCAATCGGATCTGGTTCGCGCGAACGGCGGCGAAGACCGCGCCACGATGGAAGCCTGGATCACCCGCGACAAAGCGGAAGAACTCTTCAAGGCTGCCGGACTGGACTATGAGACTCTGAAGAACGCAGCCAAGGAACGCGGCTTCAAACCGGTTCCGCTGACAGGCCTGAAAGCGAAAGGGGAGATCACCCAGACGATTGAGCCACTGACCAGCCACAACGTCATCGGCGTTCTTCCAGGCCAGACCACTCCGGATGAGTATGTTCTCTACACGGCTCACTGGGATCACCTTGGCAAGAAATCCCGCGAGAAAACTGGTGCCCCAGGCGAGGACTTCTATCAGGACCAAATCTTCAATGGCGCTGTAGACAACGCAACCGGCGCCGCGGCCCTGCTTGAAATCGCAGAAGCCATGGCAGCACAGCCGGTTGATCGTTCAGTCATGTTCCTGTCGATCACATTGGAAGAATCCGGCCTGCTGGGCTCTGAATTCTTCGCGCAGCACCCGACTGTACCGCTGAACAAGATCGTCGCCGGCATCAATATGGATGGTTCCCTGCCTGTCGGCCGGACACATGACATGGTCGTCGTCGGCTATGGTGCTTCGGAACTGGAAGATATGCTGACGGAATACCTTGCCACGCAAGATCGCGTCGTGAAGCCTGATCCGAGACCAGAAGCCGGTTCGTTCTACCGCTCGGACCATATCTCGCTCGCGAAACGCGGTGTCCCGATGCTCTATGCAGATGGCGGTGAAGACAAGCTGGATGGCGGTATCGCAGCCGGCAAGGCCATCGCACAGGCATACAACGAACAGCGTTACCACAAGCCGATGGATGAATATTCTGACGATTGGGACCTGTCCGGCAATGTGGAAGACATCACGGCGCTCTTCGAAGTCGGCAAGACAATTGCCCAATCCGATAAATGGCCAACCTGGTACCCAGGCAACGAGTTTGAAGCTGCCCGCAAGGCCAGCCTTGGCGAAAATTGACCTTTCCAGCTACCCGCCGGTCTTTCCCGGCGGGTAGCGCACTTTACACGAGACTGTCTCGATCATGCTTTCGTACCAGCACGGATTTCATGCAGGTAACCGCGCAGACGTGCTCAAGCATGCCGTGCTTCACGCCATCCTGAGTGCGGTGGTAAAAGAAACCCCGAACGGCCTCTATGTCGAAACGCATTCCGGACGTGGGCGGTATGACCTCAAGGGCGCGCAAGCGACCAAGGGTGGTGAGGCCGTGGATGGCGTCCTTTCCCTTCTTGACGATGGCGCCCCTAAGCCGGTCCGCCCTTGGCTGGACTTCGTGAGAGCGCATGGGACTGGCGATTACCCCGGCTCCCCGGCCCTTGCACAACAGATCCTCCCCGCCAGTGCACGGATGGTGTTCTTTGAGAAACACCCGACCGAACACAAGGAACTTGTCAAAGCGATGGGGAACGACCCTCGCTTGCAGGTCAAGCATGCTGATGGTTATTCCGGCGCACTTAAGCTGTCGCCGCGCAGCAACGAGAAAATGATCTGCTTCGTTGACCCTAGCTACGAAACCAGCCGGGACATCGATGCACTTGCCTTATGGACACCAAAGGCCCTGAAGCGTTGGCCGACAGGCACGCTCATCCTGTGGCTGCCCCTTTTCAAGGATGGGCGGGAAATCGAATTTGGCGAGTATCTGACCGAGCTTGATGATTGCTTCGTCGCTGGCGCACGCTGGCCGATGGATCCACTGGATGAGGGCGCACTGGAAGGGTCAGCAATCGTTGCCTACCGCGCCCCGGCGGCGGCACGAGAAGCTTCCCTGAATATTGCCAGCGCCTTGCAATCATGGTGGACACGCTGAGCGACACCCGACGTCACATTTTGCTCGCTGGTGGCGGGCATGCTCATGCCGTGGCTCTGCGCCTGTTAGCAAGCAAGCCTCCTTCTCCCAATATCCGCCTGACGCTTGTTTCGCCCTCACCACACAACCTTTATAGCGGCGCACTGCCTGGCGTGATTGCCGGGCATTGGCCTGTTGATGCGATCGCTGTGCCGCTACAGCCTCTATGTATCGCGACAGGGGCGAACTTCATTGAGGATCGTGTCGAGGCGATCTCGCCTGATGCACGCATTGCTCACCTGGCTTCCGGAAAAGAATTACGCTTTGACCTAATGAGCCTTGATGTCGGTTCGGGCATTCGCGACCTGAACATTTCCGGAGGCGAGAATAAAATCGTCCCGATCCGTCCTATCGCTCCGTTTCTGGAGAGATGGGATTCTCTTTTGAGCAGCATCGAGACAGCAAAACCACAGCAAGCCATTCTTGTCATAGGAGCTGGACTTGCTGGCATCGAAGTGTCGCTCGCTCTTATTCACAGGCTCAAGAGCAAAGGGGCTTCATCGCCCCAAGTCTGCCTTGTCGACACAGCTCCAACAATCGCAAGTGAGAGCGCTCACGCTCTTCGCCGAAAGCTGAGCCGCGCCTTGCAGATTGCTGGCATATCATACCTCCTGCAGACACGGATCACCAATATTTCCGGAGACACAGTCACCCTTTCTTCGGGTGAGACCCTGCAAGCTGTATTCATCGTGAATTGCACCGGGTCCGCACCACACGACTGGGTTGGCCAAACAGGCCTCAAAACCATCAAGGGGCGCGTGGAAGTGGATGAATGCCTGCGCTCAACAAGTCACCCGCACATATGGGCCGCTGGCGACACAGCCTGCTTCAAGCCCAAACCATTAGCCCCCGCAGGCGTATTTGCCGTGCGCGCCGGCCCCGTTATCGCCGAGAACATTCGGCGTTACTCCTGGAACAAAGAGCCATACGCCTTTCGTCCGCAATCTGACTACCTGAAACTTGTCAGCTTGGGCAAACGACGAGCCATTGCCGAAAAATTCGGGATAACCCTGGAAGGTGGATGGGTCTGGAATCTCAAGAAATCGATCGATTTCTCATTCCTGCGGCAACACAGCCTGCCCCCGGGCGACTGACAGGATTGCGTCTGCAGATATGTCCGCAAATGAGTGGCCGTCGCCCTGCATGCGAGCAAGCGCCTCGCGCTGGGCCACTTTCTGCGCCTCGAGCAGCTTTGGGTCCTCCAGCCACTCAATGGCTTTCGCGGCGATAAGTTCCGGCTTCTGTTGAGTCTGCACGAACTCCGGGACAATCTCGCGGTCATCAGATACGATATTCAGAAGCGTGATATGCTGCTTTTTATATAACAAGCCACGCGCAAGCGCCCAAGTCAGCCATCCTGTACGATAGGCAACAATCATGGGCGTGTCCTGCATGGCAAGTTCACTCGTCACCGTACCGGAGCAAGCCAAGGCAAGGTCGGCCGCAGCCATGGCGTCATAACGCTCTTCTGGTGCATGCAGAACTTCTGCCCAGCGCGAAGCTTCAGGAAAGGCGTCATCAAACAATTCAGCCATATTCCCGGCTGGCGAGATGATTATTCGAACGCCCTCAACGGATTGCGATATGATCCGCGCCGCTTCCATGAGAGCCGGAGCAACTTTTGTGAGTTCGCTACGGCGGCTGCCAGGCAGGACAAGGCAGAGCTTCTCTTCAGGGCCGATACCATGCCTGGCCCGAAACTCGTCACGATCCCCCGGCGTATTCCGGGACAGTGCAGGATTCCCGATGACCGTTACAGGAAGCCTGAATGGTGCATAGTATGGCACTTCCATATCGTGCATACACAGAAGATGATCGACAGTCGCCGCGAGGGTTTTGGCCCGCCCCGGTCGTGTCGCCCAAACTTGTGGACCGATAAGCTTGATGAGCTTGATCTCCGGTGCACGCGCACGCACACGCTGCGCCACCCGAAGCATGAAGCCCCAGGAATCCACCAAAACAACAGCATCTGGCTTGTACGCAATGATTGCATCCGCCGCCGCATCGGCCAGCTTCACAACCGCGCCATAAGCCTTGATGCCCTCAGCAAACCCAAGAACAGAGAGTGGTGAAATATCAAACGGAGAGTTGATCCCGACAGACGCCAGCTCCCGCCCGCCGATGCCGGCGAACTCCACGTCATCAGCTCTCTGACGGATTGCTTCCACAACCTCACGCGCGAGCAGGTCACCTGACGCCTCACCCGCAACCATGAAGATACGCAATGCGCTCATATGAGGTCGTCCGGCATAAATCCGAAAATGAAAACGCCCAACCTCTCAGCAGCTGCTTCCATTTCCGAGCGTTGCAACAAAAGCGCCCCACCTGCCTCAACAGCCAACCCGGCGAGCCCGGCAGCGGCGACCAGTTCCACGGTCGACACACCTGTCGTGGGAAGGTCAATACGTCGCTCCTGATCAGGCTTCGGGCGCTTTGCCAGAACACCGCGTCTGGCACCTGGCTTGCCACGAATTTCCTCCGGCAATGACGCGCACCGCTTCAGCATTTCGTCCGTGCCTTCCTGAGCCTCCACGGCCAGAACCAGGCCATCACAAACGACGCAGCCTTGTCCAATATCCAGGGCGCCTGTAGCGGCGGCGACCTTGGCCGCATGACGGATATCCGCCATGTTGTCTTCACTCGGCTGCGGCCCGGCAATCAGGCCCGATGGAGCCAGCAGCTCCTTGTTGGCCTCTTCGCTGCCGATCACATTAAAACCGTGCTTTTCAAACTCCCCAACCAGCACTTTTAGCAGGGCGTCATCGCCCTTGCGTGCTTCAGAGACAACTTTGGGGAGCAGCATGACCCCGCGCATGTCCAGCTTCAGATCCTTGAAGTTCGGACGTTTCACGATGCCTGCGAAGACCACATCCTTGCAACCAGCCGCTTTCAACCGATCGATAACGCCGCCAATTTCTCCAAGACCGACCACATCGCCCGGGTATTCCGCGAGAGCCGGTTCCTCGAACCCCTTGAGACGAAGGACGTACACCCCTTGCCCGCTGGCAACCGCGTTGCTCGCAATTGCGACCGGAAGTTCTCCCAGCCCTGCGATCAGACCTAATGGAGCAGCCATAACTCAAGCCGGTTTACAGATCGGCCGGTCTCCTCCGGCCTGGATGAAGGAAATAAGTTCCATGGCAAGCGGCTGATCCGCGAATTCGCGGGCAGCATTTTCCAGACGATCCTTGAAAAGACCATCTCCGAAGAAGACCGCCTTGTAGGCGCTGCGGATCTGCATCAATTCGGTTTTGCTGAAACCACGGCGTTTGAGGCCAACCATGTTCAAACCGGAGAGTTTGGCGTGATTTCCGACAACCGAACCAAATGGGATGACATCCTCAACCACGATCGCCCCGCCACCAATAAAGGCATTGCGACCGATCCGGGAAAATTGATGAACGGCCGACAATCCACCGAACCACACATGGTCGCCCACTTCGATATGGCCTGCTAATGAAACATTGTTCGCCATCACGACATGATTACCGATCCGGTTGTCATGGGCGATGTGAGCCCCGATCATGATGTAGCAATGATCGCCAACCTTCGTCAGGCCACCAAACTTCGGCATGCCTGCATGCGCCGTCGCATATTCCCGAAACGTACAGTTCTCACCCACTTCAAGTCGGGATTCGGGAGATGCCTGAAAACCAATAACCTGAGGGCTACAGCCCAGTGTCGCATGCGGGAAAAGAACACTGTTGCGCCCAACAGTAGTATGCCCGGTAACAACTGCGTGGGAATGCAGAGTACACTCATCCCCGATCACGGCATTGGCGCCAACATGGCAAAAAGGGCCTATCGTGACATCCGCGCCCAATTGGGCCCCGTCTTCGACAAACGCGGTGGGGTGGATTTGTGTTGGCATGTCAATGTCTCTGCACTTAGGCGCGAGGCTCGCGCCAATCAGCCATTCTTCTTCGGGTTTGCCTGTTTCTGCAACCAAGCCACTTCCCGCATCCACTGACGGATTGGCTTCGCCGGTGTCCCGCCCCAGGTCTCACCATCCTCTATATTGCGGAACAAACCGGAAGAGGCTGCCAGGCTGACCTTCTCCCCGACCTCAACATGGTCAGCAATCCCGACACGTCCGCCCAGCATGGAGTGATCGCCGACCCGGACAGACCCGGAAATGCCGCCAAATGCAGCCATGATAACCGAGCGGCCCAGAACGACATTATGTGCGATCTGGCAAAGGTTATCGATCTTGGTCCGTTCGCCAAGAATGGTATCCTCAAACACACCACGGTCGATGCACGTATTCGCGCCGACCGATACATGGTCCTGCAGGATCACGCGCCCGAAGTGTGGCGCATCTCTCTGCCCATCAGGCGCAGCAAGAACGCCAAAGCCGGTCTCTCCGACACGAGCACCAGCCAGCAAAGTGACATGATCCCCAAGGAGTGCGCAGAACACGCTGGCATTCGCGCCAATCTGGCAATTCCGACCGATCTGAACGCCAGGGCCGATCGAGGCATTTGGCCCGATCCAGCTACCTTCCCCAACAACGGCGCCAGGACCAATCACAGCCCCGGGAGACACACGCGCCCCCTCATGCACCTGCGCCTCGGGAGAGATATGCGCTTCACCGGTCCAATCCAGATGCCGGGGGTGGTACATCGCCAGCGCGGCAAGCGCATGAGCATAGCGCGGGAAACGCGTAACCAGCTTGGCTGCCCCCTCTGGCACATGGCCGAGGTTCGCTTCATTGGTCACGAAGATGCTCGCATCGGCCGAGATACCCGGCGCAGACTTGCCGTCGCCGTCCAGGAAGGCGAGGTCGCCCGTCTGCGCGTTCGCCGCAGAAGCGATCCCTGTCACAGACAGGGACTCATCCCCATCCAGAGCGGCTCCGGTCATCTCCGCGATCTGCCCGAGCGTCAGAGCCCCAAGAGGTGCATAAAATCGCGGATCGACCGTCACGTCAGGCTCCGTTACTGCGGATTTGCCGGTTGGTCAGGGATCTTCTGGCGGGTGACCGTCAGGGTCGGAGTAGCCACGTCCAGCTTCTGGATGAGCAGCGCAGTCGCGTCGATCGTATCCGCCGAATAGATCACGGAACTTTTGGAAACGACCAACTGGGCATTCTTCTCCTGAATGACCTGCAGCAGAACCGGCTCAAGTGCCTTGTTGAAGGTCGCCAGGGCAACCCGCTCCGTCAGCGCAAACTCCTGCGAGTATTTCTGCGCTTTGGCACCAAAAGCATTTGCTCTGGCCTGGTAGTTATTGAGCTCGGTCACAAGTGCCGTGTCAGCATTGACCTGCTCACGTGTCTTGCCTGCCAGCTTTGCATCCAGAGCCTTGCCCTGCGTCTGCAGCGTGGTGCGCTCCGGGGTAAGCTCCGTGTTCATCTGCTTTTCGATCGTATCCAGCTTGGCAGCCATATCTTTGCCTGCCTTACTGTCCCGAAGGATTTTGACCTCATCGATGGCCACAACGGTGCTGCCTTGTGCAACCGCCGCAGGTGCTGTGACTGCTGCGCTGCCGATCAATAGAGCGAACGCGAACAGGAGTTTCTTGAGTTGGGACATGCCAGTCTCCATTCTGGGGGCTTGCGATTAGAAGCGGGTTGATGTCGAGAACCGGAACGTCTCTGTCCGGTCATAGTCCTCGCTGCGGAGGATCTGTGAGAAGTCAAAACGGATAGGTCCGAACGGCGAGTTCCAGAAAACGCTGAGACCTGTGGAAGCACGAAGCGATGCGGCCTCCTTGGTCATCTGAGCCGCCGGAAGTCCGGTAATCGGATCCGTGGTGTAGAAGCTTGGTGCCTTGTCCGGGCCACGCAGAGTGCCAAGTGAACCGGCTTCAAGGAAGAGTGCGCTCTTGATGCCGTATTCCTCCGGGAAAACATTCGGCAGGCTGAGCTCAAACGTCCCTTGATAGTAAAGGTTCCCGCCCTGCGCGTTCAGGCGCCGGGTCGCGACAAGCTCACCCGTCTCCGGATCGACAACACGCAGAATTTCGCGTGGACCAAGACCAGCCACGTCAAAACCGCGGAAGGTAGAGCCGCCACGGAAGAAACGGTTGTTGATCCGAATGCCTTCGCCATCTTCGAGTGGGAAAACGTAACCACCTGACAGGCGAGCACTGGCCACGACACTCTTCCAAATTCCACGATAGAAGGAAGCGCGTGTCTCCGTACGCAGATAGTGAACATCGCCACCGATCCCAGCGAGATCCTGGTTCAATGAGAAATCAAACCCCCGGGTCGGCGTGATGGGATCGTTCGTGCGATCCCAGTACAACTGATACCCGATGATGCTTGAAAGATCGGAACGCTCAGACCGGCAAATGGTCTCACGATAGAGGTAAGACGGGTCACACCGGTCAAGCACAACCTCCTCCCCATCAATCACATCGTCGGGCCCAGCAAGCCTGAAGGTATCGTCCGAGGTATCATCAGGTGTATCCAGGCCACCGACCTGAATGACGCGGGAAGAACGCCGTCCGGTTTCGAGATCAATCAGATACGGAATATCCGTAACATTGATATCATCATACTGCAGACGATAGCTGAGGCCCAGCTGCAGCCGTTCCGTCAGCGGAAAGCCAACCCGCACGCCGGCGCCATAAGTATCGCTGGTGAAGTACGAAATATCCGCAAAGTCCTGACGGGTTGCGAAGACATCGATCCCCGCCGACAGGTTCCGGTCAAGGAAGCGCGGCTCCGTGAAGCGCAAGTCTACGACTTGCTGCCGGCTTGAAGAGGACACTCGCGCAACAACGGTCTGACCGCGACCACGCAGGTTACGCTGGCTTGCCGAAAGGTCGATCAGGTACGAGTCGACAGAGGAAAAACCTGCCGCAAATGAGAGCTCACCAGTTGGCTGCTCCTGCACTTTCACGTTCACAACAGTTCGGTCTGGCTCGTCCGTAGGCACTTCTTCGATGTCGACTTCCTTGAAGTAACCGAGTGCACGTACACGGTTTTTCGAACGATCGAGAAGGATACGGTTGAAGGCGTCGCCTTCCGAAATCCGAAGCTCGCGGCGGATCACGCGATCCAGAGTCTGTGTGTTGCCGACAATATTGATCCGGTCGATGTAAACACGCGGGCCTTCATCCACGACAAAAGTCACATCAATGCGCCCCGTCTCCGGGTTCACATCCAGCTGAGGCCGAATATCGACAAAAGCGTAACCCGCGATGCCTGCGGCATAAGTGAGTGAGTCGATCGTGGTCTCGATCAGGTCCCCTTTGAACAGGGCACCCTCCTGGATCGGAACAGCGGCTCGCAGCGCATTGGCATCGAGTTTCTCGAGTGCCGTCTCGACTTTCACTTCACCGAAGTCATACTGACGGCCCTCATCGACCGTCATGGTGATGTAGAAATCCTTCTGGTCCGGCGTCAGTTCGGCGACTGCGGACGTTACGCGGAAATCATAATAGCCGTTGTTCTGGTAGAACTGGCGCAGCTGATCCCGGTCGTATTCGAGGCGCCCCGGGTCATAGTTGTCATTGGAGCTGAAGAACCGCCAGAAACGGGACTGCTTGGTGACGATTTCGCTGCGAAGCCGGGAATCCGAATAAGCCTCGTTCCCGATGAAGTTGATCGAGCGCACACCCGTCACCGGACCTTCCGTAATCTGGAAAATCAGATCGACCCGGTTTTGCTCCAGCGGCTTGTATTGCGGCTCCACCTTGGCAGCGAACCGGCCAGACTGGCGATAGAGCTCAAGAATACGCTGAACATCGCTTTGCACACGCGCCGCGGTGAAGATGCCACGCGGCTCAGCCTGGATCTCTTCCTTGAGTTTGTCTTCCTTGAGCGCCTTGTTGCCCTCAAAGATTACACGGTTGATGATCGGGTTTTCGACAACCCTGACGACAAGGTCATTCCCGCGCCTGTCAATCGAGACGTCCGCAAACAAATTGGTCGCAAACAGGGTTTTCAGGGATAGGTCGATCCGGTTCGGATCGAAGGAATCGCCCGGCTCAAGAAGCAGGTAGGATTGAACGGTACGCGCCTCGATACGCTTGTTACCTTCAACGACAATCGAACGGATCGTGCCACCGTACCGATTGTCTTCCTGCGCCTGTGCCGATCCGGCGTCACCCACCACACCCGAAAGCGCGAAGACGCTGGTCGCCATGAAGGTCGCTGCAAGAAACTTACGCATCGTCGAATAAACTCTCTGATTAGTCCCTGATCCGGCCGGCTTAACCGCCCCCGCTGCCAAATAGGCCGGTTTCAATGATGTCGCCCCAAGTGATAACGACCACCATCCCCAATAACAGGATCAGCCCGAATGTCAGGCTCACTTCCTGTACTTTTTCCGGTAACTGGCGCCCGGTCAGGAACTCGTATGCATTAAATACCAGATGCCCGCCATCCAGGACGGGCAGCGGCAACAGGTTGAAGAAGCCCACCCCGACGGAAATCGAAGCGCACATGCTGAGCAGCATCCAGAAGAGCCTGGAAAGGCGCGTCCCCACCGGAACGTCCTGTTGTTGCCAGACCTTGTTGACCACTCGCCGGGAAACATCGCCGATGCCGACCGGACCTGACATGGTATGGATGGACATCCGCCCTGTTACGATGCGCGTCAGCATCGTGACCGTTTGCTGCATCGTTGCACCGGTCTGCAGCACGCCCTGCCCAAGCGCCTCAACAGGGTTGTACCGGATCGGCGGAAGAACACTGACATTATCGAGTGCAACGCCAATCGTGGCCTGAGGCACGACCTGGCCGAACTCGTTTTCCCGCAAGCTTTCCTTCGGAGTCACCGAAAGCGTTGTCTCTGCCTGATCCCGACGGACAACAAATGTTACAGGTGTATTCGGATTGAGGATCACTTCCAGCTGGACGTCCCAGGGACTTTTGATCGGTTTGCCGTTCGCCGAAACAAAAACATCGCCAGCCTCCAGACCGCCAATCTCCGCAGGCGAGCCCGCATCTACAGACACGAGGCCGACCTCAAGGTTCGGGCGGCCAAACATGCCGAGGAAAAGCGCGAAGATCAGACTGGCCAGAACGAAATTGGCGAAGGGACCAGCAAGGCTTACGATAGAGCGCTGCCCGACACCGAGGTCCGGATAAGCGCGCCCGACCAAGCCGCCTTCGACCTTGCCGACATCCCCGGCAAGCTGGCTCTCGCCTGCAAACTTTACGAAGCCACCCAGCGGAATCCAGTTGATACGCCACCTCGTCCCGCGCTTGTCCTTGCGCTCGTACAGCGGCTTGCCAAACCCGATGGAGAAGGATTCAACCGCGGCACCGAAGGCACGGCCGGCAAGGTAATGGCCAAACTCGTGAACAATAACCACGATGCCCATCATGAAGATGAGGCAAGCCAGAAACAAAGGACCTTGGCTCAGCAACTCACCCAAGCGTTCTACCCTCCGCCCCACCACCCGGGGCCCGCTTCAAGACATCTTCCGCTGCAGTCCGCGCGTATCGGTCCAGATAGCCGATCTCTTCTAGCGAACCACAAGCCACTCCGGCCATATTGCCGGAAAGGAAGCGACTCAACACTTCCTTTACCACCCAGCTTATGTCCAGAAACCCGCATTGGCCCGCAATAAATGCAGAAACCGCTGATTCATTAGCACAATTTAATACCGTGGTCGCACCCGGACCGGCAGCGATTGCCTCACGCGCCAATTGGATTGCCGGGAACCTATCTGCATCCACAGACTCAAAATCGAGTTTTCCGAGGCCGGCAAGATCCAGGCGTTCCACCTGTGTCGGCACCCTCTCAGGCCAGCCAAGGGCATAGGAAATCGGTGTGCGCATGTCCGGCGACCCGAGCTGAGCAATGACAGACCCGTCGGTAAAATGGGCCATGCCGTGAATAATCGACTGCCTGTGAATGATCACATCGATCATTTCCGCGGGGACATCGAACAGATAGGCCGCCTCGATGAACTCAAGAGCCTTGTTCATGAGGGTCGCGCTATCAATGGAATTCTTGATACCCATGGCCCAGTTCGGATGAGCCGCTGCCTCCGCAGGGCTTACTACGCGCATCTCATCCAGCGTTGCAGTCCGGAAAGGACCACCCGACGCCGTAATCGTCAGCCGCTCCAGCTCACGGCCGTCCCCCAGGCATTGATGGATCGCGCTGTGCTCGGAATCGACGGGAAGCACATTCACGCCCACGCGCTTCGCCTCTTCCAGGATCAGGCGGCCGCCGCAGACGACGCTTTCCTTGTTGGCGATCGCAACATCGTTTCCGGCCTGCACCGCTGCCAGTGTGGATTCGAGCCCCGCTGCACCGACAATGGCTGCCAGGACCCGTGCAGGGCGGGTTGCAGCCTCAACCACAGCAGCGTTGCCGCCAGCCACTTCGATGCCGCTTCCGTCCAGCTTTGCTTTGAGGACCGGCAACTGGCTTTCATCCGCGATCACGGCTACTTTCGGCCGGAACTCCAACGCCTGCTCAGCCAGCATGTCCGCATTGCTGCCAGCGGTGAGCGCGACGACGTCAAAACCGCCTTCACCATCCCTGTTGGCATGCCGGATGACATCAAGCGCATTGCAGCCGATGGATCCTGTCGATCCCATTACAGATACAGAACGCCGGTCACTCATGACTGGAGCCCAAGCATATCCGGCAGATTCGGCGCAATGTGGAATGCCAGTACGGAGATGAACGCGACAGCTCCAAGCCCATCGACGCGGTCCATGACCCCGCCATGCCCAGGAAGAATTGTACCGGAATCCTTCACTCGGAACCGGCGCTTCAGGCCGCTCTCGAACAGGTCCCCAACCTGCGCCACAACAGAGATAGCAATGCCGGCAAGGATCCAGCCGATAAATGGCACTCGCTGAATGTCCGCAGCGGCGGTCCCGCAAACGATACAGGCGACAACAGCCCCGATCGCACCGCTCCAGGTCTTGTTCGGACTCTCCTTCGGCAGGAGCCGCGGGCCGCCCAGCCCCCTTCCGGTGAAGTAAGCTGCTGCATCAGACGCCCAGACAAAAGACATGAAGTAGAGCGCCGCGGAACGGCCATCCCAGGGCCCTTCCCGGAGGAGCCAAAGCGAAGCCGGGAGTGCCGTCACGTACAGAAGGCCGAATATGGCGCTGCCCCGATGGTTCCACGCGCCCTTCGCAACAAGTGCGGCGAATATCGCGCCCGCGATGAGGCCGCCAATCGAGACGGCAGGCATTCCGAGCGGCAGGGAGAGACATGTCAACGCAGCAAACACGACCAAAAGGAAAGGCCGCGTAAAGCCGCTGATATGCCCCCATTCCCAGGCCATCACGCCCGCGGTCAAAGCGCAGGCAACCGCGAGCCCCCAACCACCTGCCCAGACAGCTGCCAGGCCGAGCGGGATCAGGATCGCTGAGGATATCAGCCGCAGCCCCAGATTGGAAAATCTGAGCTCCCGGGGTGTCCAGTCACCCATCAGTTTGCCTCCGGCGACACCGCGCCAAACCGTCGTTCACGGCTCCTGAACTCAGCGATCGACTGCTCCAGCGTCGACTTGTCAAAGTCCGGCCACAGCACATCCGTGAAGACCAGTTCAGCATAGGCAGCCTGCCAGAGCAGAAAATTGGACAGACGATATTCGCCGCTCGTACGGATCAGCAGATCGGGGTCAGGAATACCGTCCGTATCGAGGAACCCGGCAAACGCCTTTTCATCCAGCGTCTCGGCGGCAAGCTCACCGTGCTGGATCGCGTGACAGGCCTTCCGAGCCGCACGGAGGATCTCTTCCCGGCCGCCATAATTGAAAGCAATGTTGAGATAGAAGTCCGAATTGGCCTCCGTCTCGCGTTCGGCCTTGTCCACGAGCTCGGCAATATCGGCCGGTAAGCCCTCGCGCTTTCCCAGTACCCGGATGCGTACGCCTTCGCGTTTGAGGCGGGAGAGGTCTCGCTGCACATAGGCTTTCAGCAAGCCGAACAGCGCGCTGACCTCGGCGGCTGGCCGGCGCCAGTTCTCGGTCGAAAACGAGAAGACGGTCAGATAACGAATGCCGAGTTCCGGCGCAGCTTCCACGGTCCTGCGCAGGGCCTCAACCCCGCGCTCATGCCCCACTGCCCGCGGCAGCCCCCTGGCATTTGCCCAGCGCCCATTGCCGTCCATGATGATGGCAACGTGCTGCGGCCCCGGAAGCCGCTGTGCCCCGGCGCCCTCTGAAGCGGGGGCGGGTTCGCGGGACATCAGACCTGCATGATCTCCGCTTCCTTGGCCTTCAGCGCATCATCGACCTTTGCGACGTAAGCATCCGTCAGCTTCTGGACTTCCTCGGAAAGGGCGCGGTGCCGATCTTCACTGATCTCACCGTCTTTCTCCATAGCTTTCAGCGTATCCATGCCGTCCCGGCGGATGTTGCGAATCGCAACGCGTGCGGATTCGGCATACTTGCCTGCAACCTTCTGAAGTTCCTTGCGGCGCTCTTCATTAAGCGGCGGGATCGGCAGGCGAAGGTTCTGCCCGTCCATAACCGGGTTCAGGCCAAGCCCGGAATCGCGAATGGCGCGATCCGCGGCGCCCACAACAGCCTTGTCCCAGACGTTGACCGAAAGCATCCGCGTGTCCGTCACCGTCACCGAAGCGACCTGGTTCAACGGCACGGTCGAGCCATAGGCAGGCACCATGATGGAATCGAGCAGATTGACCGAAGCGCGGCCAGTCCGCAGGCCGCTGAATTCCGTAGCGAGCGAAGCCAGTGCGCCTTCCATACGGCGCTCAAGGTCTTTCTTGTCATAGCTCATTTGGGTGACGCTCCCTTGTTCGTAATCGTTGTCGAGGTGCCCTGCCCGTGCAGCACTTTCAGCAGGGAGCCTTCTTCCTTAAGCGAGAACACCACGATCGGTATGTTGTTGTCACGCATCAGGCTCACAGCCGAGGAATCCATCACGCGGAGATCCTTCACCAGCAGCTCCTGATAGGACACGTCTTCATAGCGCGTCGCTGTGGCGTCCAGCTTCGGATCAGCGGTGTAAACACCATCCACTTGCGTCCCCTTCAGCAAGGCATCGCAATTCATCTCGATCGCACGCAGGGCGGCGCCTGTATCGGTCGTGAAGAACGGGTTGCCGATGCCGGCCGCGAAAATCACGATCCGGCCCTTCTCCATATGACGTTGGGCGCGCCGGCGGATGTAGGGCTCACAGATCGCGTCCATATGGATGGCGGACAGGACCCGCGTCGGCACGTCCATGTTCTCTAGCACGCTCTGCATAGCGAGCGCGTTCATGACGGTGGCCAGCATGCCCATGGAGTCCGCCTGGGCACGCTCCATGCCTTTTGCGGCCCCGGCAACACCGCGGAAGATGTTGCCACCACCAATCACAAGGCAGATTTCGGCGCCGGCATCGCGGGCGCCCTTGATTGCCTTGGCAAATTTCTCACAGGTCGGGATATCAATTCCGAACTGGCCCGGCCCCATAAGGGCCTCTCCCGACAGCTTAAGCAGTACGCGCTTGTACTTGAGTTCGCTTGTCTCGGGATCCCCGCTCGGCATCGTTATCTCCCCTTCGCTGAAGACCTTACGGCCTCCTAAAAGATTCCCGGCCGCCTGTCATGGGCGGCCGGGATGTTCAAAGCCCCTTGCGGGCGGAAAGGCAAGCCTGATCAGGCGCCTTTTGTCATGGATGCAACTTCGTCTGCGAAGTTGTCCTCTTCCTTCTCGATGCCTTCACCGAGCTTGAAGTGGACAAAGCCGTTCAGTGTCGCGCCTTCGCCTTTCAGGAACTCGCCGACCGTCTGGTCAGGGTTCATGACGAAGGGCTGCTCGACCAGCACGACTTCCTTGTAGAACTTCTGCATGCGGCCAACGATCATCTTCTCGATGACGCTGTCCGGCTTGCCGCTTTCGCGGGCTTGCTCGGTCAGAACGCGCTTTTCAGCTTCGACGATAGCCGGGTCCAGCTCGTCCGTCGTTGCAGCAGCCGGCGAAGTTGCCGCGATGTGCATCGCAACCTTGCGGCCGATTTCGTCCAGATCGCCAGCGCCGTCGAGCGCAACCAGAACGCCCACTTTGCCCATGCCAGCGGCTTCGGCGTTGTGGATGTAGGAAGCGACTTTGCCGCCAGCAGTGACCTTGGCCGAACGGCGAAGCGTCATGTTCTCGCCAATCGTGGCGATCAGGCGCTTGATCAGGTCATCAACCGAACCTTCGCCATCCGGCGACGGTGCAGCAGCCAGAGCCTCGACGGAACCGTCGGTGCCCAGGGCAGCTTTGGCGATGCCAGCCAGAGCGGACTGGAACTTCTCGTTACGGGCAACGAAGTCCGTCTCGGCGTTCAGCTCGACTATTGCGCCGGTTTTGCCGTCTGCGGACACCTGCACGGCAACCAGGCCGTCAGCCGCGGTGCGGCCCGACTTCTTGGCAGCCTTGGACAGGCCTTTTGCGCGCAGCCACTCAACGGCTGCGGCTTCGTCACCATTGTTTTCGACGAGCGCTTTTTTCGCATCCATCATGCCGGCGCCCGTTTTCTCACGGAGCGCCTTCACAAGCGCAGCTGTAATCTCAGCCATAGCTGTATTCCCTCAGTCTCGATTGTACCGGCGCGGCTTATGCGCCAGCTTCGTCAGCCGTTTCGTCCGCTGCAGCAACATCTGCCTCAGCCATAGCCGCAACGTCTTCGAGTTCACCCAGGTCCACACCGAAGCCGGCGCTGGACTCGGCGAGGCCATCCAGGATGGCATCGGCGAACAGGTTGCAGTAGAGCGAGATGGCGCGTGCAGCGTCGTCGTTGCCCGGGAAGCCGTAGTCGGCATCCGCCGGGTCACAGTTCGTATCCAGGACGGCCACAACCGGGATACCCAGCTTGCGGGCTTCCTGGACAGCGATGGCTTCCTTGTTGGTGTCGATCACGATCATGGCAGACGGCAGGCCGCCCATGTCGGCGATACCACCCAGAGATTTCTGGAGTTTCTCGCGGCGACGTTCCAGGTCGAGAAGTTCTTTCTTGGTCAGGCCAGCGCCGCCGCCCGTTTCAAACATCGCGTTCAGTTCGCGCAGTTGCTTGATCGAGTTGGACACGGTGGACCAGTTGGTCAGCGTGCCGCCGAGCCAGCGGTGGTTCATGTAGTACTGGGCGCAGCGCTGTGCAGCCTCAGCAACCGGATCCTGGGCCTGGCGCTTCGTGCCGACGAACAGAACGCGGCCGCCCTTGGCAACCGTATCGCGCACGAACAGCAGTGCCTGGTGCAGAGCCGGCACAGTCTTCGAAAGGTCCATGATGTGGATGCCGGAGCGCTCGCCGTAGATGTACGGCTTCATGCGCGGGTTCCAGCGGTGGGTCTGGTGACCGAAGTGAACGCCAGCTTCGAGCAGCTGACGCATGGTGAAGTCAGGAAGGGCCATCGATTGTCTCCATCCGGTTGGCCGTCACGGGTGGAACTTTGGACCCCAATGGCCCGCGGCACCGGATGCACCCGTGAACTGGTTTAAGATGAGGCGGGCTTATACAGATATTCCCCTGTCGGGCAAGCGGTCTGAGGCCTGTTTTGGCAGGACTTCCGGTGACCATTTCATGACTATACCGGACTATGGCATGATCCGGACTTGCCCCGGCATGACCAGACATGACCTTGCCGGACCATCAGGCAGCCTTCAGGGGCTCCACCCGCTCCACCCCCGGCACATCCTTCAATGCCCGCTGGGCTTTCAGGCTGATCGTGTAGGTCGCCGGCAGTTTGAGGATCACCAGCCGCCCATCATCCAGCGGCACCTCGACCAGGATGTTGCCGCGCTCGGCATCCGGCAGCTTGGCGAGGTGCTGGACCACGCCGGCGATCTCCCCCGGATTCGCGCCAACGGCGAGTCGCACCTTCAACGCGCCCATGCCCGTGCTGAGGCGAGCTGATTCCAGCGGCAGGACCCGCTCCGCATTGAGGCGGATCTCCTCCCCGTTCCGCTTCACCCCGACCGTCACCGCCACGGCATTGCCGACCTGAAGCAGGTCGTAATTCTGGGAGAGTGTCTCCGGGAAGACCATCATCTCCACCTCCCCCGTCGGGTCTGACAGGGTGAGGAAGGCGAACTTGCCGCCATTCCGCGCCGGCTTGTCGGAGCGCAGGCGCACGATACCGATCATTTCGAGAGGTTTCCCGTCCGCCGCGCGCTCCTCGATCTCCATGGCGAGCGTCACACGCTCCCGGTCGAGGCCGGTGAGGACATCATCCAGCGGGTGGCCCGAGAAGTAGAAACCGATGGAGCGGAACTCCTCGTCCAGTTTCTGCTGGCCATTCCAGGCCTTCACGACCGGCATGGCAGGGCGCAGCGCGGGTTCGGCATCGCCAAACAGGCCGCCCTGCCCGCCCATCCGGTCTTCCGCCGCACTCGCCGCCATCTGCGCCAGCATCGGCGCCCCGGCCAGCACCCGCGCCCGGTTCTTGTCGAAACAGTCGAACGCCCCGGCCTTGGCGAGGGATTCGAACGCCTTCTTGTTCACATGCTTCGGATCGACCCGTTCGGCGAAATCGTAGATGTCCTTGAACGGGCCATCCTGTTCGCGGATCGCAACGACGTGCTTCATGGCTTCGAGGCCGACGCCCTTCAGGGCGCCCAGCGCGTAAACAATCGAGCCATCGCGCACATCGAAATCGGCCGTCGAGCTGTTCACATCCGGCGGGATGACCGGGATCTTCAGCCGCTTGGCTTCCTGGAAGAAAGCGGCCAGCTTGTCGGTGTTGCCAAGATCGAGGCTCATCGAAGCGGCCAGGAACTCCACCGTGAAGTGACGCTTCAGATAGCCGGTATGATAGCCGATCAGCGCATAGGCCGCCGCGTGAGACTTGTTGAAGCCGTAGCCCGCGAACTTCTCCATCGTGTCGAAGATTTCGTTGGCGAGCGGGGCTTCCATGCCCTTGTTCTTTGCCGCACCCTCGACGAAGCGCTGGCGCTGGGCGATCATCTCTTCCAGCTTCTTCTTACCCATGGCGCGGCGCAAGAGGTCAGCATCGCCGAGCGAGTAGCCCGCGATTTCCTGCGCCATCCGCATCACCTGCTCCTGATAGACCGGCACGCCATAGGTGGCTTCCAGAACAGGTTTCAGGTCAGGGTGAGCGTACTGGACGCTCTCGGGATTCTCCTTGCCCTCGATATAGACAGGGATGTTCTCCATCGGGCCCGGACGATAGAGCGAGATGATGGCGATCACGTCTTCAAGACTGTGCGGGCGCACCTTCTTCAGCGTGTCGCGCATGCCCGCGCCTTCCAGCTGGAAGACGCCCAGCGTGTCACCGCCACCCATCATGTCGTACGTAGCCTGATCGTCCAGACTTTGCCATTCCGGGCCGACATCCTTGCCGTCACGGCGGATGAACTTCAGGGCACGGTCAATCACCGTCAGGGTCTTCAGGCCTAGGAAGTCGAACTTCACAAGGCCTGCCTGCTCGGCATATTTCATATTGAACTGGGTTGCCGGAAGGTCCGCACGCGGATCGTTATACAGCGGGACCAGCTCCACCAGCGGCCGGTCACCGATCACGACACCGGCGGCGTGCGTCCCGGCGTTCCGGTATTTGCCTTCCAGCTTCAGCGCGATCTTGAGGAGTTCGCCGACGCGTTCGTCCGCGTCCATCTCCTCATAGAATTTCGGTTCGTCGTCGATCGCTTCCTGAAGCTTGGGCGGGTTGGCCGGGTTGAACGGGATCAGCTTGGCCAGACGGTCCACCTGGCCATAAGGCATCTGCATCACACGGCCGACATCGCGCACCACAGCCTTTGCCTGCAGCGTACCGAACGTGATGATCATGGCCACAGAGTCCGCGCCATACTTGTCGCGGACATAGCGGATCACTTCGCCCCGCCGTTCCTGACAGAAGTCGACGTCGAAGTCTGGCATGGAAACACGTTCGGGGTTCAGGAAGCGTTCGAACAGAAGGTCGAAGCGCAGCGGATCAAGGTCCGTGATCAGCAGAACCCACGCCACGAGTGAACCGGCACCCGAACCACGGCCAGGCCCCACCGGAATACCGTGTTCCTTGGCCCATTTGATAAAGTCCGAAACGATCAGGAAGTAGCCGGGGAACCCCATCCGCTCGATGATGCCGAGCTCATAATCCAGACGCGCGAAATATGTTTCCCGGTCGGCATAGAGCTTGTCGGCCTGCCCCAGGCGGAACTCGAGCCCTTCCACGGCCTGCTTGCGCAGCTCTTCCGCTTCGGAGCGGCCTTCATTGGAGAAGTTCGGCAGGATCGGCTTGTGCGTCTCGGCCTTCACCGAGCAGCGTCGCGCAATCTCCACCGTGTTCTCGATGGCTTCCGGCAGGTCCGCAAACAGCAGCCGCATCTCCGAAGGCGTCTTCAGGTATTGCTGCGGACTGACCTGCCTGCGGTCCGGCTGGCCAAGGTACTCGCCGTTGGAGATACACATCATGGCGTCATGCGCCTGTGCGTCTTCCGGCTTCATGAAGCGCGCATCATGGGTGGCGACCAGAGGCAGCTCCAGCTCATAGGCAAGCTCGATCAGGCCTTCCTCGACCACCCGCTCCTCCGGGGTGCCATGGCGCGTGATCTCGACATAGCAACGGCCCGGATAGGCACTCGCCAGCGTGGACAGTTCCGTCCGCGCATCCGCCATGCGGCCCTTCAGGAGGTGTTTGGCAACTTCGCCTTCCGCCCCGCCTGTCAGAACGATCAGGCCGTCGGTCTTCTCCATGACGAGGGAACGCGACAGCTTCGGCACGCCATCGGCGGCATCCAGGTAAGCGCGCGAGGAGAGGAACATCAGGCGGCGATAGCCGGTCTCGTTCTGGGCATAGAGCGACAGGCGCGACGGCTCTGCCCGCGGGACATCCTCCACGACATCGAAACAGCAGGCCATGATCGGCTGGATGCCCGCGCCCGACATGGTTTGCGAGATTTCCAGTGCGCCGAACAGATTGTTCCGGTCTGTGATCGCCACGGCCGGCACAAGATGCTCCAGGCACCAGGCCTTCACATCCTTGGGCGAAATCATGCTTTCCAGCAGCGAATAGCTGGACCGGATGGCAAGATGAATGAAGGGCGACTCGGACAAGGCGATCTCTCCTCAGAGCAGGATAAACTGCCCGGCCCGGCCCCGCCAGACCAGACCGCAATGCCCGGTTTTCACAGCTTATTCCGGTTCGTAAGGAACCAGCTTTCCGGCTTCCAGCGTCAGGACGCGGTCCATATGGGCCGTCAGCGCGTGGTTGTGGGTGGCCACCAGCACGGCGGCGCCCTCTTCGCGGGCCATCTTGATGAAGGTGGCGAAGACACGTTCGGTCGTGGCCGGGTCAAGGTTGCCGGTCGGCTCGTCGGCGATGACGAGGCGCGGATTGTTGGCCAGCGCGCGGGCGATGGCGACACGCTGCTGCTCCCCGCCGGACATCTGGCCCGGCTGGTGATCCGCCCGGTGGTCGAGCCCCATCTCGGCCAGCAATTCAGCAGCCTTGGCACGAGCTTCCTTGCGGCTGACCCCGGCGATCATCAGCGGCATGGCCACATTGTCCGCCGCGTTGAACTCCGGCAGCAGGTGGTGGAACTGGTAGACGAACCCGATCTTGGAGCGCCGCACGGCGGTGCGGCCCTTGTCGTCAAGCTTCAGGCAATCGACGCCGTCGAGCAGCACAGTACCAGCCTCGGGCCGCTCCAGCAGCCCCGCCGTGTGCAGCAGGGTCGACTTGCCGGAACCGGACGGGCCGATCAGGCCAACCAGCTCGCCCGCCTGCAGCTTCAGGTCCGCCCCCGAAAGGACGTTCAGGGCGCCCGCCGCCGTCTTGTAGACGCGCTCGATGCCGGAGAGTTCAAGCACAGGGGCCGCCATTACTCGAACCTCAGCGCGCTGACCGGATCCTGGCGGGAGGCCCACCAGGCCGGGATGAGGGAAACACCCGCCGACATGGCGAGGGCATAGAGGCCCGTGCTGAACACGTCACCCCAGTCGAGGATCGCGGGCAGGTGGGCGAGACCGTAAGTCTCCGCGTCGAACACTTTCCCGCCATCCATGAACAGGTTGATGAAGGCCTCGATGGCGCCGATGTTCAGGATGAACAGCACGCCGACCGTCATGCCGAGCGCCGCGCCCAGCGTGCCAAGCACGGTGCCAACCATCAGGAACACGCGCAGCACGCCGCCCCGGCCGAGGCCAATGGTGCGCAGGATGGCGATGTCGCGGGTCTTGTTCTTCACCAGCATCACGACGCCGACGATGATGTTCAGCGTGGCGATGCCCATGATCACCATGACCAGGAGGCGCACCATGGTCCGCTCCACTTTCAGGGCGTTCAGATAGGCCGCGCGCTGGCTCTTCCAGTCATACATGTAGACCGCATTGCCAGTGGCTTCAGCGATGGCCCGCATGGCTTCCTGCGTCTTGTCCGGGTCCTTCAGCCGGATGTCCAGCATCTGGTAGTGATCCTTGGACTGGAACAGGATCTGCGCCTGGTCCATCGGCATGAAGATATAGGCCATGTCGAGTTCGACGCTGCCCGTGGAGAATATCTCGCCCACCGTGTAGGCCTTGGAGCGCGGCGTGGCGCCCATGACGCTGGCATTGGTGCCGGTGGTGATGATCTCCACCTTGTCGCCCGGAATGACGCCCAGCCCTTCCCGGCCCGCCGCCAGGAAAGAGCCCATCATGATCGTGTTGCCGCCATTCTTGCCGACACCGAACCCGGCATCGATCGCGGCCTGGCCATGGTCCTTCAGGAAGGGCAGCGTCGACAGGTCTTCATTGCGCAGGGCGCGCACGACGGCGCCCGTCTTGCGGCCATTCGCGGTGACGAGGACATATTCCTCGATATAGGGCGAGGCACTCGTGATGCCGGGGATGTCGCGGATCGTGTCGGCCAGCGCCTCGGCCTCGGCCTCTGTGTACTGATTGACCACGGCATAGACGTGCGGCTGGCCGCCCAGCAGCGCATCCAGCAACGTCGCGCGGAAGCCGCTCATGATCGACATGGTGATGATCAGCGCCGCCACGGCAAAGAAGATGCCGACGAAGGAGATGATCGAGATCAGGCTTGCGCCACCATGCTCGCGCTTGGCGCGCAGATACCGCCAGGCCAGTGTTCGTTCGAGACGTCCGAATGGCGCGGCGGCCTGACTCATGCGGGCGTAACCTTTGCAACAACTTCAGCGAAGGGCAGCTCGACCTTTTCGCCCGTCTTGCGGTTTTTGACTTCAACTACGCCCTTTTCAAGGCCTTTCGGGCCAATCACCAGCTGCCAGGGCAGGCCGATCAGGTCCATCCGGGCGAACTTGGCACCGGCACGGTCGTCGGTGTCATCATAGAGCGTATCAATGCCGGCTGCTTCAAGCTGGGCATAGAGATCGTCGCAAGCCTTGTCGCATGCCTCGTCACCGGCGCGCATGTTGATCAGGCCGACATGGAACGGCGCAACCGATTCCGGCCACACGATGCCGTTCTCGTCATGGCAGGCCTCGATGATACCGCCGACAAGGCGCGAGACGCCGATGCCGTAGCTGCCCATCTGGACCGGCACCATCTGGCCATCCGGCCCCTGCACCACAGCGTTCATCGGCTTCGAATACTTGGTGCCGAAATTGAAGATGTGGCCGACTTCGATGCCCCGCGCAGAAACACGGCGGTCTTCCGGCACCTCGTTGAAGGCGGCCTCGTCATGCATTTCCTCGGTCGCCGCATAGTATTGCGTACGCTTTTCGACTTCCGCGGTGAGATCCGCATCGAAATCGAGGTCCAGCCCCGGCGCCGGCATGTCCAGCAGCGCCTTGTCGCAGAAGACGGCGCTTTCGCCCGTATCGGCGAGGATGATGAATTCGTGGCTGAGATCGCCGCCGATCGGGCCGGTATCCGCACGCATCGGCACAGCGGTCAGGCCGAGGCGGTCGAACGTGTTCAGATAGGCGCAGAACATCTTGCGATAGGCGACGCGGGCGCCCTCTTCCGTCAGGTCGAAGGAATAGGCGTCCTTCATCAGGAACTCACGGCCGCGCATCACGCCGAAGCGCGGGCGGATCTCGTCACGGAACTTCCACTGCTGGTGATACAGGTTCAGCGGAAGCTGCTTGTAGCTTTTCACATAGGTGCGGAAGACATCGGTGATCAGCTCTTCATTCGTCGGGCCGTAGAGCATTTCACGCTCGTGGCGGTCCTGAATGCGAAGCATCTCCTTGCCGTAATCCTCATACCGGCCGGATTCCCGCCAGAGATCTGCCTGTTGCAGGGTCGGCATCAGAAGCTCGATCGCACCGGCGCGGTCCATTTCTTCCCGCACGATCTGTTCGATCTTGGTCAGGACGCGATAGCCGAGCGGCAGCCAGGTGTAGATACCGGCGCCGTTCTGGCGCACCATTCCGGTGCGCAGCATCAGCTTGTGTGAAACAATGGCTGCATCTGCCGGCGCTTCCTTGGAAACGGGCAGGAAGTATCTGGAAAGCCGCATCGAATCCTCGGGGACTTGTGTGTAAAACGCGGCTCACCTAGCCGCAGCAGCGCCTATTGCGCAAGCAGGCGTGGCACGACCACCGCCGCAATCGCGGTTATCACGACAGCACCCATCGTGGCCCAGAGGGCCTTCTTGCCAAGCATGTGGTCTTTCGGGGCCGCTTCTTCGGTGCCTTCAATAGTGGAACCATCTTCCCACTGGCCTTTGACGCCAATGGGAAGAACCGTGAAGAAACAGATCCACCAGGCGATCGTGAAAACGACCAGCCCGCTCATGAACTGCATTAGTGAGCGCCCTTCGGCGTTTCCATCAGCTCGATCAGAACGCCATTGGAATTCTTGGGGTGCACGAAGATGATCATCGTGCCATGGGCGCCGATGCGGGGCTTGCCGAGAACGGTGGCGCCACGCTTGCCCATCTCTTCGACGGCCTGATTGATATCTTCCACCTCGAAGCAGACATGGTGCTGTCCGCCCTTCGGGTTTTTCTGGACGAAATTATGGATCGGAGACTGCTCGTTCAGCGGCTCGATCAGTTCGATCTGCGCATTCGGCAGGTTCACGAAACACACTTTCACGCCCTGCTCCGGCATGTCGAACGGGGTGGTGATATCCGTCGCGCCGTACAGCGTGCGATAGGTTTCGCATGCCTCTTCCAGATCCGGCACGGCCACGCCGACATGGTTCAACGGTCCGATCTTGAATTCACTCATGATACTCAGGTCCTCAAAACAACGACTTCGATCATCGGGCGCATGCCCCAGGCTGTCTCTGCGGCCTTTCGAAGCGCGCGGCCGATGGCCCGCTCGACCGCATCATCATCGAAGCGATCCTTGCGTTTCATACTGCTGACCGCATTTTCGGCCGCCTCTTCCAGGTATTCAAGGCTTTCGTCTGCGAGCCGCCCATCCGGCTCCGAAAAGCCCTTCACCACGACGACCGGCCCATCCATGACATTGCCATGCCCGTCGAGAGATACGGTGGCGAATACCACACCGTTCCAGGACAGTTTCCGGCGTTCCTGAATGCCCTGGGCGCCTTCCGGCACCAGCTGGTTCCCGTCCAGGAACAAGCGGCCGTTCGGCACTTCATCCAGGATTTCCGCCGGCCCCGGCGCGAGACGGATCAGGCTGCCATTCCGCGGCGTGATCGCCTCTGGCACCTGCAGGGAGCGGGCATAGGCGGCATGCTCCATGATGTGGCGGCGCTCTCCATGCACCGGCACGGAAATCCGCGGGCGCACCCATTGGTACATGCGGCGCAGCTCGTCCCGGCACGGGTGTCCGGAGACGTGGATCTTCTGCGGCACCATGCGCGGCGTGATCACCCGGATACCCTTTTCCGCCAGATCGTTCTGAAGCGCGAAAATCCCGCGCTCGTTTCCCGGGATCTGACGGGAGGAGAAGATCACCGTGTCGCCTTCGCGCAGGACCACATGGCGGTGGTCGCCCCGCGCGATGCGGGACAGGGCCGCGCGCGGCTCGCCCTGACTGCCGGTGCAAAGATAGAGAATATGCTCCGGGGGGAAATGGCCCGCCTCGCTCTCGTCCACGAATTCCAGCTTGGGCGGAAGAATGCCAACGGCCTTCGCCGCATCGGTGATCTTGTGCATGCTGCGCCCGACAAGGCAGACGTGTCGGTCTGCCTGGGTCGCGGCATCGATGATGGACTTCACGCGCGCCACATTGGACGCGAAGGTCGTGACGGCGACCGCGCCGGTCTTCTGCTCGGCGATCAGGTCGACAAGGCCCTGGCGAACCGTCTCTTCCGATCCGGCCTCGCCCTCCTCGAACACGTTGGTGGAATCGCAGACCATGGCCAGCACGCCGGCATCGCCAAGAGCGGTCAGCCCTGCAACGTCAGTCGTCGAACCGATTTGCGGATCGGGGTCAATCTTCCAGTCGCCCGTGTGCAGAACCATGCCTGCCGGGGTGCGGATCGCCAGCGCGTTCGGTTCCGGAATGGAGTGGGTCAGCGTCACATAGGTGACCTCGAAAGGCCCGGCCTGAACCGTTCCACCCATGGAGATCGTTTTCAGCCATTGCAGATCAACGCCGCGCTCCCCCATCTTTGAACGGACGAGTTCTGCCGTGAAGGGCGTCGCGTAAATCGGCGCCTTGGTCTGCAGCCGCGGATAGATCAGCCCGACGGCGCCGATATGGTCTTCGTGCGCGTGGGTCAGGAAGACGGCATCGATCTGTTCACCGATCAGATAGTCCGGATCGGCGCAGATCAGGTCGATGCCCGGCGTGTCATCATTGCCGAAGGTGACGCCCAGATCCGCCAGGATCCAGCGGCGCGCATGCGGCGGGCCATAGCCGTAGGCGTTGAGGTTCATGCCGATTTCGCCACAACCGCCGAGCGGCAGGAAGACGAGTTCGTCCTGGGTTTGGGCAGTATCGGCCATGGGGTCCTATTTGTTCAGCTTGTAGATTTCCAGAAGCCCGCGGATGAGCAGGTCCTGGTCGTAATAATCGATTGTTTCGCTGGCGCCTTCGAACAGCGAGGCGACACCGCCCGTGGCAACCACGCTCATCGGCTTGCCGTACTCAGCCTTGATCCGGTTCACGAGGCCGTCGATCAGGTCGATATAGCCCCAGAACACACCCGACTGCATGGCCGACACCGTATCCTGGCCGATGACGTGTTCCGGTCGCTGGATGGCGATGCGGGGTAGCTGCGCGGCAGCGTCGTGCAGGGCCTTCACCGACAGGTTCACACCCGGCGAGATGATGCCCCCTTCAAAGCCGCCGTCTTCGGCCACCACATCGAAGGTTGTCGCCGTGCCGCTGTCGATGACGATCAGGTTGCCGGGATATTTCTTGTGCGCGCCGAGGGCACTGACGATCCTGTCCGCGCCGACCTGCTCCGGCCGCCTGATGCGGATTTCCATCCCTGTCTTCAGGTTCGGATCACCGATGAACATCGGCTCCACATGCAGGTAGCGGCGGGCAAGGTTGCGGAAGTTGAACACGGCCTGCGGCACAACGGTCGAGATCACGCAGCCATTGATCTGAGTCAGGTCAGCGCCATGAATATCGGCCAGGCGCCACAGCCAGGCGGCGTGGTCGTCAGCCGTCTTGGTCGGGTCCGTGGCGCTGCGCCACTGGTTCACCCATGTGTTGCCGTCATGGATGCCGAAGACCGTATTCGTGTTGCCAACGTCGATGGCGAGCAGCATTCGCGTCAGACCTCTCCAATAAGATGTACATCGCCAGCCCTTATGGTCTGTTGCGATCCGTCCGGCAATCTGAGGATCAGCCCGCCATCCGGCGCCATGTCCTCGAAGATACCCTCAATCGGGACACCGCCGGGCGATACGCGGACCATTCCGCCAAGCCCTTCGGCACGCTTCAGCCAGTCGGTCCGGATGGAGGCAAACCCCTCCCGGACCTGAGCCAGGCGCGTCATGAAATGACGGGTCAACGCGCCGAATACATCAATATGATCAAGGACTTTGCCCGGTGCGAGATCCGCGAGGCACACGGCTGCCTGGCCAGCGCCGGGAGGCACTTCCGCCACGTTGACGCCCATGCCGGCAACCACCCAGAGGCCCTGCGCGTCCTGTCCGGTCTCGATCAGGATGCCGGACAGCTTCGCCTTGTTCACACGTACGTCATTGGGCCATTTCAGGCGGACATCGGCATCCGGTGCGAATTCCAGCGCAGTATCGCTGACGGCCAGCGCGGCCGCAAACGGAACCCGGGCCGCGACCTGAATGCCGCCAGCTTCCCGGAACAGGGCCGTGGTGAAAATATTCCCTTTCGGCGAGGCCCAGCTGCGTTGCAGCCTGCCGCGGCCAGCCGTCTGCTCATCCGCAAGGATCCAGCAATCCTCGAACGCGCCAGACTGGGCGCGCCGACGGGCTTCGGTATTGGTGCTGTCTATCGTGCCGAAGCTGTGAACGGGCCAGGCCAGGCTCAACCCGTGATCCCCAGCGCGGCCTGATCGCTCCACCCGCTGAGCAGGAAGAAGAAGACCATGAACACGATCACGAACAGAGACGATGCCAGCACGACAAGCGTCACCGAGCCGTCGATCGCTTCGAAGCGTTCCGTCGGCTCATCGAACCACATGATCTTGATCAGGCGCAGGTAGTAACCGAGCGACACGACCGAAGCGAGGACGAGGATGATCGCCAGCGGATACAGCCCTGCGCTGATACCTGCTTCCAGGATGACCCACTTGCCGAGGAAGCCACCGAAAGGCGGCAGGCCGGCCACGGACCAGACCAGGATCGAGAGCGCAATCGCCAGCCACGGGCGCTTGTTCATCAGGCCGCCCAGCTCGGAAATGCCTTCCACCATGCCGCCCTGACGGCGCATGGCCAGAACGGCCGCAAACAGGCCGAGCGACGTGACCACATAAAGCGTCATGAAGGTGAGCAGCGGACCGGCGCCCAGCTCCTTGCCAGCCGCCACAGCCATCAGCGCATAGCCAACGTTCGCAATCGAGGAATAGCCCAGAAGACGCTTGATATTGGTCTGCGTGAGGCCGCCGAAAGCACCGATCAGCATGGAGAGGCCCGCAATGATCTGGATGATCAGCTGCCACTGGTCCATGACATCGCCGAAGACCTGGAACATCACATTCGCGAACACGACAATGGCGGCCATTTTCGGCGCGGCACCGAAGAAAGCACCAACCGGCGTGGGCGCGCCTTCATAGACGTCCGGCGTCCAGACGTGCATCGGCGCAGCCGAGACCTTGAATGCGAGGCCGACAATCATCAGCACCATGCCGAACATCATGCCGACCGACGGCTCTGCTGCAGCAATGCCGGCATAATAGGTCGTGCCGGAGAAGCCGTAGACAAGCGATGCCCCATAGAGCAGCATGCCGGACGCCAGCGAACCGAGGATGACATATTTCAGGCCCGCTTCCGAAGAGCGTGCGGAGTCACGATGGAAGGCGGCCAGGACATAAGACGAGAGGCTGAGCGTCTCGATGCCCATGTAGAGCGTCATCAGGTTTGCCGCCGACAGAATGATCCCCATGCCGAGCGATGCGAAAATCGTCAGCAGGGCATATTCGTAACGGGCCGTCTCATGACGCTTCAGGAAGCCTTCGGACATGACCAGTGCAAGGCCGCCGACAACGAAGGAAACGATCTTGGCGAAGTTCACGAACGTGTTGGTGACGACGAGGCCGTTGAAAGCCTCCCCGCCCTGATAGGTCATGGCGGCAATGCCAGCCGCGATGAACAGGGCCAGCGCGCCGTATTTGAACGACAGGCCGTTGAACTTGTCCTTGAGCAGCGCGCCAAGCAGCACGCCGACAAGACCTGCGGCAGCGAGCCAGAGTTCCGGCCCGATCGCCAGTGTCATGGCAGTGAAGTCCAGCATGGGCGGTCAGCCTCCGGCCATCATCGAGAGAATGCGAAGCGCAGCGCCCTCGGTCATGTTTAAGATCAGATTGGGTGCGACGCCGAACAGCAGCGTCAGCAGCGCCAACGGGACGATAGTAACGAGTTCGATCCGGTTCATGTCCTTGAGGTCATTCAGGGCCGGATTGGTAATCTGGCCGAACACGGCACGACGATAGAGCGTCAGCATGTAGACGGCCGAGAAGATCATGCCGATCGCCGCGCCGCCTGCTGCCCAGGTCGAGGCCTGGAAGCCGCCCACCATGCTGAGGATCTCACCGATGAAGCCAGACGTACCCGGCAGGCCGACATTGGCCATGGTGAACAGCATGAAGAAGGTCGCATAGACCGGCATGCGGTGAACAAGGCCACCATAGGCCGCGATCTCACGCGTGTGCATGCGGTCGTAAACGACACCCACGATCAGGAAGAGCGCACTGGCGATGAAGCCGTGGCTGATCATCTGGAAGATGGCGCCCTGCAGGCCGACTTCGTTGAACGAGAAGACGCCCAGCGTGACAAAGCCCATGTGCGCGACCGAAGAATAAGCGATCAGCTTCTTCATGTCGGTCTGACGCCAGGCCACCAGAGAGGTGTAGACGATTGCGATCACCGCCAGCGTGAACATAGCAGGCTGGAAGAAATGGCTCGCATCCGGGAACATCGGCAGCGAGAAGCGCAGGAAGCCGTAACCGCCCATCTTCAGCAGCACGCCGGCCAGCACGACAGAGCCCGCCGTCGGCGCCTGAACGTGCGCATCCGGAAGCCAGGTATGGACCGGCCACATCGGCAGCTTCACGGCGAAGGACGCAATGAAGGCCAGCCACAGCCACGTCTGCACATGCGGATCGAAGGCGAACTTCTCAAGCACCTCAAAGTCGGAGCTGCCTGCCGTGATGTACATGTAGACAACCGCGACCAGCATCAACAGCGAGCCGAGCAGCGTGTAGAGGAAGAACTTGAACGCGGCGTAGATCTTGTCCTTGCCACCCCAGATGCCGATGATCAGGAACATCGGGATCAGGCCGGCCTCGAAGAAGATGTAGAAGAGAACAAGGTCGAGCGAGGTGAACACGCCGATCATGAATGTCTCAAGCACCAGGAAGGCGACGACATATTCGGTCACGCGCGTATGGATCGAGTTCCAGCTGGCAAGAAGGCAGATCGGCGTCAGGAACGTCGTCAGCAGGATCAGCGGCAGCGACAGGCCATCAACGCCCAGCTTGTAGCTGATGTTCTGGTACCAGACATGCTGTTCCACCAGCTGATACCCCGGCGTCGAGGGATCGAAGTAGAGGAAGGCGGCCAGCGAGACCAGGAAGGTCGCGCCCGAGATGACGAGCCCGGCCAGCAAGGCCGTGCGCCCTTCATTGGCATTCGCAGACGCGCTGCTGCCAGCCGTTGCGGCGCGCACGGCCATGATGATCAGTGCGCCAACCAGCGGCAGGAAGGTCAGCGCCGAAAGAATGGGAAACCCGCCCATTAGTGTGCCCCTCCGGCGTTCAGCCACATAAGCGCCCCGAAGACGAGAGCTGCGCCAATAATAATGAATGCATAGTGATAGAGACGGCCGGTGTGCATGGCCGACAGGCGGCGTGCGTTGAACAGGGTCAGCGCGGTCATGCCGTCAGCCCCGACACCGTCGATCACCTTCTTGTCGGCTTTCCAGAAGATATTCCCCAGGAAGGCCGCACCACGCACCAGCGTCGCGTTGTAGATCTCGTCGAAGTACCACTTGTTGTAGAACAGCGAGTACAGCGGACCGCCGCTGTCGGCGATCCGTTTGCCGACACCGCGGTTGAAGAAGTAGGTCATCGTGGCCAGCACAAAACCACCCAGCGTGACGATCAGCGGTGCATAGATCACCCACTCCGGCACCTCGTGACGCGCATGCAGAACATGGTTCTCCGATGCACGGTAGATGGCGCCAGCCCAGAAGGCCTCGTTCGAGTGGTCGACGAAGTAGTTGTAGAAGTACACGCCCGAGAAAATCGCACCGAGGCTCAGCAGGCCGAGCGGCACCAGCATGACCGGCGGGCTTTCATGCGGCGTGTGGTCATGGCCGTGGCCATGATCGTCATGCGCATGATCGTCGTGTGCGTCATGGGCGGCGTGGGCATGGGCATGATCATCCTCATGCGCGCTTTCCGAAGCCATCGGCCCGTGGAACGTCATGTAGATGAGGCGCCAGGAGTAGAAGCTGGTCAGGAAGGCCGCGACGATGCCGAACCAGAAAGCCATCTGGCCGAAGGCGACGTGCTCAACACCGCTGGCGAAGGCGCTCTCCAGGATCGCATCCTTCGAGAAGAAGCCAGCGAAACCAAGTTTCGTATGCGGAACGCCGAGGCCGATGATGGCGATCGTACCGATCATCATGGCCGCATAGGTGATCGGCATGAACTTCGCGAGGCCGCCCATTTTGCGCATGTCCTGCTCATGGTGCATGCCGTGGATCACGGAGCCGGCGCCAAGGAACAGGAGGGCCTTGAAGAAGGCGTGCGTGAACAGGTGGAACATCGCTGCCTCATAGGCACCGACACCGGCCGCGAAGAACATGTAGCCGAGCTGCGAACAGGTCGAATAGGCAATGACGCGCTTGATGTCGTTCTGCGCCATGCCGACCGTGGCGGCATAGAGCGCGGTGACGGCACCGACCAGCGTGATCATGCCGGCAGCGACCAGCGTGTATTCATATAGCGGCGACAGGAGGCAGACGAGGTAGACACCTGCGGTCACCATGGTCGCGGCGTGGATCAGGGCGGAAACCGGCGTCGGGCCTTCCATGGCGTCCGGCAGCCAGACGTGCAGGAAAAACTGGGCCGACTTGCCCATCGCACCGATGAACAGCAGCACGCCAATGACTTCGACCGCCCAGACACGGTAGCCGAGGAATTCCATGATCACTTCACGGGCAGGCGCCGGAGCAGCAAAGGCCAGCGGCGTCACCACGGTGTTCTCACGCAGCGCGTCCATGAAGGGCGCGAACTCGACCGTACCGTAGATACAGAACACGGCCATGATGCCAAGCGCGAGACCGAAGTCCCCCACCCGGTTGGTCACGAATGCCTTGATGGAGGCATCGTTCGGCGCCTTGTTCTGGTACCAGAAACCGATCAGCAGGTAGGAGGCAAGACCGACGCCTTCCCAGCCGAAGAAGAGCTGGATGAAGTTGTCCGCCGTCACCAGCATCAGCATGGCGAAAGTGAAGAGCGAGAGGTAAGCGAAGAAACGTGCCTTGTGCGGCTCGTCGCTCATGTAGCCCCAGGAATAGAGGTGGACGAGGCCGGAGACGCCGGTGATCACGGCCATCATGACAATCGACAGCGTGTCCACGCGGATGGCCCAGTCGGCCCGGAAGTCTCCGACATGGATCCAGGGCATCAGCTTGATGATGTGCTGGCTGACCGCGTGCCCGTGTTCGGCAGCCCCGTGCGCTGCTTCAACGGCGTGACCGCCGACACCCGCCGCATAGGCGAACAGCTGGAACAGCGACAGCGCCCCAGCCGTCAGGACAACGCCCGTGGTCGCGACCATGACGACCTTGTCGCCGATGATCTTGTGGAACAGGCCCGTCAGCGCAACGAGGCCCGGCGCCAGGACGATAAAGAGTAGAAGTGCGTCAGAAAGCATATCAGCCTAGCCCTTCATCAGGTCTACGTTCTCGACCGAGATGTCACCGCGGTTCCGGAAGTAGACGACCAGGACAGCAAGGCCGACAGCCGCTTCCGCAGCAGCAACAGTCAGCACGAGCATGGCGAAGATCTGCCCGGCAATCGTGCCGGAGAAGACCGAGAAGGCGACCAGGTTGAGGTTCACCGAAAGCAGGATCAGCTCGATCGCCATGAGAATGACGATGATGTTCTTCCGGTTCACGAAAATGCCGACCACCCCGATTGTAAACAGGACGGCAGACACCGCGAGATAGTGGGAAAGACCGAGTTCCATAGGTATCAGATCCCCTGCCCCGGCTTGGGGTCCTTCAGTTCATAGGCATCGGCACGGCGACGCGATGTCTGTTTGGCGATGTTCTGGCGTTTCACATCCACACGGTGGCGCAGCGTCAGAACGATCGCGCCGATCATGGCGATGAGCAGGACAACACCGGCCAGCTGGAACAGCAGCAGGTAGTCCGTGTACATGACCTGGCCGATGGCCTCGGCGTTGGTGTCCGCGCCCGGGGCCGCATCAAAGGCATCCGGACGGGAGCGCACGCCCAGAACAGACGCCATGAAGATCTCAGCCGCGAAGACAATGCCCACCAGCATGGCGAACGGCCAATAGCGGAGCGTGCCGTCCTTCAACTCGACGAAGTCCACATCGAGCATCATGACGACGAACAGGAACAATACCGCGACGGCGCCGACATAGACGACGACCAGAAGCATGGCGAGGAATTCCGCCCCGATCAGAACGAACAGACCCGCCGACGAGAAGAAGGCCAGGATCAGCCACAGCACGGAGTGGACAGGGTTCCGCGCCATGATGACCATCAGCGCTGACACGAGCGTCACCGCAGCCATCAGGTAGAATGCGATCAGTGCCACAGCCCTCTGACCCCTCTTGTGTTTGGGCCGCACATGCGGCCCGGTTAGTCTTTAGCGGCGCGCCCTAGCGATAGGGTGCATCCAGTTCCAGATTCTTGGCGATCAGCCGTTCCCAGCGGTCACCGTTCGCAAGCAGGCGGTCCTTGTCGTAGAACAGCTCCTCACGGGTTTCGGTCGCAAATTCGAAGTTCGGCCCTTCGACGATGGCATCCACCGGGCAGGCTTCCTGACAGAAGCCGCAATAGATGCACTTCACCATGTCGATGTCGTAGCGCGTCGTGCGGCGGGCGCCGTCGGCACGCGGCTCTGCCTCGATCGTGATGGCCTGAGCCGGACAGATGGCTTCGCAGAGCTTACAGGCAATACAGCGCTCTTCCCCTGACGCGTAGCGGCGCAGGGCGTGCTCACCGCGGAAACGGGGTGACAGCGGGTTCTTCTCGAACGGATAGTTCACCGTGGCCTTGCGGCGGAACATCTCCGCCGTGGCCAGCCAGAGGGCGCCCAGAAAATCGGTCAGCAGGGCGCCGCGAATGGTCTGCGCGAGGCTCATGACTGCACTCCCATGTAAGCGACGTAACCGGCAACAACGACAACGGCCACCAGTGATGTCGGCAGGAAGATCTTCCAGCCAAGGCGCATCAGCTGGTCATAGCGATAGCGCGGCACGATGGCCTTCACCATGGCGAACAGGAAGAAGAAGAAGAGGGTTTTCAACATGAACCAGAACAGCCCGGAGAAGCTGGTCAGGAACGGATGGTCACGCGTGAAATCGTCTCCGAGGGCGATAGGGCCATGCCAGCCGCCAAAGAAGAGGATCGTCATCATCGAGCACATCAGGACGATGTTCAGGTATTCACCCAGCATGAACAGGAGGTACGGCGTGGAGCCGTATTCCACCTGGTAACCGGCAACGAGTTCGGATTCCGCTTCCGGCAGGTCGAAAGGCGGACGGTTGGTTTCAGCGAGGGCCGAGACGAAGAAGATCACGAACATCGGCAGCATGACCACGACCAGCGGGAAGTTCTGGAAGCTCAGCACATGCCAGTTCCAGAAGCCGCCTTCCTGGCTGTTTACGATGTCTGCAAGGTTCATCGAACCGGCCTGTAGGATGACCGTAATGATCACCAGGCCGATGGACACTTCATACGAAACCATCTGTGCCGCAGAACGCAGGGCACCGAGGAACGGGTATTTCGAGTTCGAGGCCCAGCCGCCCATGATGATGCCGTAAACACCGAGCGAGCTGATCGCGAAGAGGTAAAGCACGCCAACGTTCAGGTTCGAGATCACCCAGCTAGTTCCACTGACCGTGCCCGGCGCCACCGGAATGGCCGCCCAGGCCGCGAAGGCCAGCGTACAGGTCAGGATCGGGGCAAACAGGAAGACGAACTTGTTCGCACCGGCCGGGATGACGATCTCTTTCAGCAGGAACTTGCCGAAGTCTGCGAAGGACTGCAGCAGGCCGAACGGGCCGACCACGTTCGGGCCTTTCCGCATCATCACGCCAGCCCAGACCTTGCGGTCCAGCAGCAGCAGGAATGCGATCGAGAGAAGCAGGACCAGCGTGAAGAGGCCGATCTGGCCAAGGACCATCAGAGGCCCCCAAAGCTGTCCCATAGACTCGATGTAGTTACTCATGGCGCCCGCCCTACTCCGCTGCCACCGGAGTGTCCAGCGCTGTCGCCAGCGCAGAGCATTCCGCCATGGTTTTCGATGCCCGGGCGATCGGATTCGTCAGATAGAAGTCTCCGATCACCGGTTTGAACGGCGCGCTCGACAGGCTGCCGGAAGCTTCCGGAACCGCTTTGAGCGCCTCGGCACCAGCTGCGCCAGGCGCATAGCCGATGCCTGTAAACAGGTCGTTTTCCCGCAGGGCTTCACGCACTGCATCAACCGTGTCGTAGGGCAGTGTCTTGCCCATGACATCCGACAGCGCACGGAAGATGGCCCAGCCCTCACGCGCCTCGCCTTTCGGCTGAACGGCCTTCGACGTGACCTGCACACGGCCCTCGGTGTTCACGAAGGTCGCCGACATTTCCGTATAGGCCGCCGAAGGCAGGATGATGTCTGCGCGGCTGGCACCGGCATCGCCATGCGAGCCGACATAGATGATCGTTGCGCCGCCGAGGCCGGAGAGGTCCATCTCGTCGACGCCGAGCAGAACAACCGTCTCCATGCCGCCGCCGAGGATCTCCGCCGTTGCCTTGCCGCCCTCACCCGGCACGAAGCCGGTTTCCAGCGCGCCGACACGACCAGCCGCATTGTGCAGCACGCCAAAGCCTGCCCAGCCATCAGCGATTGCGCCGGTTTCATTCGCCAGCTTGATCGCAGCGGCCAGAACAGCTGCCCCATCTTCACGGCAGAGCGCGCCTTCGCCCAGCACGATCATCGGGCGCTTGGCGCCTTTCAGGAAGTCCGCCGCCGCAGCACCGGCCAGCGCGTCTGCGCCCGTGCCGAGATGGGCGTAGTCATAGGTCAGGTCTGCCGCTTCACCGATCATGGCGACTTTCAGGTCAGCCCAGAGCCAGGTCTTGCGGATACGGGCGTTCCAGACCGCTGCCTCGACGCGCGGATTGACGCCGACGAGCAGCAGCGCGTCTGCCTCTTCCACGCCAGCCAACGTCGGGTTCAGGATGTAGTGCTCGCGCACGCCATCGGTGCCGTATTGCGCGCCAGCCGGGCGGCAGTCCGTGCTCTGCACCCCGAGGGCGCGGAACAGGTCGAGTGCAGCCTTCGCCTGCTCGGCTTCGATCAGGTCACCTGCGACGACGCCGATCTTGTCAGCCGGTTTCGACAGCGCGGCTTTGACAGCCTCGAAGGCTTCGCCCCAGCTTGCCGGTTTCAGGCGGCCATCGACACGCACGTAAGGCTTGTCGAGGCGCTGGCGGGCGAGACCATCCCACACGAAGCGGGATTTGTCGGACAGCCATTCCTCGTTAATGTCCTCATTCACCTCGGGCATGATGCGCATCACGCCATCACCCTTGGCATCGACGCGGATCGAGGCGCCCATGGCATCCATCACGTCGATGGAGGACGTCTTGCGCAGCTCCCACGGACGCGCATTGAAGGCGTAGGGTTTCGAGGTCAGCGCGCCGACCGGGCAGAGGTCGATCACGTTGCCGGAAAGCTCAGAGGTCAGACTTTTCTCGAGATAGGTCGTGATCTCGGCGCTCTCACCGCGCGAGATCATGCCGATCTCTTCCACACCGGCCACTTCCGCCACAAAGCGGACGCAGCGCGTGCACTGGATGCAGCGGGTCATGATCGTCTTGACCAGCGGGCCCATGTTCTTGTCTTCGACAGCGCGCTTGTTTTCTTCGTAGCGGCTGTCGGAGCGGCCATAGGCCACGGCCTGGTCCTGCAGGTCACACTCACCGCCCTGGTCGCAGATCGGGCAATCCAGCGGGTGGTTGATGAGCAGGAACTCCATCACCCCGTTGCGGGCCTTCTCAACGTAAGGCCCTTTGGTGCGGATGTTCGGTGCCGAGCCATCGCGGTTCGGGCGCATGTCGCCGACATTCTGCGCACAGGACGCAATCGGCTTCGGCGCGCCTTCCCACTCTACCAGGCACATGCGGCAGTTACCCGCCACGGACAGGCGCTCATGATAGCAGAAGCGCGGGATCTCGGCACCGGCCGCCTCACACGCCTGCATCAGCGTGTAGGACTTCGGAACCTCGATTTCCTTGCCGTCGATATTGATTTTGAACAGATCGGACATGGGCCCCTACTCCGCCGCGACGACTGCGCCCTGCACCATGGCGCGCGGCAGTCTGTACTGGTTGATGCGGTCTTCGATCTCGTGCCGGAAGTGACGGATCAGGCCCTGGATCGGCCATGCCGCAGCATCGCCAAGGGCACAGATCGTGTGACCCTCCACCTGCTTGGTCACGTCGAACAGCATGTCGATCTCGTCATGCTCGGCTTCGCCCTTCGCCATGCGCTCCATCACGCGCCACATCCAGCCAGTGCCTTCACGGCACGGCGTGCACTGGCCGCAGGATTCATGCTTGTAGAAGTAAGCGAGGCGGGCAATCGCCTTGATCAGGTCGGTGTCCTTGTCCATCACGATCACGGCCGCCGTGCCGAGGCCGGACTTCAGGTCACGCAACGTGTCGAAGTCCATATAGGCGTCCATGATCTGCTCGGCAGGCACCATCGGAACCGACGATCCGCCCGGGATCACGGCCTTCAGGTTTTCCCAGCCGCCACGGATACCGCCGCAATGGGTGTCAATCAGCTCACGGAAGGTGATCGACATCTCTTCTTCCACGTTACACGGCTTGTTCACGTGGCCGGAGATGCAGAACAGCTTGGTGCCCGCATTGTTCGGACGGCCGAAGCCAGCGAACCATTCGGCACCGCGGCGCAGGATTGTCCCGGCAACAGCGATCGACTCGACATTGTTCACGGTCGTCGGGCAGCCATAGAGCCCAGCGTTTGCCGGGAATGGCGGCTTCAGGCGCGGCTGGCCCTTCTTGCCCTCAAGGCTTTCGAGCAGCGCGGTCTCTTCGCCACAGATATAGGCGCCGGCGCCGTGGTGGACGTAGAGATCGAAATCCCAGCCGTTCACATTGTTCTGGCCGATCAGCTTCGCCTCATAGGCTTCCTTCACGGCCTTTTCGAGCGCGTGACGCTCGTTGATGTATTCGCCGCGAATGTAGACGTAGCATTTGTGTGCCCGCATGGCGCGCGATGCGATCATGCAGCCTTCGATCAGCAGGTGCGGATCGTGGCGCATGATTTCGCGGTCTTTACACGTGCCGGGTTCCGACTCGTCCGCGTTCACCACGAGGTAATGCGGGCGGTCGCGCACTTCCTTCGGCATGAAGGTCCACTTCAGGCCGGTCGGGAAGCCAGCGCCCCCACGGCCACGCAGGCCGGATGCCTTCATCTGATCGCAGATCCAGTCAGGACCCAGATCGAGAATTTCCTTGGTCAGGTGCCACGCACCGCGCTTCTTCGCCGACTCAAGTTCCGGCGAGTGAAGACCGTACAGGTTCGTGAAGATACGATCCTTGTCCTGCAACATGGCCTAGTCCTCGTCTTCCTGGCTGGAGGGGACATCGCCCGCATCCACGCGCTTGGAGAATTCCGTTTCACCGCCTTCAGCCAGCGTTTTCGCCTGGCCGATCCAGTCTTCCCGCTCGATCCGGCCGGGGAAGCTCATGAAGTCTTCAACCCAGTCGACGTTTTCGGCGGTCCATGCAGCGATCTGCTTGAACGTATAGATGCCCAGCTCGTTGAGGGCGTCTTCATTCTTCGGGCCGATGCCCTTGATGCGCTTCAGGTCGTCATGCGCAGCCGGGTCAATCGTGACCAGAGGCGGGCGCTCGCCCGTCTCCGCCTTCTTCTCCGCACCACCGCCGATCAGCGTGGTTTTCGGCTTTTCAGCCGGCGCAGGCTCAGCAGCCGCTTCCGGTTCAGCGGATGGCAGGTTCGGCAGCGTCGTGATGGAATTCTTGCTGCCATCGAACAGCGCCGGATCGGTCAGCGTGGTGGCGCCACCTTCCGGCGCACTGTTGACGCGGTCGATCTGCGGGCCCGGGGCCACCTCGACACCGTTCTTCAGCTTGCCGAGGATCTGCGCCAGCGATTCCGGCGTAAGGTCTTCGTAATAGTCGTCATTGATCTGGACCATCGGCGCGTTCACACAGGCACCGAGGCACTCGACCTCTTCCCAGGAAAGGCGGCCGTCATCGGTGACATACATGATGTCGCCAATCTCTTTGCGGCAAACCTCTTTCAGTTTCTCCGCACCGCGCAGCTGGCACGGCGTCGTGCCACAAAGCTGGACGTGATACTTCCCGACCGGCTGAAGGCGGAACATCGTGTAGAAGGTCGCGACTTCGTAGACGCGGATGTACGGCATTTCCAGCCGGTCCGCGACTTCGCGCATGGCAGGCTCGGACAGCCAGCCATTATTGTCCTTCTGGGCAAGCCACAGCATGGGGATGACGGCGGAACGCTGCTTTTCTGCCGGGTACTTACCCCGCCAGAAGGCAATCTTCTCTTCCGTTTCCGGCTTGAAGGCGAACGTATCGCCACCAGCCTCAAGATCAAAACGGCGCAGTGCCACTACTCGATCCTTCCTGCATAAAACGTTTCGATTTCATCCTGAGACGGATGAACGAATTGTGCGCTCGGCACGAAAATTCCGGTTGCGGTCATGCTCATGTCAGGCCGTCCCCCGCACGAAGTCGACGCGCGCGATCTTGCCATCGCGGATCGTGTAGATCGCAGCTACCTGGAACTGGTCGCCGCCCGGTCCGCGCGTCACGTCTTCATGGAGGATCACGGTAGAGCCGAGATCAATCTCGTTGACGATTTTCGCGCTGTTCTCCGGGAATTGCGCAAACAGTTCCAGATGACGCGCGCGGATCTCCTCGACGCCAGCCTGCGTGATGTCGCCATTCAGGCCGCCCAGCAGGGCGTCCTCGGCATAACATTCGAGGAAAGCCTCGATGTCCTGCCGGTTATAGGCATCCAGCTGACGCTGGACGAGATCGGACGACGTGCTCACCGGTCGATCTCCCCGAACACGATGTCGAGCGAACCGAGGATCGCGGACACGTCGGCCAGCATGTAGCCGCGGCAGAGATGATCCATCGCCTGAAGGTGCGGATAGCCCGGTGCGCGGATCTTGGCGCGGTAAGGCCGGTTCGTGCCGTCAGACACGAGGTACACGCCGAATTCGCCCTTCGGCGCTTCAATATGGGCGTAGCACTCGCCTTCCGGAACGTGAAAGCCTTCCGTGTACAGCTTGAAGTGGTGAATCAGCGCTTCCATCGAGTTCTTCATTTCGGCGCGGCGCGGCGGCGACACTTTCGAGCCCTTCAGGAGGACCGGGCCGGGGCCTTCGCGGTTCATGATGTCGATGCACTGCTGCATGATCTTGGTCGACTCGCGCATCTCTTCCATGCGGCAGACATAGCGGTCGTAATTATCGCCGTTCTTGCCGACCGGAATCTTGAAGTCGAGTTCGGAGTAGCACTCATAAGGCTGGGCGCGTCGCAGGTCCCAGGCATAGCCCGAGCCGCGCACCATCACGCCGGAGAAGCCCCAGTCCATGATCGTCTTCTCGTCGACGATACCGATGTCGACGTTACGCTGCTTGAAGATGCGGTTCTCGGTGACGAGGCCCTCAAGCTGGTCCAGCTTGCCGGGGAATTGCTCGCACCATTCGGAAATGTCATCGAGCAGCGACTGCGGCAGGTCCTGGTGGACACCGCCCGGACGGAAGAAGGCCGCGTGCATCCGGCTGCCGGAGGCGCGCTCATAGAACACGCAGAGCTTCTCGCGCTCTTCAAAGGCCCAGGTGATCGGCGTCAGCGCGCCGACGTCCAGCACCTGCGAACCGATGTTCAGCAGGTGGGACATGATGCGGCCAAGCTCGGAGTAGAGCACGCGGATCAGACTGCCGCGGCGCGGAACCTCGATGCCCAGCAGCTTCTCGATGGCGAGGCACCAGGCATGCTCCTGGTTCATCGGCGCACAATAGTCGAGCCGGTCGAAATACGGCATGCCCTGCAGGAAGGTCTTGTACTCCAGCAGCTTCTCGGTGCCGCGGTGCAGCAGGCCGATATGCGGGTCGACACGGGTGACGATTTCGCCATCCAGGTCGAGGATCATGCGCAGCACGCCGTGGGCGGCCGGGTGCTGGGGCCCGAAGTTCAGCGTGAACTTGCGGTCTTCCATTTCGGAGATGTGAGCGGTGTCAGCCATATCTTACGACTCCGTCGCTTTCTCGTCGCCCGGGATCGGGCCCGGAATCTGGGACGTCATGCCCTCCCATGGGGAGAGGAAGTCAAAGTTGCGGAATTCCTGAACCAGCTGCACCGGCTCATAGACAACCTTCTTCTCAAGATCGTCATAGCGGACTTCATAGTTGCCGGTCAGCGGGAAGTCCTTGCGCAGCGGATAGCCCTCAAAACCATAGTCGGTGAGGATGCGGCGCAGGTCCGGGTGGTCGGCAAACTGGATGCCATACATGTCGAAGGCTTCGCGCTCGAACCAGTTTGCGGCCGGCCAGACGGCGCAGGCGCTCGGCACGGCGGTGTCTTCATCGGTGGAGACACGCACGCGCACGCGCTGGTTCAGGTGCATCGACAGGAGGTGGTAGACGACCTCAAAACGCTCGCCGCGCTCCGGATAGTCCACACCGCATATGTCGATCAGCGTTTCAAAGTCGCACTGCGGATCTTCGCGCAGGAAGCGCAGCAGCCCCACGATGTGATCGCGCTCCGCCATCACGACGAGTTCGTCGAGATTGATGTGGAAGCTTTTCACCGCATCGGCACGGGCCGCAGCGATATGCTCGCCGAGATCCTTCAGGGCATCGATGGCATTTTGGTCCAGCATGTCTTTCCCCTAGCGCTCCAGCGAACCTTCGCGGCGGATCTTCTTCTGCAGTTGCAGGAAGCCGTACACGAGCGCCTCAGCGGTGGGCGGGCAGCCCGGAATGTAGATGTCGACCGGAACGATCCGGTCACAACCGCGCACAACGCTGTAGCTGTAGTGATAATAGCCGCCGCCATTGGCACAGCTGCCCATGGAGATCACGTAGCGCGGCTCCGGCATCTGGTCGTAGACCTTGCGCAGGGCCGGGGCCATCTTGTTGGTCAGTGTGCCGGCCACGATCATCACGTCCGACTGGCGGGGTGAACCGCGCGGCGCCATGCCGAAACGCTCAAGGTCGTAGCGCGGGTTACCGGCGTGCATCATTTCCACGGCGCAGCAGGCAAGACCGAACGTCATCCACATCAGCGAGCCGGTGCGCGCCCAAGCGATCAGGTCATCGGCCGCCGCCGTGAAATAGCCCTTGTCGGCCAGCTGGTCGGACAGGCCGGTATAAAAAGGATCGTCCTGGCCGGGCTTGAAGCCGCCTTCGACGCCGGTACGGGCGCCACCAAGCGCGTATGTCTTGAAGTCTTCGGCCATTATTCCCACTCCAGCGCGCCGCGGCGCCACTCGTAGATGAAGCCCACCGTCAGCACGCCCAGGAAGACGACCATCGACCAGAAGCCAAGCAGGCCGATTTTGCCGAGGCTGATTGCCCACGGGAAGAGGAAGGCCACTTCAAGATCGAAGATGATGAACAGGATGGCGACCAGGTAGAACCGGACGTCAAACTTCATGCGGGCATCGTCGAAAGCGTTGAAACCACATTCATAGGCTGAGTTCTTTTCCGGATCAGGATCCGAGGGTGCCAGCAAGTAGTTGCCGACCACGAAAAGGCCGGAAACCGCCGCACCGAGCACCAGAAAGATGATCACCGGTAGATAATCGAGCGCCAGCCGTTCGATGTCCGACATGAGAGAGAGCCTCCTAGCCTGTGCTGGCGCCGGATTAGGACGGTTTTGCCATCCGCGCAACACATCCACGCCACATAACAGTGACACTTAGCTTAAAGCCTGCAGCCAGCCACTTCACGGGCTCATATGTGCGGCTGTGCGTCACGGCTAAGTGGGAAAAATGCCTACTCAAAAGGCAGGTCTGCCCCCAATTCTTCGCTAGTCTGGCGAAACACCAAGCGACTCAACGGTGCTGATGGTCAGATAGCCCACCGGAAGACCGTTCTTTTCCTGCCAGTCTTCCATCGCTTTCAGCGTTCCCGGCCCGAAGACCCCATCCGCCTGTACCGCATAGCCTTTTGACGCGAGCGCCCGCTGCACTTCCGCGATCTTGCCCGGCGTCGCGTTGGAATCGCACAGCACTTCGCGCCATTCGACGGTTCCGCCGCCGGTGACCGTGCGCTTTTCAATCGTCTTGTAGGTTGCGGGCACAACAATCGTTTCCTGCTGTTCCGGCACCACAAGACGCTGGACCTCAACCTCTTCGTACTCGGCCGGCAGGATTTCCTCGACCACGCGGGCAGGCTGCTGCAGAACCTGCCGCTCAATGGTCCGGTATCGGGCCGGGAGGACACGGGTTTCCACCCGTTCCGGCGATTTCAGGCGCGTGCGGGTAACCGTGTCATACTGTGCAGGCACCTCGACACGGCACAGCACTTCGCCGGTCGCCAGGGTAACATTGTCCCCACCTCCCTGCGCGCGGCCATAGAGGCCCGTCCCCGGCTTCCAGGTCACATAGGCCGGACGCACCAGCACCTGCTCGGTAAATGTCTCGTATTCTGCCGGAATGATGACGGTTTCCGTCTGCTCCGGCATCACAAGCAATTGCTCGGTCTCGACCTGATAAACTGGCGGCACGACCTGATAGGTCATGGCCTGCTCCTTCACCAGCACGCGCTCCACCACCGTTTCATAGGTCGCGGGGATCACGCGCGCCTCGGTGTGTTCGGGCTGGTCCAGCACCTGCTCTGTCTGGATTTCATAGGTCTCGGGAATCAGGACCCGCGCATAGCAGGAGCCCGGCTCCGCATCTGGCGGGTAATCCCCCGCCCCTTGTGCCACGGCCACACCGGCCACGCTCAGCGACACCACCGACAAGATGAGAATTCTGCTCATTCCAGGTCCCCTGATCGCGATCCGCCCCTTTCTGGAAACGGTAAGGCGCGCGCAACTTAGCGTACACAAGCGCCCCCCGCCACACAGTTCCCCAAACCGGCGCGCTTTCCTGCCGGACGGACAATGGCATTCCCGGATGGAACAGCCCACCCGCCAGCAGGACCCGGCCTGCCCGGCCCGCCTGACTCGGGGGGTGGCAAACAAGGCGGTTCGGCGTATTAGGAGCGCGAACAGTCCGGGCCGAACCGTCTGGCCCCCTCATCAGGCCCAAACCACCAGGAAAAGCGCGCATGATCCCCCGTTACACCCGCCCCGAAATGGCAGCCATCTGGTCTCCGGAATCCCGCTTCGGCATCTGGCTGGAAATCGAGACGCTCGCCGCTGAAGCCATGGAAGGCCTCGGCATTGTTCCGGCCGGCACCACCGCCGCCGTGCGCGAGAAGGCCGCTTTCGAAGTGGACCGCATCGACGAGATCGAGCGGGAAGTGAAGCACGACGTCATCGCCTTCCTGACCAATGTGGCCGAACATGTCGGCGAGCCTGCCCGCTTCCTGCACCTCGGCATGACCTCCTCGGATGTGCTCGACACCTGCCTGAACGTTCAGCTCGTCCGCGCCGCAGACCTCCTGCTGACCGGGCTCGACCGCGTGCTGGCCGCGCTCGAAAAGCGCGCCTTTGAGCACAAGATGAGCCCGACCATCGGGCGCAGCCATGGCATCCACGCCGAGCCGACCACGTTCGGCGTCAAGCTCGCCACCTTCCATGCGGAATTCCAGCGCGCTCGCACCCGCCTGCTGATCGCGCGCGAGGAAGTCGCCACCTGCGCCATCTCCGGCGCAATCGGCACGTTTGCAAACATCGACCCGAAAATCGAAGCCCATGTGGCCGGCAAGCTCGGCCTGCAGATCGAGCCGGTCTCCACACAGGTCATCCCGCGTGACCGTCACGCCATGTACTTTGCCGTTCTGGGCGTGATTGCCTCGTCGGTCGAGCGTCTGGCGACGGAAGTCCGCCACCTGCAGCGCACCGAAGTCCTGGAAGCGGAAGAATACTTCTCCGCTGGCCAGAAAGGTTCCTCGGCCATGCCGCACAAGCGCAACCCGGTGCTGACCGAGAACCTGACCGGCCTTGCCCGTCTCGTCCGCTCCGCCGTGACGCCTGCGCTGGAAAACGTCGCCCTCTGGCATGAGCGCGACATCTCGCACTCCTCCGTCGAGCGCGGCATCGGCCCGGACGCGACCGTGCACCTCGACTTCGCCCTGCACCGCCTGGCTGGCGTTGTCGAAAACCTCGTCGTCTATCCGGAGCGGATGCTGAAAACGCTGAACTCCATGGGCGGCCTGCACAATTCGCAGCGCATTCTCCTCGCCCTCGTCGAGGCAGGCACCAGCCGCGAAGAAGCTTACCGCATGGTCCAGCGCAACGCGATGAAGACCTGGGGCGGCGAAGGCCCGCTGCTCGACCTTCTCCAGAAGGACGAGGACGTGATGGCGAAACTGTCAAAGGAGCAGCTCGAAGACCTGTTCGACCTCGACTATCACTTCAAGCACGTCGACACGATCTTCCAGCGCGTTTTCGGTCGCGCCTGATAATCTCATAGTCCGCATTAGTCCGGTATGGTCCGCTATGGTCAGCGGCTGATCGCGCTTAATGCTTCCCTGGTCTTGCGTGTGATGCCGGCCCAGTCGCCGGCATCCACATCGGCCTGGGTCGCGATCCACGACCCGCCAACCGCGACAACATTCGGCAAAGCCAGATAATCTCCTGCATTATCAGCGCTAACCCCGCCCGTCGGCATGAACTGAAGATGCGGCAACGGCCCCGCCAGCGCCTTCAGGGCCGGGACACCTCCCGCGATGCTTGCCGGGAAAAGCTTCAGCATTTCAAAGCCCTCCTCATGACGGCTCATCGCCTCGCTGGCTGTCGCCACACCGGGGATCATCAGCTGCTTGTGCTTGCCCAGCGCCGCCAGCAGCCCCGGACTCATCCCCGGAGAGACCAGAAAATCCGCCCCGGCATCCATCGAACGGCGCACATCCTCTCCGTTCAGCACCGTCCCCGCCCCGACCAGAAGTTCAGGCGCCGCCGCCTTCATCGCCTCGATCGCCCCAACACCCGCTGGTGTACGGAGCGTCACTTCCGCAATCGTCAGACCGCCATCCAGCAGGGCTTTGCCCAGTGGCGCGGCTTGTTCCACCGCTCCGATCACCAGCACAGGGACAATCGGCGCCTTGGCGGCGGCAAGCTTCAAGGCTGTAAGAGACGACGTCATGTGTGCAACTCCTGATCATAATAAGCCGCCGCCCCGATCAATGGGGCTTCCGGGTCACGCATGAGAACAACAGGGCAATTTTCAAGGAAACCGCTCATCGGCCCACGCTCACGGAATCTGTCCATCGCTTCGGGTGTACGGAGGAAATCGACAATCCGCTCGGTTACGCCGCCCGCCAGAACAACGCCGCCCATGGCGCCATTGGCCAGGACCAGATCCCCCACGGCCCCCATCACTGTACAGGCACGTATCAGTATAAGCTGGCGGAACATCTCGTCGCCCGCATCGGCACGCGCATGCATGTCCTGTGGCGACAGGTCCTCAATCTCACGTCCAAAGATTTCGCAGAACGCGGCATGCACCGGCTCAAGCCCCATCCCCGATGCGACAAGCTCGTTGGAGACATAGCCGAATTTCTTCAGCAGGATCTTTGCAAGCTCGAATTCGAGGTCTGTGCGAGGCGCGAAGGCGATATGCCCGCCTTCCCCGGTCAGCACATGCCAATTGTCCTGATCCCGAAGAAGGGTTGCGACGCCAAAGCCGGTTCCAGGCCCAGCAACAATAACCGGCGCATCCGGGTCTGGCACACCCGGCAATATCTGCTCGAACTCTGCCCGATCCAGCTCAGGCACGGAACGCGCCATTGCTGTGAAGTCATTGATCAGGCGCGCCTCGACGAAGCCAAATGTCTCTTCCAGCTTTTGCTCGCAGATAGTCCAGCCGCGATTGGTCAGAGTGACCTGGCCGTGCTGTACGGGTCCGGCCATGGCGAAACAGCCCCGCCCGGGACGTACATTTTCCTGATCGAGATATACTCCCAACACATCGTCAAAACCGGAAAAATCATCGCCCGCGAATTTTGCGAAATGGTCGATGACAATCCTGCCCCCCTGACGGCGGGCAATCGCAAAGCGGACATTTGTTCCGCCCACGTCACCAACCAGAATTCCTTCAGCCAAGAGTCAGTCCTCTTTCGTCACAAAAGTGAACTGGCTGGCGCCAGTGTCCGCAGTTCCGCTCATCTGGCGGAAATAGGTAAACATCTCACGCCCCAGACCGGAAGCGGAAGCGTTTGGCCGGAACTCTGCCGGTTGCCGCGCCGCAAATTCAGAGGGACCGACCTTGATATCGAGCGTGCCTGTCTCAGCATTGAAGACGATCACATCACCATCACGCACGCGCGCAAGCGGACCGCCACGTGCGGCCTCCGGACTGATATGAATGGCTGAAGGGACCTTGCCGCTGGCGCCGGACATCCGCCCGTCCGTGACCAGCGCAACCTTGAAGCCCCTGTCCTGCAGCACACCGAGTGCCGGCGTCAGGCTGTGCAGTTCAGGCATGCCGTTGGCTGCCGGTCCCTGAAAGCGCACCACGGCGACGAAGTCCCGGTCCAGGCGCCCCGCCTCGAACGCCTCCTTCAGCGCCTCCTGAGACTCGAACACGATGGCCGGTGCTTCCAGCACCCGCTTCTCCGGCTTGACGGCAGAGACTTTGGAGACCCCTCGCCCGAGCGGTCCCGTCATCAGACGCAGCCCGCCATCGGCCGAGAACGGATCACTGGCCGGACGGATGATGTCCGGGTCGCCACTCTCCTCAGGCGCCGGACGCCAGGACACCTTGTCACCGTCAAGGAAGGGCTCTTCCGAATAGCGTGAGATCGGCCCACCCACACCTTGCGCTTCGCCATTGAGCAGACCCGCGCCAAGCAGCTCACGAATAACAAAGCCCATACCACCGGCGGCGTGGAAGTGGTTCACATCCGCTGGGCCGTTCGGATAGATGCGGGTCAGCAACGGCGTGATATGGCTGATCTCTGCGAAATCCTCCAGCGTCACGATAATGCCCGCCGCCGCAGCCATGGCCGGAATATGCAATGCATGATTTGTGGAGCCGCCAGTCGCCATCAGGCCGACAATGCCGTTCACGATCGAACGCTCGTCAATGAGCTCCCCGGCAGGAAGATACTGGTCCCCCTGTGCCGTTATCTCGGCGGCCCGGTGTGTGGCGGCCTTGGTCAAGGCCTTGCGCAGAGGTGTGCCCGGATTCGTGAAGGCAGCCCCCGGCAGGTGGAAGCCCATGACCTCCATCAGCATCTGATTTGAATTGGCCGTGCCATAGAAGGTGCAGGTGCCCTGGGCGTGATAGCTTTCCGCCTCAGCCTTCAGCAGCGCACTCCGGTCCACTTTTCCCTCAGCAAACAATTGCCGGATACGGACCTTCTCAGGATTCGGAAGGCCAGACGGCATTGGCCCAGCCGGGACAAATATGGAGGGTATCCACCCGAAACGAAGCGCGGCGATGACGAGCCCCGGAACGATCTTGTCACAAACACCAAGATGCAAGGCTGCATCGAACACATCATGGCTGAGGCCAATCGCGGATGCCATGGCGATAACGTCACGCGAAAAGAGAGACAGCTCCATGCCCTGCTGGCCTTGCGTGACACCATCGCACATCGCCGGCACCCCGCCAGCCACCTGTGCCACAGCATGCACTTCCCGTGCAGCCTCCCGGATAATCTCCGGATAATGTTCGAATGGCGCATGCGCCGACAACATGTCGTTATAAGCGGTGATGACCCCGATATTTGGCCATCCCGCGCCAAGAAGCTGGGTTTTCTCAATGACGGCACAGCCCGCCGAGGCATGTGCCAGGTTTCCCTCGCTCAGACGCTGCCGTGCAAACCCTTTTGGACGCCGGGAGCGGATCATGTCCAGATATTCAGCGCGTGTCTCTGCCGAACGCTGGCGGATACGTTCTGTCACTTCGGCGATCTTCGGATGCAGACTTGTCATCTAGGCAGCCCATACAATTGTGAGACGCGGACCGAGTTTATCAATCGCGTAGCGCACCGGCATATCCAGCGGGTCCGAAGCCAGCGCGCGCTCCAGCACTTCCAGCTTCTCATCACCGAGCAATAACATCAGCGCCATGCGCGCCGAGGTGACAGCTGGCCCCGTCAGGGTCAGCCGCTGAGTATTGGAACCCGCACCGGGGCAGTTGGTTGCATCAATCGCCGCGATTGTAGCGCCATCTGCAGGCGACAGGGCAGCCTCCAGCCCCTTCGAGCGCGGAAACCAGCTGGCAGTATGACCATCCCCGCCCATGCCCAGGAGGATAACCTCGGCCGGGTCGCAATGCGGCGCATATGCCGTGTTACGGTCTGCGACCGCGTCTTCTGGCCGGTCTGCCGCCGTCTTCATCGGCAGAAGGCCCGCAGCACCGGCCTGTCCCGTCAGCAGGCGTGAACGTATCAACGCCTCATTCGAGAAGTCATGGTCCAGTGGCACCCAACGCTCATCGACAAGGCCAACACTGACTTGCTCCCATGGCAAAGCCCATGTGGACAACCGGTCAAAGAGCAGCCCCGGCGTAGACCCACCGGATGCCATGAAATCCGCCCGCCCGCGATCCGTAATCGCGCGCTCAATTCCACCCGCAACGAATTTTGCAGCAAAGTCGAATGCCTCATCGCGCGTTTCAAGGCGGGCGAGTTCATGTCTCATCGGCCTATTGCCCTTCCCACCATGCACGGTCGTCACGGTCCATCAGCATGGCCGCGGCCAGCGGGCCATCGCTGCCAGCCGGATATGTCTCAGGCGCATCGCCTGCCTGCTCCCAGGCTTCAATCAGCCCGTCGACCCATGCCCACGCCGCTTCGACCTCTTCCTTACGCATGAACAGGGACAGGTTGCCCCGCACCACATCCATAAGCAGGCGTTCGTAGGCATCCGGGTAGCGAACCGTGAAACTCTCCGCATAGGAAAGGTTGAGAGGCATGGACTTCACCCGCAGACCGCCGGGGCCAGGCTCCTTGATCTGCACGAACAGGCGCACGCCTTCGTCCGGCTGAAGCCGGATAACCAGACGGTTGGCCATGTCGTTGCCCTCCCCGAAAAGGGAGTGCGGCGTCTTTTTGAACTGGATCACGATATCCGAATGGCGGTGAGACATCCGCTTTCCGGTACGCAGATAGAAGGGCACGCCGGCCCAGCGCCAATTATCAATTTCAGCCTTGATGGCGACAAAGGTCTCCGTGGTGCTTTTCGTTTCGCCGGAAAGCTCCTCAGAATACCCCCGGACGGCTTCGCCCCCCTTCATGCCGGCTTTGTACTGGCCGCGCACAGTGCGCTTTTTCGCAGCTTCCCCGCGAATTGGCACCAGAGCATTGAGTACCTTTATCTTCTCTGTACGGACGTCATCATCCTCAAGCTGGTTAGGCGGCTCCATGGCCGTCAGGCAGAGAAGTTGCAGCATGTGGTTCTGCACCATGTCCCGCAAGGCACCCGAACGGTCGTAATAATCCGCCCGCCCCTCCAGGCCGAGATCCTCGGCTACGGTGATCTGGATGTGATCGATATAGTTCCGCGACCAGAGCGGCTCGAAAAGGATGTTGCCGAACCGCAGGACCATAAGGTTCTGTACGGTTTCCTTGCCGAGATAGTGATCGATGCGAAACACCTGACGTTCGGAGAAGACAGCGCCGACCCCATCATTGATGGCCCGGGCGGATTCGAGATCCGTACCGATGGGCTTTTCCAGCACAACACGGGTATTGCCTTCCGACAGCCCTGCCCGGCCCAAGGCGTCGCATATGTCGACATACAGGCTTGGCGCTGTTGCCAGATAGAAAACGCAGGGGCGTTCGCTGTCCCTGGTCAGCTTCGATTCCAGCAAAGGCCAGTCGGCAGTCTCGCTTGTTGCATCGATAGAAACATAGTGGATCAGCTTCTCGAACTTCTTCCACTCCTTGTCGTCCCATACATCGCCCGTTGCCTTCTCACAGGCTTCGCGCGCCATTGCGCGATAGGATTTGTCATTCAGGTCCGAACGCGCGGTTCCGATAATCGCACTGGTTTCGGGGATCTGGCCATCGAGCCACCGGTGAAACAGTGCAGGCAGCAATTTGCGGCGGGAAAGGTCCCCCGTACCTCCGAAGATCACAATGTCGAATGGATCTACCGGTATAAATTTGGCCATGTCGCGATCCTTTCACGCGGCTCGTCTCAGGGGCTCGGCATTCTTGTTAGTTCAATCCGGGCATATTGGAAAATTCCAGTGAATGATGGCGATAAAATGCCTGCCCTGCGGCCAGTGATCCGGCTGATCTGAACAGGATGCGCCCAGTCAGCAGCAACGGCCTGATACCTCAGTTCCCAAGAATGGCGAAACCGTAAGGCGGCAAGATCCTGCCAGACAAATCGATGCCCTCATCGGAACAAGCCAGCAAAGCGCCATCAAGGCGCACCTCTTCCGGGATAACCATAGGAGCATCACCCAGATTGAACAGGCATGTCACCGTTTCACCCCCGGATGAACGGATCATGATGAGCAGGTTCTCCGGAGAGTCCACGAAGCGAACATCCCCCCATTGCAAGGCCGGGCTCGTCTTTCGGAGCGCCAGAAAATGCCGTGTGAAGTTTAGCACGGACTCAGGATCATCCTCCTGCACGCCGACAGACATGCCTGGATGGTCCGCCCCGACAGGCAACCAGGGTTTTGCTCCTGAAAAGCCGGCATAGGGCGCCGTATCTGTCCACGGCATCGGCGTGCGAGCGCCATCCCGCCCAAGTGTACGCGGCCAGTTCGCAATCGCTTCCGGGTCCTGCAACGCCTCGAAGGGAACGTCCACCTGCGTCAGGCCAAGCTCCTCGCCCTGGTACAGGATGGGATTGCCCCGCAGACACAGGAGCAACGCATTGGTGAGCTTCGCAAAGCGCGGCCTGTCCGGCCCTTCATACCACCGGCTGACACAGCGCGGGGCATCGTGATTCGAAAACTCCCATGAGGGCCAGCCTTCCCCTGCTCCTCCCAACCAGTTCCCCTGCGCCCTGCGCACACGCGCCGCACTCAGTGAGGCAGCATAGAGGAAATCGAAACTGTAGGCGGCCGTCAGCCGGTCATTCCCTTCCGTATATGCCCGCATCACCGGCAAGGGATCATCCGTTGCTACCTCTGCTACGGTGAACCGCGCACCATATTCATCCGTCAATGCCCGCACACGCTTCAGGAAGTCCGGCACCTCGGGTTGGGACTGGTTGTAGGTGTGCCGCTGCAAATCGAATGGCCGTGTGATCACACGGCCTGACGGGTCCCAGGGCGGGTTGTCCCGGAAATCGCGATCATGCATCGCAAAATTGATCGCATCGAGACGGAATCCATCCACGCCCCGGTCCAGCCAGAAGCGGGCTGTTACCAGCAGGGCATCCTGAACCTTCCGATTGTGCATGTTCAACTGGGGCTGCTGTGGCAGGAAGTTGTGCATATAATATTGCTGGCGGCGCGCGTCCCAGGTCCATGCCGCCCCGCCAAATACGGCTTGCCAGTTATTCGGCGGCGTGCCGTCCGGGTTTGGATCATGCCACACATACCAGTCTGCTCTCGGATTATCCCGGCTCTGCCGCGACTCGGTGAACCAGGCATGCTCATCCGATGTGTGTGCATAGACCTGATCGATAACGACTTTTAGATCTCGCGCATGCGCAGCTTCCAGAAGCTGGTCAAAGTCCTCCAGCGTGCCGAACACCGGATCAACAGCGCAATAGTCAGAAACGTCATAACCGAAATCCTTCATCGGTGAGGCAAAGAAGGGCGAAATCCAGATACCGTCCACGCCGAGTGAGGCGATATAGTCCAGCCTCTGCGTGATGCCCGGCAGATCACCCACACCATCACCGTTCGTATCCAGATAAGACCGCGGATAGATCTGGTACAGCACGGCCCCCCGCCACCACGGCTGATCCGACTGGCTCATTTCGTCATCTCCCGCGAAACCTTGTCCGCAATCATGATGGTTGGCGTATTTGTATTGCCTGACGTGATAGTCGGCATGACAGAGGCATCAATCACACGAAGCCCTCCCACACCAAGCACACGCAGGTCCTTGTCCACGACTGTCATCGGGTCATCTGGCCGCCCCATCTTCGCGGTACCGACCGGATGGAAGATCGTCGTACCGATGTCCCCTGCCGCTTTTGCCAGTGACACATCATCATCCCCCACCGAAGGGCCGGGCAGGAATTCTTCCGGCACATAAGGCGCCATGGCCGGCTGTTTCATCAGCTGTCTTGTGACACGGATCGCATCCGCTGCGACCTTGCGGTCTTCATCTGTAGACAAATAGTTTGGTGCAATGAGTGGCTTTTCCAGCGGGTCGGCCGAGGGAATGCGCACATCCCCTCGCGACGTTGGCCGCAAATTGCACGCGCTCACCGTGATCGCCGGAAAACGGTGCAGCGGGTCGCCAAACTTGTCGAGCGATAGGGGCTGAACGTGGAATTCGATGTTCGCCCGGTCCTGCGCCGCATCTGATCGCGTGAAGATGCCAAGCTGCGATGGCGCCATGGTGAGGGGCCCACGCCGCCGCAGGGCATAGTCCAAGCCCATCAGCCCTCGCCGGAACAGATTGTGATAGGTCTCGTTCAGCGTTCTCGCGCCGCTCACTTTGTAGATGGCACGTTGCTGAAGGTGATCCTGCAGATTCCGGCCAATACCCGGCCGTTCGACCTGCATAGCGACACCTGCTGCTGACAATACATCGCCAGGGCCGATACCCGAGCGCTGCAGGACCTGAACAGAACCGATAGCGCCCGCACAGAGGACAATCTCTCCCCGGCATCTCGCCCGCAGTCGGAGACCATCCTTCAGGAATTCGACCGCGACCGCCCGACCATTCTCAAGCACCAGCCTGTCTGTCAGGCAGCCTGTTTCGACGCGGAGATTTGTGCGCCCGATTGCAGGCTTCAGGAACCCGCGGGCCGCAGACCAGCGCACACCCTGCTTCTGGTTCACATGGAAATAGGAGGAGCCTTCATTGTCGCCAGTGTTGAAGTCGCCTACCGGCGCAACACCCATTTCGCTGGCAGCTTCACGGACCGCATCCAGTATGTCCCATCGCACGCGCGGGGCCTCAACGCGCCACTCGCCGCCTGCGCCATGAACATCGCTCTCACCCAGGAAATGGTCTTCGATCCGGCGGAAGACCGGCAGCACATCATCCCAGCCCCATCCCGGCAGGCCGAGGCTTTTCCAATGATCATAATCCGCTGCCTGTCCCCGCATGGAGATCATGGCATTGATCGCCGATGACCCGCCCAGCACCCGCCCGCGCGGATAGTTCAGCCTGCGGCCATTCAGGCCCGGTTCCGCCACCGTCTCGAACATCCAGTCCGAACGCGGGTTGCCGATCGCGAAAAGATAGCCAACCGGGATGTGAAACCAGATCCAGTTGTCACGCCCGCCCGCCTCCAGCAGCAGCACACGCCGCTTGCCGGATTCGGACAGGCGATTGGCCACCACGCAGCCAGCAGAGCCTGCCCCCACGATGATGTGGTCGTACTCGCCTTCCAGATCTGCCGCACTGCTCACATGTCCCTCCCGGCAAGGAGGCCATTAGGCAGCAAGGAGCGGATGCCGTCCACCCTTACCGAAGGGATGCCAGCACGCCGAAGGGACTGTCAGATGGTTTCCGCTCGGGTGCCTGTGACTCTGTCTTGCCACCCCTCGCCACAGCACGTCCACCCTGTTGCTTCATGCTGAGGCCGATCCGCTTGCGGGCGACATCCACCTCCATAACGGTGACCTGAACCACCTGCCCCGTCTTCACCACAGTGTGCGGGTCCTTCACGAAAGTATCCGCCATCTCGGAAATATGGACCAGCCCGTCCTGGTGAACGCCGATATCCACAAATGCACCAAAGGCCGTGACATTCGTGACCACGCCTTCCAGACGCATGCCCGGCTTGAGATCGGAAACCGTTTCAACGCCATCCTTGAAGGTCGCCGTCTTGAATTCCGGACGCGGGTCACGGCCCGGCTTTTCCAGTTCCTTCAGGATGTCCTGAATAGTCGGCACACCGAACGTTTCGTCTGCAAAGTCTTCCGCCTTCAGTTTCGACAGGAAAGCCTTGTCCCCGATCAGAGCGGCAACCTTGCGGCCAGTCTTTTTGGCAATCCGCTCGACCACAGGATAAGCTTCCGGGTGCACTGCGGAGGCGTCGAGCGGGTTCTTGCCATCCATGATGCGCAGGAAGCCGGCCGCCTGCTCAAATGCCTTCGCACCAAGGCGCGGCACTTTCTTCAACTCGCTGCGGGATTTGAACGGCCCGTTCTGGTCACGATAGGCAACGATATTCGCCGCGATGGTTGTATTCAGGCCTGCTACTCGTGACAGAAGCGAGGCCGATGCCGTATTCACATCCACACCAACAGCGTTCACGCAGTCTTCCACGACACCATCGAGGGATTTGGCAAGCTGGCCCTGGTCCACATCATGCTGGTACTGGCCAACACCAATCGCTTTCGGCTCAATCTTCACCAGCTCTGCAAGCGGGTCCTGCAGACGCCGTGCGATGGAAACGGCCCCGCGAATGCTGACGTCCAGATCCGGGAATTCCTTCGCCGCCAGTTCGGAGGCGGAGTAAACAGAGGCCCCCGCTTCCGATACCATCAGGCGTGTCAGCTTCAGGTCCGGCATCTTGTCCGAGAGATCGGCGACCAGCTTGTCGGTCTCCCGGCCTGCCGTACCATTCCCCACACTGACGAGTTCCACCTTGTGCTTCTTGCACAGCTTGGCGAGCGTTGTCAGGGCACCCGTCCAGTCCTTCTTCGGCTCATGCGGATAGATCGTCGCCGTGTCGATCAGCTTGCCGGTCGAATCCACGACAGCCACCTTGCAGCCCGTGCGAATGCCGGGATCGATCCCCATGACAACCTTATGCCCGGCAGGCGCGGCCATCAGAAGATCCTTCATGTTGCGTGAAAAGACACGGATCGCTTCGCTGTCTGCCGAATCCTTCAACCGGTTGATCGACTCCCGGGAGCTCGACGGTTCCAGCTTGCTTTTCCAGGCGGCCTCCGCCGTTTCCATCAGCCATTCATCCGCCGCACGGCCTTTCTTGGCGAAGCCGAACTCCGAACAGATTTCCCGGACTGCCGGGTGATGACGCGTGTCAGTATGCGGCACGTCCACCTTGATCCGCAGGATGCCTTCCTTCTGTCCGCGCAGCATGGCCAAAGCACGGTGGGACGGCATTTTCTCGAAGGGTTCATCGAAGTCGAAATAATCGGCAAATTTCGCGCCTTCCGCTTCCTTGCCCTTCACGAGGGACGAACCAAGCTTGCCCTGCTTCCAGACCGTCTCACGGATCTTGCGGGTCAGGCGCGGTGTCTCGGCAATCTTCTCCACAATGATCTCGCGCGCGCCACTCAGCGCCGCATCTGGCGTTTCCACGCCCTTCTTCTTCGAGACGAAGCCCTTCGCTTCTGCCTCAAGGGCAAGAGACGGATTGGCGAGGATACGCTCAGCCAGCGGCTCAAGCCCCGCTTCCTTTGCAATGGTCGCCTTGGTGCGGCGCTTCTGTTTGTAAGGCGCGTACAGGTCTTCCAGCGCCACCTTGGTCGTCGCCGCCATGATCTCGCGTTCAAGGTCTGGCGTCAGCTTGTCCTGCTGACGAATGGCATCGAGGATCGTGTCGCGGCGTTTGGCCAGCTCCGTCAGATAATCCAGCCGCTCTGCCAGGGTGCGTAGTTGTGTGTCGTCCAGCCCGCCTGTCCGTTCTTTACGGTAACGCGCGATGAAGGGGACCGTCGCCCCTTCCCCCAGCAACTCGATCACGGTCTCGACCTGGCGCTCAGTAATACCGAGTTCGGTCGCGATCAGCTTCGCAATCGACGGGGCAGCAGACGTGCGGGGTTTTGCAGACATGGAACGGTCGCCTTTCTGGCTGGAATTGACGGACGCGCGAATAGCGCGGGAACCGATCAATTCACCAGAAATCGTTCACACCTCGTTTACGCTTGGCGCCTTCCCAGCGAAATTTCTGTGGAAGAAATGCGCACACACGACCGCACGCCGTATCCGACGTGATCAGGCTTGGTTTTCAAGGAAATTGGCCTGGCAGGGGCAGAGGGACTCGAACCCACGACCTACGGTTTTGGAGACCGCCACTCTACCAACTGAGCTATACCCCTTCAGGCCTGCCGAGGGTTTGCCCCAAACTCTCTGCCACCGCAAGCCGGAAGGCTCAGCACCGGCCGAAAAAGCTCATGCCCTTGCAGCCTCAACAGTTCCAGACGCTCTCGCCCCACCCCAACAGCTGGCGCGTTTCCGCAACATCGTGCCTGAACAAGCCGCTAAGGTACAGCCGGTCTTCCTCGGGAACAGCCAACCGGACCGGGGCCGCATTCGGTCGGTCCCCAACATCAAAAGCATGCTCGGGGATTTCCAGAAACCGGCAGACCTGCGCCAGTATCGATTGCGGATGGCTCGACAGGCGCTCGCTCTGCAGGAACAAGAGCTGCTCATCCGGGAAAAGCCGCCGCAACTCCCTTATCTGAGGCGCGTAATAGCTACGGGAAAGGTATGACCTGACCCGGTCCTGCGCCGGCAGCGCCCGGCGCGCCAGGTCACGCTCACCACGGATCGCCTCGCCAAATGGCACCGTCTCACGGCCCAGCCGGCAGTCCATCTGATAGTGCGACCAGGCTCGCTCCACCGGATCGCGGAGCAACATGATAACCCTGATATCCGGATTGTACTTCCACACGCGCTGGAGAGCGCCACTCCACCAGCAAGTTATCGGCGTCGCCTCACCCAGCAGGCAGCCGTCCTCGGCCGCGCTCCAGTCGAAGTTCCGGTGATAAATCGCCCGGTCCAGTGCGCTGATGCCCGTTCTGGAAGACTTGTCAAAGAAATGAGGCTCCTTTTTCCGAGCCATACCAATCCAGGGGTGCTGTCGAAGATAGGAGTCCAGCGCTGTCGTGCCGCCCTTCTGAACTCCTGCAATAATGAAATCGATGCGCCGCTTCATGCCCGCCCGGTTAATGAAGCAGTTTGGCCAGGCTTTGCCGGATCGGAAATTTGTTCTTGCGAATTATGACATGACGCAGAAGCAACAAAAAAGGCCGCCCTTATGGGCGGCCTTTTCGATTCTTTATCAGGATTCCTGATCTGCTTGATTTGATCCACTGGATCAAATCATCGCTTCGCGACCGCAGATCAGTCCTTGATGGCCGAGACGACGCCGGCGCCGACCGTGCGGCCACCTTCGCGGATAGCGAAGCGCAGGCCCTGGTCCATGGCGATCGGGGTGATCAGCTCGACGTCCATCTTCACGTTGTCGCCCGGCAGGACCATTTCCTTGTCAGCCGGAAGCGTCACGATGCCCGTCACGTCCGTCGTACGGAAGTAGAACTGCGGACGGTAGTTCGTGAAGAACGGCGTGTGACGGCCGCCTTCTTCCTTCGTCAGGATGTAGGCCTCGGCTTCGAACTTCGCGTGCGGCTTGATCGAGCCCGGCTTGGCCAGAACCTGGCCACGCTCAACGCCTTCACGGTCCACACCGCGCAGCAGCGCACCGATGTTGTCGCCTGCCTGGCCCTGGTCGAGCAGCTTGCGGAACATTTCAACGCCGGTACAGGTCGTCTTCACCGTCGGGCGGATGCCGACGATCTCGATTTCCTCACCAACCTTGATGATGCCCTGCTCAACACGGCCGGTCACAACCGTACCACGGCCAGAGATCGAGAACACGTCTTCGACCGGCATCAGGAACGGCTTGTCCAGCGGACGCTCAGGCGTCGGGATGTAGCGGTCAACGGCGTCCATCAGCTCAAGGATGCGGTCCTTGCCGATATTGTCGTCGCGGCCTTCAACAGCTGCCAGAGCGGAGCCCTTGATGATCGGGATTTCGTCGCCCGGGAATTCGTAGGACGACAGCAGTTCACGAACTTCCATCTCGACGAGCTCGAGCAGCTCTTCGTCGTCGACCTGGTCAACCTTGTTCAGGAACACGACCAGAGCCGGCACGCCGACCTGACGTGCCAGAAGGATGTGCTCGCGCGTCTGCGGCATCGGGCCGTCAGCAGCGTTCACAACCAGGATCGCGCCGTCCATCTGTGCCGCACCCGTGATCATGTTCTTCACATAGTCAGCGTGTCCGGGGCAGTCGACGTGGGCGTAGTGACGGTTTTCCGTCTCGTATTCCACGTGCGCCGTGTTGATCGTGATGCCGCGTGCCTTCTCTTCCGGCGCCGAGTCGATGTCCGCATAGGACTTCGCTTCACCACCAGAAACCGCTGCCAGCGTCATCGAAATCGCTGCCGTCAGCGTCGTCTTGCCGTGGTCAACGTGACCGATCGTGCCGATGTTCACGTGCGGCTTGTTACGCTCAAACTTTGCCTTGCCCATCGGGCCTCTCCTTGAATTCGTGTTCAGTCCGGCCCGCCGGACGGGATACCAAATCAGGCCGGCGGCCTGTTAAACGGGCCTCATACCCATGTGTGGCGTGGGATTCAAGCGCACAATTGCGTTGGGCTGCACCTGCCCCGGCCACATCTTGCGCCGGGCACCGAACCACGGGTAAGCCGTGACTTCCAGTAACGGAAAGGACCCGCCTCATGAGCGCTGATCTAGGTTCCCTCGCCGCATCTCTCAAGGCCGCTTCCCTGAAGGACCTTGCGACAGCCCGCGCAGGCCAGGCTTCGCTGTCTGCCGCAGGCTGGACGGCAGACCTGTCGCGCCATTATCTGGACGCTGATGCCGATGCCGCCCTGCTCGCCCATGGCTCTGATGCCGGGCTGGAAGCGGCCGCCGCACAGCTATTCGGCGCCGCCATTGTGAACCCTTCCGAAAACCGCCCGGCCCTGCACTGGGCCCTTCGTGCACAAGCCCCGCTATCAGGAGAGGCTGAAGCGGTTCGCCAGAGCGTTCTGCCCGCGCTGGAATTCGCTCAGCGGGTACAGGAAGGCGAAATCAGGACTGTCGCCGGGACGCCCTACAAGGCCGTCCTTCATATCGGAATTGGCGGTTCGGACTTTGGCCCCCGCCTGATCGCTGACGCCTTCGCCGATCTCGCCGCGCCCGGCATTGATCTTCGTTTCTGCGCCAATGTCGACCCTTGGGACCTTGAGCACGCGATTGTCGGCCTGAATCCGGCAGACACGCTTGTGATCGGCGTCTCCAAATCCTTCGGGACAGAGGAAACACTCTACAATCTCGGCCGTGCACGCGCATGGATGGAGGCCTCTCTCGGGCCTGCTGCCAGCCGTCAGATCGCCCTCGTCACCGCCAATCCGGAAAAGGCGAAGGCCTGGTTCGCCGGCAATGATGGCTATCTGTTCGACATGCCGTTGCCTGTCGGCGGGCGCTTCTCGCTCTGGTCCGCTGCCTCCCTCGCCTGCATGATCTATCTCAAGGCCGGGACGTTCGAAGCCATCCTCAAGGGCGCCGCCGCGATGGACGATCACACGCGCACCGCGTCTCTGGCAGAAAACCTGCCCATGCGCCTCGCCCTTCTGGACTTCTGGAACGCTTCCTTCCTTCAGCGCAGCATGCGGGTGATGCTGGCCTACTCCCATCGCCTGCGTATGCTGCCGACTTACCTACAACAGCTCGAAATGGAATCGAACGGCAAATCCATCGGCCCCGGTGGCGTGCCATCGCCCTACTCCACCGCACCAGCGCTGTGGGGCGGCGAAGGCTCTGTCGGCCAGCACTCCTATCACCAGTGGCTGCATCAGGGCTCACGAAGCGTGCCGTGCGAGTTCATCCTTGCGCCAGACTTCAACCGCGACCCGGAAGGCATCACGGCCCTTACCGCCCATGCCCTGGCTCAGGCAGAAGTGCTGGCAAACGGCCGTTCTCTTGAAGAAGTGAGGGCTGAAGAGCCGGACCTGTCCGATGCCGTGGCGAAACAGAAAGTCCACGCTGGCGGCAGAGCCTCCTCATTCCTGCACCACAAATCCTTCGGCCCGGAAGCCTTCGGCAGCCTTGTCGCCCTTTACGAGCACCGGACCTATTTCGCCGGCAAGCTGTGGGGCCTGAACCCATTCGACCAGTGGGGCGTCGAGCGCGGCAAGACGATGGCAACGCGCCTCAAGCCGGCCCTTTCAGGCGAAAGCGCAGCAGAAGACCCGGTCACGACCGCCCTGATCAAGGCGATTGGCTAAGCCTTGGCTGTCCGGCGCATCCTGCTTGAAACCTGCGTGGGGGAAAGCCGGGCTGTTGCCCTGGACAAGGCTGGCCGGCCGGTTGGCCTCTGGCTGGACCGCTGGAGCGATCAGGCACGTGATCGCCTGCGCGTCGGCGATGTCCGGGAAGCCCGGCTCCGCACGCTTGACCCAAAACTGAAAGGCGCCTTCGCGGACCTCGGGCCGGACAAGGGCGCGGCCTTCATACGTTTGCCGGAAGGGCACCGGCTGACCGAAGGCCAGATGGTCCGCTTCCGCGTCGAGGCCGAAACAACCCGCCAGAAACTGCCCCGCGGCGTTCTGGCGAAGAATGCAATATTGCATCGCGCCGGGTTTGAGGACTGGTGCACACGCCTGCCCGGCGGCAAGCTTGCCCCGGTCGAGAATGTCGCCCCCGGAACGGACGAGATCCAGCACACCTTCGACGACGCCTTGTCCATCAGGGCGCATATCCCCGGCGGCGGCACGATGACCATCGAACGCACAACCGCCCTGACGGCTGTCGACATCGACACATCAGGCCGGGGTGGCCAGGGCACAGCCGCAAGCCGGGCCCTGAAGATCAACTCGGATGCGGCAGAGGAACTCGCCCGGCAATGCATCCTGAGGGGGCTGGGCGGCCTTGTGGTCATGGACTGTGTTGCCCCCCTGAACAGGGAATCAGGCCGCAAGGTCCGGGAAACCTTCCTGTCGGCTTGGCAGGCGCTAAGCTTCCGGACAGCAAAGGCAGAACCACCATCTTCCTTTGGCCTGATGGAACTCTCCCTTGCCTGGGCGGAGACACCGCTACCGGAGCGCATGCTGGACCAGAACGGCGCCCCTACGCCTGAGACCGTGTGCCTGTCGGGCATCCGCGCGCTTCAGAAAGCCCTTACCCACAACACGATGGACCGCCTGACCCTGCGCTTGCCCACAGATGCATTCGCATGGATGGCGGCCAGCGGCCTTGATCTGACCGGCGCCCTGACCGACATACATGCCAGCCGCTTCGAAATTGTCGGCGCCAGTCTTTCCCAGCCGGAGGTCGCCTGACCCCAGATGAGCCAGCCCGTGCCACCCGAGAAACGCCAGCCCAAATGCGCCCAGTGCCGCAAGAATCCGGTATCCGCACAATATCGCCCATTCTGCTCCAAACGCTGCGCAGATGTGGACCTCGGCAAGTGGCTGAACGAGGGCTATGCCATTCCCGGGACGCCACTGGAGGACGAGGAAGACTCCCTCCGTCAGGGCGATGCCGGGGATATGTCAGCAGAAGACTGAAATCGGCATGGACAAGCCCGCGGGGCTCCGTTAGATAGCGCCCTTCCCCACGGCCCGCCCGGGTAGCTCAGGGGTAGAGCAGCGGATTGAAAATCCGCGTGTCGGTGGTTCGATTCCGCCCCCGGGCACCATTTTCAGACTTCCCTGTTATCAAGGCTGTTTCGCGAATTATTGCGGGCTGACACATATTGGGCTGCATCGCCCCACACAGGACAAAGCGCTGACACCGGGGGGGCTTAGATCTCGGGAATTCCACCTTCGAATCCGAAGGCGCGATTCATTTCAGGAGTTTCCCGTGACCCAGTTCCGCATCCGCCCCTTCCTTGCCGCCTCGATCGCCGCCGCCATGCTGGCGACAAGCCTGACGGCTGCAGCCGATCCGCAATCGCCTGAGGCACGCTATGTCAAAGGCGACGCCGCGAATGTCCGCGGTGGCCCTGGCACCGGCAATTCGGTTCTGGAAGTTCTGTTCCTCGGCACGGAAGTTCAGATCTATCTCACCACAGGCGACTGGAGCCGCATTTCGCCGCCCGGCCAGCCCGAGAAATGGATCTACGCGCCGCTGCTGCAACGTGAGAAACCTGCCGCAAAAGCCAAGGTCACCGGCAAGCCCCAGAACCAGCAGGCCGCACCGGACACCAAGCCTGCGCAGAAAACGGACAAGGACCAGCCGCAAGGCACAGGACAAGCTCAGGACAAGGACAAGCCCCAGGCTCAGGACAAGCCTCAAACCCAGGACAAGTCCAAAACACCTGACCAGCATGGTGACCAGCCAGACCATCAGAAGGATCAGGCTGGCCCACGCCGCTGATCCATCTACGTCAATGGCGGACGCTCAACCGGGCGTCCGCCTCACGCGGCCTCTTCCTGCGTGCCCGCCTGCCCTGGTGCCCGAACGGCTGAAGCATCCAGAATGCCCGGCGCGTCCCAGGCGCCTTCTGGCCGGATGATCACATAGGGGTCTGTCTCCATGGGCAGCGCCTCCGGGTGTAAAGGCACGAAAATCTCGATCTCTCGATATTCGTAATCCGAAAACCAGAACGCCCCCCGCCCGGGCAACAGGCGGCACTTGAACGTGCGTGACCAGACGGGCCAGAGGCGCGCCTGAATCTGCCCCAGCATCCGGCGATAGCCCTTTCGCGCCACCAGCTCGAACATTTCCGCCAGCAGCACACGCAGCCCCATCCGCCCCCGCTCCCGTGGCAACAGAGCAATTCGCTCCAGCTTCGCAAAATCTGCGAACCAGCGCACACGCAGAGTGCCGACCGGCTCCTTCCCGTCGAACAGGAGGAAATGCGTGCCGCAAAGATCGTTGCCGTCATATTCCTCTTCATACGGACAGGCCTGTTCCGACATGAACACCGCTGCACGGATGGCCGCAGCCATCTGCAACTCATCCAGAGACCGCACCGGCCGGGCGCTGTAACGGCTCCATGCCTCTTCCGGTACCGGCCGGCACAGCCCCTCCACCCCCACCACTGGCCGCGTCATCAGGCTGCCTCCGATCCGGTGGAGAGTGCTTCCTGCACCCACAGGTCCGGCAGGCCGCCCTCTAGGGGCGAGAAGCCGAGCGAGGCCATGGACCGCTTGCCGTCATCTGTCGCACCGCGGGCGAAGCTTGGCACCTGCGCGAACATCTCAACCCGCATCACCGCTGCCGCCGTCATCACGGCCCGGCGCGCCTCTTTCGTCGCCCCGGCATAGACGCCGATATAGACCCCGGCCACGTCGCGCCCCTGCCAGGCCAGATGCGCGGGTGCCGGGTCTGCCGGGCAATAGGTTCCCTCCCTCACGGCCTGCTCCCCCGCAGGCGACAGCGGCAGGACAAGGAAGATGCCCTCCACCGGATTACCCGTCACCCAGGCGGTCATGCCGGTGACCACATCCATGCGCATCACCGCCTCAGGCGTTGCGATAGACGAGCCCATCAGTTTTTCGGCAAGCCGGATGCCTTCGGTCAGCTCCGCAATGCTCGCATGACGGAACCCGAAGTCCGCTGCGCGGGCCGCGACCCGCACAATGTCTACGTGCATTTTTGATAAAATACCATTTCTCGTTGCATTCATGACGACTCTCCATTACACGCTGAAATTGAGTTTTTCAGTTTTCGCGGGATGGGGCTTTAGACGTTGAAGAAAGGGGGCGTTTCAGCTCTGCAAGGGGACGCGATGCAGGTTGAGCTTTTTGACTGGGACAAGATCCGCGTTTTCCGGACGGTCGCGCACCTCGGCAGCATGAGCGCCGCCGCAATCCGCCTGGGCGGCTCCGTCCCCACGATCAGCCGCCGCATGTCAGACCTTGAGGCGGAGCTGAATGCGCAGCTGTTCCACCGCTCAACGCGCGGAATTGAGCTGACGGAGGCGGGCCGTATCCTGCTGCGCCACGCCAATGTGATGGCGGATGTCATGGAGGCCGTGCATGTGGATGTCGCCGATCAGCAAGGCACGGAAACAGGCATCGTCCGTCTGGATGCGGACGAAGCTCTTCTTGCGTGGTGGATCGTCCCGCAGATCGCAGGCTTCCTGAAAAGCCACCCGGGCATAGACCTGCGCGCAGGCGCATGGGCACCGCCCACGCCGGACTGTGCCAGCGTCGCAGATGTATTCATCACGCTTGAACGGCCCGTCCAGTCAGACCTGATCACCAGACGGCTCGGCAAGATACACTACGCAATCTACGCCGCCCCTCATCACCCGGCGGCCTCTGGAGGCCTGTCGACGCTTGCAGCCATCTATTTGGCGCGCTGCCTGTTTCCGCGCTCGCTGGCTGACCTGATCTCACAGACCCTGCCGCCCTCGGACAGCCTGCGCCAGTTCTGCGAGCGCTCCCCCATGTCCAACAGCCTCGCTGCGGCGCTGGCCGAATGCCGGACGGGCGCGGCCCTCTGTGCACTGCCGACATTCGTGGAAACGTCCCAGCCGGATATCCAGCGCATCTGCCCGCTCCCTGAGGTGCGGGCAGATATCTGGATTTCCTATCCGGAGCGCTCCCGCCGGCTGGAGCGGTGCGCGACAGTGCTGGACTGGCTGCGCAGTCTTCTGGACGCCGAAGATCACTTCTGCTTCCGCCAGAACCCTGTTCAGGCCCTGCGGATGGAACCTCAGGCGCCCCTGCGCAGGCAGGCCTGAACCGACAGAGCCTCAGGCGGCGACAAAGCCCTGCAGTTCCGCCGCACTCTGCCGCGCCTGTTCCGGGCTGCCGAACAGCTGCCGGTTCACGCCGATCCGCTTGTACCAGTAGTGCAGGCCCAGAAGGTCCGTGAACCCCATGCCGCCATGCACTTCAGTTGCGGTCTTGGCCACAAAGGTACCGACCTCCGCCAGATGCGACTTTGCGAGGTGTGCCATCACCAGCCCTTCGGGGTCATGCGTATCCATCGCATAGGCCGCATGCCAGACGAGCGCGCGCGCCGGTTCCAGCTTGGCTGCCATCTCGGCGCAGAGATGCTTCACCGCCTGGAACGAGCCGATGACCCGCCCGAACTGTTTGCGTTCCTTCGCATATTCCACGGCCTTGTCGAGCATCGCCTGCGCTGCGCCGAGCGTGTCAGCCGCGACCAGCAGGCGCGCCACCGCCAGCGCCGACGGATCCGGCTGCGTGCTCAGCTCCGCCATCGTGCCATCGAACGAGAGTTCCCCGAACGCACGCGTCCGGTCAATCGTGCGCATCGGCACGGCAGACCAGCTGTCGACGACATGCAGCGACCCAGCCGCATCGGCGACCAGAACATGACTTGCCGTACCCGGCACTTCCGTCAGCAGGCTCTTGCCCGTCAGGCGCCCGCCATCGGAGGTCACGCCCGCCCCATCGCGCCGCGAGGAAAGCTCTGTCAGTGCGAGGCCGAACACCATGTCGCCGTCGGCAATGCCGCGGGGATAGTCCTCCTGGAAGTTCGGCAGCACATGCGCCGCCACGGTCGCCGCCATGAAGCCGGACCGCGCCACACGATAGCCGAGCGCCTCCTGCACCAAGCAAGCCTCCAGCAGGCCCAGCCCTGAGCCCCCCATGGACTCCGGCACATGCAGGCCCATCAGCCCCATTTCCGCGATGCCCTCATTGAGGGAGGCTTCGGCCTGCGCGTCGCCATCGGCGATCTTGCGTATCACGTCCAGCGAAGCCGCATCTGCCAGATATCCGCTGACAGTATCCTGCAGCATGCGCTGCTCTTCGGAGAGTGCAAATTCCATCGCCTTAGACCTTTGCCGGTTTCGGTTCGCGCGGCATGCCAAGGCCGCGTTCGGAAATGATGTTCTTCTGGATCTGCGCCGTGCCGCCGCCGATGATCAGGCCGAGATCATACATGTAGCGCCACTGCCACGATCCATCCGCCCTCAGATGATCGCCCTCGCCATAGAGGATGCCAAGCTCGCCCAGCGCATCAATCGCAAGCCCGGCGATCTGATGGTTCAGCTCACAGCCCTGCAGCTTCACGATCAGGCCCGCGAGCCCTGCGCTCTCCCGCTTCAGGCTGGCCGTCGTCACCCGCAGGCCATTGGCCTGCATCGCATAGACTTCGCCCTGCAGCTTCAGCAGCCGGTCGCGCAACAGCGGATTGTCGATCAGCCGCTCGCCATTCAGCGTCTCGGTCTTCATCAGCTCGACCAGTTCAAGGAACCGTGCCTTGGTGGCGTTCGGGTCGCCCAGCATGCCGCGCTCATGGGTCAGCGTGGCGTTCGCCACCTGCCAGCCCTTGTTCTTCTCGAACACGATCCCGCTCTGCGGCACGCGCACATCGGTAAAGAAGACTTCATTGAAATTGGCATTCTCGGTCATGTCGACCAGCGGACGCACTTCAATGCCGGGCGTCTCCATGGAGAACAGCACATAGCTGATCCCCTCGTGCTTCTTCGCGTCCGGGTCCGTCCGCACAAGGCAGAAAATCATGTCGGCCTGTTTCGCCGTGGAGGTCCAGATCTTCTGGCCGTTGATGATGAAGTCGTCGCCGTCTTCCACTGCCGCCGTGCGCAGCGCCGCAAGGTCAGACCCCGCGCCCGGCTCGGAATAGCCCTGGCACCAGATCATCTCGCCGTGCAGCGTCGGGCGGATATAGGCTTCCTTCTGCTCCGGCGTGCCGAGTTCCAGCAGCGTCGGCACCAGCATGGAGATGCCCTGCCCGCCCATCGGACGCGCAATACCTGTGCGGGCGAACTCTTCCGCGATGATACGGGACTTCAGCAGGTCAGGCTCGGCGCCATAACCGCCATATTCCTTCGGGATCGTGCGGGCGGTGAGGCCGTTTTCGATCAGGAATTTCTGCCAGGCGAGACGTTTGGGATGTTTCATCCCCCTGTCTTCCGGGCCTGGGGCAAGATGGGAATTTTCCGTCAGGATACGGTTCACGTCCTGCCGGAAGGCTTCATATTCGGGGCTAAGATTCAGTTCCATGAGCCCATGCTGAAGAGGCTTCCCCAAGGTTCGCCAAGTAGAAAATTATCTTCGCACCCGCACAATAAAGCGCGCAAACCAATGATCGTTGCGGCAGGCCTTGCGCGTACGTTGCGTCAACAGGATTACGTCACGCCAAACAACATATCTGCACCAGGGAGCGAAACCGCATGCCAGTCGAATACGAGAAAAAGGGCCACGTCGCGATCATCACGATGAACCGACCGGAAGCCCGCAACGCCATCAATGGCGAGATGGCCGCCACGATGGAAGCCGCCCTCGACCAGATGGAATCCGATCCCGAAGTCTGGGTCGGCATCCTCACCGCCGTCGGCAAGGCTTTCTGCGCCGGGGCGGACCTGAAAGAAATCTCCGCCGGCAATGGCGCCGCCCTTTCCACCAAGAAAGGCGGGTTTGCAGGGATTGCAAAACGTGAGCGTACCAAGCCCCTCATCGCCGCGATCACCGGCTCGGCCCTCGCCGGCGGTACGGAAGTCGCCCTGTCCTGCGACATGATCATCTGCGCCGAAGACACCAATTTCGGCCTGCCGGAAGTGAAGCGCTCACTCGTCGCGGCGGCTGGCGGCCTGTTCCGCCTGCCGCGCGTCATCGGCAAAGCGATGGCCATGGAAGTCATCCTCACGGGCGATCCGCTTCCGGCTCAGCGCGCCTACGAACTCGGCATGGTGAACAAAGTGGCGCCAGAGGCCGACGTGATGGCCGAAGCCGAAAAGCTCGCCGCCCGCATCACCGCCAACGCCCCCCTCGCCGTCGCTGCCAGCCGCTCGGTGGTCGTCGACGCCAGCTCGAAGACGGACGACGAACTCTGGAAAGACAGCGGCAAAGCTTTCGGTAAAATCGTCGGCACCGAAGACTTCAAGGAAGGCCCGAAAGCCTTCATCGAAAAACGTGCCCCCGTCTGGAAGGGCAACTTTACTCCATCCTCCCCCGCCTGCGGGGGAGGTGCCGAGTGCAACGAGGCGGGGGGGAATACCAAAGCCCACGTTTCATGCTTCGACTTCGTTCAGCATGAGCGCTACGGAAGCGCAGCAAGAACCAGACTCATCCTGAGCGAAGTCCAAGGATGGAGCGGCAGGGGCCGTCACCCTCCCCGGCTGAATCGGCTAGGTTAATGTGAGAATTAGAGTTTCGCCGAACGTTCGTCAGACGCAATTGACGTCGATACTTTTGTGGCCACCTCTTCCAACGTCGCTGTTAGGCGATTCAGTTGGGACCACGATTCCGCCAACTCAGGCGCATACCGAGTTGCTATATATTCGCGAGTTCCATTGAGACTTTTGATGTGTTCGACTGTTCGCTTCCTTAGACGCAGGCCTGATGCGCTTGCCTGTTCAGCCCGCCGCTCTGAAATCGTGCTGCAAGCCTCGAATTTGCACGTGAGTGTAACCAGACCGCAGAAGATAAGCGCTCAAATACAGCTCAATGGCGTGTATTGCAGTCATGCGGGCAGGCGCCCGGCTCAAAGGCTTCCTCTTGCCGACACGCTCAATCAGAAAGAGAGCCGCTTGCCGGTATTCGTCGGCAAGTAATTTCAAAACTAACGGTGTCGCAGCGTCCCCGGGGTAAATTGACATTAGATAGTTCGCTTCCACTCTGGGAGCGCATAATGGTTGTCGAACCTAAACTTTTGATTGATACCAGATGCTCAATCAATCCGAAGCTCCCCCCTCAGAAACTCGCCTCACAGGCTGAGCGCTGGGCGCACCGGGATAGGATAAGAACTAACAGGTCAACAACTTCAGTACCCCGGCCCCCGCCGCGCGTCCCGTCGCCATGCAGGCCGTGATCAGGTAGCCGCCTGTTGGCGCGTCCCAGGCGATCATCTCGCCTGCCACGAAACAGCCGGGCTTCGCTTTCAGCATCAGGCCCTCGTCCAGCGCATCCCAGGTGACGCCGCCCGCCGTGGAGATCGCCTCGTCCAGCGGCACCGTCCCCGTCAGCGTCAGAGGCAGCGCCTTGATCGCCCGCGCCGCCTGCTCCGGATCGTTCAACGCGTCCCGGTCCGCACACTCATACAGCAGCGCCGTTTTCACGCCCGTCAGGTTCAGCGCCTTGCGCAGCCGGTTGGAGAGCGACTGTTTCGCCGGGGCCGCCGTGAGGCGCCGCGCAATCTCGCCCGCCTCCAGATCCGGCAGCAGGTCCAGCCACAGGGTCGCCGTGCCGTTCGCCTCGACCTCGTCGCGCAGCAGGGCCGACAGCGTGTAGACGCCCCCGCTCTCCACGCCGCGCGCCGTCACCGCGAATTCCTCGCGTCTCCTGCCCGCCCGCGCGGAGCCGAATGCCCTTCACTGGCGCGCCCGCAAACTGGTCCCGCATCCGATCAGACCAATCCACCGTGAAGCCGCAATTGGACGGACGGAACGGTGCCACCGGAATCTCCGCTGCCGCAAACAGCTCCGCCCAGCCGCCATCCGAGCCAAGCCGCCGCCAGCTGCCGCCGCCCAGCGCGAACACGGTCGCAGCTGGGTGCACCGTCACCTCCCCCTCCGGCGCGGCAAAGGCCAGTCCACCCTCGGGCGTCCATCCGGTCCAGCGGTGTCTGAGGTGCAGTTCCACGCCCCGGTCTGCCAGCCGCCTGAGCCAAGCACGGAGCAGCGGGGAGGCCTTCATTGATTCGGGAAAGATCCGCCCCGTCGGCCCGACATGCGCCGGCATGCCGAGGCCCTCCATCCAGGCAGTCACCTCGTCTGGTCCGAATGATCCGATATAGTCAGGGAATAGTCCGCTATAGTCATGATAGCGCATGAGGACGTCATGCGCTGATCCGGTATGGGATATGTTCAGTCCGCTCTTTCCGGCCATCAGGAACTTGCGTCCGGCGCTCGGCATCGCCTCGTAGACGTCGACGCCGACACCCGCTTCCGACAGGACTTCAGCGGCCATCAGGCCCGCCGGGCCAGAGCCAATGACGGCGACGCGATCAGTCTTCACGGATGATCCGCGCCTTGCCCCGGCCAAGCGCCAGCGCCTTGATTGCGCCCCGAAATGTCTGCACTTCCTGCCGTGTCCAGTCCGCCCGGATCAGAGCCGCGCGGAGGTTGTCCTTCATCAGGGCGGTCTTCTCTGGCGGGAAGAAATATCCTGCTCTTTCAAGCTCTTCCTCGAAATGCTCGAACATGCGGTAAAGCTCGTCACGCGGGGCAAGATCGCCGAGGCTGGCCTTGTTGTCCCCCTCGTCCTGCCGCGCGCCGATGGCCAGCTTTCCCCATTCCGCGCAGAACACACACACGGCCTGCGCAAGGTTCAGGCTCTTGAAATCCACGTCCACCGGATAGGTCATCAGGAAATCGGCCACCGCGACTGCATCATTCGGCAGGCCGGACTTCTCGGCCCCGAACATGATGGCCGATTTGCCGGCATCCACCCGCTCATGCGCCACCTGCGCCGCAGCCTGCGCATCGCCTACCCGCTTCTCGATCCCCCGCAGCCGCGCCGTCGCCGCGGCGAGCCAGGTGATGCCCTCCAGCGCATCCTGTAGTGTTTCATGCACAGACACGGTCACACCCGCATCGAAGGCGCCAGCTGACATCGTGTCAGCGGCCGGGTTCGGCCAGCCATCGCGCGGGGTGACGAGGCGCAGATCCGTCAGACCAAAGTTGCGCATGACACGCGCCGCCGCGCCGATATTTTCACCCAGCTGGGGCGAGTGGAGAATGATAGCCGGGCTGCGGTGATCTGCCATGTCGTAACCTGTTTTGACGCCTGCGTGGGCTCTGCTATAGCCCTGCCAGAACATTTCAAGCGCAAGGACTTCCAAATATGGCGAAAATCAAGGTCAAGAACCCGATCGTCGAGATGGACGGGGACGAAATGACCCGCATCATCTGGCAGCTTATCAAGGACAAGCTGATCCATCCCTACCTCGACGTCGACCTGAAATACTACGACCTCTCGATCCAGAAGCGCGACGAGACGGACGACCAGATCACCATCGACGCGGCAAACGCCACCAAGCAATACGGCGTTGCCGTCAAATGCGCCACGATCACGCCGGACGAAGCCCGCGTTGAGGAATTCGGCCTCAAGAAGATGTGGAAGTCGCCGAACGGCACCATCCGTAACATCCTCGGCGGTGTTGTGTTCCGCGAGCCCATCGTGATCTCGAACATCCCGCGCCTCGTGCCGGGCTGGACGCGTCCGGTCGTTGTCGGCCGTCACGCTTTCGGTGACCAGTACAAGGCCACGGACTTCAAAGTGCCGGGCAAAGGCAAGCTGACCATGAAATGGGAAGCGGCTGACGGTTCCGACTCCAAGGAATTCGAAGTGTTCGACTTCCCGTCCGCCGGTATCGCCATGGGCATGTACAACCTCGACGAGTCGATCCGCGACTTCGCCCGCGCCAGCATGAACTATGGCCTGCAGCGCAAGTGGCCGGTCTACCTGTCCACCAAGAACACGATCCTCAAAGCCTATGACGGCCGCTTCAAGGACATCTTCCAGGAAGTGTTCGACACCGAGTTCGCCGACAAGTTCGCTGAATTCGGCGGCACCTACGAGCACCGCCTGATCGACGACATGGTCGCAGCCTGCATGAAGTGGTCCGGCGGTTATGTCTGGGCCTGTAAGAACTATGACGGTGACGTCCAGTCCGACACGGTTGCTCAGGGCTATGGCTCGCTCGGCCTGATGACCTCCGTCCTGATGAGCCCGGATGGCAACACGGTCGAAGCCGAAGCCGCCCACGGCACGGTGACACGCCACTACCGCAACCACCAGAAGGGCGAAGCGACCTCGACCAACTCGATCGCCTCGATCTACGCCTGGACGCAAGGTCTCGACCATCGCGGCCGGATGGACGGTACGCCGGAAGTGCGCAAGTTCGCACAGACGCTGGAAGAGACCATCGTGAAAACTGTCGAAGCCGGCTTCATGACGAAAGACCTCGCCCTGCTGGTCGGTCCGGATCAGGGCTACCTGACGACCGAAGGCTTCATCGAGAAAGTCGCCGAGAACCTCGAAAAGGCCATGGCGTAAGCCTGATCCTTCTGACAAGGCAAGAATTGGAAAACCCCGCAGCGCCTGCTGCGGGGTTTTTCATTGGGCGCCGGATGTTTCGGTCGTGACTGGCGCGGGATCTGGTGCAGCTTCCGCGTCCGGAGACCTGTCCCCGCGCAGGACGAACCAGACGATACCAACCAGTGCGGCCATCGGGATCAGCCAGAACAGCCAGGCCGGACGGGCGGGTGCACGTTCAGGCAGGGCTGGCTTCGGATCTCCGGGGTCAGTCATACTATGGCCTTGTCGATATGGGTGAACGCCTGTCTGCACCCGAGCCTCGCAAAAGGTGCAGGCAAGTCAAGCGGCTTCAGGTTCAGGCCTCGCCCAGCAGGCGGCGGACATGGTCCTCAAGGTCCAGCTGGCGCAGGCGCTTCAGGCGCTCCACCAGCAGGATCCGGCGAAGGCGCTGATAAGCCACCTCAAGATCATCATTGATGATCACATAGTTATAACGGCGCCAGTGCATGATCTCACGCTTGGCGTCTTCCATGCGCCGCGCGACGATTTCCGGCGTGGAGCCCGGCCGGGCCGCCAGACGCTGCTCCAACGCGCTGATGCTGGGCGGAAGGATGAAGACCGAGACGACATCGTTCGGCATCTGGTCATGCAGCGCGTCGGCGCCCTGCCAGTCCACGTCGAACAGGACGTCCTCTCCGGCATCCAGCCGCGCGACCGTGTCGGCCTTCGGCGTGCCGTAATACTTGTCGAAAACGTGCGCCCATTCGAGAAACTTGCGTTTCTCGATCATATCCTGGAATTCTTCTACCGTGCGGAAGAAATAGTCCTTCCCATCCTCTTCGCCCGGACGCGGCGCACGCGTCGTGGCCGAGACAGATAGTTTCACATCGTGGAACTCATCGATCAGCTTGCGGGCGAGCGTCGTCTTGCCGGCGCCGGACGGGCTGGACAGGACCAGCATCAGGCCGCGGCGTTTGCCACTGTCTTTGGGGTGTCCGCTATTCGACATTGGCGGCCTGCTCCTTGAACTGGTCGATTAGTCCTTTGAGACCGAGTCCCGCATTCGTCAAATCGAGGCTGACGGATTTTGAGCAGAGCGTGTTGGCCTCGCGGTTCAGTTCCTGGGCCAGGAAGTCCAGTTTCCGCCCCACCGGAGAGCCGCCAGCGAGCAGCTCACGCGCGGAGACGAAATGGGCGCTGAGCCGGTCGAGTTCCTCGCGTACGTCCGCCTTGGCGGCGCTGAGAGCGATTTCAGCGGCCATCCGCTCCTTGTCGACACGGCCGTCCGGGTCGAGCTCATCAAGCTGCCTGGTCAGGCGCTCCTTCAGGAGGGCCGGCTGCGTCTCTGCCAAAGCGCCTGCCTTTTCCCGGAGATCTTCCATGCCGGCAACGAGACCTTCCAGAAGCTCTGCCAGGACGCTGCCCTCACGGCGGCGCTCAGCCTGCAGGGCCTGCAGAGCCTCTTCTCCGGCTTTTGCAAGCAGGCTGACGACAGCTTCGTCACTTCCAATGTCCCGGAGGTTGGAAGCCCCTGCTTCAACCACGCCCTTCACATTCATCAGGCTGGCAAAGACCTCACCCGACAGTGGTGTACCCGTGCGTTTCTCAACCGCAGACGCCAGCGCATCCAGCAGGACCGCGTTCACCGCAGCGGTATCTGCCCCAGAGGCAAGATCGATACGCAGGGCGACCTGTAGCGAACCTCGCTGAAAATACTTGGGCGCAGCTGATTTGATGGCGCGATCAAGCGCTTCGAAACCTGGCGGATAGTTCACGCGGACATCCAGCCCGCGCCCGTTGACGCTCTTGGCCTCCCAGGCCCAACTGCCCCATTCTGCTTCACCCGCAACGCGGGCAAAGCCGGTCATCCCCGATAATATTCTCATTCTGAGGCCCGCTCCCGTGCGATTTCTTTCCGCTCATAGGCGCGATAGGCGGCCACATTGCGATTGTGTTCCTGCAGCGTCTTGGCGAACAGGTGCCCGCCCTTCCCGTCTGCAACGAAGAAAATGTATTCAGTGTGCGGCGGGTTGAGAACAGCCTCGATCGCCCCGCGCCCCGGATTGCAGATCGGCGTCTTCGGCAGACCGTCGATCTGGTAGGTATTCCAGTCCGTTTTGGTGTCGATCTCCGAGCGGCGCAGGGTCCGCCGCTGGCCCTTGGCATTGTAGAGCGGCTCACCACGCGACACGCCGTAGATGATCGTCGGGTCGCTTTCCAGCCGCATGCCGCGCTTCAGGCGCGTCGTGAACAAAGCCGCGATCTCCGGCTGCTCATCCACAAGGCCAGTTTCTTTTTCGACAACAGAGGCAAGGATCACCGCCTCGTAGGGAGTCTGCACGGGGATCTCCGGATCACGCAGAGGCCACAGCTCTTCCAGCAGCTCGGTCTGCTTGTCCTGCATCAGCCTGACCAGGCCCGCGCGAGTCATACCGCGGTCAAACAGGTACGTATCCGGAAGGAGGGAGCCCTCCGGGATTTCCTCTTCCGGCATATCGCCAACAAGGACAGGATCGGCCTCGATCACCTTGAGGAGCTGAGCTGTCGTGCGCCCCTCCGGCAAGGTGATCTTGTAGAGCACGCCCTTGCCTTCGATCAGCGTGTTCAGCACATCCACCATGCTGGCGCCGCGTTCGATCTTGAACTCGCCGGTCTTGATTGCGGTTTCGGATTTGTCGAGCTTTGCCTTGAGGCGGATCAGTGCCGCATTGCGGATAATGCCATCCTTTTCGAGCCGGGCAGCAACGCTGTTCAGCCCTTCACCCGGTTCGACCTGGAAAACGACTTCTTCAGCCAGTGGCCCGTCGCGGTTCAGGGCATCCTGCATCCAGACCCAGCCGACACCCGCCACTGCGCCCCCCAGGATGAGGAGCAACACGGCGAGCGACAGGAGGCCCTTAAGGAATTTCATGTGTCGCCTCAATCAGCGGGTTTCCTGCACCACAGCCTAAGCGCGGTGCAGGACTCCGGAAAGGGACTTACTTCACCTCGCGCAGCACGAGGCTGGCATTGGTTCCGCCGAAACCAAAGCTGTTCGACATGGCGGCACGCACCCGGCCCTTCTTGGCCTTGTGCGGGATCAGGTCGAGCACGGTTTCAAAGCTCGGATTGTCGAGGTTCAGCGTGGGCGGCATGACCTGGTCACGGATCGCCAGCGCGCAGAAGGCCGTCTCGATCGCACCGGCAGCCCCCAGAAGGTGGCCGACAGCCGACTTGGTCGACGACATGGACATGTTTTTCGCGTGATCCCCGAAGGCACGCTCAACCGCGCCCGCCTCACCTTCATCGCCCTTGGGCGTCGAAGTGCCGTGCGCGTTGACATAGTCGATTTCCGACGGATCGAGGCCGGAATGCTTCAGCGCCATCTTCATGGCGCGGTAGCCGCCCTCAGCGCCTTCAGCCGGCGCCGTGATGTGATACGCGTCACCCGTCAGGCCATAGCCGACGACTTCCGCATAGATCTTCGCACCACGTGCCTTGGCGTGCTCATACTCTTCGAGCACGAGAACGGCGGCGCCTTCACCCATGACAAAGCCATCACGATCCTTGTCATAAGGGCGCGAAGCCTTTTCAGGCGTGTCGTTGAAATTGGTGGACATGGCCTTGGCGGCACAGAAGCCGGCAATGCCAATACGTCCGATCACGGCCTCAGAACCGCCCGCAAGCATCACGTCGGCATCGCCGTACTTGATGAGGCGGGAAGAGTCGCCAATGGCATGTGCACCAGTGGCGCACGCCGTAACGACGGCGTGATTCGGGCCTTTGAAGCCGTACTTGATCGAGACCTGGCCAGAGGCAAGGTTGATCAGGGCGGACGGGATGAAGAACGGGCTGACCTTGCGCGGGCCATGCTCGTACAGGGTAATCGCTGTGTCGTAGATCGACTCCAGACCACCGATACCCGAACCGATCATAACGCCTGTGCGTTCTTTCTCGGTTTCATCTTCAGGACGCCAGTTGGCATCCTCGACAGCCTCCTCTGCCGCCGCAATGGCGTAGAGAATGAACTCGTCGATCCGGCGCATCTCCTTTTTGGAGACGAATTTCTCCGAATCGAACGCTTCGGGGTCCCCTTCCCCACCGCCGCGACCAGAGGTCCACGGCACCTGGAAAGCGATCTTGCACGGCATATCCTCGGGATCGAACGTATCGATACGTCCAGCCCCGGACTTTCCGGCAATCAGCCGTTCCCATGTGGCTTCTCGTGTCGCAGCAAGCGGCGAAACGATACCAATGCCGGTAATGACGACGCGGCGGTCAGACATGGAGACCCCTCCTGTCCTGATATCTTAAATGTGAGCCTTGATATGGGTCACGGCGTCTCCGACGGAGCGGATGGATTCCTGCACGTCGTCCGGGATTTCGATGTTGAATTCTTCCTCGAAGGCCATGACCAGCTCGACGAGATCCAGCGAGTCTGCGCCCAGGTCGTCAATGAAGCTCGCGCTTTCGACGACTTTGTCACCTTCAACGTCGAGATTGTCGACTACGATTTTCTTAACACGTTCAAGAACGTCAGACATGCTTACCTCTCTTAAATGCCTGAGGAATGGCCCGAAATCCGAACCATTGTGTTGCGCCTAGCACACAGTGAACAGGGCCGCCAAGCCCTTGTATCGCTGCGAACTGTGCCTATCAGATCATGGCCATCCCGCCATTCACATGCAGTGTTTGCCCTGTAACATAAGCAGCCTCATCAGAGGCCAGATACACAGCAGCTGCAGCAATATCGCCGCCCTGGCCAAGACGCCCGGCCGGAATTCGCCCGAGAAGCGAAGTCTTCTGCGCCTCCGGCAGTACATCCGTCATGGGCGATTCGATGAAACCAGGGGCAATCGTGTTAGCCGTAATGCCCCGGCTGGCGACTTCCTGGGCCAGCGATTTGGTAAAGCCGATCATGCCCGCCTTGGACGCGCAGTAGTTGGTCTGGCCCGGGTTCCCTGTGACGCCGACCACCGATGTGATGCCGATAATGCGGCCATGGCGGCGCTTCATCATGCCCCGAACGACGCTTTTCGTCAGGCGGTAGTAGGAACCGAGATTGATGTTGATGACATCGTTCCAGTCGTCATCCTTCATCTGCATCAGCAGCTTGTCGCGGGTGATGCCCGCATTGGCGACCAGGATATCGAGCGGACCGACCAGGGCTTCAGCCTTCGCGGCGAGGCCGTCCACGGCTTCCGCGTCAGACAGGTTGCAGGTCAGGATGGCGGTTTCGCCGGGCAGCGTGGCAGCCACTTCGTTCAGCACGCCTTCGCGCGTACCGGAAAGCACGACTTTCGCGCCGGCTTCTGAAAGGGCCTTCGCGATCGCGCTGCCGATACCACCGGAAGCGCCCGTAACCAGGGCCGTACGGCCAGAGAGTTTGAACATGGGGTTATCCCTTCATGGCTTGTGCGAAGGCTTCCAGATCCTCGGGCGCGCCGAGCGTGAAGCCATTCAGTGATTTCTCGATACGGCGCTGCATCACCGTCAACACTTTACCGTTGCCAACTTCGCCGGTCGTGTCGACACCCTGTGCAACCATGTACTGCACGCTTTCAGTCCAGCGCACGCGGCCGGTGACCTGCGCGACAAGGTTCCGGCGGATCGTTTCCGGGTCAGTCACAGCCGTGGCGGAGACGTTGGCGACGACCGGAACAACCGGCGCCTTGATGTCCGTGCCCGCCAGTGCTTCGGCCATGGCATCGGCAGCGGGCTGCATCAGGGAGCAATGGAACGGCGCTGAGACGTTCAGCGGCATCGCCTTTTTCACGCCATTGGCTTTCGCCCACTCGCAGGCCGCGTCGATGGCCGCCTTGGAGCCCGAAAGAACCAGCTGGCCTGGCGCGTTATCGTTTGCCAGCTCGCAAGCCCCGCCGGTTTCCCGGCCAGCCGCACAGGCAGTTTCCGCCTGGGCCACATCTGCGCCCAGCAGGGCCGCCATCGCGCCCTCACCGGGCTTCACGGCAGATTGCATCGCGTTGCCGCGAATGCGCAGCAGGCGCGCCGTATCGGCAATCGTCAGCGATCCTGCGGCCGCCAGCGCCGAATACTCGCCAAGGGAATGCCCGGCGACAAAGGCTGCATCCTTCGCGGAAATGCCGAATTCCGCTTCCAGCGCCTTCATGGCAGCCAGCGAATGGGCCATCAGGGCGGGCTGGGTGTTGGCGGTCAGCGTCAGTTCCTCGATCGTGCCGTTCCACATCAGGTCCGACAGGTTCTGGCCGAGGGCTTCATCAACGGCCTGAAAGACTTCACGGGCGGCTGGGTAGGCATCGGCGAGGGCCTTGCCCATGCCGATTTCCTGGCTGCCCTGGCCAGGAAAGATGAAGGCGAGTTTGGTCATCGGCGATTCTCCCGGGATTTTCGCCGTGCCTAAATGTGCACGCGCGTGTGCGCAAGCTATTGAAAACCCTTGCAAGATGCGCTTTACAGCCGCCTTCATGGACAGGGATGCGGTCCTTGGTACTCCGGAATGAGCCGGGGGAAGAGGGGCCATCGTCCGGCAGTTTCCCGCTGCCTGGCGCCGCACCCCTTAGATTTTGGGAATGAAAACATGGCTTTGTATGAGCATGTCGTGATCACACGACCTGACATCTCGCCGGCCCAGGTTGACGCTTTCGTCGAAGACCTCACCGGCTTTCTCACGGAAAAAGGCGCTAAAATCGGCAAGACCGAATACTGGGGCCTCCGTAACCTCGCCTACCCGATCAAGAAACAGCGCAAGGGTCACTACTCGCTGATCAACATCGACGGTCCGGCTGAAGCGATCCACGAACTGGAACGCCGCCAGCGCCTGTCCGAAGACGTGATGCGTTACATGACCATCCGCGTGGAAGAGCTTACCGACGAACCGTCGCCGGTCCTCTCCCGCAAAGAACGCCGCCGCGACTAGGAAAGGGACAGGACATGGCTCAGAAACTGAACATCACCAACATCCCGGCCCGCCGTCCGTTCGGCCGCCGTCGCAAGGTCGATCCGTTCTCGGGCGATAACGCTCAGGCAATCGACTACAAGGACGTGAAACTGCTCCAGCGCTACATCTCTGAAAAAGGGAAAATCGTGCCGAGCCGTATCACGGCCGTGAACCTGAAGAACCAGCGCAAGCTTGCCCAGGCCATCAAACGTGCCCGCATGCTGGCTCTGCTTCCGTTCGAAGTGAAGTAAGGAGAGACTGACATGCAAGTGATCCTCCTTGAGCGCGTCGAAAACCTCGGCGGCATCGGCGACGAAGTGAAAGTGAAGAACGGCTTCGCCCGTAACTTCCTTCTGCCGCAAGGCAAGGCCCTGATGGCCAATGACCGCAACCGCGCCCGTTTCGAGCGTGAACGCGAAGCCATCGAAGCCCGTAACGCCGAAGCCCGCGCAAACGCTGAAACCGAATCCGAGAAGCTCGACGGTGCCATCTTCGTCCTGATCCGTCAGGCCGGCGACACCGGCCAGCTGTACGGCTCGGTCACCGCACGCGACATCGCTGACGCTGCAGAAGCTGCTGGCTACCACGTGCCGCGTTCGGGCGTGCGCCTCGACAAGCCGATCAAAGCGATCGGCCTGTACGATGTTGCTGTCCGCCTGCACGCTGAAGTCACCGTCACGGTTCAGGCCAACGTGGCCCGTTCCAACGACGAAGCTGACCGTCAGGCCAAGGGCGAAGACATTGTCGCTTCGCTTCAGGCTGCCAACCAGGCTCTCGCTGATGAGCAGGCTGGCGAACTGGCTGAGGCCGCCGCAGAGCGCGCCGCAGAAGGCCCGGCTGAAGAAGAATAAGCTTCACAGCATACCAGACAGGAAGGCCGCACCTCCGGGTGCGGCCTTTTTCTTTGGTGGTGATGTTTTGCCGATCGGGCCGCCTGCCCCGTCATCCACTGCTGACCGGCACTTATCCACAGGCCGCACGGCACTATCACCGTGCACTCTCACCTGAGGTAAGGTAGGGTTAACACCATGCCTCTCGACGACACAGCCTCCCCTCAGGACGCCATCGCGCCACCGCACAACCTGTCGGCCGAAGCCGCTGTGCTGGGCGCGATCCTGTTCGACAACAACTCCTATCAGCGGGTCGCAGACATCCTGCGCTCATCGGACTTCTACGCCCCTGCCCACCAGGAATTGTACGAAGTCGCCTCCGTGATGATCCAGCAAGGCCGCATCGCTGACGGTGTGACCCTGCGCGAGCATTTCGAGAAGGCCGAGAAGCTGACCGAGATCGGCGGCGCGCGTTATCTGGAGCAATTGCTCGATTCGGCTGCCTTCGGCGCCGAGGTCAGCGATTACGCCCACATGATCCGGGATCTGGCGATGCGCCGCTCCCTGGTTGGGATCGGCAGCGACCTGCAGGGGCGCGCCCTCCACCCTTCCCCGGACGAGAGCGGCGAACGCCAGATCGAGCTGGCCGAACGCCAGTTGTTCGACCTCGCCGAACGCGGCGCCTCAGGTCGCGGCTTTACCAGCTTCGCAGAAGCGCTGACGGAATCGCTCAAGACCGCCGAAGCTGCCTACAAGCGTGAAGGCAAGATCGCCGGCATTCCCACGGGCCTGCGTGACCTCGACGAGAAACTCGGCGGCCTGCACCGGTCCGACCTCATCATCCTCGCGGGACGTCCCTCCATGGGGAAAACCTCGCTTGCGACCAACATCGCTTACAATGCGGCCTCGGCCTATCGTGCCGAGATGCAGGAAGACGGGTCCAAGAAGACCGTGGACGGAGCGATCGTCGGCTTCTTCTCCCTAGAGATGTCGAACGAACAGCTGGCCACGCGTATCATCGCGGAACGCACCGGCATCACGACCCACCGCATCCGTCAGGGCGATCTGGACAAGGGCGACTTTGAACGCCTGCGGGAAGCCACCGAAGAGCTGCAGAACCTGCCGCTCTACATTGACGACACCGGCGGCATCTCGATCAGCCAGCTGGCTGCCCGCGCCCGCCGCCTGCAGCGCTCGGTCGGCCTCGACATGATCGTGATCGACTACCTGCAGCTGATCACCGTCAGCACGTCCGGCGCAAACTCCAGCCGCGTGCAGGAGATCACCCAGATCACGACCTCATTGAAGGCGCTGGCCAAGGACCTCAACGTCCCAATCATCGCCCTCTCCCAGCTTTCGCGTGCGGTGGAGCAGCGTGACGACAAGCGCCCGCAGCTCTCCGACCTTCGTGAATCCGGCTCCATCGAGCAAGACGCCGACGTCGTCATGTTCGTGTACCGGGAAGAATACTACCTCGCCCGGACCGAGCCCGGCGCGGACCCGAGCGACCCTGCCTCCAACGAGAAATGGGCCAAGTGGCGCCAGCGCATGGATGAAGTCTACGGCAAGGCCGAATGTATCATCGGCAAGCAGCGTCACGGTCCCATCGGGCGCGTGGAACTCGCCTTCGACTCCAACGTCACCCGCTTCGGCGATCTCAGCAAGGAACAGCAGGGCTACAGCGGCGAGCTGGAATAAGGCTCAGGCCAGCGCGGCGTGCAGCAGGTCCAGCGCGTCGAGGGCAAAGCGGCGCATATTGTCTTCGCGGTCGTCCAGACCGGTCTCCAGCGTGCGGGAGAATTCCAGGCCGCCCGGGCCCACGACCGCCACGCAGGTGTGGCCAGCCGCATCGCCATACATGTTCCCGCCGGGGCCGGAGGCGCCCGTCTCGCACAGCCCCCAATCAGCGCGGAGCTTGCCGCGGATCGTCCGCGCCAGCAGGCGGGCATAAGGCTCCGTAGAGGAGCGCAGGTCGCCAAGATCGTCCCGGGTCAGCCCCAGCAGGCCGCGGAACGCCTGAGGCGTGTAGATCACCCCGCCCCCGCGATAGAAGGCAGATGCCCCCGGCACAGCCAGAAGCGCGGCAGAGATCAGGCCGCCTGCGGAGGATTCCGAAATCGCGACCGTCTCGCCGCGCTCTTTCAACAGCGCACCGATGTCGGTCGCCAGGGGGATAAGGGTCTGCATCCCTCTCATGAACCAACACAAGGGCACGCTGGCAAGCCGCGACGCAACGATAAGTGTTGGTTTGTCCACGCTTTCCCGTCACACTGATGCGAAACAGACAAGGAGGAAACCGGAATGGACCTGAACCTGAAAGGCAAGAATGCCGTCATTCTCGGCGGCACCCGCGGCATCGGCCGGGCCATTGCGGACACGCTGGCCGGAGAAGGCGTCAATGTCGCCGTCTGCGCCCGGAATGCCGGTCAGGTCGCCGAAACGGTCGACGCCCTGAAGGCCAAAGGCGTCAATGCCACTGGCGCTTCGGTCGACATCACCGATGAACAGGCGCTCAAGTCCTGGATCCGGCAGGCTGGCGAAGAACTGGGCGGCATCGACATGCTCGTCTCGAATGCAGGCGCCATGGCACAGGGCAACACGCCGGAAGCCTGGACACAGAACTTCCAGCTGGACGTGCTGGGCGCCGTCAACGCCTTTGACGCGGCAGAGCCCTTTCTCGCAAAGGCCGCTGCCGCCCATGGGGACGCAGCCTTCGTGATCATCGCGTCCGTTTCTGCCGCTCAGGCCGACCGGGCAGATTCCTATGGACCGGTGAAGGCCTCCCTCATCCACATGGCCAAGGGCCTCGCCCGCGAGAACGCGAAGCGCGGCCTCCGCGTCAACGTCGTCTCGCCAGGCATGGTCTTCTTCGAAGGCGGCGTCTGGGACATGGTGAAAAAGAACGCGCCGGACTTCTTCGAGCAGGCCAACTCCCGCAACCCGACCGGACGCTGCGCAACCCCGCAGGAGATTGCCAACGCCGCCGTCTTCCTCGCAAGTCCCGCGTCTTCCTACACGACCGGCGTGAACCTCATCGTGGATGGCGCCCTATCCAGCCGCGTGAACTTCTGAAGACCAGAGAGCCGGGCAGGCCTTACAGCTCGCCCAGCCACTCGATCAGGTAACGGTTCACCTCTTCCGGCCGTTCCTGCTGGGTCCAGTGGCCACAACCTTCCAGCAGGTGACACCCGCGTAGATCTGCCAGGTTCGGCTTCATCGCTGCAACGATGTCCCCCTGGAACATCTTCAGCACAAGGTCTTTCGTGCCGCCAATGAACAGGGATGGCTGCTGGATCACCGGATTGGCGGGATGGCCTTTCAGGAAGGCATGATCGCGCCGGTGGTTCCGGTAGCGGTTCAGCGGCCCGCGGAAGCCGGACTTGCGGAACTGGCTGTCATAATAGGCAACATCTTCCTCGTTCAGCCACGGCAACGGCATTGGCGGTTCCGGCAGGCGGTGCAGCAGCGTGTCGCCATGCTTCTTGTCCGTGGGCCAGGTGCCTTCCGGCGCATCGCCCGAGACAGCATAATAGAACCTGCGGATCGTCGCCGCCGGATCAGCCTCAAGCTCCGCCTCGGGCGGGCCGACATCCTGGAAATAGACCTGATAGAAGAACAGGCCGCGCTCGGTGAACACCTTGTGGACCATGTCGATGAAGACGACATCGCCCATCGGCAGGTAAGGCACGGAGAGGCCTGCGACCGCCCGGAACTTGTCTGCATGCAGACGGGCGGTGTTCCAGGCAATCGGCGCACCCCAGTCATGCCCCACGACCACGGCCTTCTCGCCGGGTGACAGGGCTTCGGCAACTCCCGCAATATCCCCCGTCAGGCTTTCGAGGTCATAGGCCTCGATCGCCTCCGGCCGGTCGGACTCGCCATAGCCGCGGACATCCGGCGCCGCCACACGATAGCCAGCCTCGCTGAGCGCCTTGATCTGGTGGCGCCAGGAATACCAGCTTTCGGGGAAACCGTGGACGAGCACGACCAGCGGCCCGTCCCCGGCAGTCGCCACGCGCAGCGTGACGCCGTTTGTCTTTACGAACTCGAAGTGTTGTTCGCTCACGTACCGTCCCCGCCGATCCATTTGAATTCCGGCTCATCCCACCACGGGAAGAATTGCGGCATGCCGTCAGACACTTTCACCGGATAGGTCGGCTTGCGCTTCTCAAGGAAGCTCATCACGCCTTCACGGGCATCTTCGGTCTTGCCGCGGGAATAGATCGCAGCGCTGTCGACGATGTGCGCTTCCATCGGGTGGCTGGCGCCCAGCATGCGCCACATCATGTGACGGGTCAGCGTGGTGGAGACGGCCGCCGTGTTGTCAGCAATTTCACGGGCCAGCTTCTTCGCTTCGTCCAGCAGTTCCGCCTGCGGATAAACTGCTTTCACGAAGCCGGCTTCCAGCGCTTCCTGCGCCGGGAAGATGCGGCCGGTGTAGCACCATTCCAGCGCCTGCTGGATACCGACGAGGCGCGGCAGGAACCAGGACGAGGCTGCTTCCGGGTTGATACCCCGGCGGTTGAACACGAAGCCAAATCGTGCCGTGTCAGCGGCAAGGCGAATGTCCATCGGCAGCTGCATCGTCACACCGATGCCGACAGCCGCGCCGTTGATGGCACCGATCACGGGCTTCAGGCTCTGGAAGATGCGCAAGGTCACGCGGCCGCCACCGTCGCGGCGGATGTCCTCTTCCTCGGTGCGTCCGGCTTCGCCATCGCCTGCGCGCTTGTCATAGTCGAAGGTCTTGGCACCGGAAGAGAGGTCAGCACCTGCGCAGAAGGCGCGCTCGCCATGGCCAGTCACGATCACGACGCGAACATCGTCGTCGGCATCCGTGATGTCGAATGCCTCGATCATTTCCTTCATCATCTTGCCGGTGAAGGCGTTCATATTGTCTGGCCGGTGAAGGGTGAGGATGGCGATGCCATCTTCCTTTTCCAGCTTGATTTCATCGAATGTCTTGAGCGCCGTAGCCGCCATGGCAGATCTCCCTTTTGCTTCACGAACCAGTGAGGCGGGGTTCCGCAGCGTTCGTCAAGCCACTCCCGTTCGGTGCAGTAACCGACAAAGCCATGGCTTCCCGGCCCCTTCGACAGGGCTTAAATGCTCAGGCAAATGATCTGGCGCATCCTTGTACTCACGACACTTCTGGCGGTCCTGTACCCGCCTGCCGAGGGGCAGACCCTGGGCGGCGTGTTCGGCCCTGCCGTGAAGGAAGGCACTCAGGAAACACAGTACCGTTTTGCCTGGGTTCCCGGTGAAAATGGCGGATCTGACCGGTTCGGCCATCGCCTCCACTGGCAGCGCGCCCTCGACAGCCGGCGCATGGTTCGTCTGATCGCAACCGCGGACGGGGCAGCTGGCAATGTGGAGCCAGCCAATCTGAGCGTTCAGCTTCTGCAGGAGCTGACGCCCGAAGGCCCACGCGCATGGCGGTCTGCCGTGCGGGTAGAGCTGGGCGCCGGGCTGAACGGCCGCGCCAGTTACGCAGGCTTCCACTGGAGCAACGAGGTGCAGCTGGAACAAGGCTGGAGTGCCCGCGCGGTTGCATTGTCGTCCGTTCAGTTCGGCGAAAACGCCCGCGACGGGGTGTTCCTCCAGTCCCGCTTCCGGCTGAACCGCAAGTTTTCCGGCGGCACGAATGCAGGCATCGAAATGTTCAACACCTATGGTTCGACAGAGGCCTTCGGACAGTTCGACGAACAGAATCACCGGACCGGGCCTTATGTCACCCTGCCGCTGGCCGATGGCTGGACCTTTTACACCGGCGCACTTCTCGGCCTTTCAGACCGTGCTGCAGACATGGAAGCCCGGTTCTGGATCGGCCGGGCATTCTGACGCCGCTTCCCGCGCTTGACGCACAGGTGGAACGGGCAAGATAGTCGGCCCTGATCGTTCTCTGCAATTTCCGGAGCTGCCTGCATGACCATCCGTCCCATCCTGTCCGCCCTTGCGGTTTCCGCGGCCCTGACAGGACCTGCCCTCGCCGACACGGTTTATCTGACCGCAGGCAGCTTCGTAGACCCGGCAGCAGGCGAGACGCTGAAGGATCAGGCCTTCGTCATAACTGACGGCAAGATCACCGCACGCGGCCCGAAATCGCGTCTCAAGACCCCGAAGGGCGCCACCGTGGTCGATCTGGGCGATGCAACGATGCTGCCGGGCTTCATCGACATGCACGTCCACCTGACAGGCGATGCGGAAGACCCGCCCTACGAGTCGCTCTCCTTTTCGGACGAGCGCATGGCCATCACTGGGGTGAAGAATGCCAAGCTGACCCTGCTGGCCGGTTTCACCACGGTGCGCAATGTCGGCGCCGAATCCTATGGCGACGTTGCCCTGCGCGATGCCATCAATGAAGGCGATGTGCCCGGCCCGCGCATGTATGTCTCCGGCCCGCCAGTCGGCATCGTCGGCGGCCACTGTTCGGACATCAACCTGCTGCCGTCGGAATACAAGCTCAAGGGCGAGGGCGTTGCGACCGGCCCGTGGGAATTCCGGGAAAAGGTGCGCGAGAACATCAAATACGGCGTCGACCTGATCAAGACCTGCTCCACTGGCGGGGTCTTCTCCAAGGGCACGGCGCTCGGCGCAGCGCAGGGCACACTGGAAGAACTGACCGCAGCCGCTGATGAAGCGCACGCCCGCGGCCTCAAGATCGCAAGCCATGCCCACGGCACGATCGGCATCCGCAATGCCATCCTCGCCGGGATCGACACGATCGAGCATGCCTCGATCCTCGATGACGAGACGATCCAGCTGGCCAAGGATCGCGGCGTCTGGCTCTCCATGGACATCTACAACACCGAATACACGCTCTCAGAGGGCGAGAAGAACGGCGTGCTTCAGGAGTCGCTCGACAAGGAACGCTCGATCTCGAAGATCCAGCGCGACAGCTTCACCCGCGCCGTGAAGGCTGGCGTGAAGATGGTCTTTGGCTCCGACGCCGGCGTCTATCCGCATGGGCGGAACGGCCAGCAATTCTCCCGCATGGTCACCTTTGGCATGACGCCGATGCAGGCAATCCAGGCTGCGACCGTCAACGCCGCCGAGGCGCTCGGCAAGGAAGGCCTGGTCGGCTGCGTCGAGGTTGGCTGTTCGGCAGATTTCGTCGCCGTAAAGGGCGATCCCCTGAAGGACATGAACCTGCTCGCCAATGTCGACTTCGTCATGAAGGAAGGCACCGTCTACAAGAACAACGGCGAGCCGCAGGCAAGCGCGTTCTAGGCCCGGCATGGACTTTCACGACTTCCCCCCCGTCACGACCTATGCGGCGCCGTTCTTCGTGCTGTCCGTTGCGCTGGAATGGTGGGGGGTGAAAACCGGGCGGTTCCATGGCCGCTATGAAACGAAGGACGCCTTCACCTCCCTCGCCATGGGCATCGGCAATGTCGTCGTGAACACGCTGACGGCGACACTGTTCTTCTGGCTGCTGATGATTGCCTGGCCCTACCGGGTGCTGACCCTGCCCTATACGTGGTGGAGCTTTATCGCCTGCTTCGTGCTTTATGATTTCATCTATTACTGGAAGCACCGCTTCGCTCACCGGGCGCGCTGGTGGTGGATGGAGCATGTTACGCACCATTCCTCCGAGCACTACAATCTGACAACCGCGCTGCGCCAGCCATGGTTCGGGCCGTTTACCGGGCTCTACATCCTTGGCCTGCCAATGGTGATCCTCGGCTTCCACCCCTACCTGATCGGCTTCGTGGCGGGCTGGAACCTGCTCTACCAGTTCTGGATCCATACCGAGGCCATCGACAAGATGCCGAAATGGTTCGAGGCGGTGATGAACACGCCGTCTCACCACCGCGCCCATCACGCCACCAACCCGCGTTATCTCGACACCAATTATGCCGGGGTCTTCATCATCTGGGACAAGATGTTCGGCACCTTCGTCGAAGAGCGGAAGGACGATCCGCCCGTCTATGGCATCGTCAAGCCAATCGGCTCCTACAATCCGCTCATGGTTGCCTTTCACGAATTCCTTGGCCTGCTGCGCGATTGCGCCAGCGACGGCCTTCGCCCGGACAAATGGTTCGGCCGCTGCGTCAACGCGCCCGGCTGGAGCCCGGACGGCGACCATAACCGCTCCATCGAACTCAAGCGCGCCTGGGTCGACGCCCATCCCGATCAGGCCGGACAACCGGGACTGCCCAAATGAACGATACCGAAGCCCTCATTCACCGCTATTACGAAGCCTTCAATGCACAGGACTGGGAAGGCATGCTGGCCTGCCTGGCCGATGACGTCCGCCACGATGTGAACGAGGGCAACGCCCGCGGCGGCAAGGACAAGTTCCGCGCCTTCCTCGCCCATATGGACACCTGTTACAGTGAGCAGCTGACCGACATGGCGGTCATGGTCTCCCGGAACGAAAGACGAGCAGCGGCCGAATTTATCGTCAACGGCATCTACAAGACGACCGACGGCGACCTGCCCCCCGCCCATGGCCAGACCTACCGCCTGCCGGCCGGGGCCTTCTTCGAAGTGGAGGATGGCTTCATCCGCCGCGTCACGACCTATTACAATCTGAACGAGTGGATCCGTCAGGTCTCGTGAACATCCGTCCGCTCTCCGGCACGGACCTCACTGCTGCACTGCCGGCGCTCGCGCGTCTGCGGATCGAGGTCTTCCGCGCCTTTCCCTATCTCTACGAAGGCTCCCCCGCCTATGAGGAGACCTACCTGCGCAAGCTGGCGCAGGCGAAGGATGCCTTCATCGTGGCGGCGGAGACGGAGGAGGGCGAGATCGTCGGCTGCGCCACCGGCTCCGGCATGGACGACCAGCACGCCGAATTTGCCCTGCCCCTTCAGACCGCAGGCTATGACCTGGCAACGACCTTCTATTTCGGGGAATCCGTCCTGCTGGCTGCCTGGCGCGGACACGGCATCGGCCACGCCTTCTTTGACGCCCGGGAGGCCCACGCCATCGCGCACGGTTACAAGCGGGCCTGTTTCTGCGCCGTCGAGCGCCCCGTGGACCACCCGAAACGGCCAGCGGCCTACTCCCCGCTCGACACATTCTGGCAGGCGCGGGGCTACCGCAAACTGCCCGGCGTGATGGCGCATTTCACCTGGCCGGAACAGGCCGGCGGGCCGGAGCTGGCCCATCCGATGGCCTATTGGATGCGGGAGTTCTGACGCTTTCCGCGACGTATCCTGTGGACGCGTCCGCCAGCCTGAGTATGGTCATGCCTGACTATTTCGCAGGGGCCCGGCAGTGGCACCACCGGAATTCGTGAGGAGACCCAGGAATGCACCCCCATCACCACGCCAGAACCAATCCCGACAAACCGGCCTATATCATGGCGGGCTCGGGCGAGACCGTCACCTATCGCGAACTCAACGAGCGCTCGAACCAGATCGCTCATGCCCTGCGCGCGGCTGGGTGCCAGCCGGGCGACACGATCGCGCTCTTTGCCGAAAACTCTGCGCGCTATTTCGAAATCTGCTGGGGCGCCCAGCGGGCCGGGCTCTACTATGTCGCCATCTCCTCGCGGCTGACGGCGCCTGAAGTGGAATACATCCTCAGCGACTCCGGCGCGAAGCTGTTCATCGCCGGTGCCTCGAAACGCGCCGTTGCGGAAGAAGTAAAAGCCGTGACGAACCTGGAGCATTACTGGTCCATTGACGGCCCGATGCCCGGCTTCATCCCGCTGGAAAGCCATCGCACGAACTTCCCGGACACTCCGATTGCGGATGAAACGGCCGGGACCGACATGCTCTACTCCTCCGGCACGACCGGCCGCCCGAAAGGCATCCGCCCGGCGCTGACATCCAACACGCCGATCGACGAGACGAACGTGCTGGCGCAGGTGCTGCAGGCCTTCTCCGGCGCCAGCGCGGACAGCGTGTACCTGTCACCCGCCCCGCTCTACCATGCCGCGCCGCTGCGCTACTGCATGACCTTCATGAAGTTCGGCGCCACGCTGGTCATCATGGAAAAATTCGACGCGGAATCGCTGCTCAAATATATCGAGCAATACAAGGTCACCCACATCCAGATGGTGCCGACCATGTTCGTGAAACTGCTGAAGCTGCCGGAAGACGTGCGGATGAAATACGACGTCTCCAGCCTGAAATGGGTTGTCCACGCGGCTGCACCGTGCCCGATCCCGGTCAAGGAACAGATGATCGCCTGGTGGGGACCGATCATCGACGAATACTATGCCGGTTCCGAAGGCAACGGCATGACCTGGGCCAAGAGCGCCGAGTGGCTGACGCACAAGGGCACCGTCGGCAAGGCCGTATACGGTGAAGTGAAGATTTGCGACGAGAGCGGCGACGAAGTCCCCGTCGGCGAGGAAGGCCAGGTCTATTTCGCCGGGACCACACCGCCAAACTACCACAACTCCCCTGACAAGAACGAATCCGCCCTGAACCCGAAACACAAGGACTGGTCGTCCCTTGGTGATGTCGGCAAGCTGGACGCGGATGGCTACCTCTATCTGACAGACCGCAAGGCCTTCATGATCATCTCCGGCGGCGTGAACATCTATCCGCAGGAAACCGAGAACGTCCTCATCACCCACCCGAAAGTGGCGGACGTTGCCGTGATCGGCGTGCCGGACGAGGAATTCGGCGAGTCCGTGAAAGCGGTCATCCAGCCCATGCCCGGCGTTGCCCCGTCCGAGGAGTTTGCCGCCGAACTGATGGCCTTCGCCCAGCAGAACCTGTCGAAACTGAAATGCCCCAAAAGCATCGACTTCGACCCCGAACTTCCCCGCCACCCGACCGGCAAGCTCTACAAACGCCTCATCCGTGACCGCTACTGGGGCAAAAAAGACAGCCGCATCGTCTGATACGGCAAACGAAGCGGCGGCCACTGGCCGCCGTTTTTCTTTCGGGCTAGGGAGGGATCATGACCATGATCCCGAACCAGCGCCACCTGTTCGACATTCCTGAGGATGTCACCTATTTCAACACCGCCACGATGGGGCCGATGACGAAGGCCTCGGTAGAGGCCGGGCAGAAGGGGCTCGCGCGCAAGCTGCACCCCTGGACCATTCCGGACACGGACTTCTTTGCCGATACCGAACGCCTGCGGCCGCGGCTGGCGGAGCTGATCGGCGCCGATACGGACGGCATCGCCTTCTCGCCTTCGGTCAGCTATTCGCTGGCCACGGCGGCGAAGAATTTGCCCCTGTCGAAGGGCCAGGAAATCCTGCTGCTGGAAGACCAGTTCCCCTCCAACGTCTACGCTTGGCGTGATCTCGCCAAGCAGACAGGGGCGCAGATCCGCACCATCGGCACGCGCGGGAACGAAACCCTCTCGGACGCCCTGCTCAGCGCCATCGGGCCGGAGACGGGCCTCGTCGCGGCGGCGAATGTGCGCTGGACCGATGGCGCGCTGCTCGACCTCGCGGCCATCGGCAAGCGCTGCCGGGACGTCGGCGCCGCGCTGGTGCTGGACCTGACACAAAGCTGCGGCGCCCTGCCTTTCGACGTGCAGGAGGTGCAGCCGGATTTCGTGGCCGTGGCCGCCTATAAATGGCTCCTCTCGCCCTATGCCACCGGCTTCCTCTATGTCGCCCCGCAACACCGCGGCGGCGTGCCGCTGGAGCAGAACTGGATCACACGCGAGGGCGCCTCCAACTTTGCCCGCCTGATCGACTACACAGATGCCTACGCCCCCGGCGCCCAGCGCTTCGACATGGGCGAGCGTTCGAACTTCGCCCTGTTGCCGGCGTTCGAGTCGGCGATCCGCACGGTGCTCGGCTGGGGTGTTTCCAATATCGCGGAAACGCTCGGCGCGCGGAATGCGGCGCTGGCCGAGCGGCTCGCCGGGATTGGCCTCGCCTGCCCGCCCGCCTCCGAGCGCGGGGCGCACTATCTCTGCCCGCTTCTGCCGGAGAGCGTGCCCGCCGACCTGACCGCCCGCCTGAAGGAGGATGGCATCTTCGTCTCCCGCCGGGGCGACCGGCTGCGCATCACCCAGCACCTCTTCACCACGGATGCGGATGTGGAGCATTTTATCGCAAGACTTGCGCATCATATCGCCGCCTGAAGTCAGCCTGTGATCCGGTATAGTCCGGTATAGTCCGGTATGATCATGGCTTAATCGCCGGCTTCGCGGCCGCAATTACCCTACCGTCAGGCTTGCCCCGCCCTCGCCGACGCGCCAAAACAAGCCACCACATTTAAGGAGGACTCCATGGCTAATCCCCGCGTCGTTGCCTATGACGACCTTGAATCCATTGCAGGTCAGGAAGTCGGCGTCTCCGACTGGCACCTGATCGACCAGGACCGCGTCAACCTCTTCGCTGACGCCACCGGCGACCATCAGTGGATCCACGTCGACGTCGAAAAAGCCACCGCCGCCATGGGCGGCCCCATCGCCCACGGCTTCCTGACCCTGTCGCTGCTGCCGATGCTGGGCTCGGAAGTCATGAAGGTGACCGGCACGACCCGCGGCATCAACTATGGCTCCGACAAGGTGCGCTTCACCAATATGGTGCCGGTCGGCTCCAAGGTGCGCCTGCGTCAGAAATGCCTTTCGGTTGAACCGAAAGCGGGCGGCAAGCAGATGAAAATGGAAGCAACAGTCGAGATCGAAGGGCAGGAACGCCCCGCCCTCGTCGCAGAGTCCATCACCGTTCTCTACGCATAAGCTGCTGACGAAACGTCATTTTTTCGGCCGCCCTTTCCACGAGGGCGGCCGTTTGTGTTTTCCGCCACTGGTGAAAACAGCGCGAAGAATGCCTATATTGGCCCTCCCGGCAAAGGAGCCCCACATGACCCAGCGCATCACTCGTTCGGACCGCGAATGGCGGGAAATCCTGACTGAAGAGGAATATCGCGTCGGCGTGAAAGAGGGCACCGAGCGGCCCTTTACCCCCGGCAGTTACAATGACGAGAAGCGCCCCGGCATCTATCACTGCAAGGGATGCGGGTCCCCGCTCTGGTCATCGGAACACAAGTTCGACTCCGGCACTGGCTGGCCCAGCTACTGGCAACCCATCACACCTGATGCTGTCGCCACAAAGACCGACTTCAGGATATTCACCCCCCGCACCGAATGCCATTGCGCCACCTGCGGCCTGCATATGGGCCACGTCTTCAAGGACGGCCCGCCGCCCACGGGCGAGCGCTGGTGCATCAACGGCATCGTGCTGGACTTCCGGCCAGAGGAATAAGTCTGGACAGCCCCGCGTCCGGCTGATCCACTCCGCACCGAGGTAGGATCAACCTGGACCGGAGCCAATCATGCGAAATTCACCCCTGCTTGCTGGCGTTGCCGCAGCAGCCCTTCTTTCAGGATGCACTATGACCGATAAAACAGACCCTTCCGCTGCGGTGGAGACTGAAGCGCCCGCAACGGCCCCGGCACCGCCTGTGGCCAAGCGCGTTGACTTCGAGATCACCCAGGTCGGGCGCACGCGGGTCGATCCGTACCACTGGATGAAGGACGATGCCTGGCAGGAGGTGATGCGCGATCCGTCCGTCTTGCGCGCCGACATCCGGGAATATCTCGAAGCCGAGAACGCATACACAAAGACGCGCCTTGAGGAACCGACGGCGGACCTGCGCGAAGCGCTGTTCCAGGAGATGAAAGGCCGCATCAAGGAAGATGACTCCACCGTTCCGGAGATCGACGGCCCGTTCGCATACTACTCCCGCTACCGTGAAGGCGGCGAATACCCAATCATCGCCCGGCGCGATGCGGCGAAGGCATTCGACGCGGATGCCGCTGAAACCATCCTGCTCGACGGCGACAAGATGTCGGAAGGCACGGACTACTTCTCCTTTGGCAGTATCGATACCTCGCCGGATCATGCCCTGATCGCCTACGCGCTCGATACACAGGGCAGCGAGTTCTACACGGTCACAATCAAGAATATCGAGACAGGTGAAGCTGTGGCCGATCCGATCTCGGACAGCTACGGCTCTTTCGAGTGGAGCGAGGACGGCAAGTCCATCTTCTGGGTCCACCGCGACGAGAACGCTCGTCCTGACGCTGTGTACGAGCGCAATCTCGAAACCGGTGAGGACACGCTGATCTATGAGGAAAAAGACCCGGGCTTCTTTGTCGGTGTCTCCAAATCCGCCAATCGCGAGAAGATCTTCGTCACGTCGTCCAACCATACGACATCCGAGTGGCACTGGTTCGATGCAAACGAGCACAAGCCGTCGCTGCATACGATTGCCCCGCGCGAGGATGGCGTGGAGTACTCTGTCGTTGTCTGGGATGGCCAGTTCTACATCACGACCAACACTGATGGCGCGGTCGACTTCAAGATCATGCGCGCGCCGTTTGAGGCGACTTCCCGCGATCAATGGGAAGAGGTCATCGCGCACCGCCCCGGCACACTGATCCTCGGCCTTCAATCCCAGCAGGACTATCTCTCTCGCATGGAACGCGAGAACGGCCTGCCTCGTATTGTCGTGCGCGCCCGCGCTGACGGGGCCGAGCACGAGATCAGCTTCGATGAGGCGGCTTATGATCTCGGCCTGGATTCCGGGTACGATTATGACGTGCCGATGCTTCGGTTTGAGTATGCCTCGCCGACGACGCCGGATCAGGTCTACGACTATGACCTGAAGACGCATGAACGGATCCTGCGCAAGACGCGGGAAGTGCCCTCCGGCCACAATCCTGACGACTATATCGCCGAGCGCGTCATGGCGCCCAGCTGGGATGGCGCGGAAGTGCCGGTCACCCTGCTGCACCGCAAGGATACGCCGATCGACGGCACCGCCCCGATGCTGCTCTATGGCTATGGCTCCTACGGGATCACAATCCCGGCAGACTTCCGTACAAGCCGCCTGAGCCTCGTAGATCGTGGGTTCGTCTACGCCATTGTCCACCCGCGCGGCTCCATGGCGAAAGGCTATCAATGGTATCTCGATGGCAAGCTCGATAAGAAGACCAACACGTTCAAGGATTTCGTGGCCGCCGGGCATTTCCTGGTCGACAAAGGCTATTCGGCCCCGGAAAAGGTCGTGGCCATGGGCGGCTCCGCGGGCGGCCTGTTGATGGGCGCCGTGTCCAATATGGATCCGGACCTGTTTGCAGGTATCATCGCAGCCGTGCCCTTCGTCGACGTGATCAACACGATGTCAGATGAGAGCCTGCCACTGACCCCGCCGGAATGGCCGGAATGGGGGAACCCGCTGATCAGCGCGGAAGATTACGACCAGATCGCCGCCTACAGCCCCTATGACAATGTGACGGATCAGAACTACCCGGCCATGTTCATCACAGGTGGCCTGTCCGATCCGCGCGTGACCTATTGGGAGCCCACCAAATGGGCCGCAAAGCTGCGTCACGACGCGCCGGAAGGCGGCCCCTACTTCCTCAAGATCAATATGGAAGCCGGCCATGGCGGCGCCTCTGGCCGCTTCGAAGGCCTGAAGGAAGTCGCCACGGAATATGCCTTCGCCCTCGCCGCCGTCGGCCAGGTTGAAGACGTGGACCTGTCGAAGAAATAAGGATTTCGGAGCAACGACCATTTCTCTGCGAAGCGGAGAAATGGTCGGAGCGGCGGGATTCGAACCCACGACCCCTAGTCCCCCAGACTAGTGCGCTAACCGGACTGCGCCACGCTCCGACGAGAGCGGCTTGTAACCAAGCCGCTCCTCCTGTGCAATGTATTATGTGGGTTCAGGCTGCGCGCCGTCCGAGCGCCGCATCGATCCGGGATTTGATGTCCGTCAGCTCAGTCAGGGCGCCTTCAAGGCGAACCCTGCGCTCGTCCGTCAGACCTGCGCCAGGTTCCGGCGTGAAGGCTTTGGCGACCGTGTCCTGCAGGTCCCGCGCAGGGCTGGTTCCGGCGGGTGCGCCAGCGCCCAGCGTTGCCTCTCCGGACAGGACAGCAGCCATACCCTGCTCGGCAATCAACGCCTTGGCGCCTTTGAGCGTCATGCCGCGTCCATGCACAAGAAGCTGAATGGCCCGCAACGCGTCTACATCCTGCGGGCGGAACATGCGCCGGCCGTCTGCCCGCTTTACCGGACGAACTTCACGCGGAAACTTGCTTTCCCAGTAGCGGATGACATGGGTCTCAACACCGAGCTCTGAAGCTGCTTCGCCGATCGACCGGAATGCTGTTGCGGATTTTTCGATTCGGGCCCGGCTGGCGCTCATGTCTTTTCCTTCCTGGAGAGTTATTTGTTGTCGACCTGCGTCTTCAGCATGGGCGACGGGCGGAAGGTGACAACGCGCCGTGCAGCGATCGTGGCCTCCTCCCCGGTTTTCGGATTGCGGCCCTCGCGCGCGGCCTTGGACCGCACGACAAAGTTGCCGAACCGGGAAAGCTTCACTTCATCCTCACGCTCCAGCGCAGCGCCGATCATATCCAGCGTGCGGTCTAGCAGATCCGACGATTCCTGCCGTGTCAGGCCGACTTCGCGGACAATCGCATCGGTGACTTCGGCACGTGTGATGGTCTGGTTGGACATGGGATTCTCCCGATCTGGTTAAAATGTAGCCAGGGATTGTTAACGGATTACTAGCGCACTCGTCAGCCAATATCCGTGAAATTATCGCGCTTGTCGCCTGAAATTAAAGGCGGAACAGGCTGGCGCCCCAGGAAAAACCGCCGCCCATCGCTTCCGACAGGATCAGGTCACCCGGCTTGGCACGGCCAGACCGGACAGCATGGTTCAGCGCCAGCGGAATGGATGCAGCCGACGTGTTGGCGTGCTCATCCACCGTGACGATCACCTTCTCCTCGGCGATGTTCATCTTCTTGGCCACGCCGTCCAGGATACGCTTGTTGGCCTGATGCGGCACGAACCAGTCGATATCGTCTCCGGTCAGGCCCGTTTCGTCATAAATCGCCTGAATGGCCGAGGAGATGTTGGTGACTGCATGCCGGAAGACGCGGTTTCCTTCCATGCGCACATGACCAATCGTGCCGGTCGAGCTGACGCCGCCATCGACATAGAGCAGGTCTGACTTTGTGCCGTCGGTGCGGATGTGATGCGTGATCACACCGGAAAGCGGATCGCCGCTCCATTCTTCAGCCTGCAGCACGGCAGCACCGCCGCCATCGCCGAACAGGACACAGGTGCCGCGGTCCGACCAGTCGAGAATGCGGGTGAAGGTTTCTGCGCCGATGACGAGCGCTGTGTTGAACAGCCCTTGCTTCAACAGTGAGTCTGCCGTTGCCAGCGCGAACAGGAAACCGGAACACACGGCCTGTACGTCAAAGGCAGCCCCACCGGTCATGCCCAGCTTGGCCTGCACGGCCGTGGCTGTGGCCGGGAACGTCTGGTCCGGTGTGGTCGTCGCCAGCACGATCAGGTCAACATCGGAAACGGGAATGCCCGCCGCATCCAGAGCCGCCCGTGCCGCGGCGGTCGCGATGTCGGATGTCATCTCGCCTTCAGCAGCGATATGCCGGCGCTTGATGCCGGTGCGCTCCTGGATCCACTCATCGGATGTATCGACCATCGCTGACAAATCGTCATTCGTCAGCACCCTCTGGGGGAGATAACCGCCTGTTCCGCGAATAAAACTGCGCCGTGCCATCATGTTCCCTTTTCGAGGTTCACGGCTCAACCAGCCGGTGCCCCTTTTTGCTGGATGCGTGCGAGGTTTGCGGCAACCTCTTCCGGATAGTGACTTGTCGCCAGGTCTGCAGCAAGCCGGCAAGCCGTAGCGAAACCTCTGGCGTCAGTCCCGCCATGACTTTTAACAGAAACCCCGCCAAGCCCCAGCAGCACGCCGCCATTGGCATTGCTGGGGTTCATCTGTTCACGGAGTTGATTGAGCCCGGAGGCCGCCAGCACAGCGCCAGCCTTGGTCACGAGGCTTTTCGTAAGCGCCTCACGCACCCGCGCCCCCAGCATACGGGCCACGCCCTCGCCGGTTTTCAGGGCGACATTGCCAGTAAAACCATCCGTGACAACGACATCCACCGCCCCCATGGAGATATCATCGCCCTCAACGAAGCCGCGATAATCAAGGTTCAAGTCAGTGTTCCGGAGCATTTCGTGCGCCTCACGCACCTCGTCATGCCCCTTCATTTCTTCTGAGCCGATATTCAGCAGGCCGATAGTCGGGCGTTCCTTGCCGAGCGTCGCGCGCGCATAGGCTTCGCCCATAATGGCAAAGGAAACGAGCTGGGCGGCATCTGCCTCGATATTTGCGCCGACATCCAGAACGACAGACCGGCCTGCCAGTGTCGGCCAAATAGCGGTCATGGCCGGCCGGTGCACGCCGTCCATCTTGCGCAGCACCAGCATGGAGATTGCCATCAGGGCACCGGTATTCCCGGCCGACACCGAAGCATCTGCACGCCCTTCCTTCACGGCTTCCAGCGCGTTCCACATGGACGACCCCTTGCCCCGGCGCAGGGCCTGGCTCGGCTTCATGTCGCTGGTGATCTTGTGATCACAGTGAATAATTTCGCACCGCCCTGTAAGGCCAGCATGCGCATGCACCAAAGGCGTTAGCGCAGCTTCGTCACCGAACAGAAGGATTTTCGTATCCGGGCGCTCTTTCACGAACAGGGCAACGCCGTCAACGATCACGCCCGGCGCGTGATCCCCGCCCATAGCATCAACTGACAGGATAGTTCCGCGAGTCATGGCGCCTTCCGGATTTCAGGCCCCTTGAGAGCCGTTCGCGCTGTTTAAGGCGCGCCTCAGACCTTGGCAACGCCGGGCCTGCTTGTCGCAGGGAAGGCCAGCCATGACAGGCTCCCTTCAAGGAATACTTCTGATGGGGTCGCTTCGAAAGCCTCCGCTTGCGCGACCAGGTGATCTGCCAGCACACCCTCCTGCTCCGCAACGGCAACACCATTACGCTTCAATAAGGTAGCAAGCGCATGGCCCCGTTCGTCTTGCGGCCCGGACAGACATTCTGCTGTCGCATTCCCGAGGCCATAATAATGCTCTCCAAGCTTTCTGACTTTTCGGGCGATCGAAGCATCACCAACCCCTGTTTCGCGCAAGGAGGCGTCAAAACCGTCGAAAACGCGCGCATGAATCAGCTGCGGCAGACGCCGCAATAGCTGCTCTGGCCGGCGTGTCAGCTGCCAGACGAGCACCCCGGCATGCAAGCTGACCATCTGAACGCGATGTTCCATGTCATCCGGGACCACGCCTGCCGCATAGGCCTCTGGCGCAAGCGCTGCGGCCATCAATCCGCGATACAGGGCATCCGCACGGTCCTTTTGCGCCCGTGCACCGCGCAATGGGTTCCAGATACCAGCCAAATCCATCCTCCTGCACTCGCGTGCTTGCCAAAGCCATCCCGCTACCGCTAGGTCTGTCGCGGACCACTATCAGGAGTTCTCCGATGGCGCGACGCGCAATTCTTGCCGCAGTCCTCATGGCCCTTCCGCTGACTGCGTGCCTGACGCCCAGCCGGGACTTTCATGGCTATGTTGCCGACGAGGCGCAACCAAGCGACATCAAACCTGGTGAGGATACCCGTTCGACCGTCCTGGCGCAGCTTGGCAGTCCTTCGACCAAAAGCCTGTTTGACGACAATACATGGATCTACATGTCGGAGCTTCAGGAGCGGATCGCATTCTATCACCCGAAGGTGAAAACGCGGAAAATCACCGCGATCAGCTTCGGCACCGACGACAAAGTCGAAGAAATTCTGGAATATACGGCCCAGGACGGACAGGTCATCAACTATGCCTCGCGCGAGACACCCACTCGCGGTCGTGAGCTGGGCCTGTGGGAGCAGATTTTCGGCACAGTCGGGAATGTGCGTCTGCCCAATACGAACGAGGCGACCCCAGACAACCCGACCGGTCGACGTCAATAACCGCCCATTGTGCGGCGCAATACCCTGCCCTCAGCTCGCCCGCGTAGGGAATCTGAGCAAAATATAATTCGTCAAACGCGAGTTTTCGGGGTAGTATTTTGTTGTCATCTCGAAACGAGTGGCTAGGCGGCGCGACAGCCCCGGGCAATTCCGAGACAGCGGCCCGCCTGACCCGTAAGGCAATCCCACATGGGCATGCCTTGCGAGGCTGCAAGGAGATTGGGTTATGGCAATCAGGTTCTCCCTGTTCGGCAGGCGCACAAGCGCCCCGAGTTCGCGACAAGCCCGCACCTACGCTTCGCTAAAGGATGCGGCGGCAGAGGCAGGCCTTCTTCCTCCAACAGAAGCGGTCAGACATATCCGGGATCGCGCACGCGAGCGTCTGGCTCGTGCGGATCAGGCTTTTGACCAACTGGAAGGCTCTGAAAACGTCGGATAGGGCACACTCACGCTGCGCTGAACAAGCCACGAGCGATTGATTCAATATCATAGATCAGGTCGATATGGCCATTCGCCGTCCGGCTACCGTCGCGCGTTGCACCACCAACCTGCCCCGTATCCGCCCGTTCCATCTTGTAGATGACCGCTTCACGGGCCCGGCTCACCCGGCTTTTGATCGTCCCCGCGGAGCAATTACAGATCTCACCAGCTTCTTCGTAGGTATACCCAGCAGCAACGACAAGAATCAGCGCTTCACGCTGAACATCCGGCAGATCCGACATTACCGCCTGCAGGACACGGAAGTCGATCTGAGCATCGAGCCCAACGGTGGCGACAAGGGTGTTTTCGGCAACATCCTGATCGAGCGCAGTGGAGCGCCAGGAACGTCGCGAATACTGATAGAACTCATTTCTCAGGATTCGGAACAACCATGGCCGCATCGGCGCACCAGGCTCAAATGAGTCAACCGCCTGCCAAGCCTTCAAACAAGTATCCTGAACAAGGTCATCCGCGAGCTCACGCTCACGACACAAACTGCGCGCAAATGCTCGCAACTCCGGGATCAGCCGTTCAAGCTCATCAACGAACGACCACTCACTCCCAGAACCCGGCATTTCATCCTGACAAGCCGGCGGTATTTTGGTCAAATCAAAGACCCTTCTGTCGTTGTTCCTCTATACGCAACTTTTCAATTATTTCACGAAACCTTTGCGGCAAGGGCTCTTCCACAACCGGCTGGAAACTTGCCCTCAAAGCATCCCCTATAGCACAACTCACGCCCCTTTTCGGCGACAAAGGCAATAAAGCTGCCTCGCGCGCCGGACGCTGGCTACCCCCGAGTGCCGCCACTTGCGACTGTGCCAACTTCCCCAAAACAAATGTCCCCACGAATGTTTTGCCCATCAGCCATGACCGCGTCCTGACGTCCATCTGCTGTGTATTAGTTTTTTAATTTTATGCCTGCTGAGGTTAAGAATGGGTTCGCAAAAATCTTTTTCGCATTCAGAGGAAACCAAAAGGCCTTATTCGCACTTTATTATTTCATGCCATTCAGAAAAATGACTGCACACTGGCAATAGGATCCGAAGCTTGCTGTATGAACTAGTCACGCGGGAACTTGGTCTGCCTCCCGGAAAGTGGTCCATTATTTGAGTTAGTTCCGGCTTCAGATATGGAGCTGAGACATGGGCAAGAGATCTACGCCTGAAGAGATCATAGCAAAGCTGCGGGAGGTGGAGGTTCGCCTCGCGCGAGGCGAGACGACGGGTCAGGCCGTGCGTTCGATCGGGGTGACTGAACAGACCTACTACCGGTGGCGCAAGGAGTATGGCGGGCTGCAGGTTGGCCAGGCCAAACGGATGAAGGAGATCGAGAAGGAGAATGCGCGCCTTCGCAAGGCGATCTCCGATCTCACGCTGGACAACCAGATCCTTCAGGAAGTCATCAAGGGAAAGTTCTGAGCCCTTCACGCAAGCGCGAAGCGGTCGATCATGTGGTGGAGACACTCGGCGCAACCGAGCGCCGGGCCTGCCGCGTGATCGGCCAGCACCGTTCCACCCAGCGCAAGCCGCGTGTGCCACGCCAGGACGAGGATGTGCTGACAGCGGCCATCATCGCCCTGGCTGAACGGTTCGGCCGGTATGGCTACCGCCGGATCACGGCCCTGCTGAGACGGGATGGCTGGCATGTGAACGAGAAGCGGGTGTATCGCATCTGGCGGCGTGAAGGGCTGAAAGTGCCAATGAAACAACCAAAGAGAGGCCGTCTCTGGCTGAATGACGGCTCCTGCATCCGGCTGAGGCCGATGCACAAGGGCCATGTCTGGTCCTATGACTTCGTTCAGGACCGCACGCATGACGGCAAGGTGTTCCGCATGCTGTGTGTGATTGATGAGTTCACTCGCGAATGCCTCGCCATTCGTGTCGAACGCAAGCTCAACTCCCGCGATGTCCTAGACACGCTGGGCGAACTGTTCGTGCATCATGGCCCGCCGGAGCATATCCGTTCCGACAACGGCCCCGAGTTCATCGCCATCGCCCTGCGCGAGTGGCTCCAGCGCATCGGCGTGAAGACGCTCTATATCGAACCGGGAAGCCCATGGGAAAACGGATATTGCGAGAGCTTCAACTCCAAGCTTCGCGACGAGTTGTTGGCGAGGGAAATCTTCTTTGATTTGCGCGAGGCGAAAGTCCTGATCGAAACTTGGCGACGCCACTACAACACCGCGCGCCCACACTCTTCTCTGGGCTACCGGCCGCCTGCGCCACAAACCATCTTGCCCGCGGCGTTCATACCGCCTTACTGTGTGGATGTAGCGGCATGAACGCCGCTACGTGGAAACCGCCGGACTAACAAAACCGGTGGACCACCTCTGTGGGGCAGAGCAAACTGCCCTATCTGCGCCGCTATGCGCGCGCTGTGACCGGCGATCAGGTCGCGGGCGATCTTTGCGTTGAGGAAATGCTTCAAGAGCATATCCTGAAACCCCAGCCAGCAGATTCTGCGCTTCCCGAAGACCGCGTTACCCTCTTCATGTTGCTTGATGCGATCCTTGCCGGCCCGACAGGGCCGTCAAAATCGGACTTGCCGCTTTGTGCTCTTCTGAGAATGTCATCCCTGCCCAGACGAGCCCTGTTTCTGACGGCTGTCGAACAGTTTCATATAAGCGCAACCGCAACCATTCTGGGCATAGAACAGGAAGAGGTCTCAGTTCTCCTGAAAGAGGCCAAGAACGACCTTGCCTCAACACTTGCCACGGACGTTATGACCATTGAAGACGAGCCAATGATAGCCTTTCAACTGAAGGAAATCATTGAAAGTCTGGGGCACAAAGTCGTTGCACACGCAACCACTTATGACGAAGCCGTCGCACAGGCACGCAACACCCGCCCAGGGCTCATTCTGGTCGATATTCAGCTTGCAGATAGATCATCCGGCCTTGACGCAATGGACAGCATCTGTGAGTTCCACCGCGCTCCATGCATCGTGATTACAGCTTATCCTGAGCGCCTTTTGTCGGGCCGCCTGAACGAACCGGCCTTTCTTATCCCAAAACCCTTCAAGACAGAGCACGTCAAAACAATTGTCAGCCAGGCATTGCTAATGCAGCAAATGGACTAAGGTCAGCCCTAACTGCTGATCTTTCCAGTTTCGTGCGTCACAACCTCAATCGGCACAGTATACTCTATCCGAAGCCCGTTCTCGCTGTATTCTCTCCGAACACGGGCGTTTGGCAACATTTCCGTGAGCTTTGTCCCAAAGCCCGCTTTCCTGGGAGTCGCGCCTACACTGCCCCCAGTCTCAACCCACAAAACTCGCAATTCTGAATCAGATATCGACCACTCGACATCCAGACGCCCCCCGGGTTGAGCAAAGCACCCATACTTTGCAGCATTTGCGACAAATTCATGGATAATCATACCACCATCTTTTGTCGCCTTCAGCGACAATTGAATATCCTTGCCTTTCAAGCTGTACTGGATCGGTTGCCTGCTCGCCACCTGGGTCAGCTCTTCCTCAAACAGGCTACGCAAGCTTAATCCCCGCCAACCGGCAGATGACATCCGGTCATAAATACGCGCCATGGATTCGACACGCGCGCAAAATTCATCTGTATACTGTTCTACAGAACTCGCCATTGGGCTCGTGATACGAGCTGTGGCAAGGATCACCGAAATCAGGTTCTTGACCCGATGATCGAGTTCCGCACTGACAATATCATGGCTCCTTTGCAGCTCCACAAGATGCGTGACGTCTTCGATACGCTGCACAACGTACCGGACTATGCCATTCTCATCCAGAAAGGGCTCCTGGGTCGCCTGCCAGTATAACGACCGTGTGCGCCCCTCTTCATCCTGAACCAGAGTTGTCTGGATTTCTGACCGGGTGATTGCTCCCGCGAATGTAAGACCGCATTTCCTCTTGAAAGATTCCTGATCTGCAGCCGGTGCTTCGTATACATCGAACACATATTGGCCACGTATCTGCGCGAACCTTCTTCCAAGGGCCTTGCAGTATGCGGCGTTCGCAAAGACGAAACAAAAATCTCTGTCCAGCGCCATGACCGGGATGGTGGACCGCTCCGTAAATTCGGCGATGACCTTCTGGTCAAGCCCCCCAGGATTTGTTCCGCTCTCGGCAGAGTTGGAGGAATTCGGCATGGCTCCACCTCTCGTCTGGGCTTACAGAACGCCTTCCTGCGTATCTATCTTGCCCGAATTGTGAAGCCTGAGTCTGCACATGTCGTTAATCAGGGACAAGAGGCGCTTTGATTGGCGCCATATGTAGGCCTTCCGCGTAATATCACACACGGGGGATCGAAGGCCGAAGCCCCGACAAGATCGCGCTCAGCTAAATGCGCAACAACGTCCTGATTTCTTTGGTGAGTTGCTGATTTCTATTGGAGCGGGCGATGAGATTCGAACTCACGACCCCAACCTTGGCAAGGTTGTGCTCTACCCCTGAGCTACGCCCGCGTCCTATAGAATGTGCGGCAACCGGGGCTGCCGAGAGGCGTGATAAAGCCCATCACGAAGCCGTTTGCAAGACAGAATTTCCGCCCGACTGCACAAATCATCCACGAAGCACAGTACGGATCTGATCGGGCCGCACTTCACGGCCTTCGATATCCACAAACGCCGCTCGTATGGCTGATTTCGACCCAACCTTCGTGAAGCTGATCTGTGGTGTTTCCCCCTGCCCGAGCCAGGCATCGCCCCACTGGGTCAGCCCGATCAGGATCGGGCGGAGGGAGAGCCCCATGGGCGACAGAACGTATTCCGGGCGCGAGCGCTTGCCTGGCGACTTGTAACTCCGCTTGGTCAGCAGCCCATCACTGACCAGCTTTTTCAACCGTCCTGACAGAACAGTACGCGGGCAACCAAGCTCTGCCTGGAAATCATCGAACCGGCGTACCCCGTAGAGGGCTGCGCGGAGGATCAGCAGGGTCCAGCGGTCTCCGACCACATCAATGGCCTTGGCGAGATTGCACACATCCGGCTGAACCGGTGAACGGCGGGCAAGAGGAATCGGCGTCATGGCCGATTCCTGAATGGGTTCGCATTCGAAATCCAGACTTCTTCGCGAAGCCTTCATGATTTTGCCGCAGGGGACAGGAAGATCAGCGCCAACAACCGAGGTTTCAATGCTCCGCCGCTTCTGTCAGTTCGCCGCCCTGATCCTGCTCGCCACCTGCGCCGGCACAGCCGACCTTCCGGATGCGCCGACGGTTGCCATGCCAGATACCCAGGCGGCATGGACACTGGAGAGCGCTGCGGCGGACCTCGCAAAGGCCTCGTGTCCGGCCGGGACGGACTATGCCACCCCAATTGCCCTGACAATTGAGGCGACACCGATCGAGCTTGGCCCGGCCGACGAAGTCGCCAGCCGCCTTCCTCAAGGCGTTACCTATGCCGGTGGCTGGGAACTGACGTCAGACAATTCCAGCTTCGGTGGCTTGTCGGACCTGGCACTCGACAAGGATGGCAATCTGCTTGCGGTCGTCGATGACGGCGCTTTTGTCTGGATTGATCTCAAGGATGGAGCACCGAATGGCACCGGGAAGCTCGCGTACATGCTGGGCGCAGATGGGAGCCTCCTTCAAGGCAAGTCTCTGGGCGATGCTGAGGGGCTCGCAGTCCGGAATAGTCTTGCCATAGTCAGCTTTGAGCGCACGCATCGCATCTCGGCGTTTGCGCTTGATGCATGCGGAGCCATGGCAAAGGAGGCTGCAATCAGCGCCCTGCCCAGCACCTATGCCGGCCGCCTGGTCGACGAAAATCGCGGCGCCGAAGCTCTGACGGTCACACCGGAAGGGAATATCGTGTTCGGCTTTGAGACTGTCGAAAACGGCAAATCACCGATTGGCGCCGTCGCCAGCCTGGACAATGCCGGCTGGACCGGAGACATGGCGCCGAACCCGGCTGGCTATGCCTTCGTCGGCTTCGATACAGCGAGCATAGGCGGCAGTGATGAGACCTTCTGGCTGTTCCGCAGCTATGACCCGATCCGTGGCAATCGCAACGTCCTCAGCTGGCAGGATGGCAAGAAGGAAATCGTCCTGACCCGCCCCCTCGCCGTGGACAATTATGAAGGCATCACGGTGGAAAATCTTGGCAATGGCGTCGCACGTGTCTGGATTGTTTCGGACGACAATTTCAATCCGAAACAACGCACTCTTCTCCTCGCTTTCGACATTGCAGCAGCTTCAGAATAATCCCGCTTACAATCGGGCGCGTTCGCGCCTACATCTGAACCCGCACAAGGGCTGCGGCGTGCGCTAAGGGACTGATCTCCGGCGACCTTACTTACCGTCAGGGAGCTGGCAATCTGGATGGGGCCGTGGCCCTGTCTCATCTGGCGCCCACCTAGTCTCTAGGTTGACGGGAGTGAATATGCCCTGCGGCGACTGCGGTTCTTGTGCGCTATTCAGTCCATTCAGGCGCGGCAGGGGCGTGACGCACTGCCCGGACCTGTCTAAGGCTCTCCGCATGACTTCACTGCCCCCCGACAAGATCCAGCTGCGCCACCGGATGCGCACCATACGTGCCGAAGCGGCTGCGCGTGATCCTGATGCCGCGGACAAGATTGCTGACCTGTTTCCCATGAAACTCCTCGAACGGTACGGCCCGGTTGTCTCCGGGTATGTGCCAATCAATGAGGAACTGGACCCAATGCCGCTTATGAAGCGGCTGGCGGATGCCGGCGCGGAACTCTGCTTGCCACGCATGCTGCCCGAGGGCGGCATTTCCTGGCGCTCCTGGGGCTTTGGCGAGCCGCTGGAGCGACGCCCCTTTGGCCTGAGCGAACCACCTGAAGACGCGCCGGAAGTTCATCCAACGCTGATTCTTACGCCCCTCCTTGCATTCGACGCGAAGGGCAATCGCCTCGGTTATGGTAAAGGCCATTACGATACAGCGCTACAATCGTTAAGGTCTGAAGGACGCGCCTTCGCCTGCGCCGTGGCTTATGCTGCGCAGCAAATTGATGATGTGCCAACAGAGCCTCACGACCAGCCACTCGACTGGGCCATAACTCCCGCCGGCTCGATCCCCCTGTTCATGATGCGCAATATGGCAGCCCTGAAACAGGGTTAATGGCCCATTTCTTGCGGTGGCCCGATTTGAGATCGGACCATATAATGGCAACAGACACTACAGATCGCAGCCTGAAGAACCTGTTTCAGGACTGGCAGCCACGCTCCGCCGTCATGGCGGCTGTCGTGGTATTTGCCTTATGCGTGGCCATTTTTGTGGCCCTGCAGCCCAAATCAGAACACACGCCGTCGCCAACGGCTCCGCGGATCGCCCCTCTGGTGGCGGACATGGACCCGGTCGTTCCATGGCGCCCGGATGCTTCGGTTAATTTTGCCGCAAAAAAGGCGCCCCTGCGTGAAGGCCCGTATACCAACCGGCCGGACGCCCCGATGCTGGAATCAGATGACGCCTTCATTTCCCTTCTGGGAAACGGCCTCCCATCCGAGCGTTTCTACATTTCCCAGCACAGCAACGACAAAAGCTTCCAGGGCGGTGACTGGACGCCAGAGAATGTGGTCGCAAGCCCCGAAGGCGTGCGTCTGGACGTTACGCCAACCAGCAATCCGGCGAAGCCCTATGCACTGGCAGAAGTGCAGGTGCTCGGCACATATGGCTATGGCCGCTATGAAACCATCATGCGCCCGGCAAAGGGGTCTGGCCTGGTTTCAGCCTTCTTCACCTATACAGGCCCATATTTCGGCAAACCGCATGACGAGATCGACATTGAGTTTGTGGGCAAGGACACCAGCATCGTCGAGCTGAACTATTTTCATAACGGCAAGACGGGCCAAAGTGCCCAGATCAAGCTCCCGTTCGACGCCTCGGAAGCAGATCACCTCTATGCCTTCGACTGGAAGCCGGAAGGCATCAGCTGGTATGTGGACGGCAAACTGGTGTACCAGACGCAGGAGAACGATCCTCAGCTCCCCAAAAACCCCGGCCGCCTGCTCATCAGCAACTGGACCGGCAAGAAAGAGCTGCAGCAGTGGCATGGCGTCCCGGATTTCGGGGACCGTGGCTCTGCATACTATTCCTGCATCTCCTTCACGCCGCTCGGCGAGAATACACGGCGTTGTTCCGACGTGTTCCAGCAGGAAGCGGGGGCGCCCGCTTCGGCCAACTGAAGCCCAATTCTACCAATAGCCAACGCAACAGAAACGGCACCACCCTTTCCAGGATGGCGCCGTCTGATCTGAATCTAGATTTTAGACTTTGCTATTCGCCAACCACTTGCACGCGAGCTACCGGCAGGAGCTCGGCCATTTGCTCGCGAATTGCCGTGTCGCTGGTGCCGGTCTTGGCTTTGTCGAGGTCAGCGCGCACCTTGCGGAACACGTCTTCGTCGCCAGCCTCTTCGAGGTCAGACAGGACCACCGTCTTGGCATAGGCTTCGGCGTCATCTTCACCCATGCCCATCAGGCCAGCGGCCCACAGGCCAAGCAATTTGTTGCGCCGGTTCATGACCTTGAACTGTTGTTCCTCGGTGAGCGCAAACCGCGCCTCTTCCGCGCGCTCCCGATCATTGAATGTGCTCATCTCAGGACCTTTCCGATATATAGAACCTTGGCGGCATATAGAGTCCCCGGCAAGGTGTGTGCAATAATTGTTTCCCGCGACGGATTGGCGTAACAGGAGCCGCAAACGGAGGGGCTACGGCGATTCCTGTCGATGTGGCCGTACCGGACCCATCTCAGGGGCCCATGAAAGGGGTGTATCCATGAACAAAAGGCGCGTCGTCTACGAAGGCAAGGCCAAGATTCTTTATGAGGGTCCGGAACCCGGCACCCTGATTCAGTATTTCAAGGACGATACCACCGCTTTTGATGCGCAGAAGCGCGCCGTGCTGGATGGCAAAGGCGTGCTCAACAACCGTATCAGTGAATTCATGATGACGCGTCTGGGCGGCGTCGGCATACCGACCCACTTCATCCGCCGCCTCAACATGCGGGAACAACTGATCAAGAAAGTGGAGATCATTCCGCTTGAAGTGGTTGTGCGTAACGTGGCCGCCGGCTCACTCGCCAAGCGTCTTGGCATCGAGGAAGGCCAGGTCCTGCCCCGCCCGATCGTCGAGTTCTACTACAAGGACGACGCGCTGCACGATCCGCTGGTGACGGAAGAGCATATTGCCGCCTTCGGCTGGGCCGGCCCGCAGGAGTATGATGACCTGATCTCGCTCGCCCTGCGCGTGAACGACTTCATGTCCGGTCTGTTTGCCGCTGTCGGCATCCGCCTCATCGACTTCAAACTGGAGTTTGGCCGCTACTTCGAGGGTGACGCCGAGATCCCGCGCATCCTGCTGGCCGATGAGATCAGCCCGGACTCCTGTCGCCTGTGGGACTTTGAGACGGGTAATAAGCTGGACAAGGACCGCTTCCGGCGCGACCTCGGTGGCGTAACCGAAGCGTATGCAGAAGTTGCCCGCCGGCTCGGTATCATTAAGGAGTCTGGCGAAACGGACAATGTCGTCAGCTTCAACAGCGGCAAATAACGGCCGCCTTTCAATGCTGTTCGGAATGTTCCAATAGCGCAGCAATTGCGCTAGACGGAGCGCGACTCGCACACCCTGCTCAGGAGATCACCGGAATGAAAGCCATCGTGCATGTTGCCCTGAAAAATGGCGTCCTGGACCCGCAGGGTAAAGCCGTTGCCGATACGCTGGCACGCATGGGCTACAAGGAAGTCGAGAGCGCCCGCATCGGCAAGGTGATTGAGCTTGACCTGGAAGATGGCCTCAGCGAAGCGGATGCCAGCGCGCGCGTAAAAGAGATGTGCGAGAAGCTTCTCGCCAACACCGTGATCGAAAGCTACCGCATCGACCTGCAAGCCTGAGACACTCAGGCTTCCCAGCTATACCAGCAAAGATACCCGTCCCGCTTGGCACCGCATTGCCAGACGTCAGCACGAAAGTTATCTAGGTACACAAATTAGTAAGTGAATACTCACTTGTGTTTTGTGCGGCCACATGCTATCTGCTCTCGTGAATTGGGAGCTCCCTATGACAAGAAACACAACAGCCACCACGACTCCGGCGAAGAAAACACGCGCCCGGAATGCCCGCCCGAAAATCGAGCGCGCCGCCCTGAAACTGTTTGTCCATGAAGGCGTTGATGCGGCGACGACACGGGAAATCGCCGAGAAAGCCGGTGTTTCCGAAGGGGCGCTGTACCGGCACTACAAAGGCAAGGATCAGCTGGCACTCAGCCTGTTCATGGAAACCCACAATCGCCTGGGCCAGATGATGCAGGAAGCCCTGACCAGCGAAGGGACACTGGAGGACAAGATCCACGCCGCCGTGAAAGCGTATTGCGAATTGGCAGATGAAGACTTCCTGCTGTTCTCCTTTCACCTCGTCTCACTCAACCGTTACCTGCCCTATGACAAGAAGCGCGATGACGACCCTGTTTCGATTACGGAGCGGATTATCGACAGCCTCATGCAGGAGGGCGTTCTTCCCAAAGGCGATCCGGCCCTGAAAGCAGCGATGGCCCTCGGCGTCGTCATGCAGGCCGGGCAGAACAAGATCTACAACCGCTTGCCTGGGCCGCTGTCGCAGCATGCAGGTGCCATGGCCCGGGCCGTCGTAGCGGTCCTGAAAGCCGACTAATCCTCATTCCGGATCTGCGAGAAGAAAGGAGCCCCGCCATGCGCGCCGCCCTGTTCACGTTTGTCTATTACCTACTCTCCGTGCTTTACGTTCTGGCCTCCGTGCCATTCCTGATCCTTCCCGGGCACACCCCCGTAAGGGCGATTATCCGAAGCTACACGCGGGCTATGAACCTGAACCTCAGGCTGGTCGCAGGCATACGGAAAGACGTTCGCGGCAAGGAACGGCTACCGGAAGGCGCATTCGTTCTGGCTGGCAAACACCAGAGCTGGGGTGATGGCTATCTGGTTTATCCTGAAGTCGACAATCTCGCCTTTGTCACGGGCGACCACCTTGAGAAATTCCCGCTGGTGGGCGGCATCCTGCGCAAGCTCGGGGCGATCGTCATCGATACCTGCGGCGGTGGCGACCGTAAGGCAGAATCCCTGCGCGAAGGCATGGAAAGGGCCAAACAGGATGGACGACGTGTTCTGATCTACCCGGAAGGCCACCTGGCTCCAGTGGATTACCACTTCCGCTACAAAGCCGGCGTCTGGCATATGGCTCAGGCCATGCAGGCCCCCGTCGTGCCGGTCGCCACAAATATCGGCCTCTACTGGCAACAGCAGGACAAGAAAAAAAATCCGGGTACGGCGATCATTGAGTTTCTCGATCCGATCCCGTGGGACCTGCCCAAAGATGAATTCCTGACGCGACTGACTGATGCCGTCGAGCAACGTACTGCGGAACTGGTCGCCGAAGGCCGTGGCTCCCCCCTCAAGAAAGCGACCCTGATCCCCGACCCGCCGAAAGGCATGGAAGCAAAGCCAACCATCGAGAACCCGGCCGCATATGCAAAGGCCTAACCGGCCCAAGACAAATAGGCCATAGAAAGACTTCAAAATTTACCTTTACTCGATGCGGTATTATTGATATTCAATAACCGCTTAGGTGATCCCCGGGGCAAAACACGGGATCTCGAGAAATGATTTTGAATCGAACATCTATGCTGGCGGTTGCCTGCCTTACCGTGGGTACTCTCACGCCAGCACTTTCAGCATCAGCAGCAGAATGGAGTGTTTGGAAGGGCCAGAGTGAGACCGCTCCCCTTGCCATCTATACGGATGGTTCAGATGAGACGGGTGCGATGCTGGTCTGCGATGGCCAGGGCATGATGAAAGCAGTGCTTTCTCTGGAGCCTGCATCGCTGCCTGACCTCCTCGCAAGAAATGCCTCGTATTCGCGCTCAACCAAGGTCAACATCCAAGTAGGAGACGCACCAGGCATGGACGAGATGTTCCGCTATATTCCGGCCATCAAGTCTATCGAAACCAAGTCTCACAATGTCGCGGCCAAAGTGTTCAACTCAGCTGTACTCGGCGAGCCCTTGATGGTGATCACAAAACGGGAAGGGTCTGTCGAAACCCAATTGCCCGCCCCCAACGACACATTCAAAGCATTTGCGAAGACCTGCAAAGCTCTGCGCGAAGGGTAATAGTCTCGATTGCCTGCGGTCACCAAAAATTGCATGCTCCATTCCATTAAATGGAACGGAGCATGCTCATGCCATATAGACTTGCCGGCCTATTCATTACCGCCCTCCTTATCGCACAGGCCGTGAATGCACGCGCGGAAGACAGCGGCCGGCACTGGGCACAAGACCCCGACACGATCCTGCAGGTCGATAATAGCGACGCTGGAACCCAAGCCAATTTTTACAGCTTTTCGCGCCTGATCCGTACGACAGGGAACGAAAACCCGGTCGTTATTCTGAACTGTCAGGCAATGTCGACAGGTCAACACTCGCTGAATGCCGCAATCCAACTTGATCCCGCCAATACTTACGAGGAAGATCCGTCAGAACGCTTTCGTCTGCTGAGTGTCAGTGCCGCGCTCACCATAGATGGCGTGAAGAAGTCAGAGCGGTTCAAATATCATCCCGCCTCATCGAAGATCATTCCCTACGACAAGGCTGTTGCCAAAAAACTCTACAATGCCGTGGTGAATGGATCTGAAGTCACGCTGAAGGTCAAAGGCAAGCAGTATGACCTGGCGCTACCAGCCAAGGATGCCGTCTTCATTGCATTTGCGAAAAATTGCCCGACAACAAATGGGGGGCAGTTTGATGCTTCCATATTCGAACAGGTGAAGTCCCGGGAAACAGAAACGCAGAACTGACAATCAATCCGCTGAGGCTGGCACGATCGTTACGCTCTCGCCACAGCCGCAGGCGTCGGTCTGGTTCGGGTTATTGAACACGAACTTCTCGTGCAGCGGGGTCATCTCGAAATCGACCTCGCTGCCCAGAAGGAACAGCACAGCTTTCGCATCGATCAGGATGGTGACGCCATTGTCCTCGACGACCTCATCGAGCGGCTCTGGCGCCATGGCGTAGTCCATAACGTATTCCATGCCGGCACAGCCGCCATTCTTCACGCCGACGCGTAGATAACCTGCACCGCGTTCTTCCATGATCTCTTTCACGCGCGCGGCAGCGGCGTCGGTGAGCTTCACAGGTTTGGGTCTGGGTCGTCTGGCCATGGGGGAAAGATAGGGGCTCGCCCCTTTCCATTCAATTACAGCATGTTCAGCGCGAGGCGCGCTTCGTCGGACATGCGGGACGGATCCCAGGGCGGATCGAAGGTCAGTTGAACCTCGACATCCTTCACGCCTTCCACAGTCCGGGCAGCGGTTTCCACCCAGCCCGGCATGTCGCCGGCCACAGGGCAGCCTGGCGCGGTAAGTGTCATTTCGATATCGACCTTACGGTCATCATCGATGTCGACCTTGTAGATCAGCCCAAGCTCATAGATGTCGACCGGGATTTCCGGGTCGAACACGGTCTTGAATGCTGTGATGAGATCATCGGTGATCCGGTTCAGCTCATCCTGTGGAATCGCTGTCGGCGTTGCAGTTTCAGCAGCTGCGTCCACATCTCGGGAGGTCATGTCATCGGCCATCTGAGCCACCTATACCAGCATTTTCCGGGCCTTGGCGAGCGCCTCTATGAAGGCGTCAACTTCGGCCAGAGTGTTGTAGATGGCGAAGGAGGCGCGGGCTGTCGAGGGGACGCCGAGGTGCTCCATCAGCGGCTGGGCGCAGTGATGCCCGGCGCGGACGGCGACGCCATAGCGGTCAAGAATCTGAGCAATATCATGGGGATGAGCGCCTTCGAGGCTGAAGGTAAGCACAGCGCCCTTGCCCGGTGCTTCGCCATGAATCCGCAGGCCATTGATGCCGCGAAGCCCCTCTACGGCATGACTATACAGGATCATCTCATGATCATGCACTGCGTCTGAGGGATGATTACGCATCCAGTTCAGTGCTGCACCAAGACCAATCGCTTCGAGGATCGGCGGGGTGCCTGCCTCGAATTTGTGCGGCGCCATATTGTAGGTCACGCGGTCCCGGGTGACGATCTCGATCATCTCGCCGCCGCCCTGATAGGGCCGCGCCCGGTCGAGCGCCTCGGCAGTGCCATAGAGCACGCCGATACCGGTCGGGCCGTAGAGCTTGTGGCCGGTCATCACATACCAGTCGACGCCGAGCGCCTGCACATCCACCGGCACATGCACCGCCGCCTGGCTGCCGTCGGCCAGAACCTGAGCGCCCACGTCATGCGCGATGCGAACGATTTCCGCCATGTCGGTCACCGTGCCCAGCACGTTGGACATGTGGGTCATGGCGACGAATTTTGTCTTCGGCCCGATCGCGGCGGCAAAGTCCGCCATGTCGAGGCTGCCGTCTTCCGTCAGGCCCACCCAGCGCAGCACGGCGCCGTGACGCTCCCGCAGGAAATGCCAGGGCACGATGTTGGAATGGTGCTCCATCACCGACAGGACGATCTCGTCGCCGGGCTGGATCTCGCCCGCCAGCGCCGAGGCGACGAGGTTGATCCCCTCGGTCGAGCCCTTGGTGAAGATGATGTTCTCGTGCGCCGGCGCGTTCAGGAACTCGCGCGCCGCCTCCCGTGCTGCCTCATAGGCTTCGGTCGCCTCGTTCGACAGCGTGTGAATGCCACGGTGCACATTGGCGTAAGCCGTGCGCGACTGGTTGGCGACCGCGTCGATCACCGCATTCGGCTTCTGGGCGCTGGCCGCATTATCCAGATAAACCAGCGGATAGCCGTTCACTTCCCGCGAAAGGATCGGGAATTCCGCGCGGATCGCGTCGATGTCCAGCTTCGTGCTCATCGTGCCAGCCATGCCCGCGCCTGCTCCCGCAGAACGTCTTCCAGCTCACCCGCCTCTTCCAGCGCTTCAGCGATGAAGGCTTCAGTCAGCAGGGCCCGCGCCTCTTCCTCGGCGATTCCGCGCTGGCGCATGTAGAACATCTGGTTCGCATCGAGCGCGCCAGACGTGTTGCCGTGCGCGCACTCCACATCATCGGCATAGATTTCGAGTTCCGGCTTGGCGAAGACTTCGGCGCCCTCCTCCAGCAGCAGCGCATTGTGCTGCATGTCCGCATCGGTCTTCTGGCCGACATTGCGGGGCACAAAGAACTTGCCCTGATAGACACCCCGCCCGCCTGCCAGCACCGCACCCTTGGTCAGCTGGCGCGTGACACAGGCAACGGCGCCGTGGCGCACTTCGGTCGTAAGGTCGGCATGATGGCCTGCTGCGCAGAGATAGGCCGCATTCATCGTGGCCTTCGCGCCAGTCTCCTGATGGGTCAGCCGGGTTTCAATCCGCGCAAGCTTCCCGCCGAAAGCCAGAACCGTCTGCGTATAGTCCGCGCCCTCGTCCAGCTGGACAGAAGCCGTTGCAGCCAGCACTTCAGCCGTGCCCGCGCGCTGGTAGACCGTGCGCGACAGCGCCGCGCCCTTCTGCAGCGAGAACTCCATCAGCGAAGCCGTGAAGCCCGCCCCGCCGAGATAGGACTCGCTGGTGGTCAGCTGTGCGCCGGGGCGCAGGATGATCTGGACGCGAGCAAAATTGGCTTCGCCTGCACCGGAAAAGCGGAAGTGAAGGCGCGGCAGGTCCTGCCCCGTCACTTCAATCATCAACGTGCCGGGTTTGCTTTTGCCGCCTGCCAGCGCCGCTGCCAGTGCGCCGAGCGGCATGTCTTCAGACGCCCCGAAGGCCTGCGCCTCCGGCTTTGCCAGGACGCGAATGCCTTCCGGCAGGTCTTCCGGCCAGGTGAAGCCTGCAGGCGTGAAAGCGAACACGAGCGCGCCATCGGCCGGCAGCGGGTCTTCCATCGCGCCTGCACCAGCCGGCGTTTCGATAACCTGCAGGGCTGCCTTGAAGTCGCTCCAGTGCCAGCCTTCAATCCGGCGATGCGGCAGGCCGCCCTTGGCGAAAGCCTCAAACGCACGCTCACGCCGGGCATCTTCCGGCAACATCGCATAGCGCGCGACGAGTTCCAGCTCCGCCGCGTTGGGATTGGCAATCAGATCGCGCAGCGCGGTGCTCACACCGCTTCTCCCAGGACGCCTTCATAGCCTTCGGCTTCCAGCCGGTGGGCGAGATCCGGACCGCCGGTCTTCACAATGCGGCCAGCGGCCATCACGTGAACCTTATCCGGTTTGATATAGTCCAGCAGGCGCTGATAGTGCGTGATCACCAGCATGCCGCGCTCCGGGCTGCGCATGGCGTTCACGCCTTCGGCCACGGTTTTCAGAGCATCGATGTCGAGGCCGGAATCGGTCTCGTCGAGGATCAGGAATTTCGGCTCCAGCATCATCATCTGGTAGATTTCCAGACGCTTCTTCTCGCCGCCCGAGAAGCCGACATTGACCGGACGCTTCAGCATCTCGGCGTCCAGCTTCAGCTGTTTCGCGATCTCGCGGGATTTCTTGATGAAGTCCGGCGCGGAGATTTCTTCCTCGCCGCGCAGCTTGCGCTGGGAATTCATGGCCGTGCGCACGAAGGTCATCACCGGCACGCCGGGGATTTCGACCGGATACTGGAAGGACAGGAACATGCCTTTTGCGGCGCGCTCTTCCGGCTCCATCTCCAGGATGTCTTCGCCGTTCAGCGTGGCGCTGCCGCCGGTGACTTCATAGCCGCTGCGGCCCGTCAGGACATAGGACAGGGTGGATTTGCCGGCGCCGTTGGGGCCCATGATGGCGTGCACCTCACCGGCAGGCACCTCAAGGGTCAGCCCGTTGATGATCTGCTTGGCCTCTTCAGCCTCGCCCACGGTGGCGGTCAGGTTCTCAATCTTCAACATGGGGCCGATGTAGGCGCGTCCGGGCCTAAGGGGAAGCCCTTAGGGCAGGAATGGCGCCTATTCCGAGGGGGTAGAAATGCTGAAAATTCAGGTGATCGGGCAGTTCAGCGAAGAACGGGGACAAACCCTCGCTTATCCAACACTACCTTCGAGGCTCACTTCGAGAAGTTTCTGGGCTTCCACAGCGAATTCCATGGGCAGTTCCTGAAGGACTTCGCGGACGAAACCGTTGACCAGCAGGGCCACGGCCTGTTCTTCCCCCAGGCCGCGCTGGCGGGCGTAGAAGAGCTGGTCTTCGGAAAGCTTGGTCGTCGTCGCCTCATGCTCCAGCTGCGCATCAGCGCGGCGGTTCTCGACGTATGGCACCGTGTGGGCGCCGCAGCGCCCGCCGATCAGCAGGCTGTCGCACTGGGTGAAGTTACGCGCCTTCTCGGCGCGTTTGTTGATCGAGACGAGGCCGCGATAGGTGTTGTCCGACTTGCCGGCGCTGATGCCCTTGGAAATGATCCGGCTCTTCGTGCGTTTGCCGAGATGAATCATCTTGGTGCCGGTGTCGGCCTGCTGGCGGCCATTGGTGACGGCGATGGAGTAGAACTCACCCACACTGTCGTCGCCGCGCAGGATGCAGGACGGGTATTTCCAAGTGACGGCAGAGCCGGTTTCCACCTGTGTCCAGCTGATCTTGGAGCGCGCGCCACGGCAGTCGCCGCGCTTGGTCACGAAATTATAGATGCCGCCCTTGCCGTCCTCGTCGCCCGGCCACCAGTTCTGGACGGTGGAGTATTTGATCTCCGCATCATCGAGGGCGACCAGTTCCACCACGGCGGCGTGGAGCTGGTTCTCGTCACGCATCGGCGCGGTACAGCCTTCGAGATAGGAGACGTAGGCGCCTTCGTCGCAGACGATCAGCGTACGTTCGAACTGACCGGTATTCTCCGCATTCATGCGGAAATAGGTCGACAGCTCCATCGGGCAGCGCACGCCCTTCGGCACATAGACGAAAGTACCATCGGAGAAGACGGCGCTGTTCAGCGTGGCGAAGAAATTGTCAGACTGCGGAACGACGCTTCCGAGATACTTCTTCACCAGCTCCGGATGCTCGCGCACGGCTTCGGAGATCGACATGAAGATCACGCCAGCCTTTTGAAGCTCCTTGCGGAACGTGGTCGCGACGGAGACGGAGTCGAACACGGCATCGACGGCGACACGCGGCGCCTCGCGCGCAGTGGCAGCGGTTTCGGCCGCGCCTTCAACGCCCAGCAGCACTTCGGCTTCGCGCAGCGGGATGCCGAGCTTTTCGTAGGTTTCGAGGATTTCCTTCGGAACGTCGTCGATCGACTCATACTTTGCGCCGGTCTTGGGGGCGGCGTAGTAGTAATAGTCCTGGTATTTGATCGGCTCGTAACGGACCTTGGCCCAGGTCGGCTCTTCCATGGTCAGCCAGCGGCGATAGGCAGCGAGGCGCCATTCCAGCAGCCACTCCGGCTCTTCCTTCTTGGCCGAGATGAAGCGGATCGTATCTTCCGACAGGCCTTTGGGCGAAAACTCGGTCTCGATCTCGGTCGAGAAGCCGGCGGAATAGTTCTCGGACTCGAGCGCCTTCGCGGCCTCGACGGTTTTCGCGTCGATACCTTCCTTGACCGTCACTTCCGTGCAGTCGTCTTCGTGCTCGTCAGTTCCGCCGCAGCAGTCCATTACGCCTTTTCCTTCGCAGTGATGCGCCCGGCCGCCTTCAGCCATGCATCGGCGACGCCGTCAAAGTCTGACGGCAGTGTACTCCATCCAAAGCTGGTGCGGATTGCCGATTCTGCAAGGTCATCGCCTGCGCCCATCGCCATCAGGACAAGGCTGCGTTTCACCTTGCCGGACGAGCAGGCAGAGCCTGCCGACACGCACACGCCGGCCAGGTCCATGGCCATCACCTGGGTTTCCGCTGGAAAGCCCGGCCTTGCGAAGTTCGACACACCCGCCAGACGCGGCGAGTCCTTGCCGATGATGATCGCGCCGCCTTCGGTTTCGAGGCGGGCCTCCATGGCGTCGCGCAGCGGGGCGAGGGCCTGATACTTTGCAAAGTCGCGCATGGCCGCCTCGATGGCAGCGGCGAAACCGGCAATTGCGGCAACGTTCTCCGTGCCGGAGCGAAGCCCCCGCTCCTGCCCGCCGCCATGCTGGACAGCCTTCAGGGGCGCGCCAGGCCGGTGCCAGAGGGCACCAGCCCCCTGCGGCCCGCCAATCTTGTGAGCGCTGACTGTGAGATAATCGACACCGAGCATACCGACATTCACGGGCGTCTTTCCGAGGCCCTGAACAGCATCACAGATGACCAGCCCGTCTGCCTCACGCATGAGGGCAGCGGCCTCTGCGACGGGCTGGATGATGCCCGTCTCATTGTTCGCCAGCATCAGGCAGAGGACCGGCGTGCCCTTCACAGCATGATCCCAGGCCTTCAGGCGGGTGGCGAGATCCTCAAGATCAACCACGCCCGCCGCGGTGAGATAGGCTGTCTCCATCGGCACGCCAGAATGCGCCGCCGCCTTACCTATCGCCTCATGCTCCAGCGCAGATACGATCAGCGTGCATTTGCCGCCCAGCCCGGCAACGACACCATGTACGGCCAGACTGTCGGATTCCGTGCCGCCTGACGTGAAGACGATGTCCTCGGCCCGGCTGCCGATGGCGCCGCCAAGGGTTGCCCGAGCCCGCTCGACCACGCCACGCGCCGCACGCCCTGCCGTGTGAACCGAGGACGGGTTCACCGCCCCCATGTCATACACGGCAAGCATTGCCTCCCGCGCTTCCGGGCGCAGCGGGCTGGTCGCATTGTGGTCTGCATAGATCATGGGGCCCATATAACCCCTCATGGCCACGGGCGCACCTGCAGAAAAATTTGCTTTTCAGTGCCCGTTTGGCTTATCACCGCGCCCTTCAAGCCGAAATTCCGAGGTTGTCATGGCCGAACTCATCATTCCGGGCCCCCAGGGCCGTATCGAAGCGCGTTACACTGAGCCGCCGTATGAAGGCGCCCCCATTGCGCTGATCCTCCACCCCCACCCGAAAGCCGGTGGTACGATGCAGGATCCGATCTCGATCATGCTGTACCAGATGTTCGAGAAGCACGGCTTCGGCGTCCTGCGCTACAATTCCCGCGGCGTCGGCCGCAGCCAGGGCCAGTACGACCAGGGCATCGGCGAGCTGGAAGATGCCGCCTATGTTCTTGATTATATTGAGAATCTTTCAGAAAGCCCGCGTTATGTCTGGTGCGCCGGTTACTCTTTCGGGGCCTGGATCACGCTTCAGCTGCTGATGCGCCGCCCGGAGATCGACGGCTTCCTCGCCATCTCCCCGCCGGCCAACCACTACGACCTGTCGTTCCTGGCACCTTGCCCGGCGTCCGGCCTGATCGTCTCCGGTGACAATGACGCCGTTTCCTCTCCGGAAGATGTTGAGCGCGCCCTGACCAAGGTACGCGTGCAAAAAGGCGAAGAAATCGAGCGCGCGACCATCAAGGGTGCAAACCACTTCTATCAGGAACGCCGCGAAGAACTGATCGGCGCCTGCGAAGAATACCTTCTGCGCCGTCTCGCCGCCGCTGAAGAGAAGCTGCGCCTGGAAGCCGAAGGCGACTAAGCCAGCACTATTCCGCCCGTCATTGGCTCCGGCACGCCCGTCGTGCCGGGCCAACTGATCGGCAGGCCCCGCACCGTCCGCGCCGCGAGATAGGCAAAGGCTTCGGCCTCGATACTGTCCCCGCGCCATCCGGCCGCTTCCGCGCTCAACACGGCACAAGGCAGCGCCCGCGCGAGGGCATCCATCAAAGCCGGATTGTGACGCCCGCCACCGCAAGCGATGAGGCGGGATGGCACTTCCGGCAGCTGCGCAACGCCTGCCGCGACAGCTCTTGCAGAAAACTCCGTCAGCGTGGCCGTGCCGTCTTCCATCGACAGGCCAGCCACCATGTCCGCGTTGAAGTCATAGCGGTCCAGCGATTTGGGCGGCAGCTCGCGGAACCAGTCATGCTGCAACAGTTCGGCCAGCAGCGCCTCATCCGCTGTCCCCGCTTGCGCCAGCTGTCCTTCGACATCGTGCGTGCCATAGCCGTGACGCTCGACCCACTCGTCGATCGGACCGTTGGCAGGCCCCGTATCGAAGGCGATCAGCGTGCCATCGGCGAGTTTCGCTGTGATGTTCGCCACGCCGCCAAGGTTCAGCACACAAGCAGCGCCATCGCCGAGACGCTGCAGCAGAGCCGCGTGATAGGCCGGAGCGAGCGGCGCGCCCTGCCCGCCAGCGGCCACGTCCGCTGTCCGGAAATCGCAGG
>JAWKUR010000001.1:0-22031 GCA_041398445.1 Hyphomonas sp. | reverse complement strand
GACGATCCCGGAAATGCTGGAGATCCTGAAGCGGACTTACTGCTCCACGATGGGCATCGAGTTCATGCACATCTCCGATCCGGAAGAGAAATCCTGGCTGCAGGAGCGGATCGAGGGCCCGGACAAGGGCGTGGCCTTCACCAACGAAGGCAAGAAGGCGATCCTCGCCAAGCTGATCGAAGCGGAGACGTTCGAGCGCTTCCTGCACAAGCGCTATCCGGGCACCAAGCGTTTCGGCCTCGATGGCGGCGAAGCGGCTGTGCCGGCGCTGGAGCAGATCATCAAGCGCGGCGGCGCGCTTGGCGTCAAAGAGATCGTGGTCGGCATGCCGCACCGCGGCCGTCTCAACATGCTGGCGGCCGTGATGGGCAAGTCGTATGAGAAGATCTTCCACGAATTCCAGGGCGGTAACACGCAAGGCGCCGACACGTTCGGCTCCGGCGATGTGAAATATCACCTCGGCGCTTCGTCGGACCGCGAATTCGACGGTAACAGCGTTCACCTGTCGATGAACGCCAACCCCTCCCACCTTGAAGCTGTGGACCCGGTTGTTCTGGGCAAGTCGCGCTCCAAGCAGGAAATGGCGCACCGGGAAACCGGCACGCTGGACCGTTCCATCGTTCTGCCGCTGCTGCTGCACGGCGATGCGGCTTTCGCAGGGCAGGGCGTCGTGGCCGAGTGTTTCGCGCTGTCGGGCCTGCAGGGCTACCGCACGGGCGGCACGATCCACTTCATCGTGAACAACCAGATCGGCTTCACCACCAGCCCGATGTATTCGCGCTCTTCTCCGTACCCGTCGGATGTGGCGCTGATGGTTCAGGCCCCGATCTTCCACGTCAATGGCGACGATCCGGAAGCCGTGGTCTATGCCGCCAAGGTGGCCACCGAATACCGGCAGAAGTTCCACAAGGACGTTGTCATCGACATGTTCTGCTACCGGCGCTTCGGGCACAATGAGGGCGACGAGCCCATGTTCACCCAGCCGGTGATGTACAAGAAGATCAAGGACCACGTTTCGACGCGTGAAATCTACGCTCAGCGCCTCGTCTCCGAAGGCCTTCTGACGGCGGAGCAGGTCGAGCAGCAGGTCGTCGATTTCGAAGCCTATCTCGACCGCGAGTTCGAAGCCGGAAAAGCCTTCAAGGCCAAGAAGGCCGACTGGCTGGACGGTGAGTGGAAAGGCCTCGGCCTGCCGCATGACGATGAGCGCCGCGGCAAGACCGGCGTTGCCAAGAAACGTCTCCAGGCCCTTGGCGAATCCATCACTACGGTTCCGGAAGGCGTCGATATTCACCGCACGCTGGCCCGCGTCATCGACAACCGTGCCCAGACGATTTCGAAAGGGCAGGGGCTGGACTGGGCAACGGCAGAGCATCTGGCGTTCGCGACGCTGGTGGATGAGGGCTTCCCGATCCGCCTGTCCGGTCAGGATTGCGGCCGCGGCACGTTCTCGCAGCGCCACAGCCACATCATCGACCAGACGACCGGCGAAAAATACACGCCGCTGAACAATATCCGTGAAGGCCAGGCCCATTACGAAGTGATCGACTCGCTGCTCTCCGAAGAGGCAGTGCTCGGTTACGAATATGGCTACTCGCTGGCTGACCCGAACACGCTGACCCTTTGGGAAGCCCAGTTCGGTGACTTCTCGAACGGTGCGCAGGTCTTCTTTGACCAGTTTATCTCCTCGGCAGAACGCAAATGGCTCCGGATGAGCGGCCTGACGATCCTCCTGCCGCACGGCTATGAAGGTCAGGGGCCGGAGCACTCCTCCGCCCGCCTTGAACGCTTCCTGCAGATGTGTGCCGAAGACAATTGGCAGGTCTGCAACCTGACGACGCCAGCGAACTATTTCCACGCCCTGCGCCGTCAGATCCACCGCGACTTCCGCAAGCCGCTGATCATCATGACGCCGAAATCGCTTTTGCGTCATAAGCTAGCGACGTCTTCGCTGGATGACATGAGCACCAAGACCTCCTTCCACCGCGTCCTGTGGGACGATGCGGAGACCGAGGGCCGCGAGGGCAAGGTCAAGCTGGTGAAGGACAACAAGGTCCGCCGCGTCGTGCTGTGCTCGGGCAAGGTTTATTACGACCTGTTCGAGAAGCGTGAAGAGCTGGGCATCGACGATGTCTACCTGATGCGGATCGAGCAGTTCTACCCGGTGCCGCGCAAGTCGATGATGAAGGAAATGTCCCGCTTCAAGCAGGCAGAGTTCGTCTGGTGCCAGGAAGAGCCGCGCAATATGGGCGGCTGGACCTTCATCCGTGACGAGATCGAATGGTGTGCCACGCAGATCGGTGCCAAGATCCCGCGTCCGCGCTATGCTGGCCGTGCGCCTTCGGCGGCGACCGCCACCGGCCTCCTGTCGAAGCACAATGCAGAGCAGAACGCCCTTGTCATGACAGCCCTCTCAACCGATCCGGTCGATGACCGTATCGTTTCGCCCTGACTTTCAGAAACATAATAACGCATACGGATCATCCCATGACCGACATTACCGTTCCAACACTTGGCGAAAGCATCACCGAGGCCACCGTTGGCCAGTGGCTGAAAGCCGAGGGCGATGCTGTCAAGAAAGACGACGTGCTCGTCGAGCTTGAGACCGACAAGGTCTCCGTCGAGGTTTCCGCCACCGAAGACGGCGTGCTGGGCGAAATTCTCGCCAAGCCGGGCGACACCGTTGAAATCGGTGCGCTGCTGGGCCGCCTCTCTGGCGGAGCAGGGGGCGCGAAACCGGCCCCGGCTGCTGCTGAGCCTGCCAAGGCCGAAGCAAAGCCTGCCGCTGCCGCTGCAGCCGCAGGCGCCTCCACCGACATCGTCGTGCCCGTGATGGGGGAGAGCGTTGCCGAGGGCACGCTGTCCACCTTCCTGAAGAAGCCCGGCGAAGCGGTGAAGAAAGACGAAACCATCGCCGAGATCGAAACCGACAAGGTGGCGCTGGAAGTGCCTGCCCCGGCAGATGGCGTGATCGCCGAATGGCTGGTGGCGGAAGGCACGTCCGTGACGCCGGGTTCCGTGATTGGCCGTATCAGCGCATCGGGCGCCGCTGTGGCCGCTGCGCCTGCCGCGGCCCCTGCGGCTGCCGCTCCGGCCGCTGCAACGGGTGACCGTCCGGTGGCACCGTCGGTGCGCCGCATCTCGGCTGAGGCCGGTGTCGATCCGCAAAACATTCCGGGCACGGGCCGTGACGGCCGCGCCACAAAGGCTGATGCAATGGCTTATGTAAATGCACCTAAAGCGCCGGCGGCAGCCGCCCCGGCACCGAGCGCGCCGCGCGAAACCGGCCCGCGGGAAGAGCGTGTGCGGATGACCCGCCTGCGCCAGACCATCGCGCGCCGCCTGAAGGAAGCCCAGGACACGGCCGCCATGCTGACGACGTTCAACGACGTCGACATGAGCGCCATCATGGACCTGCGCAAGAAGCACCAGGACGCTTTCGTCGCCAAGCACGGCATCAAGCTGGGCTTCATGAGCTTCTTCGTGAAGGCCTGTGTGAACGCGCTGAAGGAAGTTCCGGCGGTCAACGCCGAGATCGATGGCCAGGACATCATCTACAAGAACTTCTATGACATCGGCGTGGCTGTCGGCACCGACAAGGGCCTTGTCGTGCCGGTCGTGCGCGACTCTGAGGACATGTCCCTCGCCGGTATCGAGAAGGCGATTGCCAATCTCGGCAAGAAGGCCCGCGATGGCGAGCTGACCATCGGCGACATGCAGGGCGGTACCTTCACCATCTCGAACGGCGGCATCTATGGCTCGCTGATGTCGACGCCGATCCTCAACCCGCCGCAATCCGGCGTGCTGGGCATGCACCGCATCGAACAGCGCCCGGTCGTGGTGAACGGACAGGTCGTCATCCGCCCGATGATGTACCTGGCGCTCTCCTACGATCACCGCATTGTCGACGGCAAGGAAGCCGTGACCTTCCTCGTCCGTGTCAAGGAAGCGCTGGAAGATCCGGAGCGCATGCTGCTCGAAGTCTGATCCTTCAGGCACAGACGATTTCAAAAGCCCTTCCGCATGCCGGGAGGGCTTTTTCGTATCAGGTTCACTATCAGGCGGGCTTCACGATAGGTTGAAGGAAGCTCTTCGTACCTGCTCTTGCATTGCGCAGCGCGCGCCACAGCTTAAGCTGCACGAAAACGCAGGAAGGAACGCCATGTCTGATCCCACCTATACACCGCCCAAAGTCTGGACCTGGGACAAGGCCAGCGGCGGCCGCTTCGCCAATATCAACCGCCCGATCGCCGGGCCGACGCATGAGAAGGAGCTGCCGGTCGGCAAGCATCCGTTCCAGCTCTACTCCCTCGGGACGCCGAACGGCGTCAAAGTCACGATCATGTTCGAGGAACTTCTCGATGCGGGCTTCAAGGATGCCGAGTATGACGCCTGGCTGATCAATATCGGGGAAGGGGACCAGTTCTCGTCCGGCTTTGTCAGCGTGAACCCGAACTCCAAGATCCCGGCACTGATGGACCATTCCACCAATCCGCCGACGCGGCTGTTCGAATCCGGCTCCATGCTGGTCTATCTTGCCGAGAAGTTCGGCGCCTTCCTGCCGAAGGACGCGCGCAAGCGCGCCGAAGCCATGAATTGGCTGTTCTGGCAGATGGGCTCTGCGCCCTTCCTGGGCGGCGGCTTCGGCCATTTCTACGCCTATGCGCCGGAGAAATACGAATACCCGATCAATCGCTATGCCATGGAAGTGAAACGCCAGCTGGACGTGCTGGACCGTCACCTCAAGGACAACGAATACATGGCGGGTGATGAATACTCCATCGCAGACATGGCGATCTGGCCCTGGTATGGCGCGATGGCGAAGGGCATTCTCTACGATGCGGCCGAGTTCCTGTCCGTACACGAATACACGAACCTTATCCGCTGGACAGACCAGCTGGCGCAGCGCAAGGGTGTCCAGCGGGGCCGTATGGTGAACCGGACTTATGGCGAGCTGTCCAGCCAGCTGCGCGAACGTCACGATGCCAGCGATTTCGACACGAAAACACAGGACAAGCTGGAAGCGGAAAAGGCGGGTGGATGAGTCTGTTCGGACTGTTCGGGAAGAAACAGCCCCAATTCGATAAAACCGAAGGCGACCCGAATGTCCGGGCTGGCCTCGACCTCTTGACGTCCGGGGACGGTGCGGCGCTGGGTGCGTTCTATACGGGCCTTGCGCCGGCAGACCGCGTACACTTCATCGACGGCGTGGGCCTCCTGTCGGAGATTGACGCGCCGCTGCCTGACCCTGTCAGTCACCCAGCCATGCCCGCGATCGAAGGCGGGCTGCGTTATGTCTGGGCCCACCGGCTGCGCGGCTTTGCAACGGCGGACCTGACCAGCGATGCGCAGGCCCGCAACATGGCCGAGATGGCCTTCATGGCGCAGGACCTGCTGGCCGAAGCGGCAGAGGCAACACCGGGCGACAGCGCGCTGCATGCCTTCCGTATCCGGGCGCTGATGCTGACCGGCGGGCCGGACGGGGCGTTTGAGGCGATCTGTTCCGGCCTTGCCGCGACAGGGGAGGCGAACCTGCTGGCCGAGATGGCGCGCCTCAATTACCTGACCGAGAAATGGCACGGCAGTCACGCGGCGATGCATGGCGTGGCCGATGCGGCCGCTGCCAATCCGCCCAATGCGGCTTTCCTGGCGCTGAAGGCGCGGGCGTGGATTGAGGAATGGCTTTACGAGACGGCCATGAATGACGACGCGGAAGAGACGGCGGCCTTCCGGGCGCGTGCGAAGTCTGACGTTTTCCGGCAGGAGCTTGCCGCCCTGGATGACCGCTTCTATGCGCTGCTGGCCAATCCGGCGCCGGTCTGCCGGGCCGAGACCCGGTTTGCGCGCAACCATTTTGCCGTGCTGTTCACCCTGTTTTCGGACGATGCGCGCCTCAGGCCGCACCTCGAAGCCGTGGGCGCTGAGCCGGCAGACATGCCCTGGGGGTATGTTTTTGGCGAACGCATCCCGCAGGGGCTCAACAAATTGCGCAAGCGGTGCGGCCTGCCGAAAATCTGACCTTCAGCCTGCGGCACCGCACCTCGTTCCTTGCGCCGGGGCGGTCGCCCATATAGGTCAGGGCGATCAGACCTGAGAGGCCGCATGACGACCTATACTTCAGCCCCCCGCCGCCACACGGCAGAGACCGCCGAGACGATGGTGGACGTGCGCTATGAAGTCGACCGGATCGACCGCCTGCTGGTGGAAATCCTGGCCGAACGCCAGTCCTTCATGGATGCTGCCGCCCGCATCAAGGGCGACCGCAACATCGTGCACGACCGCGCGCGGATCGAGGATGTGGTGGCAAAGGTGAAGGCAGCCTGCGAGGCGGCTGGCCTGTCGCCTGCTATTGCAGAGCCTGTCTGGCGGACGCTGATCGACCGCTGCATTGCCTATGAATTCGAGAGCTATGACGCTCTGAGGGCGCCCCTGCCAGCCAGTTCGTGAGCGGCTTTCGCCACTTCTTCCATCGTTTCGGTCAGGCAGTCGCGGACTTCCCCCAGCAGTACGGCCGCCGCCGTGACGCTGGGCGGGGTTTCAGCGCGTCCGGCCTTTTCCGCCCGCTCGCACACGCTGGCGAGCTTTAGCGCGCCCAGCGACAGGCAGGAGCCTTTCAGCGTGTGAGCGGCGTCAGCCCATTGTTTCGGCTCGGCTTTCGGATCCATCAACCGCATCCAGAGGCTGGTCTGCTCGCGGAAAATGTCGATCACTTCGAGGGCCAGCTCCTTGTCACCGCCAGTCATGGCGTTGAGGTGAGCGCGATCGAGCAGGGCGAGAGAAGAAGACATGGCGGAACCTCCGGCAGATCAGGGCAGTATTCCACAGCCGCTTTGTAACGAGGTTAACGCGCAGGATCCGGCTCCACTTATCGTTTGTCGGCGAAACGATTTCGCGTTATACAGGCCGGATGAGGGGCAAATCCGCCCTTTATTTTCTCTTATCTGACGTCACGGGGGCCGTTGTGGCATTCATCATTCTGATCCGGAATCTGGTTCTCGCAGGGATCCTGGCCTGGCTTGGGATCGAGTACGTCCCGGATGACAATTCCGATAAGTCCGAAGCTGGCCCTCAAAGCGCCTTGTTTCTCGGGAATTCTTTCAAATAACACTCTGGCAACCGACCCGCTGCTGTTAAGCATTCTGGTCTCGCGCCAGAGGCTTTGACGCGGTATAAGGGTGGTATGAGCGGAAACACCGAAGCTCGGCCCTCTGGCCGGGATTTGCTGGCCAGGCAAGAGGCCTCGGAACATTTCGAGCTGGCACAACATGGTGGCAGCTGGATGGTCGTGGGCGGATTCATCGCTGCGTCCATGTGGATCGGTGCGGCCGCAGGTGTCATTCTTGGTTTCTATGGCGTGCCGGCACTGGCCGCGCTGAACCCGTTCATTCTGGCAGGCGGGGCGATGGGCATCATGGTGCCTGCGCTGCTGCTGGTCATGGCGGGATATATGGGGCGCACCAACCGCCGCGCGAGCGCTGCCAATGCGCTTGTCATGCAGGCGGCAACCCGTCTGATGGCCCCGGCCCGCGAGGCAGGCACCGAAGGCATTACCTTTGCCGAACAGATGAAGCAGGCCGCAGCCGAGATTGACCATGCCATGGCGCATGCGCTGACGGCGATGAAGGCGATGGCCGGCGAGATCGGCGATGAGCGGATGCGCCTTGAATCGGTTGCCTATGCCAGCGCTGACAATGCGCGCGACCTGACCGAGCGCCTGTCGGCGGAGCGTCAGGCACTTGAAGGCCTTGCCCGCGACCTGCGCAGCCAGCTGCACCAGATCAATGACGCGATCCCGCGCCAGGCCGAGGCCATGGTCGCGGCAACCCGCGCGGCGACGAGCGAGATCTCGCAGGCGGATGAAGCGCTGGACAACCAGCTTGAAGCCATGCGTTCGGCCAGCGAAGCGCTCGCGGCGCGTTTGGTGGATCTCGACAATCTTGCCCGTGAGGCCGGGGCGCGGACCGAAACGCTGACCTTCGCGATCAGCCGGATCGAGGAGAAACTCGACCAGTCCCGCCGCACCGTCGATACCGCTGTGCGGGCAGGGGAGATTGCCGCTGCCGCTGCCATGACGACCGGAGACGCGCTGAAGGACGCCGTGTCCTCCGCCATCGAGGGGGCACGCCAGGCAAACAATGAAATCAACCAGTCGACCCGTTCGGCGGCCGAGGAGGCTGCGCGCGCGCTTGCCCGCCTGCGTCAGGCCGGACAGGAAGCGGCAACCTCGCTGCGCAGCACCGAATATGCAGCGCGCGCGGAAGTCGCCCGGATCGACCGCTCTGCCGTGCTGGAAGGCCAGAAGCCGAAGCCGCCGGTTGTTGAAGAGCCGCCCGTCATCCAGCCGCCCGTTCAGCCTGTCGTTCAGCAGGCTGCCCCACCGCCCGTCCAGCCTGAAATGCGGCCTGCGCCTGCGCCGACAGTTACGCCTCCGCCGCGTCCGTCAGCGCCGGTGAATGGTCATGTGAACGGCCATGGCAAGGGGCACACGAACGGGCATTCAGTGACGAATGGCCATTCCCTTTCGGATGAGCCGCCCCGCCGCCCTGCGCCTCCACGGCCGCGCCGTGCGAGCGATCCGGATGAAGACCTGTTCGATGCTGCAGCCGACCTGCTGGCGTCGACCGATCGGGACAAGCCTGAAGAGAAGCTGGCCGAACCAGCTGCAGATCCGTCCCCGCTGGCACCCTACAAACCAGCCTCGCCGGAAGAGCCGGGCCCGGCCGCGCTGCGCCGCCGGTTCGACGATGTGAAGGAAGAGCCTGCCGCGCCGCCGCATCCGCTGCGCCGGGCGACCGACTTCCTGCAGGCTGACGCGGGTATGGGCGCTGACACGGCGCCGGAGGCCCCGGCAGAGAGCGAGCCGCCGCCATCCGTCATTACGCCGCCCGCTGCAAAGGCGGAGCCTGCGGGCGAGATGGGCTGGCGGGACATCATCTCCGACATGAGCCGGGACGACCCGCTGCCGCGCGACCGCGAGGAAGTGGCCGACCGGCTGATCGCCCGCCTGCAATCATCGGGCATCCAGCTGCCGGAAACCTTCAAGCCGAAGATGAAGCGCAAGATTGCCGAGGCTGCCCGCAAGGGGGAGCGCCAGCGCAAGGCGGCGATCCTGGAGCAGGCTGGCCGTCAGGTGGAGCGCGTGACCCAGCGCCTGCGCAATGACGACGATCTGCGCGAACTGGCCGCGAGCTTCATCGAGATGGAGCAGGACGACGCGCTGAACGCGCTGGAGCAGACCCAGCGGACCAGCCGCAATGCCAGCCCGCGCCTCGCCGCTTACCTGCTGCTGGACGCAGCGCTCTAGGCGCTTTGGCAGGCGATTTCTCTAGACCCCGACGACTTCCGTCCCGGCGGCTTCTGCCTTGATCCATTTGATGAATTCCCGGACGTCCGGGCTGAGGTGGCGGCCCTTCGGCCAGACCAGCCAATAGCCGAAATCGATGCTTGTCGACCCATCCGCGAAGGGCGCGACGAGGCGGCCTGAGGCGAGGTCGGAGGCGGCAATGGCCTGTTTGGCAAGCGCCACGCCGCGACCGGCGGCGGCGGCCTCGATCACCAGGATGGCCTGGTTGAAGCGGGGGCCGCGGCTGGCATCGACGCCTTCCACCTTGCGGGCGCGCAGCCAGCTGGCCCAGTCGGGGCAGGAGGGGTCGACCTCGGTGCTTTCGTCGTGCAGCAGCGTGTGGTTCTTCAAATCCTCCGGCCGGCGGATGGCATCCGGGCCTTCCAGCATGGCGGGAGAGCAGACCGGAAGCACTGTTTCATCAAGCAATTTTTCCGATTTCAGCCCGTCATAGCTGCCCCGGCCATAGCGGATGGCGAAGTCTGCATCGGCGGTTGTGAAGTCCGTCAGGCCGGTATCTGCGCTGATCCAGGCTTCGATTCCGTCGTGTTGGCGGTGGAAGCTGTCGAGGCGGGGGGCGAGCCATTTGGCGGCAAAGCTGGGGGCACATGAGACCATGACCCGGCCTTTGCGGGCGGGGGATTGCATGATGCGCCCGGCTTCAGAAATTCTCTCGAAAGCCTCACGCACCAGCGGCAGGCTGGCTTGCGCGGCATCTGTAAGCAAAACTGAACGGCCAGTCCGCTTGAACAGGGGCGTGCCGGCATAGTCTTCCAACTGCCGTATCTGTTGGGAAATGGCGCCTGGCGTGACGTTCAGTTCGTCCGCTGCCTGTGTGAAAGACAGGCGCCGGGCGGCCGCCTCGAAGGCGCGCAGGGCGTTGAGCGGGGGCAAGCGGTCAGTCGGGTCGGCCATGAACTTAGTTTCTCTAAAGGATCGCTGTAGGGGTCGCCGCTTGTGTCTCGCTCGTCAAGAGCCATTTTGGCGGACAACTGATCAGACCAGCTAAATAGGGGCTCTGTGCCTATGCGCCAGTTTCCGGCCTTTTTTAATTTGCACGGCCAGCGTGTCGTCATTGTCGGCAGCGGCGAGGAAGCCCTGCGCAAACTGCGTTTGCTCGTGTCTGCAGGCGCCTTGCCCGTGATCATATCGGATCATAACGGACCAGCGCATGATCATGAGGCGTCTTCGAAGGCGGTCCACATGACCATGGATGACCTGCCCGCAGCGCTCGAAACGGCCCGCCTCGCCATCGTCGCGGAGGACAATCCGGACGCCATCTCCGCCATCCGCGCGGCGCGCGTTCCGCTGAACGTGGTCGACCGGCCGGAGCTTTGCGATTTCACCGTGCCGTCCATCCTGGACCGGGGCGATGTCGTGGCCGCGATCGGCACGAACGGCACGGCGCCGGTGCTCGCGAAATCCATCCGGACGAAACTGGAGGCGCTGCTGCCCGCGCGCATCGGTGACCTTGCCGCGCTGGCCGGGCGTTTCCGCGAGACGGTGAAGGCCGCGCTGCCGGACTTTGCCGCCCGCCGCACATTCTGGGAGCGCACGCTGACCGGGCACGCCGCGGAACTGGCCTATGCCGGAGACTTGCAGGGCGCCGAAGCTGCGATGCGCGCGGAGCTCGCCACGCCCGCAGAGCAGGGCGTCGTACACATTGTTGGCGCAGGCCCCGGCGATCCGGAACTCCTGACCCTCAAAGCCCTTCGCCTGATCCAGGAAGCGGATATCGTTTATTACGACCGCCTCGTTTCGGATGGGATTCTCTCCCTCATCCGCCGCGATGCGGAGCGCGTTTCCGTGGGCAAGGCGAAGGGCAACCATTCCGTGCCGCAAGACCAGATCCATGAACTGCTGATCCAGTCCGCCCGCGAGGGCAAGCGTGTCGTGCGCCTCAAAGGGGGCGACCCGTTCATCTTCGGCCGGGGCGGGGAAGAGCTGGACGCGGTGGAAGCCGCGGGCATCACCGCCTTTGTCGTGCCGGGCATTTCCTCCGCCCTCGGATGTGCGGCAAGCGCCGGCATTCCGCTGACCCACCGCGACCATGCGCAGGCCGTCACCTTCGTGACCGGTCATGCGAAAGCGGGCGGCGTGCCGGATCTCGACTGGCCATCGCTCGCAAAGCGCGGGCAGACCGTCAGCGTTTATATGGGCGTCGGCACGGCCGCGACGATTGCCGAGAAGCTGATCGAGGCGGGCCGCGCGCCGCAGACGCCGGTGGCCGTGATCGAGAACGGCACACGCGAAAATGAAGTCCGCGCCTATGGCATGCTGGACGAGTTGCCCCAACTGATCGAGGCGCATGGCATCATGGGCCCGGCGCTGCTGATCATCGGCGAGGTGACCGCGCTGCGCCTGCCGCCCGCGGCTGCAAATGTTTCCACCGAAACCTCCCTTGCCACTCAGAAAGTTGTCACCGCATGACGTCCGTCCGCCCGAAACTGAAACCCGAAACGCCGAAGGCCATCACGGCCTGGGAAACGGCCACCGGAAAATCCGTCTGGATGACGGAGGCCGGCACATGGTCTGACGATGTTTCCAAGGCTGCCGCCTTTACCGGCGAGATTGCCGAGGCGCGCCTTGGCGAAGCCCTGAAACAGGAAGGGCAGGTGACGGATCCTTACTTCATGGAAGTGACGGAAAGCGGCGGGATCACCGGCCGTGAGACGATTCGTGAAACCATTCGTGCAACCGGCCCGACCGTGGCCTATGGAGCGAGCGCTTGATGCCCACCCGCGAGATCACCCGCCTGACGCTTTATGGCGACTCCATTTCCGGCAACTGCCTGAAGCCGAAATGGACAGCCGACCTGCTGGGTATTCCCTATGACTGGGTCGAGGTCGACATCCTGAAAGGCGGCACACAGACGGAAGACTTCCTGGCCGTGAACCCGGTGGGGCAGGTGCCCGTCGCGCGCTGGCCGGACGGGCGCACTCTGCCGCAGTCCAACGCGATCATGCTCTACCTTGCCGAAGAGGCGGGCAGTGATCTGGTGCCGGAAGACAGTTTCAAGCGCGCCAAGATGATGAGCTGGCTGTTCTGGGAACAATATTCCCACGAAACGGCCATCGCCGTGCGCCGGTTTCACAAGCATTATTTGAAGAAATCCGATGACGAGATCGACCCGAACCTGATGGGCAAGGGCCGCCGGGCGCTGGGCGTGATGGAAATGCAGCTGACCTTCACCGACTGGATTGTTGGTGATCAGATGACCCTCGCGGACATCGCACTGGTTGCCTATACGCGCCTTGCCCATGAAGGCGGGTTCGATCTTTCCGAGTTCCCGGCGGTTGAGCGTTGGGTCAGCCGCACCGAAGCGGCGCTCGGCATTCCGCACGCCAAAGAGGCCGCCTGATGTATAGATATGATGAGTTCGATGCCCGGATCGTGAAGGACCGGGTGGAACAGTTCCGCGGGCAGGTGAACCGCCGCCTGTCGGGTGAGCTGCTTGAGGATGAGTTCAAGCCGCTGCGCCTGCAGAATGGCGTATACCTTCAGCTGCACGCCTACATGCTGCGCGTGGCGATCCCGTACGGCCAGCTGAACGGCGCGAAGCTGCGGCGCCTCGCGGAGATTTCCACGAAGTATGACCGGGGCTATGGCCATTTCACGACGCGCCAGAACATCCAGTATAACTGGGTGGGCCTGAAGGATATTCCGGATGCGCTGAATGACCTCGCCGAGGTTGAGATGCACGCCATCCAGACCTCCGGCAACTGTATCCGCAATGTGACGAGCGATCATTTCGCGGGCGCAGCGGCGGACGAAGTGATGGACCCGCGCCCGTGGTGCGAGATCATCCGCCAGTGGAGCACGTTCCATCCGGAATTTGCCTTCCTGCCGCGTAAGTTCAAATTCGCTGTGACCGCAGCGGCGGCAGACCGGGCGGCGATTGCCGTGCATGATATCGGCCTGCGCATCGTGAAGCGCGACGAGGCCGTGGGCTTTGAAGTCTATGTCGGAGGGGGGCAAGGACGCACGCCGCTGCTGGCCGTGCTGGTCAATGATTTCGTTCCGGAGGCGGAGCTTCTCGACTATCTCGAAGCCATCATGCGCGTCTACAACCGTTATGGCCGCCGGGACAACAAGTACAAGGCGCGGATCAAGATCCTCGTTCAGGAGCTTGGCCCGGAAGAGTTCACGCGCCAGGTGGAGGCCGAATACGCGGCCCAGCATCCGCACGAGAAGATCGACCTGCCGCAGGCGGAGATCGACCGGATTCATGCCTATTTCGCCCCGCCGGCCTTCGATGCTGAAGACGGGACGGAGGCGTTCGAGGCCGCCAAGGCGGCGGAGCCGGACTTTGCCCAGTGGGCCGAGGTGAACCTTCATCCGCACAAGCAGGCAGGCCATGCCTCTGTCACGGTCAGCCTGAAGCCGATTGGCGGGGCCGCGGGCGATGCGACTGACCGGCAGATGGAAATCGTCGCCGGTCTCGCCGAGCGCTATGCCTATGACGACATCCGCGTTTCCCATGCGCAGAACCTTGTCCTGCCGCATGTGCCGGTGAAGCATCTTTATGCGGTCTGGCAGGCGCTGGACGCGGCGGGCCTCGCCACGCCGAATGAGAGCCTGATCACCGACCTGATCGTCTGCCCCGGCCTTGATTATTGCAACCTTGCCAATGCCCGCTCCATCCCGGTGGGGCAGGCGGTGCAGCAGGTCTTCGCGGACCCGAAATACCAGCGCGAGATCGGGCGGCTGCACATCAACATATCCGGCTGCATCAATGCCTGCGGGCATCACCATGTCGGCCATATCGGCATTCTCGGCGTCGACCGGAAAGGCGAGGAGTTCTACCAGATCAGCCTCGGCGGGCGGGCCGACGAGAAGGCCGCCATCGGCGCGATTGCTGGCCCGGCCCTGAAAGGGGAGGACGTGCCCGGCGCGGTGAAGCGCATCGTCGACACCTACATGTCGCTGCGCACGTCGCCGGAGGAGCTGTTCATCGACACGCTGGAACGCCTTGGCGCAGATCCGTTCAAGGAGGCCCTCTATGCCGCTGCTTAAGAATGGCGCAGAGATCGAGAATATCTGGCTGTTTCTCGATCAGGATCGTGAAGCAGAACTAAAGCCTGAACAGGCTGTGACCCTGCCGCTGGCCCGCTTCCTGGAAGAGGCGGAAACGCTGGCTGGGCGCAATGCGCCGGTAGGTGTACGCCTCGTTCCGGAAGACGATCCGTCTCATCTGGAGCCATTTCTTGTATGGATTCAATTGGTTGAGGTGTCATTTCCCAAATACACCGATGGCCGCGGATACTCCCAGGCCCAGCTGCTGCGCCGCCGTCATGGCTATCGGGGCGAGCTGCGCGCGGTGGGACATGTGCTGCGCGATCAGATTTTCTACATGAACCGTTCAGGCTTCGACGCTTATGAAACGGCCCGCGCTGAACTACCTAGTGTCCTGCAAGCCCTGAACGAATTCCGGGACGCCTACCAGCCTGCCGCCGATGGCCGGGTGCCGGTGTTCCGCGCAAGACACGGAAACTGACCCCATGCCCTATGGCGATATCAAAGCCCGCCAGCTTGAGTCCGCCGAAGCCCGTCTGGCCCGCCTGAATGGCGAGCTGCGCGAGGCTTCCGCCCAGACCATCCTGCGCGTCGCCATGGTGCGGGAATGGCCGGACCAGCTGACCTATGTGTCGAGCTTCGGGGCGGAGAGCGTCGTCATGCTGTCGCTGATCGCCGAGGTGGACCCAAGCCTGCCGGTCATCTTCCTCGATACGGGCATGCACTTCCCGCAGACGCTGGACTATCGCGACGAGGTGATCGACCGCCTCGGCCTGACCGGCGTGCGCTCCATCCCGCCGAGCGAGACCGAGCGCAAGATCCTCGATCCGGACAGCAAGCTGTGGAAGACCGATTCCGATGCCTGCTGCGCCCTGCGCAAGGTGCGCCCGCTGGAGCCGGCGCTGGAAGGCTTCAATGCCTGGATCACCGGCCGCAAGCGCTTCCATGGTGGCGAGCGGATGAAGCTGCCGGTCTTCGAATTCGCAGGCGGCCGCTACAAGGTGAACCCGATGGCGAGCTGGACGGCGGACGATGTCGACCTGTTCATGAAGCAGCGGAACCTGCCGCGTCACCCGCTGGTCGAGCAGGGCTATCCCTCCATCGGCTGCTGGCCGTGCACGCGCCCGGCATCGGACCCGCTGGACCCGCGTTCCGGCCGCTGGGCAGGGCAGGTGAAGACCGAGTGCGGACTCCATCTCGACAAGGCGGAACGTCCCCGCGTATTCTAAGGCTCTCTCGGGGCGGCTCTTTCACACCAGGGACCGCCCAATCGCCCTTCCCGGCACACCCGGGGAGGGCATTTTCTTTTGCGGGCGTCAGGCCCGGTTCCCGAACACATGCGCCAGCGCGATCGCCCCGGCGGTGGCGACATTGATACTGTCGAAGCCTGCTGACATGGGGATGCGCACGGGCGTTGCCGCCTCGATCAGCGCGTCCGGCAGGCCTGGCCCCTCGGCGCCGAGCAGGATGGCGAGCCGGTCCGGCACGGGCAGGGACTGCATTGGCGAGGCCTCAGCTCGCGGTGTCATGGCCCAGACGGTATAGCCCGCGTTCAAGACGGCATTTACCATGTCCAGGCCCGTCCCGCCTTGGGTATAGGGCAGGAACAGGCTCGCCCCGGACGAGACGCGAATGGCCTTGCGATAGAGCGGATCGCAGCAGCGCTCGTCCAGCAGCACGGCGCCTACGCCAAAGGCCGCCGCATTGCGGAAGCAGGCGCCGGTATTGTCGTGGTTGGAGAGATCGGAAAGCAGAAGCAGGGGCGAGGCAGGCGAGTTGCCTTTCAGAAACTCCCTCGGTTGGGGAATGTCGCCCTTGAGCCCGCAGGCCAGCACGCCGCGATGCATCGGGAAGCCGGCCACCTGGTCCATCACGTCCTGAGGTGCGGTGTAGACGGGCACGCCTGCCGGTACCTGCGCGAGCATTCCGGCCAGCGGCTCCAGCCGGGACTCGGCCAGGAACAGGCTTTCCACGGTAAACCGCGACCGGGTGAGCAGCGTTTCCAGCGTCACCTTGCCCTCGACGATGAACCGCCCGCTATGGCCGGCGGTCAGGTCCTTCTCGCGGATGGAGGTGTAGGCCGCAACGCGCGGATCGGCAGGGTCTGTGACGGGGATCAGGTGCATGGCCAAACCCATGCCCCGTTCCGGGTCTGCAATCAACGATGCCTGACGTCCGGCAACCCTTGATAAAATTTCGCAACCTGCTTCTGGTAGGAATCCTGACCAGTCTGGATCCGTTCAAGGGGGAAACATGACAGACGCGCCGCAACCGCAGCCATCCTATGCCATTGTGGAGAAACCGAAGAAGGGGATCCCCCTCTGGGTCTTTGGCCTGATTGCGCTGGCCTTCATCGGGCTTGGCACCTGCATCTTCAATGGCGTCAAACTGTTCGGCGCCATTGGCGAGCGCAGCGAAGCCAGTGTCGAAGTGAGCAAGGCTTTCCTGACCGACGGAATGCCTGCGGCGGACGATCCCATCTATTCGCGCCGGATGGATCTCACGCAGGAGAAGGTGGACAATATCAACCGCTTCTTCGCGCAGTTCGGGCCTGTGTCAGAGTATTCGGTGCCGAACTGCACCATGAACACGACAGCCAATACGGATGCGGCCAAGTCCGGCACCTTCGCGACCTGTTTGCTCCAGATACAGGCGGAGCATTCGCCCGGCACGGTGACGGTGACCTGGGTAAGGGAAGACGAGACGTGGAAGATCGGCGGCTTCTACGTCAATTTCCACGACAATTCCGTCCTGATGGATAAGGCCGAAAAGCTGGATGCGCTGGAAGCTGCAGGCGAGGCTGAGGCTGAGCCCGTTGAAGCGGAGTCTTCCGTAGACTGAAAAATAGCAGCATGGGAGGTCCCATGCCTGCGGTGGGGCTTCAGGGGGGGGGGAGAAATCGGCTCATGACTGTTTTGCGCTTCCCCTCGTATTTGCGTCCACGCGGTGTGGGCTGGCTTTTGCTCGCTGCGTTTGCTGTGCTGATGGTAATCGTGCCTGCGCGTTTGCATCAGCGCGCTGAACACATGCAGCAGGTTGTGGCCGCACAGGAAAAGCTCAATCAGGATCTGTGGCGCAGTCTTCCCAGTGAGCCGGTTGCCGGTCTTTCTGATGCTCTGGGCGAAGAGGGCGCCCGGCGGTTCATGAGCAATTTTTCCCAGGTCGAACGTCAGAGCCTCAAGGCGCCTGAATGCAAATGGGCGTCAGGGAGTGACATCTATCAAGCGAGATGGGGGCGGGGCTCGCTGTCCCGGATGAAGGAGGTCTCCGCAGGGGATATTATCTGCAGCTCATTCTATGATACGGCCTGTCGCGTAGAGGATCGCCTCGAGCTGAGTTCCGGACGTTTCACAACGGTCTGGCGTCGCGAAAATGGCGTTTGGAAACTGGCCGGGGCGCACAGCCAGTCAGGTGGCTGCCTCGATCTGATCCTGCCATACTTAGTGGATAATCCGAGTTACCTGCGGGCTCGGGCTCGGTTGAAAAATGACTGAGTGATCCGTATAAGGAAAACGGGCATGGGAAAACCCATGCCCGTTCCGTCTGCTGCGATGGATCGCTTGGGGTTTACGATCAGTCGAGCAGGTCGATGATGGCGTTGGCCACGAGGCCCGTGGTGACTTCCATCAGGTAGGCGTCACGGTCCACGACAACCCAGCGATAGCCCTGAGGGGCCGGTTCCAGGTCATAGCGGCGCCAGTCCTCGAAATAGTGGCCGGTGCGATAGTCCACGGGCAGGTATTCGCCCTTCTTCCACATTTTCTTGGCGTGGCCCGGCGGGATCTTGCCCTGCTTGGCCAGGCCCGGCGGCAGGTCGCCATGCGCCGAATGTGGCGGGTCTGCATAGGCCATGAGGCCAGCGCCCATGGCGGCGGCCAGTGCAGTGGTGATCAGTTTGAACTTCATTTCAAGGCTCCTTTCGGGTCTTGGGTGGAGAGGCGGGTCTTGCAGGATAAACGCCGGGCGGCTTGCCGGGTTCCGGGGGAACCGCAGGGCACACGCCCCGGCAGGCATTAACCCCGTCATTTGTTTGTGCCGATGATTGCGGTAGGAATATGGCTGTGCAGATAGCGGAGGGGAGTGCCGCGCATGGCCCAGGCACATATCGCCACCCGGATCGCGGTGACGTTCGTCTTCGCGCTGCTTTACCTGGCCTTCCTGCTGGAGACCGGCACGCTGGTGCAGGAATTCAGTTCTTCCGGCCTTGCCCTGCGGCTGGCCTCGCTGGATTCGCAGAACTTCATCTTCTTTCCCGTGGCGGGCCTGCTGGCTCTCGTCGCGTTCTGGCGCCCGGCGGTCCTGCTGGTCGATGCGATGTGGCGCGGCCAGCTGAAATTCGGGCGGGTCGCCCTGCTGGGCAGCCTGCTGGTGGCCGGGGCAGGGGCGTGGACCATTTCCGGCGCGTTCGAGGCTTCTGAAGCGCGCTCCATCTTCGAGATTGCGCCGAAGACCCTGATGGAAGATGCCGGGGCGCCTGCAATGGGGAAGGCGCCGCCCCGCGCGCCCGTGACGGACATCCTCGCCCGCATGCGCATCCTCTCCGGCATCGACAAGGGCCTCGGCGAATACCAGGCCCAGTGCGATCAGGAATGGCTGCGCTATTCGGTGGCGGCCGAGGTGGAGAAGCTGTGCTTCCCGGCGGGAGAGCGCCTGTCGGTGCGGGCCTGCTGTACGGCCAAGGCGGCCTTCCGCCAGCACCTGAACACGCTGGCGGCAGAGGCACCTTCGCGCACCAGTGCCGTGCACCGCTGGGTGATGCCGGTGAAGATTTTCTTCCTGTTGCTGCTGCTGGGGATCGGCATCCTGCTGGTGCAGTACCGCAAGGGGCTGGAGCGCCTGCACGGGGCGACGCCGTCGGGCATTTCCTTTGGCCTGGCGCTGGGCGGGGCGGTGATGCTGGTCTGGCCGCTGCTGAACGCGGCCTACCTGCAGACCATGTCGCTGCTGACCGGGTCAGGCTCTGCCAGTGCCTATACGGTGGTGGCACCGCTGATCGCGCTCGGCTTTGCGGCGTGGACCCTGCTGCTCGTCTTCTTCCACCTGCGCTCCTATCCCAGCCAGATCGAATATGCCGCCAAGGTCGGCGGCTTCATCGCGGCGGCGGTGGGCGTGTTCCGCTATGAGGAAATCACGAACTATCTCGCCCGCACGCTGGGCGTTGGCGGCGGGCTGGTGGCGATCATCGTGTTTGCGGTGGGCGTGGGCGCACTGATCCTGTCCGTCATTCTGGGCGTCGACCCGACGGACATCAAGCTGGATGGCGATGAGAAGGAAAAGGCGGAGACCCGGATGTAAAACTGAGCTTAGGTCTCGATACGTTCCGGGAACTTTTCTCGATCAGTGAAATTCTGTGGATCAATCTGTGCATAAGGCTGTGATAATCCTGTGGAGACCGAGTGGATTGTTTTTGCTTTCCACAGATTTTGCTCTCTGGTTAACTTGCGTGTTTGCGACAATGAGCGATGCTTGCTTTGCTCGATTCGTCTGATGGCAAAAAGCCGCCACCTTTCGATGACGGCTTTCGCTGGGAAGCGCCAACTTCCCTTTACAACCACACCAACCGACTAGCCTGTCAGAAAGGAGTGAGTGTTGTGTGGCAAGCAACCGATAGAATTGCCTGAATACCTCATTCGTCAGCCAATCTGCTGCGACCCGTTTGATTTTTCAATAACGAAAACGAAGAGGTATTCATTATGCCGAAGAAGCAAAGTTCTTCCAAGGTATCTTCTATTGCGTCGAAAGCCCTGAGGGGGAAACCGATTACCAAGAGTGAGCAAAAGTCCCTTGCTGCATCGGTTCTTTCTCAGGACGAGACTAGGGGCAACAAGAAGAAGTAAAGGAAGGCCCCGGCAGAGGTAGCCGGGGCCTTTTCCTTAGTTCCCCGCCGGCAGGCCCTGTTCCTTGGCCATGCGTTTCATGGCCTTTTGCAGTTTCTCGAAGGCGCGAACCTCGATCTGGCGGATGCGCTCGCGGGAGACATTGTACTCCTCGGAAAGCTCTTCCAGCGTCTTCGGTTCGTCGGTCAGGCGCCGTTCGGTCAGGATGTGGCGCTCGCGCTCGTTCAGGTCTTCCATCGCCGCGCTCAGCAGTTCCATACGGGCGTTGAATTCCTGCTTGTCGGCGAATTCAGTGGCCTGGTTCGGCTCGTCATCGGCCAGCCAGTCCTGCCATTCCATGTCGCCATCGGTGCCCATCGGCACGTTCAGCGAGGCATCCGAGCCGGACATGCGTCCGTTCATGGAATAGACCTCGTCTTCGGTGACGTTCAGCTTCTCGGCGATCAGGCGGGCCTGTTCGGGCTTCAGGTCACCTTCTTCAAGGGCGGCCATCTCGCCTTTCAGGCGGCGCAGGTTGAAGAACAGCTTCTTCTGGGCAGCCGTCGTGCCGAGCTTCACCAGGCTCCACGAGCGCAGGATGTATTCCTGGATCGCGGCGCGGATCCACCACATGGCATAGGTGGCCAGGCGGAAGCCCTTGTCCGGGTCGAACTTCTTCACGGCCTGCATCAGGCCGACATTGCCCTCCGAGATGACCTCGGCCATCGGCAGGCCATAGCCGCGATAGCCCATGGCGATCTTGGCCACGAGGCGCAGGTGGGATGTCACCATCTTTTCGGCGGCTTCGGTGTCCTCCTGCTCGCGCCAGCGCCGGGCCAGCATGAACTCCTCGTTCTTTTCGAGCATCGGGAATTTGCGAATTTCAGTGAGATAACGGCTGAGGCCCTGTTCGGGGCTGAGCGTCATGCTCGTACTGGCAGAAATCTTGTTTGCCATATCTTCAAATCCTCCTTCCGGAACCTGTCCCGTGAAACCGGCGACGGTTCCAATATGGAATGTCCGGTCTTTTAGCCCCGTCTGGCGGCGGCGTCTTCTACCGGATTGCGCATGATTATCATCGCGCTCGAGTATAGATAGGAATTGCGGCATCCTTAGGGAAGGGGGATGGCGTAGGTCTGATTTACTGTTTCACAGGGCAAAAAAATCCCCGCTCCCGGAGAGAGGGGGAGCGGGGCAGGATCAGGAACGGGGGGTATCTCCTGTTATTCGGCCGGTACGGGGGACGGCTTCTCGTTAAGGCGGGAAAGGGCCGCGTTGAGGGCCTCAAGCCGGTTGCCGAAACGCTTGTCCTGGCTGCCCGGCACCTGGTCGGTGGCGAACTTCTGCAGCAGGTTTTCGACATCCGCGCTCATGCCGGTGAAGTAGACATCCTTGCCGGCATCATGTGCGTCCTCGATGATCGTCTCGACCGCACGGACGGCGGAGACGTCGATGAAGGGCACGCGGGCAAAGTCCAGCACGATCACCTCGACCTTGTCGCCAGCCTTGCTGCGGACGTGGTGGCCAAGGTCTGCCGCTGCGCCGAAGCTGAGCGGGCCGCCGAAGTCGAACAGCATCACACGGCCGCCACAGCGCGAGAGCAGGTTGACCTCCTCCTCGGTGGACTGGCGCGGAGCTTCACGCTGCACCGAGGCGATCTGGTCGTCGGCCAGCTTCTTGATGAAGGCGAGGGCGGCGAGGACAACACCCACGGCAACGGCAGTGATCAGGTCAACGAAGACCGTCAGGCCAAGGACGAGCACCATCAGCGCCAGATCCCAGCGCGGGCCTTTGTGGGCACGCTTGAGATAGGACATGTCGATCGTGTCGAAGCCGACTTTCACCAGGATGCCTGC